>NZ_JAEMVB010000019.1 GCF_029215995.1 Sulfurimonas sp. SAG-AH-194-L11
GATAAAATTAGGGAGTGACTGGGAAGCATATGAGGAGTCAAAACATACAATAATTGACACCTCTTCAAATGTAGCTCTCTTAGAAGATAGAACACTACTTACTCATGATGGTTTGGTTGATGTAGCGATTAGCCCATCGCATAGACTTATCTCACAAAGTGATGGTTGGATAATTAGTGCCTCAGTAGATGGGAATGTGAGTCTCATTTCTCAAGCAGATACAAGCATAGTTAAACATTTAGAACTAAAAAAGAGTGTAGCCGGTGCTACTGTATCTGGAAATGATTTAGCGGTAATTTTTGCAGACAATGAGATAGCTCTTTATGATATAGAGACAAAAAATGTACTTTTTAAAGAGCAGGGTGCTAAGTTTATAGCAGTAGATTCTCGTATAGTAAATCCATTTTTTATGCGCGGTTTAGTCTTTTTTCCAACACTAGATGGAAAAGTTATATTTGTAAATAATGATAAAAAAAAGAGACTTCGTACAGTGATTGTCTCCTCTGAAGACAACTTTAACAATGTTATAGCCTTTGATTTAATAGAAAATAAAATTATTGCAGCAACATCATATAAAATACTTGCGATGGCAAAAAAAGAGATTCGTGTTAAGTATGAAATTAGAAGTATAGTGTATGACGAAGATGAAGTATTTATAGCTACAAAGCAGGGTGAAATAATCTCTTTAACATCAGACTTACAAGTAGAGTCAAAAGTAAAATTTCCATTTGCCCACTTTTATGCGATGGTAAGTAATGGTGACAAGCTTTATGTTTTAGAAAAAGAGGGTTATATCATTGTTTTAGATAAAAAAACATTTGACTATACAGTACATGAAGTTGATTTTGATGATGGATTTGTTTTTACTTCTAAAAAATCTTTTTTTGTAAATGATAAGAAAATTCTTACAGAGTAATGTCTAATGAACTCGAAGCATTTTTAGAGTACATTAGTGTAACTCGTGCACTCTCTTCTAAGAGTGTAGAGGCTTATAAAAGTGACCTTTTACAGATAGAAGCACAGACAGGTTCAAAGCTTCTTTGTCTTAACTCTGAGAAACTACTCTCTGTCCTCTCAAACTACTCTAATAAACGCACCCTTAATAGAAAACTCTCTGCGGTAAATGCTTTTTTTGATTTTTGTTATAAGCAGCACTTTAGCGAGAAAACTGATAAATTTAAATTTGCAAAAATTCCAAAACTACTTCCTAAGTTTCTCTCTTACGAAGAGGTGAAAAGAGGGCTTTTGCTCATAGATAGAACTACATGGATAGGTGCAAGAGACTATGCTCTTATACTTTTTTTGTATGCAAGTGGAACACGTATTAGCGAGTGTTTAGCACTCAGAGGAGAGGATATAGAGGGAGAATGGTTACATGTTTTACATGCAAAAGGGGAGAAAGAACGTATTGTTCCTCTGGCTAAAGTTGCCATAAAAGCTATAGAAGTGTATAAATCTATGATGCCCTTTGAGAGTGAATATATCTGGTTGAATTATCAAAAAAATGTTTTAAGTCGAATTAGTGCTTATAAAATCACGCAAAAGTACTTAGGTATCTCACCTCATATACTGCGTCACTCCTATGCAACTTCACTTATTACTGGTGGGGCTGATTTACGTGTTGTACAAGAGTTACTTGGACACTCTTCTTTAGTAAGTACACAGATTTATACACATATTCAAAAAGAAAATTTGAAAGAGACACTTGAAGCATACCATCCTATGTCCAATTTTCATAATTAAACTCCATTGAAGAATATTGAGATAAAATTTTTATATGTATAACTTAAAAAAAGTGATTAAAAACACAGCAAGTATAAAACTTTTATATGTAGAAGATAATGAAGAAGCGAGAGTGGCTACTTTAGCTGTGCTAGCTGAATTTTTTACAGATATTGTAGTCGCAGTAGATGGTGAAGATGGTTTTGAAAAGTTTAACAAAAATAAAATAGATTTAATTATTACAGACATAAATATGCCAAACTTAAATGGTTTAGATATGACTGAGCTAATTAGAAAAACAGATAAAGATATTCCTATTTTACTACTTTCTGCTTATAGTGAGATAGAGTACTTTAGACGTAGTATTCATCTAGGAGTTGATGGTTATCTTTTAAAACCGATAGATTTAACACAATTTTTAGAGTTACTGACTAAAGTTGTTGAGAAAATAAGATTGAAAAAAGAACTCAAAGAAAACTTAAATTTTTTAGAACAATATAAAGCTATAGCAAACCAAAAAACCTTGATTTCAAAGACAGATTTAGAGGGTATTATTACATATGCAAATGATCTGTTTTGCTCAGTATCACAATACTCTAGAACAGAACTTATTGGTCAAAATCAAAATATTATTAGACATCCTGATAGCCCTGCATCTATATTTGAAGAGATGTGGCATACTATAAAAGTTGATAAAAAGACATGGGAAGGTGTAGTTAGAAATCGGACAAAAGATGGTAGTAGTTACTATGTTGATACGATTATTCAGCCAATCTTAGATTTAGATGGAAATATTTTAGAGTATATTGCTATGAGGCACGATATTACCATGGTTATGAATTCTAAAAGGCAATTTTTAGACTATATAAAGACAGCAAAACAAGCATTTGTTGTTCAGATAAAGATAGAATCATTTGATAATCTACAGAGATATTATGGATATGAATTCTCATCTATAATTGAATCAAAACTATCTGCTATATTAGAAGATAATATGTATGAAAAATTACATTTTGAATCTTTTTTTACACTTGATAACGGAAATTTTTCTTTTGTAAAAGAGTGTCCTGGTTCTGATGAAATACAAAATACTATTGATGGACTTAAAGAGTTTCAAAAGTTTATTAATACATTACATATTGAAATAAATGCTATTCATTATGATGTTGCAATTCTAATCTGTGTTTCTTATGCAAATAATGTGTATGAAAATGTAAAATATGGAATGAAGCAACTAGTGCGTAATAAACAAAACTTTTTAGTAACAAATGATATAGCACAAGAGGTCCATAGAGTAGCAGACCACAACTTGAAGATATTAACAAAAGTAAAAGAAGCCATAGAAAACTCTAAAATCATCTCTTTTTTTCAAGAAATAGTTGATAGAGATGGTGTGTTATGTAAGTATGAGTCACTGGTACGTTTAGTAGAAAATGATGGTTCTGTTATGGCACCTTATTTCTTTTTAGATATTGCTAAACAAGGAAAATACTATACTCAAATAACTTCAAATGTTTTAGAAAACTCCTTTAATGCTTTAAATAGTCTCACATGCGATGTCTCTATTAATCTCTCAGCCATAGATATGGAAGACAAGCATATAAGAGAAAAGATATATAAACTCCTTGAAGATTCTGGAGAAAAAGCTCAGAGGATTACTTTTGAACTTTTAGAAGATGAAGATATGAAAGATTTTGAGGTTATCAAAACATTTATCATTAAGGTAAAGTCTTATGGTGTAAAAATTGCCATAGATGATTTTGGAGCTGGTTATTCTAACTATGAACGCTTACTTGATTTTCAGCCAGACATTATTAAGATAGATGGTAGTTTAGTAAAAAATATAGAATCTTCAAACTTTTCAGTCTCTATAGTGAAGTCTATTATCCTTTTCGCACGAGAACAAAAACTGACTGTTATTGCAGAGTATGTAGAAAATGAAAAAATATTTCATATTTTAAAAGAGCTTGGTGTTGATTATTTTCAAGGTTACTATTTTGGTAAGCCTACTTCTTTAGAGTAGAGGAAACCTCTGATGCTGATGGAATTGTGGAATAAAAAATATAACTTTGAACTAGTAGAATTACTTACAAAAAATGTACAGTTAGGCATTGTAGTTGTTCATATAGCTGCACCATTAGCTATGGTTTATATCTTGTTTGGCTATATACAACATAGTATTTTACTTATTTGGTTATGTATACATTTTCTTTTTTTCTTTCTAAGAGTACTTGTAAATAGACAACTTATTAAATTTCTCAAGCAAAAAAGTGAAAAAATCTATCTTTATTTAAAAGTGATGTATGTGCTTAGTTTTATAAGTACATTTTTATATGGATTTATAATTTGGATATCTATTTTACACAATATACCTGACACACATATATTGTTAATTGGGTTCATTATGTCTGGACTTGCAGCAGGCTCCTTAACAACACTGGGTAGTGTATTTAGTGCATATATAGTTTATATGATACCGAGTTTTTTATTTTTAATCTCTGCATTGGTATATCATGGTGGTGATGTTTTTGAAATATATGCTTTGGCAATGTTTACGGTAATGGGTATATTTTATATATCTGGACATAGATACTATAAAGCACTTCATAATGCAGTTTCTTTAGATACAACATTTAAAACAATCTATAAAAATTCTTCTGATGGTATTGTGATTTTTCAAGAACATAAATTTGTAAGCTTAAATAAGGCGATGAATAATATGTTTAAGTATGAGGATGAAGAGGCATTTTTAGCACTTAGTTTAAGGCAACTTTCACCTATGTATCAGCCAGATGGTAGCTCTTCTCTAAAAAGAATGGTGCAAATGGTGCGAGCAACTTTTAAAGAAGGGTACAAAGCTTTTGAATGGTTACATAAGGATAAAAATAGAGAGGAGTTTTGGTGTGAAATCGTACTTACTAAAATAAATCTTAATGGTACCGATTTAATATATGGTGTTTGGAGAAATATATCAGATAGAAAAGATGCAGAATTACAAATGCTACAAGATAAAGAGAAGATAGAATCTCTCAATGAAACACTTGAAGCAAAAGTTGATAAAGCACTTAAAGATAATAGAGAGAAAGATGAGCATATACTCCATCAATCACGTTTAGCACAGATGGGTGAGATGATAAGTATGATTGCACATCAATGGAGACAACCTTTAACAGCTATTGCTTCTGCGGGTGCACTTATAAACCTAAAAGCACAATTAGGTAAACTCGATAAAGAGACAGCTATGGAAGTATCACAAGATATTGCTAATTATACACAACATTTAAGTGCTACTATTAATGATTTTAGAGATTTCTTTAAAGAAGATAAAGAGAAAGAGATAACTAGTTTTACATACTTGGTAAACAGTGTGTTAACAATTATACGAACTACTCTTGAAAATAACAATATTAGAATTATCGAAGAACTTGATTGTAAAGATGGTTTTATGGCATACTCAAATGAACTCAAGCAGGTTATAATAAATCTAGTGAAAAATGCACAAGATATTTTAGTTGATAAAAATATACAAAATCCATATATTAAACTCAAGTCTTATGTTGAGAATGAAAATTATGTACTTGAGGTGAGTGATAATGGTGGTGGAGTACCAGAAGAGATAATGGATAAAATATTTAATCCATACTTTTCAACAAAATTAAAAAAAGATGGAACAGGATTAGGACTTTATATGAGTAAAACGATAGTAGAAGAACATAGTAGAGGACGTCTTAGTTGTTACAATACACAAGATGGTGCCTCCTTTAAGATAGAGTTACCAAATGCATAGCAGTAGTGATATATATAATAAAATATGGAGTAAGGCTTTTTTATCTTCACTCTTTATAGTACAAAACAAATGGCATCAACATGGTGTTTTAGTGCATACACTGAGAGTAACTTACTACTGTATAAAAGCAGGAGAGTTTAAAATGATTGGAGCTGGACTCCTTCATGATATTGGTAAACCTTTGACAGCATTTAAAAAAGATAAAGAAGATTATGAGTTTAATGAGTGGAGTTTTACAGACCATGAAGAGAGAAGTTATCAGGTCATAAAAAATTGGCCTTTTATCAGTCAATATACTAAAGATTTAGTACGATACCACTATCTCATACGTGATATAAGGAAGTCTAAAACAGAAAATCTAGAACGCTATGCAAAAAAATGTGCGATATGGGACTCTCTAGATGAACAAATGCATGAAGACTTGTATCGTTTTTTATCATATGATGATGCAGGTAAGGGTAAAAAGAGACGTCCTTAGAAGTATTCTTAATACTTTTGTAACACTATTGCTATATAATACAAGAAAAATTTAGGTCATTACATGGAAACAGTAAATTTACTAACTATTATAAGTATCGCATTTTTAGGATCTTTTGGACACTGCATAGGAATGTGTGGTGGTATTGTATTTGCTTACTCGAGTATAAAAATACAACCAACAAGTTCTAAAGTCTCTAAAACTATCGCACATCTACTTTACTCTTTTGGACGTGTTTTTACATACTCTATGTTAGGTCTACTTTTTGGTAGTTTAGGAAAAGTAGTTCGTTTTTCTGACTTTGCTAACGGTATGTTACTGATAGTGGCCGGTTTAGCTATGGTTCTAGCAGGACTCTCACTTATGGGGAAATTAAAATTTTTAACACTTATAGAGCACTCTTTTTCTAGTTCAACATTTTATAAAAAAACCTTTAAAAAGATACTCAACTCAAAATCAAATAGTAGTTTTTTTCTACTAGGTATGTTAAACGGACTCCTTCCTTGTGGTTTTGTTTACTTTTTTGCTATTACAGCAGCAAGTACTGCTGACCCACTATATGGTGCTTTAGTCATGGCTATATTTGGACTAAGTACAATTCCGGCTATGTTTAGCTTAGGTTTTTTAGCTTCACTTGCTCAAGCTACAAGCTTTAGAAACATGATGATGAGTCTCTCTTCTATTGTGGTGATTTTATATGGTGTATTTACAGTCTATCACGGGTATGGATTTGTGACAGCACCTCAAGAAGCTGTGCATCATTGTCACTAATAGATATTTATTTTGCTATAATTAAATAAATAAATAAAATTTTAAGGTCAACATTAATGAAGCAGTCTATTATTGAGAGTATTAAATCCCTTCCCGCTCTTTCAAAAAGTATCCTGGATATTAACAGAGTGTATGCTGATGAAAATGCGGGAATAGGAGAGTTAGCAAAGGTTATAGAGCCTGATCCTATGATAGTAGCAAATCTTTTAAAAGCTGCAAACTCTCCGTTATATGGCTTTGGTCAACAGATACGTAATGTTTCACAAGCCGTTACCCTTTTTGGTATGAGTATGACTCGCTCAATCGCTATTGGAAACAGTGTTCGTAAACTTTTAAATGTTGATATGAAACCTTATGGTGTGAGTAGTGATGTGTTCGCAGATGTTTCAGCTAAACAAGCAAAACTCATTCAGAGTTGGTACAATACAATAGATAAAGAAAAAGCAGACAAACTCTATCTAGCCGCTTTTTTACAAGAGACAGGAAAAATTTTAATCTCTAGTGATATTATCCAAGAGGATGAAGATGTAAGTTTTAAGTCTGAAATAGAGACAACAAACAACATAGCACAAGTGGAAAAATCTTATGTTGATGTAAGTAGTGCTGAAGTGACTGCTGCTGTGTTTGAGCACTGGAACTTTGATAAGGACTTTATAGAGATGATTAAGTATGCGGATAATCCATCTGCTGCACCAGAAGATATAAGAGAGTATTCTACTGCCTTAAATATAGTAAAAACAATAGTGCCTATCAATAAACCATTTGGTGATGGCTCTATAAACTTCGGTCTTCGTAAGGCACGCGATGCAGGATATGACTATGAAGTACTTGAAGATATGCTTGATGATATTCTAGATACGATGGAGTCAGAGTAAAATTTAGCGATACTTTAGCTATAATTGCTTAAAGGGCACCTCTAAAAATCCTAATATTCTCAGAGCCCAAAAGAGAGGTAAGATTGTGCATAACTTTTTTTGAGTCATAGCCTTAGCTACGACGATTAAAAATTATGTGCAAGATTGCTTCTCTTTTGGGCTCCCTACGGGCAACATATAGGATAATCCACTTCTTCGTTAGAACTTCTTGAAGCTACCAGTAGCTCCTGCAAAGTTCTGCCTTAAATTGACTTATCCTATATGTTGCTGAGAACATTAGGGTTTTTAGAGGTGCCCTAAAAATAATTATAGGCAATTTTATGAGCAAAACCGTTACCGTTATAGATACTTTTGGATTCTTTTTTCGTAGTTTTTACGCACTCCCACAACACTTAAAAAATAAAGATGGATTCCCAACGGGGCTCCTCACAGGTTTTACAAACTTCATCGCAACACTTACTAAAAATCATGATAGTGACTACATTATATTTGCTATAGATACAAAGGGTCCTACATTTCGTAATGAGATAGACCCTAACTACAAAGCAAACCGTTCAGCTCCACCACCAGAACTCAGCATGCAACTCCCTATCGCTATAGAGTGGATAGATAAGATGGGTTATAAAACACTTGGTAAAGAGGGTTTTGAAGCGGATGATATGATAGCGACAGTTGTCCACCTTGCAGAAGAAAAAGGCTATAAGGTACGAGTAGTTTCACATGACAAAGATCTCTACCAGCTTATAAATGATGAAAAAGGTATTGTTGTTGTAGATGCGATTAAACGAAAACAGATGGATGAGAAAGCCTGTTATGATAAGTATGGTGTTACTGCACAACAGTTTACTGATTATCAGTCTATTCTCGGCGATAGTGCCGATAATGTTCCTGGTGTAAAAGGGATAGGAAAAGTAGGGGCTGAAAAATTACTCAAAGAGTATGGTGATTTAGATAACATCTATGCTCATGTTCAAGAGGTAAAAGGTGCAAACCAGAAAAAACTTAGAGAGTGTAAAGAACAAGCATATATGTCTCGAGAGTTAGTAACACTTAAACGCGATGTATTCGAAGTAATAGATTTTGAAGAGTATAAGATGGATATTGAAAACCCCTTTGTAAACATTTATGATGAGTTAGTTAAGTATGAGCAAAATGCGATACTTCGTGTACTTCATGCGAGAAATCAAGTGAGTGATGAAAAACGCGAAAGTGCAAAGCAGGCTGTGGCAGAAGAAGTTGAGGACTATAGTGTAAAGCTAGAGTTCAAAGCGACACTTCTTACAGATGCCAAAGAGTTAAATACAATAATTGCCAAGTTCACTCCTGATACTATAGTCGCGTTTGATACTGAGACTACTGGACTTGATTATGAAAATGACAAACTTGTAGGTTTTAGTTTTTGTACTAATGAAGAAGAGGCATATTATGTTCCTTTTGCACACTTTTACCTTGGAGTTCCTGAGCAGATAAGTGAAGATGATGCAAAATCTGCAATCCGTAAGATATTTAATTCTAAAGTTGTGGGGCATAACATCAAGTTTGACTTGCATTTTGTAACTCGCTTTTTAGAAGATGATAGTTTAGAAGTCTATGCAGATAGTATGGTTCTTGCATGGCTTATAAATTCTAACTCTAGCTTAGCTCTTGATAAACTTAGTGACACACTTTTAGGTCATAAAATGGTGGCGTTTAAAGATACTGTGAAAAAGGGTGAGACTTTTGCAGGAGTAGAACTCCAAGATGCTTGTAAATATGCAGCAGAAGATGCCTACATAACTGCAAAACTTTACAATCTGTTTTTAGAGAAGTTAGAACTTCAATCTGCAACTCACTTAATAGATGAAGCCAAAGAGGTAGAGTTTCCTTTTATTAGAACACTTTTAAGAATGGAAAAAGAGGGTATTGAAGTTGACAGTGCATTTTTGGAGAAGTTTTTAGGTGAAGTTAAAGAGACACTCTCAAGTTTAACGCTAAGTATTCACGAGTTAGCTGGTAGTGAGTTTAACATCAACTCGACGAAACAGTTAGGTGTTGTACTTTTTGAGACACTAGGACTTCCTGTTGGGAAAAAGACAAAAACGGGTTACTCAACTGATGAGAAAGTTTTAAATGGTTTAAAAGATGCCCATGAAATAATCCCTAAACTCTTAGAGTACCGTGAAGTGTATAAACTCTACTCAACATATATAGAGCCACTTCTAAAACTAAGCTATGCAGATAAAAAAAGTCGTATCCATACTTCATTTGTTCAAACAGGTACAGCAACGGGGCGTTTGAGTTCTAAAAATCCTAACCTACAAAATATTCCGACACGTACACCTCTTGGTGCAAAAATCCGTCAGGCATTTGTAGCGGGAGAGGGTAAGAAACTCATAGGTATAGATTATTCACAAATAGAGCTACGACTACTTGCTCACTATTCACAAGATAGTGTTTTAGTAGCTGCATTTAAAGATGATAAAGATATTCACTTACAGACTGCCATAGTTCTTTTTGGAGAAGAAGATGCTCCTGCAAAGCGCTCTATTGCTAAAACAGTCAACTTTGGGCTTCTTTATGGAATGGGACCTAAAAAGCTCTCAGATACACTAGGAATCACGACTAAAGAGGCAAAAGCCATCATTGAGAAATACTTTGAGTCATTTCCTACTGTAAAGTCTTACTTTAGAAGTATAGTTGATAACTCAAAAGAGAAAGGATATGTTGAGACACTCCTTAAACGCCGTCGTTACTTTGACTATGAAAATGCAACACCTATGTTTAGAGCAGCATACGAGAGAGAAAGTGTAAACTCAGTCTTTCAAGGAAGTGCAGCTGACCTTATAAAACTGAGTATGAATAAAATTCATGACGTTATAGAAAATGAGAAGCTCAATGCAACTATGCTTTTACAGATTCACGATGAATTAATATTTGAAGTAAATGCCGAGGAAGCTGAGGCTCTTGGAAATAAGTTTAGAGATATTATGGATGGTATTATGGAGTTAAATATTCCACTGAAGGCTTCACTTAACATTGGTGATAACTGGAGTGAATTAAAGTAAAACCTTAGAGCTTATGCTTGTGCATATAGCTCTTTTTCTCTAGTAATTAAAATGTCAGCTAGAAAGAAATATGCTTCCTCCCATGCATCAAGTACTTCATCAGTTGCTATATCACCTAAGACATCCTTAATCGCTTTTAACAAAGAGCTACCGACCATCGGGTAATGTTCCTTTTGAATATTTTTTAAAACATGTATGCTTGTAATTCTTTCAATTGTATATGAAAGAGTCTCTATATTTTCAATATTTTTAGCATAAGTAGCAATAGCTACAGCTAGTTTTTTATGTAAAGATGAATCAGCCCCTTTAAAAAGTACTTTTATTTGTGGAAAGTCACTAAATAGTATTGTGTACATTTTTTGAGATATAGCTTCTGCATTGACTGCAACTGGGGCAGCTGTCACTTTTATAATTTGTATAGTTCTGTTGGATAATTTTATAGCTTTTCCTTTATATTAAAATTTATTATAACATAAAATAATTAATAAATGCGACTACTTATTAGTCAGTTTATATACATAAGAAAAAACTTCGGCTATAGCCTTGTACATCTCCGCTGGAACTTCACGGTCAACTTCTAGCTTTGAGAGCATCTCAACAAGGTCTTCATCTTTTTTGATAGGAATATCATGCAGTTGTGCAATTTTTATAATGTTTTGAGCGGTAAATCCTTCACCTTTTGCCGTTACTTTTGGGGCAGAGGATGAGGCACTGTCATATACTAGTGCTACTGCTTTTTCTCTTTTTAGACTCATGCTTTTGCCTCAAATCCTGCATTTAACTCTTGGCTATATTCATTGTAAGCAGAAGTTACAGGAGCAGTATCATCTAAAAAACGGATACTTATAGGCATTATATTTTCTCCTATGAGTTGGCGTTTAAGTGTGCCTATATTTTCTTGGAGTATTTTTTTCAACTCTTTACTCTGTGCACTTATATTTATGTTTAACTGATTTTTTTCAAACATACCTAAACGTAATTTTAGACTACCATACTCTTTGAGGTTTAACTCTATATCTGTAAAAAACCTATCATCTTTGCTACTTTTTATTGTGATATTTCCATCCTCTAAAGCATCCCATGTGTAGGGAATATAAAGGGAAGTTGCATTAGATAGTTGTGAAAGTAGTTGATGGTAGTCTATCTGTAGTGTGAGTTTATCTATCTGTTTTAAGAGTTCCATTTTATTTGGTGAGCTAGAGTTTTTTATCTCCTCTTGAGCTTTAAGTAAGAGTGCTTTTAGGTCCTGAGAAAAGAGTTCTTTAGCTGAGGCTTGTGTGTAGAGTGATTCTGGTTTATTCAAAAGGTTTATCTTATCAAAAAGGCTTTTAGTCTCTTTTGAAAAAAGTACATCATTTGGCTGTAACTGTCTCTCAACTGGAGAGTTCAAACGCTGGGAAAACTGTTCTAAAATATTTTGAGTATTTTTACTTAAAGTTGTGAGAGAACTTAAATCACTTTTGAGAGATGTCAGTAAATCTTTGTTGGATATATTTTTAAACATATCAGATGCAAGTAGTTCTTTGAGTTGTCTATTTATAGTCTCAACATTGGCGAGTTTTGTAGCATCTAAAACTTTTGTAAGTTCGCTTAGAGCAGATTTTAGAGCTACTTGAGGTGTTTGTAGATTTTTTATTTTATTTTCTAAAAAGAGTCCAGAATTTTCTATTTTTGTTTTTAAATCTACTTCACTAATGTTTTTAATGTTACTTAAAAAAGATGTAAGTTGTTTCTCTAAAGGAAGAGGATTTTTCTCTTTTTGGAGTGTTTGGTATAGCTCTTTAATGCTACTACTAACACTACTAAGATCCTTAAAAGTAGGGTTTTCTTTGAGTAAAGCAAGTAGCTTCTTATCACCACTAGAATCTTTTGTACTCTGCTCTAAAAGTGTGCTAACTATAGACTTTAAGTCCTTCCCTTTAGAGAGTGTTTCTAACTCTTTGGGTGTAATTGATTTTAGTACTTCACTCAGTGCTTTATTTGTATTTGCTAGAACGATATTGAGTGATTTTGAAGTATTAAAATTTATCATGCTTTAGTATATCGTATTTTGGTATAATAAATTAAAATTACGAGGGAGAAAATAATGATAAAAAGTTATCTTATAACTGCTACACCTTCGTTTATGCAACTGAAAAAACATCGTCCTGCATTTGCACTCTATCGGGATAAAGAGACATCAGAGTACTCTTTTCATGCACAAAATTTTATACAAATATGTAAAACTATACCAAATCTTAAAGCATTTTTGCATCAAGACTATAAACTCGCACAGAGGCTTAATGCAAGTGGTGTACATCTAACATCTTTACAGTTTGATACAATAGTTTTAGCTAAAGAGTTAGGTTTAGAGGTCATCATCTCTTGTCATAGTGAAGAAGATGTCAAAAAAGCAGAAGAGTTAGGTGCAGATTATGTGACATATAGTCCTATTTTTTCTACACCAAACAAGGGAAAACCTAAGGGTGTAGAGGATTTAAAAAACCTTGTTAACGCTACATCACTGAAAGTTTTTGCTCTTGGTGGAATCATAAGCCCAGAACATGTAAATGCAGTACAAAAAAGTGGAGCATATGGTTTTGCTTCTATTCGTTACTTCTCTCCAAGCTAGAAGTTATAACTATACGTAAGATAGTAGTTTGTACCCTCTCTTAAAACACCACCTGGTAGTGTGTAGTAATAACTAGGTAATCTAACCTCTTCATTAAAAATATTTTTAATACTAAGACGAAGTTCTGAGTTGTTTAAGAAGTTATAAGTGATCGTCTCATCTACTAAATGATACTCTTGAACTGGTGTATCTCTGTTAGTGCTTACAACCCATAAAAGTTTTGTTTTTGTTGTTTGGGAGTAGTACTGCCAAGTTGTTCCAAAAGAGAGCGCTTTAAGAGGATGAAAAATATACATTGCTTTTAACATAAGCTTGGAAATATCTGGCATATCTTGGTCTATCTCTACTGAGTCATCTTCAGCAGGAACTGTATACCCAGCTTCTATATAAGAAGCATTGAAGTACAGATTATGCGTCTGTTGTGTCTTAAAAAAGTACTCAAATTCAAGACCCTTACTTGTTCTTGGTTTCATATTCTGATAACCAGGGATAGTAGTGGACTTTTCTTCTAAATCTATAACATTTGTAAGTGTTGAGTAGTAGAGGTTAAGTGCAAACTTATTGTGAAAATTTGGTTTGTAGATGATAGCGGTTTCATAGGTGTTTGTCTCTTCAGGTTTAAGTGAAGTATTACCTGCTCTATAACCAATATGACCATTAGTATACTCTTCTGTAAAAGTAGGTGCTCTAAACGCAGAACCATACAGCAACTTAAAGATAAGAGCATCATTAGCTCTATAAACTAGACCAAGTCTCGCACTATAGTTCATCCCTATGTCGGAGTAGTAGTCTGCTCTAGCTCCTGCTACAAAATCTAGACTCTTATTAACAGAGATAAGGTCTTGTATATGTGCATAAGATATAGTTCTATTCGTATTTGAAAAAATATCTGTTGAGTTTACATCTTGCCAGTAAGCAGGTTCTTTTTCTGCTCTAAATGGAAAATACTGATAATTAGGACTTGTTACAATAGTGTTGTAGTTTTGTGTGATAGCATTTTCAGCACTACTGTAAAAATCATTTCTACTCATACTAACACCACGAATACCTAAACCGATAGATATATCGTTTGAAAATATCTCAGGTAGTGTAAGTATAGCTTCCGCTTCTATGTTTTCTTCAGTTTGAGCATCCCTTACATAAAAAGCCTCTTGCATATCTACACCAACTACTCCAAAGGCACTAGCAATATCTGAGACACTGTTACTAAGATAACCACTTATATCAGACTGTCTATTTGAGTAGTTGAGTTTTGTTTGGAGTGAAAAATCATTAAAATCTTTTTTATAAGAGAGTTGAGCAAAAAAATACTCCTCTTCTCTTCCCTTGATTAGGTTCAACTGTACCTTTTCTAAGATAAAAATTTCCATAATGTGAAGACTTATAGCGTGTTAAAAACTCTAAGCCTCCATTTTGGATTTTAAAGCCTAGGGAGAGGTTTCTCATAGCTTCATCTGTAGTTTGTCCATTATCTTTTAACTCTTTTGTATTTTTAGAGTAGTAAGCATCTGCAGCAAATTTCCAATCACCTAGAGTATTATGAATATTAGTACCCATAGTTCCATAGTTGTAACTACCAATACCTGTATAGAGTTGTTGTATGTCCCCCGCATTTCCAAGTTTAGTGATGATATTTACAGCACCATAAAAAGCACCTGCACCATAAATAGTAGAGCCAGGACCACGGAGAACTTCTATACGCTCAACAAGTTGCATAGGAAAGTCCATATAAAAACCACTAGTTCCCGCTGCTTCATTGTTAATAGCAACACCATCTACTAGTATTTTTACCTTATCGGAGATAAAAGAGTTTGGATTTTTAAAGCCTCGAACGGTAGTAATGGGCTGTCCAAGTATACTCATCTGCATTTGAATACCAGGTAACATACCAAGTGCTTCACCGATGTTGATAATACCACCATCTAAAAAGGTCTGTGCATCTATGACTGTTACTACAGAAGGTAAATAGTCTACATTTGCTGATTTTTTGGTTGCGATGTCACTAGCATTATGAAGAAGAGATTCGAAATCTTCAAAATCTTCAGTTTGAGATGCCTGTAACTGATTTGTAAGAGCGAAGATACTTATAAAAATTAGAAGTCTTTTGTTCATGTTGTTTCCTAGAAGTTCGCTCTTATGTTATAATCATTAAGAAATTATAGCTAAAAAGAGAATTAATTCAATGTTTAAAATTTTTCGTTTTATTCTTATTTTTATACTTTTTATGAATCCACTGAGCATTAGTGCATCCAATTATGATAATGATCTTCTTAACATTTATTCAAAACTTATGCCCCGTTTTATCTTAATGAGTAGTTTAAAAGAAAAATTACAAGACAAAATGTCTCTGTGTATAGTAAGTGATGTAGAAGATGAAAAGTATGTAGAGATTTTAATCGCTAAGAGTAAGAAGAACTATCCTCATGGAATAAAAAACTATGAAATTGTTTTTATTAGAAGTTCTTATGAGAATATACAAGAGTGCAAGAATACACAATTAGCCTTTTTATTTAACACAAATAGTAAAAATATAGAACATTTTACACTGTTTTCACATAAACATACTATGCTAACAGTCGGATACTCTCCTGAAACTCTTGAAATGGGCAGTGATATTTCACTATTTATAGGAAGGAAAATTCAACCATACATTAACACTGAGACTATTAGAGAAAAAAATATTACTTTAGAAAATATTCTTTACAGAATATCTAAAATATATTTAGAGAAGGATGAGTAGTGCAAAAAATAGAGTTTAAAATTATTCTCAGCATTATTATTTTCACTATTTTTATAGTTACTCTTCAAAGGTATCAACTCTCTGAAAATATTATTGAGCAGTTTAAAGAGGCAAAGAAAGTGAAAAATACTCTTTTGATTGAGACAATTGCTCCAATACTTAGCCTCAATATTTCTTTAGGTTTAGAGTCTTCTAACAATACTTACCTAGATGAAATTGTAAAAAATAACAAAGACTTAGAATCTATAATACTCTTGGATAGTGATAAAAACACTCTATACTCTATGCATAAAAATAATGAAATTGAAACTAAAAAAACAGATTTTACATATTCTAAACAAGCCTTAGTTGATTTACTGACTCAGGAAAATATTGGAAGTATCGAATTGATTTTTTCAGATAAAGATTATCAAAATATTATAAGTAAAAATATAGAGATAAGTAGAAATATTTTTCTGATTAGTTTTTTTCTTTTAGCAATTTTTATCTTTTTTATACAAAGGGAGTTTAGACATCTTCAAGAACTCACTAAAAATGTTTTAGAGTATGATCCAAAGCAAAACAATTACCCAATGGAAAAACTTTCAAAAAATGATGAAGTGAGTTTAATTCATAATGCAATAATATCAATGGTTCAAAAGATACATACCTACTCTAGTGAACTAGATGAGATAAATGCAAAACTAGAAGAAAAAGTACTTCAAAGAACAGAAGAACTAAAAGTTCAAAAAGACAAGGCAGAAGCACTTGTTGAAGTAAAGTCAAACTTCTTAGCAAATATGTCTCATGAAGTTCGTACACCTATGAATGCAATAATTGGAATGAGCTATATTTTACAAAAAACAGACCTAGATGAACAACAACATAAGCATTTAAGCAAAATACAAAAAGTTTCACAAAGTTTGCTTAGTATTATAAATGATATTTTAGATTTTTCTAAATTAGAGTCAGGAAAGTTTAAAATAGAATATAGAGCTTTTTCTTTAGAGACTCTTATAGAAAACATTCATAATGTTTTTGAGTATAAGATAGTTGAAAAAGGACTACAGTTTAGAGTTGAAAAACCTACAAAAAACTTCATGTATTATGGAGACTCTCTAAGAATAGAGCAGATACTTATAAACCTTATTGCTAATGCTGTAAAGTTTACGGAGAAGGGTGAGATATTACTAAAAGTAGAGTGTTTATCTAATAAAATGATACGGTTTCTTGTAAAAGATAGTGGAATAGGACTAACTTTAGAGCAGCAAGAGAAGCTTTTTGATGCTTTTACACAAGTTGATGCAAGTACTACCCGAAAGTATGGTGGTACAGGATTAGGTCTAAGTATAGTAAAACAACTTGTTGAGCAGATGGATGGAAAGGTTACTGTGCAGAGTAGTTTAGGCAAGGGCAGTGAGTTTAGTTTTGAGTTACAGCTGCTTGAACAAAGAGAAGAAAAATCAGTAGATATACAAGAGCTCAAGAGAAACTCTCTGCAGAGTTCAAAAGTAATAAGCAAACATCAAGTAGAGACTACACCCCAGAGAATAAGCGAACTTTTTGAAAAACTTTATATAAAGGCAAAAACTAAACTTCCTAAAGAATTTGAGCCTATTTTAGAATTATTACAGAAGTATAAGCTCTCTCAAAAACAGATGATACAGTTAGAAAAAATAGAAAAATCATATAAAAAATATGATTTTAAAAGCATAATAGAGTATATGGAGAAAGAATGAAGAAAAAGATATTAGTCATAGATGATACACAAGAGAATATAGAGCTAATGTTAGAACTTCTGAGTGATAGATATGATGTTATGGTTGCACTAGATGGCCAGCATGGTCTTGAAATTGCACAAGAAGAAGAACCATCTCTTATACTCTTAGATATTATGATGCCAGTTATAAATGGCTATGAAGTATGTAAACATCTAAAAAACAATCCCAAAACTGAATCCATTCCTGTAATCTTTTTAACTGCAAAAGTTGACGAAGATAGTATTGAGCAAGCTTATGAAGTAGGCGGTGCTGATTATGTAAGTAAACCTTTTAAACCAAGAGAGTTGTTTGCTAGAGTAGCTAAAGAGCTTAAAGTACAAGAGCTCATTTCTAGACTAAAAGAGTCGCAACAAAAGTTAGAACTACTCTCGTCTGTGGACTACTTAACATCACTTTATAACAGACGCTACTTTTTAAAAAGAGCTGAACCTATTTTAGAACTTTCAAAACGCCATAATACAGACCTATGTGTAATTATGATAGATATAGATGATTTTAAAAAAATAAATGATAAGTATGGGCATAAACTAGGAGATGAAGTACTTGTATCTTTCTCAAACTTAATGCAAGAGTTAAGTAGAAAAAGTGACATAGTATGTAGATGGGGTGGAGAAGAGTTTGTTATACTCTTCCCTCATACAAATCTTGAAGGTGCACAAACTATTGCAAAAAAGCTTCAAAAGAGACTCAAAGAACTCTTTATAGTTGTTGAAAATGATAATGTGATACAATTTACTGTGAGTATTGGTCTATCCATTGTACTAAGTGACGATAAAAGTGTAGAAGAGTCACTGCTTCGTGCTGATAGTGCACTCTATAGAGCGAAGAAAAATGGTAAAGATAGAATCAGTATATTTTAGTTGCTCAGTAATTTCCCAGCCATATAACCACTAGCAAAACTCCACTGTAGGTTATAACCACCACAAGGGCCATCAAGGTTCATAATCTCACCACAAAAGTACAGACCTTTTACAAGTCTACTCTGCATGCTCTTTGGGTCTATCTCTTTGAGGCTAATTCCTCCTCGTGTTATCATGGCTAAACGAAAACCATCATGTCCATTTACTGTAAGTGGCGTCCATGCAAGAAGTGATATGATTTTTGCTCTTGATTTTCCTGACTGTTTTGTGAGTGTTTTATGAAGTTGACAGTTTGCAATTTTACAAAGCTCTATACTAAGTGGCTCTGGAAGTAGGGTGCTTACTAATTCTACTATAGTAGCATCTGTATTTTTAAGTGCTTGAGCTTTGAGGTGCTTTGTTATCTCCTCTTCGTTTTTCCCTTTTGTAAGGTTAAGAAGAAGGGGTACTTCACCATATTTTTTAAGAAGAGGTGTTACTTCTCTTGCAAAGTCAAGTACTACAGGACCACGAATACCTGTTTTTGTAAAGATGAGGTCACCTTTAGCACGAAGTTTTTTATGCTTTTTAAGGTCTACACGAAGTTCTACTTTTGCTATAGTGTCTGCACGACATTCACTCACCCAAGACTCTTTGACTTTAAGGGGCATCATTGCAGGGCTGAGTTCAGTCACCTTGTGCCCTAACTCTCCAGCTAAGTTATAGCCATCACCCTCAGCACCAAGAACAGGGTATCCGAGTCCACCTGTGGCAACAACTACGTTACTTGCATAAAATATACTCTCCTGCGTTTTAACACCCTCTATCTGCTGTCCAACAAGAAGCAGTCTCTCTACTCTCTGGTTTGTAATGATTTTTACACTAACTCTGTCCATTTCTGCTTGAAGTCCAGCTATGATAGTTGCAGAAGAGTGAGAAGTTGGGAAGATACGAAAGCCATCAGGTGCATGTGTCTCAACACCTATCTCATCCATAAACTTTACAAGTTGTTTGTTGTCAAAATCTGCTAAAGCATCTTGCATAAAGCGACCATCACGACCAAACCTTGCCATAAAGTCTTCATTTGAGAGTGTATTTGTGAGGTTACAACGACCTCCACCAGTAGCTTTTAGTTTTGAAGAGATACTTGATAGCTTTTCTAAAAGTAAAACATTTTTCCCCTCGCGTGCAGCAACTATAGCCGCAATAATTCCAGCAGCACCACTACCAATAACAATTAACTCATATCTTTCTTCATTCATAAGTTTATTTTACTATAATTTCTATAATGAAAACATATTATGGTGATAGAGAGAAGATTTAAGAGTGATAAGGAATAGTAATGATTGAACATAATTACATCCATGATAGTGTAATTGCAGGAGAACTGCTGTTGTTTCGTACACTTTGGAATGATTCTGATGATAATATGTTTATTGTGTCTTTAGATAATAATGGTGATTTTATTAGTGAATCAAGTAATAGATCGCTTGAAAAAACTTTTGGTTTAAGAGAAAATCAACTTGATGGTCAAAAACTACAAGAGCTACTTGATGAAAAGACTTTTAAGACTGTTACGAATCGATATAAAGAGTGTCTTAAACGGAATAGACCGATAACCTATGATGAAAGTGCCATACTTGATGGCATACATGAGCGTTTTTGGAGTACAACTATTTTACCAGTTATAGATAAAAAGAGTAATATTTGTAAAATATTTGGTATTTCAAGAGAGTTTACTAAAATAATAACTATTCAAAATGAGTTAAATACACTTAATGAAACACTTGAAAAAAAGGTACAAGAGAGAACTAGAGATCTGAAAATAGCTCTCAATGAAATGAAAAAACTCTCTATCACAGATAAGTTGACAGGACTCTATAATCGTTTGAAATTAGATGAAGTACTAAGTTCAAAGGTTAAACTTCTTGAACGTTATGATGAAACATTTAGTTTAATTATCATTGATATAGACTTGTTTAAAAATGTAAATGATACTTATGGACATATAGTTGGAGATAAAGTTCTGCTTGAGTTTTCTACTTTACTTAAAAATAGTGTTAGGGAGACTGATATACTTGGAAGATGGGGTGGGGAAGAATTTCTTGTAATCTGTCCTAACTCAAACCTTCAAGGAACAAAAATCCTCGCAGAATCTTTACGAGTAGAGATAGCAGCATATAAATTCTCTCATATTGGACACTTGACTGCTAGTTTTGGTGTCACAGAATTTAAAAATGAAGACACTTTACAAAGTATTCTAAATCGCTCAGATATTGCATTGTATCAAGCAAAAGATAGTGGTCGAAATTGTGTTGAATCAATGGCCTGAAATGAAAACATATTATGGTGATAGAGAAAAATGTTATGAGTGTTATAGACCGAAGAGTTCATGTATGTGTGAGCATTTTGAGCATATACAAACGCATACTAAGTTTGTCGTACTTATGCATCCAAAAGAGTTTAAAAAAGTAAAAAACAATACTGGTCACTTTACCCATAAAAGCCTCACTAATTCAGAGCTGTTTATAGGTATAGACTTTTCAGACCATAAACGTATAAATGAGATAATTGATACACATAACTCTTACATACTTTTCCCCTCTACAAATGCTATAAATCTAAGCGATGAAAAACCTAAGCGAAGTTCTAAACCTTTGGCAATATTTTTAATTGATTCTACATGGGCATGTACAAAAAAGATGTTTACACAAAGCAGTAACCTCAATACTTTAAGACATATGAGTTTTGTGAGTGAGAGAACATCTGCTTATGAGATAAAAACGCAACCCGACAAGGCTTACCTCTCTACAATAGAGTCTACACTTGTAGTTTTGGAACTTTTAAAAAAACATGAGATAGAAGATATAAATGCAGAAAAATTAGATGGCTTTTTAAACCCATTTTTGAAGATGATAGAGTACCAAAAAGAACTTATAAATAATCCAAAAAGTCATGCTGTACGTTTTAAACGCCATACTAAAAGTATGCTATAAGATTGAGATGCTAAAATATTCTTTATGAAAATATATTTTATACTACTTCTACTGCTATTGTCTACTTTAGGGTGTAGTAGTAAAGAAAAACCAGTACCAAAACAGGTTGAACCGCTACAAATAAAGACTCAAGAGCATAATACTACTACTGTCGATAAGAAATCAACATTTAATGAAGCAAACTTTATAAATGAAGATGCCACTACACATATTTTTTATAACTGCTTTAAAACAGGGTCTATAAGTTTAGAAAAAACTTGTAAAAAGAAAATAGATAAATTTTTAAAAACAACATCACTGAAAAATAAGCGAAATATTTTAATTGAAGTGCATACGGATAGGGGTGGTTCGAGAAAGAAAAATCTAGATATTTCTACTAAAAGAGCTAAAGTGATAGCAAAATCTTTTTACTATAAAGAGTATAAAAACTCTAAAGTCTACTATAAAGGTTTTGGAAAATCAAAACTAATCTATGATGAAGAAACAGCAGAGGCAAATTTTCAAAATAGAAGAGTGATTATAAAACTTCGTTCAAAAAAATATAAACCAAATACAAAAGAGTATAAACTTTTTATAAAGAAAAAACAGCAAAAACAGAGAAAACAACAAAAAACTATACATAAAAAGATAAAAAAACTACATAAAAAACAAGTAGATATTTTATCCTATACCGGTGAAGCTGATACTGGATGGATTTACTTTGGAAAACCTAAGTTAGCGAAAAAATTTACTATAAGATGTACTCAAGATAAGCCTCTAAAAGTAAAACATAAAGCAATAAGTAAGTCCAAAAGAAGTGAATTTTTATCTACATTTTATGATAGAAAAATAAGTGCTTCCTTTGCTGATTACAAGTTTGAAGTATATCCTATCTATATCTATGAAAATGGAAAATTACCTATTAGTAATCCGATGGTCTCTTTGAATGATGGTGAAAAAACTCTGCGTTTTCAGACAACAGTAAATACTTATAGAGGAAAAGAGGGGATTTTATATAGAATCTTTATAAATGGAAGAAAGAAGGTCTCTTGTGTTGACCTCGTTATCTCAGATAAAGATGACAAGGTCTCTTATGGACATATATATATGAAAGATGGTAAAGATTTCGTCCTTAGTCCTTAAGATTACTTATCAAACATGATAGAGCCGAGTCTAACCATGTTTGAACCACACTCAATAGCCATCTCAAAATCTCCACTCATACCCATAGAACAGATAGTCGCATTTGGAAGTTCTTTGTAGATACTGTAAGTTGTCTCAAAACTCTTTTTTATCACTTCTTTATCTTTTGAATGGGCACCAATACTCATAACACCTTTGAGTTTGATGTTTGGACACTGTTTTAGGATGCGTAAGTATGCCTCTTTAGCATCCTCAGGCATAAAACCATGTTTAGACTCCTCTTTAGCTGAGTTTATCTGCATTAAACACTCAAGAGTCATATCTTTAGCTTCTAGCTTTTTTTGAAGTTCATATGCTAACTCTAATGAGTCAAGTGCTTGAAAAAGAGTTGGATCTATGTCAAGAAGGTTGTTTATCTTGTTTTTTTGAAGATTACCTATGAAGTGCCACTCTAATGGTAATGCATCAAGTGCTATAGCCTTAGCTTTTAAGTCCTGTACTTTGTTTTCACCAAAAGCACGTTGCCCTATACTGTAAAGAGTAGAAATCTCATCTGCTGAAGAGTATTTACTCACTGCTACTATTTTTACTATGTGGTGACCACTTACTTTAAGACGTGCTGTCTCAACACGACGGATTACATCATCTATATATAGTTTATGTTCTATTGTTGTCATTTTCTATCCTACTAATCTGTTTTAGGTATATTCATAAGTTATTTAGTGTGATTGTAACAGATGGTAGCTGAAAAATAAGAGTATAAAAGTCATACAAGCATGAGCTTAGCCTTATTATAGATTTAATCTGAAGCCCTATTTTTGATAGGAAATAGAAATAATAGTAGTATCTATTAAACAATAAGATATAATATTGCTTAATGAATAATACAAAGGGAATCTATGTTAGAAAAACTGTTTGAAAAATCTAGCCAAATTTTAAAACTACAGAACTATATTTATAAAAGATATTTTTACTATACAATCGATTTTAATGATAAAATGATTGGTATTTTAGGTAGTAGAGGAGTTGGAAAAACTACTGTAATTATTCAGTATCTCAACTCTTTAGAGCTTTCTAAAAGTAAAAAACTCTATTTTAGTGCTGATAGTATCATCGCTAGTTCACTTTCACTTTATGATATAGCAGATGAGTTTTGTAAAAGTGGTGGAGAAGTCCTTGCTATTGATGAGATACATAAGTATAAAGATTTTGAGAAAGAGCTCAAAGAAATATATGATTTTTTAGACTTAAAAGTTATCTTTAGTGGTTCAAGTGCCTTGCAGTTAGAACATAAAAAAGCAGACCTTAGCCGTAGAGCCGTTTTGTATAGAGTAAAAGGTTTATCTTTTAGGGAGTTTTTAGAGCTAAAACTTGATAGAAAATTTGAGAGCTATACCCTCGATAGTATATTAGAAAACCATATAGATATTGCAGATAATATTATCTCGAAAATAAAACCTTTTGAGTACTTTAAAGAGTATCTTCAGTATGGTTATTTTCCATACTATTTTGAAAATCCACAAACATATAGTTTAAAACTAGAAGAGACTGTAAACACTGTTATAGAGAGTGATTTACCTATTATCTTTAATATTGAACCACAAAATATTCAAAAACTCAAACAGCTTGTAAGTCTTATATGTACATCTAAACCGTATGAGTTAAACATTACTAGTCTTTCCAAAAAGATTGGTATAAATCGTAACACACTTTATCAGTATATTTACTATTTAAATATGGAAAATATATTTATGTCCTTAAAAGCTAAAGCAAAGGGTGACACTATCTTTTCTAAACCACAAAAACTCTATTTGAATAATCCAAATTTGAGCTTTAGTTATTGCCAATCAAACGAAATCGGTACACTCAGAGAGCAGTTCTTTCTAAATATGTTAAGTCAAAATCATACTGTTTTATACCCAAAAATAGGTGACTTTATCGTAAATGAGAAATATACTTTTGAGATAGGTGGCAAAAATAAAAGTTATGAGCAGATTAAAAATATAGAGAATAGTTTTGTAGTAGCTGATGATATAGAAATAGGCTTTAAAAATAAGATACCTCTGTGGTTATTTGGGTTTTTATACTAAAGCTGGTAAGTTTATGTTTACTATCTTCAAGTAGTATATACATACCTGAAGCACTAGCATTATCAAGTTTTACCCTACAAGTCTATTTATATCATTAAAGAGTCCAAGTCCCATAAGACCAAAAAGCATTATCCATCCTGCGATTGTAAACTTTATCATCACTGCTTCACTTGCCTCACGACGGAAGATAAGCTCATAAAGATTAAACATTATATGACCACCATCAAGGGCAGGGATAGGGAGGAGGTTAAGGACACCGAGGTTTACACTGATAAGCGCTGCAAAGAACAGAACACTCATCCATCCTTGCTCACTTGCATCTGAAGTAAGTTTAACTATGCTTATAACGCCACCTAACTCTTTTGCAGGGACATCACCCATTATAAGCTTTTGAACACCGGTAAATATCATAGTACTAGCAAAAATTGTCTGCTGCGACGCATAAGATAAAGTCTCAGATATGCTAAGCTCAAGTGGGTGTGTAACACCTGCTGAACCTATACCTATCATCTTCTTTTGTATAGTCTCTCCAAAAATATTTTTTGTTTCACTAAGTTTTGGCGTTAACTCTTTGTACTCTTTAAATCCAGCTCTTAGTATCTCTAAGTTAAGAGTACCATCAGAGACTTCGATGATGTCAGCCATCTCTTTCCATGTTGTGATACTTATACCGTTAATGGCAGTAACAGTATCATTAGTATCAAGTCCAGCTATAAATGCAGGAGAGTCTTTGAGAACTTTACCTATAACAGGAGAGAGAATTTGAGGACTTCCAAGTGCTATGAAAAAGTACAAAACAAACGCGATGATAAAGTTAAACGCAGGCCCTGCTAAAAGGATAAATATCTTTTGTGTAGGTGTCTTTACATTATAGCTATCTTCATCATAGCTTTTTTTACTAGGGTCGCTATCGTCTTGACCTTTCATACGAACATAACCACCAAGAGGAATGGCAGCAATTACCCACTCTGTATCGAATTTCTTAAAAGAAAAAAGTTTTTTACCAAAACCTATACTAAAAACTTCAACATAGACACCCATCATGCGAGCAGCAATATAGTGCCCCAGTTCATGAAAAAATATTAATCCACTAAGAACTAAAAGTGATACAAGCATTCCCATTATTTTTTATCCTTTAAAAGTGCTTCTTTGAAGCCCCATAAATACTCTAAACCAGAGTAAAGTGTTAGTAAAACTGCAAACCATAAAAGAGCATTAGCATAAGGCCAGTGCATCAGTAAAAAACCTATGGCTATCATCTGCACAACTGTTTTTGTTTTTCCAGCGAGTGAAGCTTTAACACTTAAACCCTCACTTACTGCAACTGTTCGTATACCTGTGATAAAGAGCTCGCGAACGATGATGATATAAATAGCCCAAGCAGAAGCTTCACCAATCATCATAAGCCCAAGAAAAGCAGCTAATGTTAGCATTTTATCTGCCAAAGGATCTAAAATAGCCCCAAGCATAGTTGTTTGATTCCATTCTCTTGCGATATATCCATCAAAAAAGTCAGTTGCAGAGGCTATAACAAAAAGAAGTGAAGCAAAGTAGTAGTTCCAAGTGATGTCAAAACCATTATCAGTAAAAATCTCAGGCGTTAAAATAATCCAAAACATAAGTGGTGCAAGGAGTATACGAAGAGATGCAAGTGCATTAGGTAGGTTGAACAAGAAAATCCTTAAATTTATAAAGTCTATTATGAATGGTATTTTAGCGTTATAAAGTTAAGAAAAAATCACTTACTTAGTAAAATGATAATTATTACAGATAAAGCAAGAGATATGCCTTTCCACAGAAGAACTGGATTACTCTCATAAAAAGGAGGTCGAGTCTTGTTTAAAAACTCTTTGTTTGGATGACGAAGATCATAAATAAACTCTGAGAGTTCTTTATATCTATAGTATGGGTCTATACTAAGAGCTTTTTTGAGAGTCTCTTCTATCCAGATAGGGATTTTATTTTCATCTGTATAAAGGTGTCTGTATTTTAGTTTTTTTTGTGTCTTTATTGTTGTACTTCTCGCTACTTCAACACCATAAGGAAACTCACCACTAAGCATTTGATAGACTATGACAGCTAGAGAAAAAACATCAGAGGAACTCGTTCCACTTTGTCCTAAAAAGTACTCTGGAGCTGAGTACTGCGCTGTTCCTTGTAGGTGTTCTTGTTCTATAAAAGAGTTGATGTCTGCTATGCCCTCTATGCGAGTTGAACCGAAGTCTATTATCTTTATAGTTCCACTTTTATCTATAAGAATATTTTGTGGTCGTATATCTTGATGAATCATCTCTAGTCTATGAAAGGCTTGAAGTCCTCGGGCTATCTGCTCTGCTATGAGTCGTACTCTCTCTAGCTCAGGCTTAGGGTTGTCTATCATCCATTGAGTGAGAGTTTGTCCTTCTATGTACTCTGTAACGATGTAAACAAAGTTACGTGGACGAGTCTGTAGATATGATTTAACCACATTCGCATTATTTATACGAATAGCAATCCACTCCTCCATCATAAAACGCTCTAAGTAAGCCTTATCATCTTGAAACTCGATAGATGGAGTTTTGATAACAACCTGTGCTTGTGTCTCATCATCTATGGCAAGATAAACATGACTTCTACTTGTCGCACTCAGCTCACGCACTATTGTATACCCATCAAAAGAGTCTCTCTCTTTTAGTAATGGAGCAAAGGGTTTTGTCTTTAACTCCTCTGAAATCTCATTTATATCTTTGTTTGGAAGTGAGTCTATTTTGATGGCTTGCACTGTTAAGTTGTCATCACTTTGGTTGTTATAGGCCTTATCTACTAAAGTTTTAGCGACTAATGAGAAGTCTTCATAAAGAACTGATGTCTTTATAAAATCCTCTTCTAAAAACTCATAAACACCATCAGTCATAAAAAGATAAACATCATCTTTTTGCACTTGAAAAGTTATGTAGTCAATGTTTGGCTCTACTTCTATACCCATAGCACGAGAGAGGTGGCTTTTATCACCACTTATCCATATACGGTGGTCTGTTGTGAGTTGTTCTAAGACATTGTCACGAACTCTATATATACGCGAGTCACCTATGTGAAAGATATAAGCCGTAGTAGAACGAATAACCATAGCACTTAAGGTACAGACATAACCTCTATTTTTATCATAATGAAACTTTCCTTGATTACTTTGGGAGTAGAGCCATGAGTTTGCTGCGTTTAGAACTCGCGATACTGATTTTTTAACAGACCATGATTCTGGTGTTGAGAAGTAGTCGGTTAAAAAAGAAGTAACGGTTGTTTTACTAGCGATTTGACTAACATCACTAGAGCTAATTCCATCAGCTAAGGCAATAGCTATACCTTTACTTGTGAGTTGTGGTTCATGAGGTATGAGTGCATCATGAAAGTCTTGGTTTATCTCTTTAGCACCCTTGTCAGAGTGCTGAGAGATAGAGATACTTAGTCTGTTTTTCTTATCCATGATTTGGTGAAGAGACTATCGTAAGTTTCTTTTCTTACCAGTTTTGATGTGAGTAGTGTAGAGTGTTAAACCAGTAAAGAGCATACCACCTACAAGGTTACCTGTAACAGTTGGAAGTTCGTTCCATACAAGGTAATCAACAAGTGTAAAATCACCACCCATAATCATAGCAAAAGGAAAAAGGAACATGTTTACAACAGAGTGCTCAAAACCCATGTAGAAGAAAAGCATGATTGGCATCCACATAGCGATCGCTTTACCACTTACAGTAGAAGAGACCATAGCACCAACTACACCCATAGATACCATCCAGTTACATAACATTCCACGGATAAAGATTGTAAACCATCCGTTAATTCCATACTCTTTATATCCTAAAGTTCTAGCTTCACCGATGCTAGATACTTTAGCTGCTATAGCTCCACCATCAGTAGAGTAACCATATGTAAATACAAAGGACATCATAAAAGCGACAGTCAGTGCACCTGCAAGGTTACCTAAAAAAACTAATCCCCAGTTACGAAGTACTTGTTTTACAGTTACACCCGGGCGTTTATCGATGAGGGCAAGAGGAACAAGCATAAAAACACCTGTTAAAAGGTCAAACTGCATAAGGTAAAGCATGATAAAACCAACAGGAAAGAGTACGGCACCTAAAAGAGGAGAACCTGTTTTCATAGCAACAGTGATAGCAAATACAGCAGCAAGAGCTAGAATAGCACCCGCCATAAAAGAACGAATGAGGGTATCTTTAGTAGACATATAGACTTTAGACTCACCAGAGTCAACCATTTTAGTAACAAATTCAGCAGGAACTAAATAAGACATAGAAATCCTTGAGTTAAATTACACAAGTGTTGTGTTTATAAATTATACAGATTTATTAAGGATTATTTTATATTTTATTGTATATTTTTTATACAGTTACTGAAGAAATTTCTTTGAGTCAACATCTTCAAGTATAATAACAGCACTTTCATCAAGTGATTTTGCAAGGTCACTTGTTTTTGAAACGATTTCTAATGAGCTTTGATTATTCTCATTCATTGCGTCTATAATATGATTAAACTTTTCCAACTTTTCTGCTTGCACTCCTAAATCTTGAATAATGCTAGCAATAGATTGTACTAATGTATTGATACTGATATTTATCTCAGAGAGTGATTTTTGAGTTCTCTCTGCAAGTTTACGTACTTCATCTGCTACCACTGCAAACCCACGACCATGCTCACCCGCTCGAGCAGCTTCTATAGCTGCGTTTAATGCAAGAAGGTTTGTCTGCTCAGCAATATCTTCAATGATAGTAATAACATTTTTAATATCTTCAGACTGTTGACCAACTTCAGATGCCTGTTCAACCATGGCGTTTATACTCGAAGTTATCTCCCCTGTAGCATCGGATGTTGTTTGTGTGTTTTGTGATTGGGAGTCAGAAACTTTTATAAGTTCTCCAACAAACTCATTTAAAGAACTCGACTTATCTCGTAAATCATGAGCATCACGAGAATTTTTTACCAGCATTTTGGATATATCTAGTCCTAAATCATAAATCATATCATCGAGTGTTGAGTTACAGTCTGGACAACCTGCTGTAAAGTCCATATTTGTATAAGCTGTTAAACTTTTCTCTATTGAGTTCATATCTTTTCCAACAGAAGTTTCTAACTTATCTACCATATAATTAAAATCTTTTTTTAGTTGTATAAGTAGTGGGTTCTTTGTTGAGACATCAATCCTTTTACTTATGTCTCCCTTTGCTATTGCATCTGTAACATAAGAGATATTGGCTAAGAGTTCTAAGTCTTCACTCATGTGTTCATTAAGAGTTGTAAGCTTATTGTTTATATGTTGAGAAATTTTTGTAATTTCATCATCTCCACCTATATCTATGATTTTTTCTTTTTCTAAGCTATGTGATAAATTTGTGAGTTTTTTTGTGACATATGTGTGTATAAGAAAAAAGAGAAGAACAAGTGTGAGTAGTTCAAAAAGAGCTACCCATATTACAGTTAGTTGTATAATATTTTCTTCGTTTGTACTATTTAATGTGTATGTTAGTAAAATAATATTGATAATAAAGAGGAGAAATAAAGGGATAAAAATTTTCATTTTTATAGAGAAGTTGTTGTACATTAATGGTGCCTTTCTTATTTTTCAGTAGTGTATCAGAGTACTAATAAGAGAGGACTTAAGATGTTATAGAGCTTATTTAGAGTTTAACTGTACTTGTCCAGATACCATGAAGGTTACACCCTGCATTGGCGGTAATGTACGAAGCACTCTTAAGATTGACTCTAAACGCAGCTGCACCACGAGAGATTTCAGCCATAAGTTCAGTTTTTCCAACAAGTTTTTTATCTACATATAAAGAGATAAAGTCAATCCAATGACCTTTTGTACTAGGGTGGATAATACCACCTTGTCCAACTGTAATTTCTACTAATGTATAGCCATTAGCATCAGTATCACCAAGTGTTATCTGTGGAGTGTGTTTTAACTCACCTTTTGTAAGATTACTTGCATCTTTTGGTACCATTAGTTTACGGTTTTTCTTTGAGTCCATGTCACATGAACCACTAGGACATGCTGATGCACTTACTGCTACACCAAGTGTAGCTAATGCTGTAAGTTTAATCGCTTCTCTTCTTTTCATAATATCTTCCTTATATTTATAGCTTATATTATACGGTCTAAAACTGTTGTTTTACTGAAACGAAGTTGCACCATCTATCACTATAACCTGACCCGTTAACCATGAAGCTGCATCTGAACATAAAAATGAGCATGCACCTGTTAAGTCAGTTGCATCACCCATACGAGAAAGTGGAGAGCGTTTAACAACTTCTGCTTTTACCTCTTCATAGTTAGGGAAAGCTTTAAGTGCATCAGTATCGATTGGGCCACCAGACACTGCGTTTACACGTATACCTTTTTCGCCAAGTTCTGCTGCTGCATACTTCACCATAGTCTCAACTGCTGCTTTATTTGTTGCATGACCTGCATAGTTTGGTGTATAAACTAAGTTACCAGTTGAACTCATAGAGATGATACTTCCACCACCTGTAAGCTCCATACGTTTAGCCGCTTCTTGAGCACCAACAACAAAAGCTTCAACAGTTGCAGTGTAGATGTTACCAAGACCCTTAGGTTTAAGCCGCATAAATGGAGCAAATCCACCAACAACAGCACGACCAGAGATAATGGCGTTAGAGATGAAGTAATCAAGTCTATCAAAATCTTCATCAAAAAGTTTATATACATCTTTGTAAGTTAAAGGCTCTAAGATATTAAGCTTGTAAGCTCTAGCTTTAACGCCATACTTTGACTCAACATCAGCAATGATCTCTTTAGCTATATCTTCATTTGACGCATATGTAAACGCCACATCACAACCCTTTGATGCAAACTCATAAACCATTGCCTTACCGATACCACGAGTACCACCACTTATAAATAAAACTTTACCTTTAAAATCTTGCATCTTTTATAATCCTTTAATGTCGTAATTTTTCATTACTTCTTCGATTTTTTTCATATTTTCTACACTTGGAGCTACTAGAGGAAGTCTATACTCTAAAGTCTCAGTTAAACCAGCGATATACATAGCTGCTTTTATAGGGATAGGATTTGATTCACAAAACATAACTGAGTTAAGTGGATACAACTTATCGTTTATAGCTTTTGCTCCTGCAAAGTCACCCTCGAGAGCTAATCGTACTAGCTCAGATTTTAAGTCCGGCATTAAGTTAGCTGTAACAGAAGTGATACCCGCTCCACCATTTGCTAAAATAGGGTAGTCAATAGCATCATCACCTGAAAATACTTTAAGCTCAGGACGACGAGAAAGAAGTTCAACTGTTCTCTCTAAAGAACCAGTCGCTTCTTTAATACCGTAGATATTTTTAACATCATCAAAAAGTCTTATCGTTGTGTCAGCTGAGATGTCTACACCCGTACGACCAGGTACATTGTAAAGCATAAAAGGAAGCTCACTTACAGACTCCGCTATAGCTTTATAGTGTTGATATAGTCCCTCTTGAGAAGGTTTGTTATAGTAAGGACTCACAGAAAATATAGCATCAACGCCAGCACTCTGTGCATGTTTTGCTATCTCTATAGCTTCATGAGTCGCGTTTGAGCCAGCACCTGCAAGAACTTTAGTGCTCGTACCTTTACAAACTTCTACTGCTATCTCTATACAGCGTTTATGTTCATCGTGAGTAAGAGTAGCACTCTCTCCTGTTGTTCCAACAGGACAAACAGCATTCATGCCATTGTTTATCTGACGTTTTATTAGAGCTGCAAAACTCTGCTCATCAAGTTTACCATTTTTAAATGGTGTAATAAGTGCGGTAGAAGAACCTGTAACTAAATCCATAATATTGTGACCTTTTGATATTTT
>NZ_JAEMVB010000002.1 GCF_029215995.1 Sulfurimonas sp. SAG-AH-194-L11
ACCTTCTACGTGCAAGGCAGACGCTCTCCCAGCTGAGCTAATCCCCCACTTTTTTGTAATCATAAGTAAAATAACTTAGATCACTGAAAACTAAGCAAGAAGAAGAACTAATATAAAACGGTATCTCTCGTGAGATTTTCTTTGTAAGATAAACAAACGAATGTTTTCTCTTTACTCTAGAAAGGAGGTGATCCAACCGCAGGTTCTCCTACGGTTACCTTGTTACGACTTCACCCCAGTCGCTAATTCCACCGTAAGTGGTAGCCTCCCGAAGGTTAGCTTCCCAATTTCGGGTGAAATCAACTCCCATGGTGTGACGGGCGGTGAGTACAAGACCCGGGAACGTATTCACCGTAGCATTGCTGATCTACGATTACTAGTGATTCCAGCTTCAAGCAGTCGAGTTGCAGACTGCTATCCGAACTGAGAGACGCTTTATGAGATTGGCTCCACCTCGCGGTATCGCAACTCTCTGTACGCCCCATTGTAGCACGTGTGTAGCCCTAGCCATAAGGGCCATGATGACTTGACGTCGTCCTCACCTTCCTCCTTCTTGCGAAGGCAGTCTCCTTAAAGTGCCCAGCTTAACCTGCTGGCAACTAAGGACGAGGGTTGCGCTCGTTGCGGGACTTAACCCAACATCTCACGACACGAGCTGACGACAGCCGTGCAGCACCTGTTTTCATGTTCCCCGAAGGGCACTTCTCCATCTCTGGAAAATTCAATCAATGTCAAGGCTAGGTAAGGTTCTTCGCGTATCTTCGAATTAAACCACATGCTCCACCACTTGTGCGGGTCCCCGTCTATTCCTTTGAGTTTTAATCTTGCGACCGTACTCCCCAGGCGGTTCACTTAATCTGTTAAGTGCATCACCGAGATGACTAGCATCCCGACGACTAGTGAACATCGTTTAGGGCGTGGACTACCGGGGTATCTAATCCCGTTTGCTCCCCACGCTTTCACACCTTAGCGTCAGTAATGTTCCAGGAGATCGCCTTCGCTTTAGGTATTCCTAGTGATATCTACGGATTTTACCCCTACACCACTAATTCCATCTCCCCCTCCCATACTCTAGGTAACCAGTTTCCAATGCAGTTCTATGGTTGAGCCATAGGATTTCACATCAGACTTGGCTTCCCGCCTACGTGTCCTTTACGCCCAGTGATTCCGAATAACGCTTGCACCCTCCGTATTACCGCGGCTGCTGGCACGGAGTTAGCCGGTGCTTATTCATATGCTACCGTCATTTTCTTGACATATAAAAGGAGTTTACACACCGAAATGCGTCATCCTCCACGCGGCGTTGCTGCATCAGAGTTTCCTCCATTGTGCAATATTCCTCACTGCTGCCTCCCGTAGGAGTCTGGTCCGTGTCTCAGTACCAGTGTGGCGGATCATCCTCTCAAACCCGCTACCCGTCATTGCCTTGGTAGTCTCTTACACTACCAACAAGCTGATGGGATATAGACCGATCTCTTAGCGAAAAACTTTCCCAACTCTAATTATAAAGAGAAGGAGTATCCAGTATTAATCATCGTTTCCAATGGCTATCCCAGACTAAGAGGCACGTTATCTATATATTACTCACCCGTGCGCCACTAATCCACCTAGCAAGCTAGGTTTCATCGTTCGACTTGCATGTGTTAAGCACGCCGCCAGCGTTCATTCTGAGCCAGGATCAAACTCTCCATAATTAATATGAAAAGAAAAAGTAAATTTATTACTGATCTTTCTGCCCAAGAATTAAAATTCATTGGCTTTGTTTTTACTCGTATCAAAACTGCTTAAAGTCCTTGATCAGAGCTTCCTAATATTTATTGCTAAATACTAGAAGTATAGTTATCTATACTATCTTAGGGAACTAAAAAGATAAATCTTCTTAGAATTCAAAATAGAATAGACGGTTGTTGTTTTATTAGTTATTTCTAAATAATTAAACTAGTGTTGTTAAACATTAGTCTTCTTACTTGCTTAGTTTTCAATGATCTCAAACTGACCTCTTAACTCTTCAACATGAAGGGCTCGTAACCTCGTTTTAAACAAGGTGTCTCTGTTTGTGGATGGGAATTATAGGGTCATAGTACTTAGAGTTTGCTTAAGCGGAGAGGAAGATTGTAAAGACTTTTTTCGTTTGTTTTTGTTAGGGGTTTAGATGTCTAGATTAGTCTAATAGTAAGATCGGTATTAGTGATTCTAATTGAGAACTTATTTGTTTTGTATAGAAAAATGGGTGTTAATGAAAAGGAGGGTAGATCTTAGAAGGTGGGGAGAGCTAAGTAGTAGCTAGGATTTACAAATCCAGCCACCACCAATAAGCTTATCATCATCATAAAATACAGCTGCTTGTCCAACTGCCACACCAAATACACCATCATGTAAGGTAACTGATGCTTTACCGTCTTTTATTACTACAGTACAGTTAACTGCTGTTGTTCTATATCTAAGTTTGACTGTTGTATCAAACTCTGTTTTGTCATTAAACATATTAAGATTATCTAGTTCTACATAATTACACTCTAACTCTTCTTTTTTACCAACAACAATCTGATTCTTTTTTGGGTCAATACTAAGAACAAAGTGAGGATCATGTGCACCACGAACAGTAAAACCTTTACGCTTTCCAATCGTATAGTGCATATAACCTTTATGCTCGCCTACAACATTACCCTCTTTATCAAGTACTTCACCTGGTTGATCAACATTTACATGCTTTTTTAGGACATCCGTATAAGTTGTCTCTACAAAACATATCTCGCTTGACTCGGCCTGAGATGAAAAAGATTCTAGACCTTCTATAGAAGCAGCTTGTGCTTTTATATCTTTCTTATGTAATTCACCTAATGGAAATTTCAAACGTGGAAGCATCTCTTTTTTTACATAAAATAAAAAGTAACTTTGATCTTTAGTATCATCTTCTGCTTGATAAAAGTATTCTCCATCCGTCTTAATATAATGACCAGTAGCTAAATACTGTGCACCAACTTCATCTGCAAAATCTATCATCTCACCAAACTTCATAGTACGATTACAAAGTGCGCATGGATTTGGTGTTTTACCCTCTGCATAAGTATCAATGAAAGGTTGATAAACATTTTTTCTAAATTTCTCTTGTAAATCTAATACATGTAGTTTTACACCTATCTTATCAGCAGCTTTTTGTGCACGAGCTTGGTGAATCTCATGGTATCCAGGTTTAGAATGAAGTTTCATATATAAACCCTCTACCTCATAGCCTTGCTCTTTTAACATTAATGTCGTGATAGTAGAATCAACACCACCACTCATTCCAACTAGTACTTTTTCTTTCATCATTTCCTCAAACTTGATAAAGACTTATAGTATGTAGTATTTTTCAATCCTGCATCCTCAAGAACTTCTATTTGTTTTTCTAAAGATATATCAATCTCATCTGCAACACTTTGGCAATCATCTGTTAAGTGCACCATATCTAAATCCTCTTTTTCAATCATACCTTCTGCTAAAAGCTTATCTTGGATAAACTCTATTAATGGTTGATAAAAGGCCGTTCCAATTATAAATATTTTAACACCTGTCACTTTTCGTGTTTGAACTAAGGTTAAAGCTTCAAAAAGCTCATCTAAGGTCCCAAATCCACCTGGAAAAATCACATAAGCCATAGAGTACTTCACCAACATAACTTTTCTTGAAAAGAAATAGTCAAATGTCAATTCTTTACTTGTATAAGGGTTTTTTGCTTGTTCATGTTCTAAGTCAATGTTCAAACCAATGGACTCAACCGGCTCTGATGAAGCACCTTTATTAGCAGCTTCCATAATACCTGGACCGCCACCTGTCATGATATTATAACCATGAGAAGCTAAAAGTTTTGCTAAATTAGTAGCCTGCTTATAATATCGGTTCTCTTTATCAGTTCTTGCACTACCAAAAATAGTTACAGTTGGACCTAAATCTCCTAGCTCATCAAAACCCTTTACAAAATCAGCAAGAATTTTAAAAACACTCCATACATCAGCAGACTTAATATCTCTTATATACTTTTTGGTTAATTCATTATTTTTATTCATATTATTATGACTTTAACTGTGTCAATCTCTCTTTTTTACTTCCAATAGTTGTAATTTGTACACCAAAATTTCCATCTACAATTACAACTTCACCCTCGGCTATCACATGGTTATCTACTAAAATTTCCAATGGATCATTAGCTAATTGATTTAATTCAATTACAGAGCCTATATCCATATTTAGAACATCTTTTAACAACATTCTTTTTTTACCAATACGCACTCGTACAGGAAGTTTTACATCCATAATTAAAGCTATATTATTAAGCTCATCATTACTCAGTTTTACATCACCATTGCATTCACTCGAAGTAGAATCTATAGTCTCACTGCTTTCTACATCTATACTTGGCTCTGTTGGTGCTTTACCCTCAAGTGCATCACTCAATTTTTCATCAACTATAAACATTAGAAGAGAGTTTACTGACTCTAAAGAAAACTTATAAACATACATTTTAGTAAAATCTTCTAAACTCACTTCCCCATCATCGCTTATATTTTCAACACTAGAAACACTAAAGGAGAGAACTGGTAACTCTTTTTGTGCAGAGAGTGAATTTGAAATTGCACCAAAAATATTTGAGACTATCTCTTTGGTTGCATCTATATCATCATCATTCACATCTTCTCTATCACTAGCCTCTTCACCCATCATCATATCAGATAAAGATGCGGCTAAGTTGGGAGGAAGAGCAATCATTACATTTGCTTCGACATCACCACTCACACTTAACTTAACAAGAACAATAGGAGGAACAATATTTGATATGATACTTAACTCTTGTTCTTCTTTCAGTTCTAAAGATGGAGCCACCCCAACAAGAGCTTCAATTGTTGCAACTGTTTCATCTTCAAATAGTTTCATAAACTCACTCATCATTAAACTCCTTTAAATCATTTTCTTCTATATCATCTATAATTTCTCGTACACCTGATATCTTTTCTTGTCTTTGCTTCTCAAAGTTTTCTAGTGCACGCTTTACTGCATCTTTTTCTGTATCAATTACTTCAGTAATAGAGATAGACTTTCTAAAACGACGGAGTCCTATTTCACCACGGAAACGTTCTTTACCATCGACACTCACAGTTACAATATCATCAGCAGCACTTGAGAGTCGTAAAACATCACCAACATGTATCTCTAAAATATCTGCTAATGTTAAATCTGCATTACCTAAGTTAGCTTCAATATCAACCTTTGCACCACCAAGAAGAACTTGAAGTTCAGTATTGCGACTTTTTTTAGAACTTGTTTCATTAAGCATCAAATCCCGAGATGCAAGTTTTGGGAGTATTGGTTCTAGAGCGATAACAGGATAACATATATTCATCATACCAGAACTATGTCCAATTATGATTTCCATCACAACCATAACAACAATTTCATTTTGAGCAACGATTTGAACAACATTAGGACTTGACTCTTTAGACTCGATGGTAGGATAAATATCCATAACTGGTCCCCAAGCTTCTTTAAGTGTACTCATCATAACACGTAAAATTGTTTCAAAAAGTGAAAGTTCTATGTCTGAAAATTCTCGTGAAGCATCAAAAGGTTCTCCTTTACCACCAAGTAAACGATCAAGCATTGGAAAAGCGATAGAGGGATTAATCTCAATAACACCACTTCCTTCAAGGGGTTTAACAGAAAAAACATTAAATGAAGTTGGATTGGGTAAGCTCATTAAGAACTCACCATAGGTCATTTGGTCGACTGAATGAAGTTGTATCTCAACAATAGAACGCATAATAGCTGAAATTTGTGAAGCTAAACTTCTTGCCATCTTATCATGGACACCACGAAAGGCACGTAGCTGCTCTTTAGAGACTCTATTTGGGCGTTTAAAGTCATACAGTGTAACTTGTCGCTGAGGGAGAAGTCCTTCATTCCCACTTTCTAAAAGTTCATCACCTTCATCGTCTACAACATCGAGTAGTGCATCAATCTCTTCTTGTGAAAGTATGTCTGCCATTTTATGCTCCTATACTTTCTTTGATTTTTTGTATAACAGATTTATGAATCTGTGAAATACGAGACTCAGTTATATCTAAAATATCACTAATCTCTTTAAGTGTCAACTCTTCAAAATAATAGAGTTGAATAATCATCTGTTCTCTCTCTTTATATGCACTTAGAATAGTTTTAATAACATCTACAAGCTGATCTTTTTCTACTTTAGCTAAAGATGCACCCTCATCACCAATATGTAGTTGATCATGCAGAGGCATTACGGTATAAATACTAGAGGCTATTCTAGCATCATGTACTTTTTCAACACTCTCTTCTAACTGCTCTGCTAATTGTGCATCAGTTGGTTCTTCATCATGAGTAAGGAGGTGCTCTTGGACTATGTAGTCAATTGCTTTAACAAGTTTACGACTCGCACGAGATAAGATATCTAAACTTCTTAAATAATCAAGCATAGCACCATAGACTCTTTTCTTTGCATATCCCCAAAAAGAGTCATTAAGTGCTTCATCATAACGTCGAGCTAGCTTTATAAGTTCTTCAGTTCCAATTGCAGAAAGGTCTGAAAAATCAACACTGCTTGGAAGTCTTTCTTTGAGTCTGTATGCCATTGCTTTAACTGCTGGAAGGTACTGAATAGCTAATTCATCTTCTTTGTGTTTCAACTCATTTGTGTAAGCATTACTTGTCATGCAGCTTTTCCATTATGTTCATCTGAGTTTATTTTAATAGCGGCATCAGTAATCTTAATAGCAGAGTCTATTAAACGTTCTCGCTTATTTATCTCTTTTACAAAAATATCTAAATCACTCTCATGTCTATCTCTTGGAAAGTTATATGCTCTTGCAGTTAATGTTTTATAGTAAAGTGCAATAATAATATGAGAAAACAGATAAAAGAAAATCGTGATTAATGCTGTGTATATAAACAGTCCACTAGCATCAAAAGATTTTAATATTCCAAAGATGATTCCTACGAAAAACCCTTGAACTGTAAAAAAATAGACATAATTTTCACCTAACATTTACTTACCCCAAACTCAATTAAAAATGCTGTATAAGTCTCTTAAATAGACCAGAGAGACCACTTTCATTGGAACTAACTAGCACATTTCGTTCCAGCTTCTTTAGTATTTTCATAACAATTGCTTCGATATCACGTGAGGGTTGAGATGCTGGGTACTGAACACAAAAAAGTGCTCGTTGCTTTACTGAAGAGGATACTTTAATATCAGCATTTATTTTACCCATCAACTGTAGGTTGAGATTTGTTTTAATATTTGAACCTGCAACTTTCTTAATCTTCTCAAACACACCAACAGCCTCCTTCTCATTTTTAACTTGATTCATAATCATACTCACATCATCACGAAGTGTAGCAATAGTCTTTATAGTAGCATAAGCATCTGTAATCGCTGCTGGGTCTGGTACCGTTACTACGATTACATCATCTGCTGCATTTAAAAACATCTGAATATGCTCTCCTATCCCTGCACCGGTATCAATTATCATTACATCAAGTTTATCTAAAACTTTTGCCTCTTCCATAAAACGCTCAAACAAGACTAAATCAGAATATTTCAGTATCTCATCGCCGCTCTCTCCTGGAATAAGAATTAAGTTTCGTGTAATTGGAATTAAAATATCACTTACGGTAGCTTCGCCTTTTAGTACATGTAAAATATTCTTTTTAATTTTTACATTAAACATAACATCAAGATTTGCAAGACCGATATCTGCATCAAAGATACCAACATTTAGTCCTTTTTGAGCAAGGGCATAGGCAAGGTTTGAACTAATTGTACTTTTTCCAACGCCACCCTTACCACTTGTTATAGCAATAAAACGTGTTTTTTTAGATGTTGCTTTTGCTCCATCACTATTTGATGCTACTAATTCTTGGAGTTTTTGTGCTTGATGACCTATCATGCCTTGCTCCTATTAAAACCATTAAGTAAACACTCAACTAAAAAGTCGCTACTAGCACATACTAAATCTTCTGGAACTTCTTGCCCCACAGAAAAATAAGATATAGGTTTTTTAGTCTCATACGAAAGTGAAAATATATTTCCAAAGCCCATAGTTTCATCCAGTTTAGTAAACATCAAAGTATCAACACCTAAAGTGGCAAAATTATCATAGGTGACTTTTAAATCTTCGTATTTAATCGAACTAGGCATAACAAGCACTACTTCAACTTCATACTCTGTACTATTTGCATCTAAGCATTCATGAATCTTCTCTATTTTTCCCTTGTCATAAGGTGAAGAACCCATAGTATCAATAAGTATGTAGTCACAATAACGAAGTGAATCAAGTGCACTTGAAAACTCAGGAGGATCAACAACAGTCTCTATTCCAAGTTTCATCATTCTAGCATACTGCATAAGCTGTTCAACTGCACCAATACGGTAAGTATCAAGAACTACTAAACCCACCTTATACTTCTTTTGCAATAAAAATGAATAGCGTGCTGCGAGTTTAGCAATACTTGTAGTTTTCCCAACACCGGTAGGTCCAACAAGCATGATGACCTTTTTGGTTCCCATACTTAGAACAGGCTCTCTTCGTATTGGAACCATTTTACGTAGTATAGTTTGAAAATAACGTTTTACTGTTACAGAGTTTTCACGCATTTTAAAGGGCATATGCTCTAAGGTAATTTTCATCAACTCATCTAAATGCTTTTTATTCATACCACTTTGAGAAGCTAGGCGATAAATTTCTGCAAATTCTGATGGAATTTGACTCTCAATATCTGGTCCTTTTTCATCCCAAAACATATTTTGAATAATTTTCACTTTATCTGTAAGTTTATTTATCTCTGACTTTATCTCTTTGAGCTCTTTTGGTTCAGCTACAGGTGCTACTGGTGTATGAACAGTTCTTTGAGGTTTCATATACTCAGCTATTGGATCATCTGCTACTCGCGATACTTTTGCTATCTGTTCCGCTGCATTTGAGAGATCGAAAAGAACATCTTGACTCTCTTGTTTTACCGGTTGCTGCTGAGAAAGTGGTCTTGTGGCTTTTTTATAACTTGATGGAAGCATATCTTCTTCTATTCCGATTATTATCTCATAGAGGGCATCTTTGCCAAAAGCTTTTTTACGAACTTCTTTGGTTTCGATGAGCATGCCCTCATCACCGATTTCAAGTTTTGCTTTTTTAAGTGCAGCAGAGGGAGTAGAACCTGTAAAAGTTAATATCTTCATAAACGTAAACCAGAAAGGGGAATAAGTACACTCTCTCGCTCCATCCATGCAGGGTGTGGAAGTGTTAACTTATCTGTATTCATTACTAAATCATCAAAAAATATTATATCCAAATCTAAGGTCCTTGGTGCATTTGCGAAACTTCTTTTTCTGCCAAATTTTTTTTCTAGTCTCATTAAGTACTCTAAAAAAACCTTAGCATTCATAGATGTTTTTATAACTATAATTGTGTTTAAAAAATCCTCTTGTTCACTAAAACCAAAAGGAGGGTTTTTCAAAATCAACGATGTTTGTGTAAGTGTAACTCTTTTATCTCTATGTAGCTCAAAAAAAAGATGCTCGAAACGCCGCTTAACATCTCCAATATTTCCACCAACACCGACAACAGCTTGATGTCTATGTTTAGAACTTTTTCTACTCAACCATGGGAAACGCTCTGAAGAGTAAATACTCAGAGTCTTACTTAAAGAGCGTTTTAAAGGCATAAACTAGGCTTGTGTTGCCTGCGCATTTTGTGCGTCTTGTGCTGCTTTCATCTCATTCATGATTTGAAGCATACCCATCATCGCTAAGTGGTAACCAAAAGGACCAAAACCAATAACAGACGAAGCACATACTGGAGCAAGCATATTTACTTTTCTAAAATCTTCACGTCTGTGAATATTTGAGATATGAACTTCGATAGTTGGAATACTTACAGCAGAAATTGCATCACGAATTGCAATAGAAGTATGAGTATATGCAGCTGCATTAATGATAATTCCCTGAGCTTCACCATAACACTCTTGAATCTTGTCAACAAGTTCACCTTCTAAATTACTTTGAAAAAATTCAATTTCAGCACCATTTTGGCTTGCAACTTCTTTCATTTGAGCATGGATTTGCTCTAGTTTCATTGGACCATAAATATTCGTCTCTCTTACACCTAGCATATTTAAGTTAGGACCTTGAATAACTACTATTTTCATTAATTAACCTTTGTATAATCTTATTTAAAGCCATTTTATCGAAATTAATATTAAAAGTGTATAATCAAACTTATAGATTACATACAAAGATGAGACAAATGCAAATAATCACTCCCCACTTTATATATTTTAAAGACAAAATTAGTACAAATTTATCTATCGCTTACGATAAAACGATAGAAAAAATAGCCCCTATAGAAGAACTCCGTGCTCTATTTCCAGATGCACAAGTTACAACACTTAGAGAAAACTCTCTTTTAATGCCTGGACTTATAAATGCACATGTACACATAGAGTTTTCAGCAAATAAAACACACCTATCTTATGGTGATTTTATGACTTGGTTATATAGTGTAATACAAAATCGTGAAGAACTTATTGGGGGATGTAATGAAGAGTGTATGAGCAAAGCAATTGACTCAATGCTACAAAATGGTATCACTACATTTGGTGCGATTAGTTCGCACGGTATGGATTTAGAAGCATGTGCAAATGCAAAACAAAATGTTATCTACTTTAATGAACTTATCGGTTCTCAAGCAACAATGGCAGACACCCTTTTTACAGATTTTTCTGCACGCCTAGAGGCGAGTAAAACGGTGAAACGCGATGGCTTTAAGGCCGGAGTTGCCATTCACTCTCCTTATGCAGTACACCCTGTGCTTATTAAAAAAGCACTCGGTATTGTAAAGAGTCAAAAACTACCACTTACTGCACACTTTATGGAAAGTCAAGCTGAACGCGATTGGCTCGATAAGAGTGATGGAGAGTTTAAAAAGTTTTTTACCGAACTTCTTAAACAAGAAAAAAATGTTAGTAATGCTTCAGAGTTTTTAGAACACTTTGAGGGAACACCTACTCTACTTGCACATGGCGTTCAAGCATCAGATGAGGAGTTAGATATCATTAAAACAAGTAGGCATACTATCATTCATTGTCCTATTTCAAACCGTTTACTTGGCAATCCAACACTCAATATAAAAACATTAAATGATAAAAATATCAGATGGGTAGTAGCTACTGATGGTTTAAGTTCAAACTATAAACTTGACCTTTTTGAAGAGATGAAGATGTCTCTTTTTATGCACCCAGATGCTCCACTTTTAGGTTTCGCACAGGAACTTATAAATGGTGTTACTATAAATGCAGCAGAGGCCCTTGGTATAAATGCTGGTGAGATAGCAGAGGGTAAAAATGCTGATATGATTGTTTTAGATCTTGAGAGTGAGCCTACAGCGGAGTTAGCCATTCACTTAATACTACACCGTTATAATATCTCTAAAGTTTATATCAACGGTAAGTTAGAAAAGGGAAACTAAGATGAATACACTTAAAAAAATATTTTTACCAATAACACTACCGATGAAATTTATTCAAGACCATTTTAAAGCGATGCTTTTTTTACTTTTACTCTTTTTACTCTTCGCACCTGAGGGTGAGCAGAGTTTAAAAACAAATAACCTACAAGAGATACAGTTAGTAGGCCCAATAATGGATGCTAGTGAAATTGTTGCTAAAATTGATGAAGCTGCTGATGATGAAACAATTAAAGGTGTTCTTATTAGTGTAAACTCACCTGGTGGAGCTGTCGCACCCTCAATCGAAATAGCCTATGCGATAAAACGCTTACAAGAGAAAAAACCAGTAGTCGCATATGCTAAAGGAACTATAGCAAGTGGCTCTTACTATGCAAGTATCTGGGCCGATGAAATCATCGCTAATCCAGGAAGTATGGTTGGAAGCATCGGTGTGATTATGAAAGGGGCTGATTTAAGCGAAATTATGCAAAAAATCGGTATCAAAACTCAAGGTGTGCATGCTGGACGATATAAAGAGTTAGGTACAACGGATAGAGCATGGAATGACTATGAGGTAAATGAGTTAAATAAAGTCATCCAAGGAACATACGATATGTTTACAGCAGATGTAGCACAAGCAAGGGACTTAAACCTCTCTAAACGCGACTTCTATGCAAATGCACATATCTTTACAGCTGCACAAGCGATGGAAGTAGGTTTAGTTGATTCTCTTGGTGTTGGCTATGATGCTAAAAAAAGAGTAGAAGAGCTCAGTGGTGTAAAAAATCCGGTATGGAATAGAGAAGATAAGTTTGATAAGTTGATGAAAAAGCTCTCAGCGTCTACAGCAGTTACACTCCACACTTACTTTCCAAGTATGGTGTTAAGATAAGTCTTGTGAGGCTTATACCTCACTCGTCTCAACAACACTCTCTATGTTTTGGAAAATTCTTTTTACTCTATCTTGCCACATCTCACCAAACTCCTTTAGCTCTTCATCTGTAACATCACCTGAACCTAACCTTTGCATCAGTTGCATCATTTTAGGATTTGGCTTTACAGGTTCTGGATTATAAGTTACATCAACACTTTGTCCATTGTCCACTCTAGTAAACCTTGCAGAAGAGTTTATATCTGCATTAAAGTACATAAGTGAATGACGAGCAAACTGTCCTTTAAGACCTTTAAACCCACTCTTATCTGTCGCACCCGTAATTTGAGAAACAACATTTCCTATAACTCCAGCAACCCCATCTTCAAGAGACTCTTCAAACTCCACTTTAATATTACCACGAACTGCTCTTTGATTTGGGTAGAGCACTTTTAGTGCTTCATTTGTTATGATATATGCACCTGCAACAGTAGGACAAGAGTGTCCAGCAGACCTAACTACATCAAGGTATGAAAATTCATACTCACCTAGTGTAAAAGCTCCTAGAACTTGAGATAGTGGGTCTTTTACTTTAATAATTTCTATAGTATCGAAAAAGTCTGGATATATCATTTTATACTCTCCTTGTTAATAACTTTTGCATGAATAAGTATTGTATCACTTTGAACTTCAAACTCACTTCCAATATTTAAAGTTGTTATATCTATTACCTTAGAATTTTGTGAGAGTTGCGCAAAACCTGTTTTAGATTTGAATTTTGGATTGTTAGCCTCTAGTGCTTTTTTTAAACTATCAACTTGTGTCTGTCCAATATGAAGTTGATTGTTTATCGCTTGTGGGAGTTGCTGTTTGAGTCTATCAAGTTCTCTTTGGTACCCTTGAAGATTAAAACTCATCGCCTGAGAGAAATTTTCTTTCAGTTGTCTTATCTCTAGTTCACGTTGTTGCAATTTTTTATCTACAGAATGTTGTGCAAATGAAGTTTTCAAATGCTCAAGTTCTTGAGATTTACTATGTATTTTCTGTTTGAGTACCTGTTCTAACTGTAAAGCGATAGAATCCATATACTGATAAAGCTCATTTGTATCTGGCAGACATATCTCCATCGCAGCACTTGGAGTTGCCGCTCTTATATCTGAGACAAAGTCACTGATAAGCCAGTCTATCTCGTGTCCAACTGCTGAAATAATTGGAGTCGTCGCTTGAAAAATAGCATCAGCAACTATCTCTTCGTTAAAAGCCCATAAATCTTCCATACTCCCACCACCACGACCAACAACTAGGATGTCGTACTCTTTTGTATCAGCAAGTCTAATAGCATTACTAATAGCAGCAGCTGCACTCTCACCCTGTACTAAAACATCATATATATCTATCTCTATATTTTTGTAACGACTGTTTGCTACTCTTAACATATCTTGCAATGCTGCCCCTGTAGCTGAAGTAACAAGAGCAATACGAGATGGAAACTTTGGTAGTGATTTTTTTATCTCTGTGTTAAAATAGCCCTGTTGTGAGAGTTTCTGCTTTAACTGCTCATAAGCAAGTGCTAATGCACCCTGCCCTGATGGTTCTATACTAAAACAGTTAAGTTGATAGGAACCGCGGGGTTTATAAAGTGTAAGTGCCGCATTTACAAGCACTTTCATCCCCTCTTCTAAACGAAACTTTAGTTTTGAAGCATTTCCCCTAAACATCACACAACTTAAGACTGAACTACTATCTTTAAGTGTAAAATATATATGCCCTGAATTGTGAAAGGTTATTCGAGAGAGTTCACCCTCTACTAAAACTTGTGTAAAACTACTTTCTAAAAGAGTTTTAATCTGTTCATTAAGTCCCGATACTGAGAGTTTGTACATGGCAAAAGCCTATTTCTTACGTGCAATAAGAAGTGTTGATATATCCATAGAAAAACTTTTTGTGTAGAGCATCTCAAAACCTGCATTTTCTAATTCATTTTGCATATTTTTTACTGTTGAGAAAGTCTCTATAGAGTTTGGTAGATACTCATAAGCTTCTAAGTTTTTAGAAATAAATCCTCCAATTTTTGGAAGAATCTTATTTGTATAAAAGTTCATAATTTTTGCTATAAGAGATGGGTTCTCATTTTTCATAAACTCTAAAATCACAACAAGTCCATCTTTTTTTAGTACTCTATTGAACTCTAAAAGTGCTTCTTCTCTCTCCACTACATTTCTAATACCGTAAGTAATACTCAAGATATCAGCAGCTTCATCTTTTAGTGGAATTTTAGTAGCTTGTGCTATATGATAGTTGAATTTAGGATACTTTTTTCTTGCAACATCTACCATACCATTTGAAGGATCAACACCTACTATCTCACCAATGGCAATACCAGATTTTTCAGCACGATCTCGCCAAAATTCCATCATATCCCCAGTTCCACAAGCAACATCTACTATCATATTCAGAGAGTCTTTTCCTGAAAATTCATACGATAAATCACAGGCTTTTCTTCTCCATGACTTATCAATACCCATGCTCATAACACGATTTGCCGTATCATATGTAGGGGCAATGTCATCAAACATCTCTACAATTTTTTCTTGTTTGGCATTATTCTTTTTACCTTGAGAACTCATTTATATCCTTTTCATCCACATAATTATATCTTTATCTTCTTGCCTGATATTTAAAATATCAAACTTCTCTTCACGCACATTAAAATTGTTAGAACCACCAAAACTAGGGGCTATATAACAGAGATAACAATCAACTATTTCACGAGTTAATTCATAAAGTGAATCAGTTCCCTCAATCATAATATTTTTATAATCTTGAAGTTTTTCAAAGTCACTCTCTATAAAAACTTTTCTCCCTTTAACATTAAAAAGAGGAATAGTTTTGTCAAACTCTTTTTCTCTCGAGTAGATTAAAATATCAGGAGCCTTTCCATTAACTAACCTAGCATCAAGAGTAGGTCTATCAATCCTAACAGTATTACCACCAATAACAAGCAGCTCACATACATCACGAAGGGCATGAACATTTGTTCTTGAGTGAAGTGAGCTCACATTACCCTCATTAGTAGTGGCATTTAGTCTCTGTGCCCATTTAAAATAAACAAATCCTTTTTCTAAACTTTTTTTAAATGGTAAAAGTAAATCCTCACACTCTTCTAGTAGAACCTCATTATGTACTGTACATGAGTTTCTTTGTAAAATTGTATTTCCATTTTGTGCTATTTTATTTGTGTCATAAGAACCAACATATACTTCTTTAATACCTAACTCACAAATCAGTGATGCACATGAGGGTGTTTTACCATAGTGTGAACAAGGTTCTAGCGTTGTAAAAAGTTTTATATTTATGAAAATGTCATCATGGTTAGAGAGCAAATAGTTGTGAATATCTATTGAAGAGTTAAGAGCTAAAATAGTTTCATCATTTGTAATTTTATAGTATGCAAATTTAAGGGCATTAACTTCAGCATGAGCTCCACCACAACGGTGATGTGCTTCAACAGCTAAGATTTCGCCATTTTGACCAACAATAGTACAACCTACCGCTGGATTTGGATATGTTAAACCTTGATACTTCCAAGCCTCATTCAAGGCAAGACTCATATAAAAGGTATTATCTATTAGCATCTAAGAGTATCTTACCACTCAAAATATGTTTTTGCTTTAATGATGTCGTTAAATTCTACATCTACAGTCTCATCATCAGTTTGAACAAAGACTTTAGAACCATCAACTTTAAGTAAAATCCCTCTAGTTTTTTCTTTCCCACTATGGAGTAAAGAAACTTTTTCTCCAACACTTTTTTTGAAGTGCCCAATGTTCATAAGTTTACGCTCGATTCCTGCAGTTCCAACCTCAAGTCTATAGTCACCTGAAACAGGAGGAGTAACATCTAAAAGAGGAGATATCATATGAGTGAGTTCAACACATGTATCGAGACTTACACCCTTGCGTTTAGCATCTTCAACTTCTGTTGACATGATACTTATACGATAAATAGTCTCATCATTTTCACTTACAATCACTGCATCATATAACTCTAAATCAACTGATTTAACTATTGATTCTATATCACTTTGTAGACTCATGATTCTTCCTCATTATTATTTCTTTTGGCTATCTTACTAAAAAGGTCATCTATATTTTTAGACTTTTCTAAAAGCTCATCAAACTCAAAAGTAAAAGTAGGACATCTATACCATCCCTGATCTTTTAAAACAAATGTCTCAACAATAGGACGTGCTTTTCTTAGAAGTTTAAGATAGTCGCGTTTTTCTTGTTCTTTAAATTGATGGGGGTTAATATATACTTTTGCATCACTTTTTCCACGAGAACATTTGACTTCAAGAATATCTAATTCGTGAAGTCTTTTATCATTCATCTGACCAAGTGCTTTGGGGATTAACTCTAAGAGAACTGATTCAGTTCTCTTGATTTTTATTTGTGCTTCTGTCATGAGTCTATAACTCTACTTTCTGCTCAACTTTTTTGAATGTTTCAAGAACATCTCCAGGTATAACATCATCATAACCACTGATAACAACACCACATTCGTAACCGTTACCGATTTCATCAACATCATCTTTGAAACGTTTAAGTGAAGTAAGTTCACCTTCGTAATGAACAACACCATCACGAATAACACGAACCATACCACCTCGAATAAGACGACCATCAACAACCATACAACCAGCAACAATACCCTTAGGTATTTTAAATACTTCTTTAACTTCTGCTTGACCAGTGTTCTCTTCAGTATATTTAGGTGACATCATACCAGTAAGCATACCAGTGATATCATCAATTAGTTGATAGATAATTGAGTAAGTCTTAATCTCAACACCTTTTTGTTTAGCCGCTGCTTTAACTGCACCAGTAGGACGAACATTAAATCCTAATAGAACACAGTTTTCAGAGTTGTTAACAAGTTCAACATCATTTTCTGTAATTCCACCAACTCCACTAGAGATGATGTTTACTTTTACTTCATCATTTCTCATAGAAAGAATAGAAGTACGGATAGCTTCAAGTGTACCGTGAACATCAGTTTTAAGTACAACTTTAAGAGATTTAAGTTTACCCTCTTTAATCATAGCTGTCATATCTTCTAATGAAGACTTAGTAGAGATTGAAAGCTCTTTATGTCTGTCATACTCGTGACGCTTCATTGCAAACTCTTTTGCAGCTTTTTCATCATCCATAGCGAGCATAACTTCACCAGATGCAGGAACTGCATTAAGACCAGCGATAATTGCCGTGTGAGATGGAGCAAGAGTTTTTATCTGTTTTTTGTTTTCATCAATCATCGCTTTAATACGACCATGAGCTGCACCACATACAACATAGTCTCCAACTTTAAGAGTACCATTTTGTACGATAACAGTTGCAACCGGTCCACGACCTTTTTCTAAAGAAGACTCTATAACTGCAGCTTTTGCCGGAGCATTTACATTTGCTTTAAGTTCTAAGATCTCAGCTGTAGTAAGAATATTTTCAAGTAAATCATCAATACCCATACCTGATTTTGCAGAAACTGGAATAAACTCAACATCTCCACCCCAATCAACAGGATTAATACCATGCTCAGCCATCTGACCTTTAACCATATCTGGTTGTGCAGTCTCTTTATCCATTTTATTAAGTGCAACAATTATTGGAGCACCTGACTCTTTAGCTAACTTAATAACTTCAAGAGTTTGTGGTTTAACACCATCATCAGCAGCAACAACAATTACAATAATATCTGTAATCTCTGTACCTTTTTGACGCATGTGACTAAATGCAGCATGTCCCGGTGTATCGATAAAAGTAATTGCTTTACCTTTTTGCTCGATTGTATAAGCACCGATATGTTGAGTGATACCACCCGCTTCGCCTTCAGTAACTTTTGCTTCACGAATAGCATCAAGTAGTGAAGTTTTACCATGGTCAACATGACCCATTATAGTAATTACAGGAGCACGTTCTGTCGCATTTTCATCTTCTTCTATATCTTCTTCTTCATGAGTAAACTCATCTTTAGGATCGATAATAGTAACTTCAACTTCAAACTCTTCAGAAAGAATCTCAATTTCATCATTTCCAAGAAAATCATTTTTCGTCATCATCATACCAAGATCAAAAAGAACTTTAATGATGTCAGAGATAGGACGATTTAGAGCTTCGGCAAACTCATAAACACGAATATCCTCAGGAATCTCTACATGAGTTACTATCTCATCTTCAAAAGTTGCTTTAGCATACTTCTTACGTTTATCTTTACGTACTTTTCGACCACGAGGAGCCGCTTTTTTATTACCATTACGTCCTGCTGGTTTAGGAGCACGTGGTTTTCTAGGCATTTCAGGAGGAAGTGGAGCTCTCTCTGTAGAGTTTAGGTCAAGAAGTGTTACTTGATCATCCATATCCATAGATACATCGCTCATAGCACCACCAAAGATATCCATACGTCTACCTTGGTCTTGTTTAGAAGCTGTTCTTGAACTCTGCTTAGATTTTTTTCTCAGTGCTAACTCTGCTAAAACTTCCGCACTCATTTTTCCATATGAAGATACAGAAGCTTGCTTTTGTGGAAGGTTATAACTCTCTTCTACTTTTGGTTTTTTCTTTTTAACAATTTTAAGACCACTTTTTTTAAGACCAGTTCGAGGAGTTACAGTAACTAATCTTAATGTCGATGCTGGTTTTTTAACTTCTGCTACTTTTTTCACTTCTTCAACAGGAGTTGTAGTCTCTTTATCACTTGTCTCTTCTTTTTTAACTTCCACATCAGGAGTAGTCTTTTCCACAGGTTTTTCAGCTTCAACTGCTTCTACCACTTCTTCTTTTACTAGCTCTTCTTTTGGAGTATCATCTTTAACTTTTTTGACAACTGTAGGTTTTGGTATAGGAGTAGCTTTATCATCTTCACCATTCATAATATAGTTTGCAATCTTTTCTGCATCTTCCATACTTACTTTACTCAATGCTGCTTTTACTTCTATTCCCATGTTCTTAGCTTTTTCTAAGACATCTTTTGAAGCTATACCTAATTCGTCTGCAATTTCTTTAACGCTAACTTTATCTGTCATCAGTGATGATCTCCTTTAGTTTGTTCATAAGTTGTTCCCTCTTATTAGTACGACACTGTCGCATAAGAGCCTTCGATAGTTTCTTGCCGTCATCTAAGCAAGAAAAACATAAGTAAAAACTTCTACCTATTCCATCGAATGAACTTAACTCTCCATCAACACAACGTAGTCTAAATAAATTAGACTGAACAGCTCTCTCTCTACAAGAGATACACATTCTGATTGGTTGATGAAAATTTTGTGCCATTATATCTAAATATTGCTTTATTTAATAGGCTTTATCGCTCTATTATAAGCCCATTATTATCAAAATCTAAAACCTTCACATTAAAATCAGGAAATTTTTGACTAAATTTGTTTGCAATCATAGATGAGTCTTCATCATAAACAAGAGAGAAAAATGTACTTCCACTCCCAGAAAGTGTACTCATTAGGGCACCCGATTCATAAGCTACTTTTTGTACAGCAAAAAGTTCAGGTAGTGTTTTCATCCTAGCTTTTTGATGAAACCTATCTTGTGCAGCGAGTTTTAACATTTCCCAATCTTCATTAAAAAATGCAGCAACTGTTAAAGCAGTATGAGAAAGATTGTAAACTGCGTTCTCTTTTGAATATGATTTTGGCAAAATTGTACGAGATTTTGATGTATTCATCTGTTTATTTGGTATTACAACAACAGCTTTTAAATAATCCGGTAGATGTTTTCGTTGAGAAAAAACTTTATTTTTTTCAATCGTTGCAGCATTAAATCCACCCATCACTGCTGGAGTGATGTTATCGGGATGTGATTCATATACGAGTGCATGGTTTAGAATACGGCGTTTACTTACTCGTATGCCTGCTGCTTCATGAGCTGAAGCTATAGCAGAAACTATAACAGCAGAAGAGCTACCTAGTCCACGTGACATCGGAATAGAGTTATAAAATGTAAATTTAAAGTTCTGTTTTTTCTTTGTTAAACGCGAATAGTGCTCATTAAAGATAGAGATAAAAAGATTATTACCTTTTAATCGAGGATTGTTTTCTCCCTCACCTTTAATACTCACACTAAAAAATTTAGAAGGGTGAAATTCGACCCTGTTACGTAGATCTACTGCGAGACCTAAAGAGTCAAAACCTGGCCCTAGGTTTGCTGATGTTGCGGGAACACTTATTATCAAATTACTTCCTATTGTCCAACAGCTCCTATCATATACAAGGGAGCTGCATCTGTACTAAACTCATTATAATCAAGCACATCAGGAAGTGAAAAAATCACTTCTGGTGCTATTTCTAATTTTTGAGTTTTTATTTCTAATGCAACTTTAACAAAATGTAACTTACCAATGGCTTTTATTGGTCCATTTTCATTAAAATAAAATGCATCTGTTGCAAAAAGTGGAATATTTTTTAAAATACTCAGTGATTTTAAAAAAACATAGGCTACTTTGATAGCCATAAAACTTCCAGGACCATTAGCATAAAACAGTTTTTTGATTTCATATTTTTTTTGTAAGTCACGAAAAAGAAGTGGTAAAATATCTGAACTTTTTTTCTCAGACTCTATAGTCTCGATAAGTTTTGAATTTTCATACACCCCAAGTTTTATCGGACTTGTAAGTGCTATTAAAAGTATATCTACCTCTTTAAGCATATGCTTTTTCTAACTCTTTTGTTTTTTCGCCAACAAGCTCTACTACTTCATAGTTCTCAGTATCCGCTAGAAGGGCGAGGGTAAGCTTATGATTTAAATCATGACTTCCAGCCATCGCTTCATAGTTTCCTATAAAATTCATGCCTATAAGAGACATATCACCAATAGCATCAAGAATTTTATGACGAACAAACTCATCTTTATAGCGAAGACCCTCAGGATTTAAAATCTTTTTTTCATCTAAAACGATAGCATTTTCTAAAGAGCCTCCAAGAGCTAAACCTTTGGAGCGAAGATACTGCACTTCATGTAAAAATCCAAAAGTACGCGCTCGTGAAATCTCTTTTTTATAAGTCTCTTTTGTAAACTTTAAAACATAATCCTGTGTTTTAATTGCCGGATGAGGGAACTTGATGGTGAAATCATACTGCAAATCAGGTGAGGGAGAGAGTTTTACGTACTTATCACCCTCTTGAATTATCACATCTTTTTTAATTCGCATAATCTTTTTAGCAACATCTTGTTGTACTATCTCTGCCTCATCAAGAAGTATACAGTAACTAGCACTACTACCATCCATCACTGGCACCTCATCAGCATCAACAATTACACGAAGATTATCTATTCCATAGGCATATACGGCAGAGAGTAGATGTTCTATTGTAGATATTACATGTCCATCTTTACCGATAACTGTTGCCATTTTTGTATCTACTACATTTTGAGGTATTAACGGAATAGAAACATCAACATCTGAACGATAAAAGACTATACCACTGTTTGACTCTAGAGGTTCTAAACGTAGCTTAACAGGAGAACCTTTATGAAGCCCAATTCCTATTAACTCTACACTTTTTTTAATAGTTGTTTGATACATAATCCCACCCTTTAGTTTCTATCTATAATCTTTTTAGCACTCTTAATAACATCATGAATATTTAACTTAATCCACTGTTTATCCATCCACTCTTGTGGGCGAACTTCTATACCTTGCACTAAAACACCAAAATGTAAATGATCACCCATAGCATAACCACTTTTACCCGTATTTGCTATTACTTCTTTTTTTGTAACCTCATCACCAGTGTTTACTTTAATACTAGAACAGTGTCCATATAGAGTATAAAGTCCTAGTCCATGATGAATTAAAGGCATATTTCCATACAAGCCATTATACTCGCTAAAAACAACTTCTCCGCCATTTTGCGGTTTAATTTTCGCCATCGCATTTGAAGCAAGATCTAAACCTAAATGGTATGATTCACTAATATACTCACCCTTATATAAGTACTTTCTATGATCTCCAAATGTAGCAACAACTTGTGCATTTTTAAGTGGGTACATTTTATTTATCTTAAAATTTGTTATTTTTTTTGTTTGTACTTTGGATGATATTTCATGAATAAGAGCTTCATTTTTAGCTCTTACATCTTCATTTATTATTTTAAATTGCTCTATTGAGTCATCTATGCCTTGTGTCTCCACAAACTCTTCGGCTAAATCTGCAATTTTTCCTTTTAAGAACCTATCACTCAGTTTTATATGCGATACTTTATAATTTTTTTGTTTTAGATAGAGAGGAATATATGCTTTTGCAATATTACCCGCACTATCTTTAGCTACTATAGTTGCTTTAAAACCACTCTCAACAACAGGCCAAGCTAAAAGTGAGATAAAATAACCCTCTTTATAAAAAGCTTGTGGAATAAAGTGTTTATCATTATCACCCTGTATGTAAAGGGTGTCAAGGTTTTCATCTTCAACTTTAAATATTACAAGTGCTGAGCCACCACGAGAAATTTTATACGAGTTACTTACTATACTTAGACGAGGTCTTTTTTTATCTATCTTAAATATAAAAACCTTCTTTATAGCATTTCCACTAAGAAAGTTCCACTTACTCACATCATTTGCTTCAACTATAATTTGTATCTCTTTGTCTTTCATAGCATATGTACTGCGTGGTGGTTCTATCTCTAGGTTTAAAAGCTGTTGAGGATTTATTAACTGCTCATACTGTAGTGTTTTTTCTTCGTTTGCACTTTTTAGAGTGATTTTATATGACTTTACCCCACTCTCATCTTCAATCTTGACATGTAGTGCCTCTTTTAAATTCCAAAAGCCATGTTCTTTCATTGTAACAATAGGTGTATTCCTCTCAAACATTGATGAAAAATACACAAAAAGTGCTCCAGCTACGACTAACACCATTACAAAAAGTGTACCAAATGAAGAGTTATTTCTTTTTCTCAAATTATATTTCCTTAATTATTTTACTATTTTCATCACTCTTTATGAGTGTGACTTTTTCTACATGTACTATTGTTAAAAATTCTCTCATGATATTAAAAGCATCAAGCATCTTAGTATTTGTGCTCCTTAAGTCATCATCACATATACTTACAACTGCAAGTCTCGCATCATCTTTTAGGAGAAGACTTTTTAAGAGTCTCTCTTTTAAACGCATAAGACCTAGTGGAACACGATGAAGTAAATACTCATGACATAAAGGTTTGTTTGCATTGAGCTTTAGTAGTTCACTCACTAGAGCAAAAACTTTGCCATCACACTGGTTACTCATAAAATTATCATAACGCATTAATAAGCCCGTATAGAGTGCTGTCGCCATCTTTTGATTTATTTTAAAGTTATTTTCGAGTAAGAACGCATAGAGTCCTAAAGTCTCAGTATCAACTTCAATAATATAATCAGCAGTAGATGGTCGATTTTGACGACTTTTATCAAACCATGGCAAAAAAGACAGATTTGTATTCAAAGCTTCTCTATTTTGCAAAGAAACTTTTTTGTGTAAACTTAACATACAAGAGTACAACACAGATGCATTCGCGAACGATACACGATCAGTTACTATTAAAATGTGTTGTGCATCTTTAATTTTTTCAATATCTATTTGCATATTTTTTCATACTAATTATATACTATTTTAGTTAAGCTTTTGTATATACTTCTCATTAATCTCAGTAATAAAAGCTTGTGTAAACATACTAATGAGTGCTTCGTCTGGATGCTCTTCATCATAATGATACTCTATAAATCCAAAAAAGTCTTCAGGTGTAATCTCATACTCTATTAGCTTTGATATACCCTCTTCTATCTTATCATTAAAAAAGAGAGTAGCTATCTCTTCTCCTTGTAATGAACCCTGTTTTACCTTACTCGCTATAAAAGAGTTTTGTTTAAACAGTTCATCTTCTAAAGTGTTTATCGCTACACCCTCTTCTTCTGTCACTGATCCATTTTTTAAAATTTTCATAACTAGTTCTTGTATCTTTTCTAGTAATTGTGCTTGTACACTCATTATCTTTCCTTATTAATCATTTATTATTTGTGTAATCCTACCCAAAACTACTTTAATTCAAAGATTAATTTTTATAACTTTTTTTCTATCTTCATAGGTATCTCCACGATAAAACAAGCACCTATAAGGTTTTGTGTATCAAGTTTCATCACCCCTCCAAGCTGTTGTGTCACCAGGTTATATGTAATATTTAGACCTAAGCCTGTACCACCATTATTACGCTTAGTAGTAATAAATGGTTCAAATATTTTACTCTCTATCGTCTCATCTACACCCTTTCCATCATCACAGAACCTAAGTTCAACTCGCTCTCCTTTTTGTGTTAAACTAATAGTTATAGTTCCCTTTTCATCTATATCAAATGCATGTAGAAGAGTATTTTGTAACATATTTATTATAACTTGAGAAATTGCACCAGGATATGAGTACATTTTAATATCTTCTTCACTAAGATTAAGTTTTATTGTAATGAATCTCTTTTTTAATTCTGTTTGAAAAGTAAAAAGTACTTCTTGTAGATACTCATTTAATTCAAAAGATTGAAGCTCTTCAACAGACTGATCTATAGATATTTTTTTAAAACTTCGTATTAAGTGTGCCGCTCTCTCGAGATTCTTTTCTAAAATTGCATCAGTTTGTTTCATTATTCTAAAAAATTCTGCAAGAGAACCTTCTGTCAAAGTGTCTCTTTCTATCATTGTTTCAAGATTTTTTATATGGTGCTTAAAAACTGAAGCTGATGTAATAGCCACTCCTAATGGTGTGTTTACCTCATGTGCTACACCTGCTACTAAACTACCAAGAGCAGACATTTTCTCAGACTCAATAAGTTGATCTTGCATCCGTACTAAGAGCTCATTTTGTTCTTGTAAATTTTGTGTTCTTAGCTCCACTTTGTGTTGTAGATCTTGTTCACTCTCTTTTAAATTTTTATATGCAACATAAAGAGATTCAGTCATTCTTTGAAACTTATTCGCCAAAAGTCCTACTTCATCATGACGGTGTCTTAAATCTTTATTGAGCACACTCTTTGTATTCTCAAAGGAAAACTCACTAATAGCCTCTGTCAAAGTAACTATTGGTTTAGTATAGTGTCTAATTATCACTAAAGTAACCCATAATATAATTATTAGAAAAAAAAGCATAGAGCCTAATATAGTAATAAAATCCTCTTTATCAAATACTGATAACACATCTTCATCTGTATAGTATGCAAGGTGTGTATATGCCAAAACATCATCATCAAATACACAAGGATACACAAGTTCTTGCACCTTCTTATTTTTATATGTTAAAAGTTTAGTTCCTGATTTTTTTGTAGAACCAATATTTTTTGTATCTGAATGTACTAAAATCTTACCATTTACATCGGATATGTAAGCATATGCATACATGTCTTGTAAAACAACAACTTCTACCCATTTTTCTAAGACTTCATAGTCCCCTGATATAATAGAATCTATACTTGCATCTGCTAAAGTTTTTACACTTAGTTGTGCTTGTTTTATTTTCTCTTGTTTCATATTATTTTGCTGATGTATAACGATAAGGTACCCTGTAGTCAACATCGCTGTCACAAAAAGAACCACTAAACTAACTGCAATTTTAGAAAATAAGCTTAAATAAAATTTAACCATCTATTCTCCTACCAATAACAACTCTTTAGTTAAATTTTCTATCCTCTCATCATAAAGAATGAACTCTTTTATTTTCATACTCTGCATCTTATTAAGGACAGTCTTTCCCTCTTTGCTTTGTGGCATACCTATTACTATTTTTTTTATCTTATCAACAAAGGCTAAAGAGAGTCCGCTTCTAGCCGCCAAAACATTTTCAGGATATTTTGTACTTGAAGCAATGATTTTGAGCTCACCTGTTTGGAGTTTTTGGCTCATTAGTTTATAGTTAACACCACACATTGTTGCTGCATCCACTTTACCTAAAAGAACATTATAGATAGAGTTAGTTAAGTTTTTTGTAAAAATTTCTTTTGGTTGCAAACCTTCATTTATTAAGTAGGCTTTTGGTGCTAGATAACCACCTGCACCCATTGGACTCACATAAGCAACTGTTTTACCTTTGAGCTGAGAGACACTATCTATTTTTGAATCTCTTCTTACAAAAATATCACTACGTGATGTAATTTCATTAGCGATGTTTTTCATTTGGGCAATAGCAACAGCTTGTTTAGCAATTTTAAGTTTATAAAAAATAAGAGAATTTATATAAAAAATATCTACTTTTTTATCTACTGCCATTGTTTTGAGTTTTTTAAACCCCTTTGGAGCAATAATATTGACTTTAAGCCCTGTTTTCTTTGATAAATACTTTGCAAAAGGCTTCCAACTTTTGTATGTTGTAGTAGGTGGAGCTAAAGACAAGATACCGAGGTTTATCTCTTTAATACTTTCTCCATATAAAAATGATGTTGATAGTGCAAAGAGTAAGAGAGTACGAACAAGTAAAAACAAGTCTTTAATTTTCATTCTATATCCTTTAATGGTTCTGAGATGTAATATCCCTGAATATAGTCAATGCCAAGAGGAAGAATATACTCATATATATCTTTGTTACAGACAAATTCTGCTAAAAGCTTTATTTTTTTTGCTTTGGCATACAGTAAAATTGTTTGAACAATAATTTGACTGTTTTCATTTGTTGTAATATCTTTTATAAATGAGCCATCTATCTTTAAAATCTCTATGGGTAAACCCTCAAGTTGAGCAAAGTTAGAGCACTGAATACCAAAATCATCAATTAATATTTTAACGCCTAATTTATGTATATCACATATAATATCTTTAATCTCTGGAGTAATAGATTTGTATTCTAAAATTTCTAAGGAGATTTTTTGTGCACTTAATGGGTGTTTGTTAAGAGTTTCACGAACAAAAGAGAGAAAATTATTTTGTAATATATCTGTATCAGAAACATTTACACTAAACATTTGAGATGTTTCTTCTGCTTTTTGACATGATTTAGTAAACATTACTTTAAATATATCATAAAGCTGACCACTATATAAAGCTGCACCTAAAAAGTGCTCGGGAGAATAAATAGTACCATCAAAATCAAGTCTAACTAAGGCTTCATACTTTACAAGTTTTTGACTTTTTATATCAATTATAGGTTGGTAATAGGCCAGTAGTTTACCTTGAGAAATCGCATCTTTTATACGTCCTGACCATAAATTTGTATTTTGGATTCTTTGTATAATTTTCAAGTCATCTGAATAAAATTGTATCTGGTTTTTTCCTTTATCCCTAGCTTCTTGGAGAGCTAGTTCAGCTTTCCTTATTAAGTTTTCCCCATCTTGATATGCTACACCTATCGTTGTATCTATCGTCTTATTAAAATTATTAGTTACTATGTGAAGATTAGAAATATCATCTTTAATTTTTATAATTTCATCGGTTAAATGAGCAAAGTCTTCATCTTTTGTCACAAGTGCAAAGATATCCCTATCTAAATGATACACACAGTATTTACTAGAGTACATACTTTGTAAAAAAGCACCTAATTCTTTTAGAACGACATCTCCTACTTCAAAACCATTACTATCATTTATCAAACTAAAACCAACTATATCTATAAGAATGAGTGTTTGATTTTTTTTCTTCTCACAGTCTGTATTAAGTTGAATTCTATTTGGTAGTTTTGTTAACTGGTTATGTGTCATTTGATAGTAAGAATCTTCATACTTTTTATTTAAATTCTGAAGTTGAATGTACTGTGTCACACTATTTCTTATCGTACTATAAAGTTTATCAACAGTAAGCTCTGTTTTTTCTTTAAAGTCATTAATGTCATACTCTTCAATCACTTCCATTTTTGGAATCACATCAGCTTGACCCGTACGTATCACAAGACGGATAAAGTCATTTTTATGCTCATTTCGGATAATATTTACAAGATCTAAACCAGCTGTCGGTGTTTCCATTACAACATCAATAAGAGCTAGTGCAATATCACTATTTTCTAGTAAAACCTTTTGTGCATCTTTGGCACTATTTGCATGTAAAAGTTCTATTTCAAATTTTTTAAAGGTCATACTCGAGAGTACTATTTTAGTTATATCATGAATAGACTCTTCATCATCAATTATCAACACTTTATAAATAGGTTTTTGTATTTTTGAAGAATTTTCATCCTTATTACTAGGTTTTATATTGAGCATATATCCCTTCTCCTACTTTTATTCTAATATACTATCTCTATATATCTTAAGATAAGATTTTACGATACATCATTCCAAAAACTCTACTTCGGTATAGTTGATAAAATTCGCTCTATCAATCTAGGAGGTACACCCTCACCTATCACTTTTCTTATGAGGTGTTCACTAGCCCACTCAGGAGGAGTCCAGTTATCAGGTAGTCCTGTTAGTATAAAAATCTCTTTAAGTGTTAAAACTCTGGCATCACTATATGTACCATCCTCCTTTAATCGTCCGGGGTGTACATTATTTTGCGAAGAGATTGAGCCATTTGCCATAGTAATAGTTGGTGCTGGTTTATCCCACTCAATACGTTTGTATGTAGTGTCATAGCCTTTTATTCTTGTGCCATCTGCTTTTTTAGGATAGTGTACTTTGTTATGTAGTGCAGTTTTACCCGTTGGCGTTTGCTTTAAAAAAGATATATGTCTATCGTTATGTACTTTAGCCTTATGAAATGCCACCGATGATGTCTCTCCACTCTCTAAACTTGGAAGATGCTCTATCATCTCTCTTACAGTGATTTTCTCTTGCTTAGGTGGTAGCTCCCACTTGTGGACTTTTGAAATAAGATAAATAGCCCGTTTACGACTTTGCGGTGTGCCATAGTCTGAGGCATCAACAACTACTGGATTTATTACATAACCTAGGGGCTCTAACTTCTGTTTTATATAGTCCGTAATTTTAATCTTTTTTCCATTGTCTACTAGGTATGTTTGTAAAACCTTTGGTACATTTTCTATTAAAATATTCTTTGGTTGTAGCTGAGTTGCTAATTTTATGACATATTTTATAAGAGAATTTCGGGGATCATTTTCTTGCATTCGACCTGCAATACTCATACCTTGACAAGGTGGCGTTGCAATTAAAAAATCGCACTTTTTTTTCTTTGCGAGGGCTAGTACTTTGTTAAACACTTCATCATTTGTGATGTCCCCTTGAATCATCTTACACTTAGGGTGCATCTCTTTATGAAACTTTGCTCTATTTTCTAAGAGTTCATTTGCGACTACGATATTAATCTTATGTTTTTTAATATATGTTTCCGCAATACCTACATTTGCAAATAGTGATACACCTTTCAATAATACATCCTCATTTTTTTACAAATTATATCCTAATAGATTCTATTTTTTATTCATTTTATAGACATATGCAAGAACTTCAGCAACTGCACCAAAAAGTGCTTCTGGAATTGGTTTATCTATCTCTACCTCAGCATAAAGCGAACGAGCAAGCGGAGGATTTTGGACGATATGAACATCATTTTCTCGCCCGATTTTTTTAATCTGCTGTGCCATATTGTCCATACCTTTAGCTACAACTACAGGAGCCCTAGTTTTTTCTTCATCATATTTAATAGCAACAGCATAGTGGGTTGGATTTGTAATGATGACATCTGCATTTGGTACTTCTGCCATCATACGTTGACGAGATATTTCCATCTGTTTTTGTTTGATTTTTGACTTTATTAGAGGATCCCCCTCCATGTTTTTCATCTCATCTTTTATCTCTTGTTTCGTCATTTTTAGTCCATCAAAGTACTGTTTACGAACGATTACAATATCTATAAGTGCAAAAACGAATATTACAAGTAGCATTACAAATGCAATAATTATCATCTTATCTTTTAACCAATCAAGCTGATCATGTAAATTAAACAGTGCCACAGTAGGTAACTCTTCAATAAATAAAAAGAAAAATATAAACCCCACTCCTAAAGTAATATGTGACTTAAAGGTAATTTTCACACCTTCTATCACTTTTTTCATACTAAAAAGATTTTTAGTACCCTTAATAGGATCTATCTTTTTGAAATCTGGAACAAGTGACTTGGTAGTAAAAAGAAAACCAAACTGTGCTACAGCAGCTATAATACCGGCAATAGCAACTGCTGTTGCTAAAGGTAATACCATCAAAAGAATTTCTTTAAAAGTAACTAGAGCGATATCAATCATAAAAGATTTATCAAGAGGAGTACCAATAAGTGAAAAATAATACTTAAAAAGATTAGTCATATGCTCAGCGATGAAAGGAAAGAGCATCAAAACTGCTAAAATAGCAACAAAAAGAGTTATAACACCTGATGTATCTTGAGACTTTGGAACATTCCCCTCTTTTCGGGCATCCTCTATCTTTTTATCAGTGGGGTCTTCTGTCTTTTCTCCTGAATCATCAGCCATCTATTATGACCGCCTTTAATCCATCTTCATTGATAAATCAATCCAGTTAGCTTGATGGATGAGAGAACCTGAACTGATGGCATCTACTCCACTTTTTGCATATGATTCTATTGTTTCTAAAGAGATATTTCCACTTGCTTCGAGTAAGATATGAGGGTATTTTTCATCCCTTAACGCGACTATCTTTTTTATCTGCAAAGGTGTCATGTTATCACACATAACTATGTCACACTCAGCCTCAAACGCCATCTGTGCTATTTCAAATGTTTCTGCTTCGACTTCTATTTTCGCAGTAAAAGGGATTTTTGTTCTTGCTTGCACTATATAGGCTTTTAAATCTTTTATAGTCTTAAGGTGTGTATCTTTGATCATAAGTGAATCATCAAGCCCCATTCTATGATTTACAGCACCACCAGTACGAGTGGCATACTTTTCAAACACACGTAAAAGTGGTCTCGTTTTTCTTGTATCTAGTAGTTTTACACCATATGGTTCTATCAATTTAACGTACCTATTAGTTAGTGTTGCTATTGAACTTGCATGCAGTAACATATCTAAAATAGTACGCTCACAACGGAGCAGTGTATGAGAATCAGCGTTTAAAGTTGCGAGTAAATCACCTGTAACAAAGCACTCACCATCATTTTTAAGCCAAGAAATCTCTATCTGCTCCATATCGGCTAAAACATCTATATACTTCACACCTGCAACTACACCATCACTTTTAGCTATGATTTTTGCAGATGCAGGTGTAGCGGCTTCTACTAAAGCATATAAATCTCCACGACCGACATCTTCAGCGAGTGCTTCACGAACAAATGCAGCTATCATAATGCTAGCATTCTCTCTAGTGCTATTTTCGCCCATTTCTGAGTTTTCTCTTCTACTTCTATCTCATTTATCGGCTCACCATCTTCTATAGCTTTAAGTGTTAGATAAACATCTTCTAAAGTAGTCTCATTCATCGTAGGACACTCTGGTTTTGTTGAGCTGAGAACATACGTATTTTTTTGACGCAGACGGTTTACAAGGTTAAACTCTGTTCCAACGGCTACTTTTTGCTCCTCTGGTAAATCTGCAATATACTTGATTAACTGAGAGGTCGAACCGACAAAATCACTTGCATCGCAAATACTAGGATCACACTCAGGGTGTGTCGCTATCAAAATACCTGGGAATTTTTTTCTATAAAACGCGATGTCATCAACTGTAAAGAGCTGATGCACCGAACAAAAGCCATCGTAACATAAAATGTCACACTCTTTTGGGTCACCCTCTTGCCCTATTATCATAGACTTTAGACCCATTTGGTTTGCTATGTTTTGACCTAAACATCTGTCTGGAACAAAAAGGATTTTTTTACCCTCTTCAAGAGCTTTAGTTATGATAACCTTGGCGTTTGAAGATGTACAGACCATACCACCCATCTCACCAACCTTAGCTTTTACATCTGCGTTTGAGTTGATGTATGTTATAGGTAAGATATCTTCACTTTTAATACCATTATCATTTAAAAACTTCACACTATCATCAAAGTAGAGTGAGTCTATCATACGAGCCATCGCACAACATGCGATTTTTGGCATTACTACTCTTTTTTCTGGGCTAAGTACTTTTACACTTTGACCCATAAAACCAACACCACAAAAGAGTACAAATTCACTCTTGTCGGCTTGCGTTCTCATAGCTAATTCTAGTGAATCACCTGTAATATCAGCAACCTCAAAAACTTCATCACGTTGATAGAAGTGAGCAACAACTGTTACATCTAACTTCTTTTTTAACTCATCTATTTTTATTTTTAATTCTTCATTTGTAAATTGCAAAAAATATCCTAATAGTTATAATTGATGTAATTATATCGAAATAATTTAGCTTCATATTAATATTATAAGAGTAGAATGTCATCATATAATTTAATTAAGGTTAAGAATGGATTTTTTATTTAATACAAATGTACAGTTTTTTATAGCAGCATATTTAGTGGGTGGAATCCCCTTTGGCTTACTTTTAGCAAAACAGTTTGCTGGTGTAGATATTAAAGCAAGTGGTAGTGGTAGTATAGGAGCAACAAATGTTCTTAGAGTTGTAAAGGAGAAGAATCCTTCTCTCGCTAAAAAGCTCGGTATCGCGACACTAGCACTTGATGCACTAAAAGGTGTAGCAGTTATAACTGTAGCTTACATTATGGGTATGAGCGAGTCTACACTATGGGCTATTGCTGTTTTAGCAGTCGTTGGTCACTGTTTTTCTCCTTATCTTGGACTTGAGGGTGGAAAAGGAATCGCTACAGGTATGGGTGTGATGATGTTTATGCTCCCACAAGAGACACTTCTTGCTTTAGTAGTTTGGGGAGTTTTAGCAAAAACAGTTAAAATTTCTTCAGTATCTTCACTTACAGGTGTTGCAGTTCTTTTAATCTCAAGCTTTTTTATACATCCCCAAATGGCCCATGCTCCTGTCGTTTTTATAGTATTTATACTTTACTATAAACATATTCCAAATATCATTCGTCTTTTTAGTGGTCAAGAAAAAGCCGTAGTCTAATGAAGGTCTATATTGAAGATTTAAAATTTCTAACTATTATTGGAATTTTAGACTTTGAGAGAACTACACCCCAAGAAATTATAGTTAAGCTCTCTTTAGAGTATCATTATGAAGAGCAATTTATCAATTATGCTGATGTCAGTCAGCACATTAAAGAGACTCTTCAAACACAACAATTTTTACTTATTGAAGATGCTCTCCTTTTTTTACAAGATTCTCTCAAAAAAGAATTTAGTACAATAACTACTCTTGAACTAAAAATCACAAAACCATCGATTATGCCCGACTGCATGGTTAGTGTTGGTATCTTTAAAGATTTCAATTCTTAATCCAAACTTCATTTTTTTTTAAAGAAAATTGAAAAAAACTTTAAGGTAAGCTAAAAGTACGCTATAATTTCGCCAAAATATTCACATACAGGAAATTATTAATGCGCATTCTTATCATTGAAGATGAAGTTACATTAAACAAAATGCTCGCAGAGGGACTAAAAGAATTTGGTTACCAAAGTGATGTTGTTGAAACACTTAAAGATGGCGAGTACTATCTTGATATTCGTAACTACGATTTAGTTCTTATGGACTGGATGTTACCTGATGGTAATTCAGTAGATATTATTGGTGATATCAAATCAAACACTCCTAAAACAGCAGTTGTTGTTATCTCTGCTAGAGATGATAATGAAAGTGAAATCGAAGCACTTCGTGCTGGTGCAGATGACTATATCAGAAAACCTTTTGATTTTGATGTTCTTATCGCTCGTATTGAAGCTAGACTTCGTTTTGGTGGATCTAATATTATCGAGATAGAAGATTTAACTATCAACCCTGAAGAAGAAAAAATCACTTATAAAGAGCAAGAGATAGAACTTAAAGGTAAACCTTTTGAAGTACTTACTCACCTTGCTCGCCACCGTGACCAAATCGTTTCTAAAGAACAACTTCTTGATGCTATTTGGGAAGAACCAGAACTTGTTACTCCAAATGTAATCGAAGTTGCAATTAATCAAATTAGACAAAAAATGGATAAACCATTACAAATCACAACTATCGAGACTGTACGTCGTCGTGGTTATAGATTTTGTTTTCCTAAAGAGCTTAACTAATCCTTCTCTTTTAAAACTTTAATGATATAATCTCAAATCTATAATATTTGAGGTTGTACTCATGTTCTCTAAACGCAGTATCCGTAAAGATTTTTTAATTCAAATCATCATATCTACCATAGCTCTTATTTTTGCATTCTCATCAATTTTATACTTTTTTATTGAAAAATCGATTTATGATGAAAAACATGAAGAACTCCTTATATTCGCACAAAATATATCCAATTCGCAATCCCTTTACAATGAAGATGAAGCTTATAATGAAAACTTTTTTTCTCTTAATATTGAAATAATTCATCTCAAAGGTGAAGAAGTTGATATATCGCAATATGAAAAGACACAAAGAGAACATACATACCTAACACTGATTTACCCTTTTAATCTCAAAGAGAATGCCTACCTTAAAATCACAAAAGATATCTCAACAACAAAACATCTTCTCAATAGAATACTCAAGTACATATTTTTCATTAATATAGTCGGCTTTTTACTTGTAGTTATCTATGCTATCACTTTATCAAAAATGCTTGTAAGGCCAATACAACAATTGAGTGCTAAGCTCTCTAACATGAATGAGCATCTCATGCAGCCTATTGATACAAATACTCTTCCTAAAGAGTTTGAGCCCTTAGGAGAGATGCTAAACCACCTAATAGCAAGAATACAAAACTTTATTAAGTACCAAAAAGAACTTTTTATTGGTACTGCACATGAGCTTAAAACACCATTAGCAGTTATAAAATTAAAAAATCAGGTCACACTCATAAAAGAGCGTTCTGCATCAGAATATATAGAAGCATTAAAACGTACCAATACTACTATTGATGAGATGAATATCATTGTTTCAAATATTCTAAATATAGGAAGACAAGAGGGTGCACAGCTTGAAAAACCTAAGCATGTAGATATTATTGCTATCTTAAAACAAAAAGCTGATGACTTCAAACTCCTTGCTGCAAATGAGGGAAAAGAGCTAGAGATGAGTTTTGAGCCAAATGCTTTTATGGCTATGTTACAAGTGAGCCTTTTAAATCAAATCATACAAAATTTTCTGCAAAATGCTCTGAAATTTACACCAAAAGAGAAAAAAGTTATTCTCAGAAGCTCTCAAGATGATTATGGTTTACTTATTGAAGTCATTGATGAGGGCTGTGGTATTGATGATAGTGTTGATTTATTTGCTCCTTTTGTGAGACAAGGCAATAGACCAGGCGTAGGACTGGGTCTTTTTCTCGCACAAAGTGCAGCTGATGCTTTAGGTGCAAAAATAAAAATAAGAAATAGAGAAGATGGAATTGACGGAACTATTGCCTCTTTACAGCTCAATTCTAAGTTGTCTTGCATAATTCCACGATATAACTAAAGTATTTAAATCTTACTGAAGCTTTATTTAGTTATAAATCGGCATAGAAATAAATAAGTATAAAATATAAGGTTTTCCAATGGCTCTATTAATTAATGACGAATGTATAGCATGTGATGCTTGTCGAGAAGAATGTCCTACTATGGCTATCGAAGAGGGCGACCCAATTTACTATGTTGACCCAGACCGTTGTACAGAATGTGTTGGTGTATATGATGAACCAGCATGTATCTCTGTATGCCCAGTTGATTGTTTTGTACCAGATAAAGATAATGTAGAGTCTATAGCAGAACTTCTTTTTAAAGCAAAACATTTAGACTTAGAAGAGTAAAACTTTGGCAAAGAGAGTTGGCGTTATCGACATAGGTTCTAATTCTATTAGAATAGCTGTTTATGAAAGAACCTCTCGATATGCTTTTCATCTCTTACATGAAGAAAAAAGTAAGGTTCGCATATCTGAAAATGCCTACAAGTTTGATGGGGAGCTTCAAAAAGTTCCTATGCAACGTACTTTTGATGCCTTGCATGACTTTATAAAAATAACCCAATCTTTTAAAACAAGAAAACTCCTCTGTGTTGCCACTTCAGCCCTACGCGATGCTCCAAACTCTAAAGATTTTCTTAAAAAAGTAAAAGAAAAACTTGGTCTAAATATTAAAATTATTAGTGGAGAAAAAGAGGCTTACTATGGTGCTCTTGCTTGTGCTGCCCTCCTTCCGAAACAGACAGATGCTCTAAGTATTGACATTGGTGGGGGCTCAACAGAATTTAGCACAATTAATGATGATAGTGTTACAGATACTCTATCATTGGATTTAGGTACTATACGTCTTAAAGAGCTTTATTTTGATGCTGAGGACATAGATGGAGCTATCAAGTATATAGATAAAGAGCTCCAAAAGCTTCATAGTATTAATTATAAAACTCTCATCGGTATTGGTGGAACTTTTCGAGCACTCTCTAGTGCTATAATGAAAGAAGAGTGTTATCAACTCTCTAAGATACATGCATATACTTACTCTTATAATACACTCAGTTCATTTACAGATAAAATACTCAATGCTACAACAGACTCTGATCTTCAAAAACTTCATATAAAACCCAATCGTTATGATGTAATAAAACCTGGAACACTGATACTCCAAAGACTACTCAAAAAGATAGCCTTTAAAAATGTAGTTACTAGTGGCGTTGGAGTAAGAGAGGGTCTCTTTTTAGCAGACTTACTTCGAAACTCTCAACATAAGTTTCCACATAACTATAACACCTGTGTAAAGTACCTTTTAGATACTCAAGTCAGTGAGACAACTTTTTCAACACAAGTGAACCTTGTAAGTAAAAAACTTTTTGATTTAACAGCCCAATATTTTGGTATAGATAAAAAATACAGATATGAGTTAGGACTTGGAGCGAAGTTATACCCAGCAGGTAGTAAAACACATTTTTACTCTCAAAATAAGCATGCTTACTATCTTATACAAAATGCTTTAGAGTATGGTTTTACACATGAAAGCAACACTCTCATTGCAACACTCTGCAAGTATGCTAATAGTAAGCTTCCAACGAAAAGTCATCTTCAAAAGTATAGTGATTTACTACCTCATGAAGAGACTACTAAAACCTTAAGTTATATACTTTCACTGAGTTTAGTTTTACTAAGTCATAGGCCTAAAAATATCGACTTCACTTTAAGTTTTAAGGATAAGACCCTAGAAATATCAAGTAAAAAGAACCTTTACCTTGTTCAAGAGAATCTAAAGAAATTAGAATCCTTAGAGAAGAGCTTTAAGATTATTTTCAACTCTTAAAATCTCTGTCCCATTGTAAACTCAAAGCTATTTACTATATCCTTTTGTCCAGCTATGTTACCATCATCTACATTTAATGGTGAAGAGAACATAAGTTGAATTGGCCCAACAGGTGAGAACCACTCTAGCCCTGCACCATAACCACCACGTGAGATATCAGTAATAGAGTCATCTCCAATAAATCCCCAGTCTGCAAAAACAACAATACGCATCTTTGCTTTAGGAATCAAAGGCATACTTAGCTCTAGAGAATTTGAAAATGTTTTTTCACCACCAACTCGTCTTATAGCACCATTATCATCTGTAATAACTGGAGACAAAGAGAAAGCCTGATACCCTCTCACACTACCAATTCCACCCATATAAAATCTCTCAGCTAAAGGAATATAACCATTGTCAATTAGAATATTCATTCTTGCCTTATATCGAAATATAGCATCAAAACCTATATACTCTTCTAATCCTATATACTTACCAAAGTTACTTCTTGATTTCATATAGTCAGCCTGTGCACCAAGCCCTGTTTTTTCAAAACTTTGTGAGATATTAAATCCATGACGAGGGAGATAAAAGTCATCTGTATTATCCCATTTCACACTAACCGTAATACCACTTTTTGTAAAATCTTCAAAGAAAAAAGTATCAATTACAGTAGTATTTTGATCTAGAACATTATTAAACTTATAAGAGTTACTTGAAAATCCATAACCGATATAACCTGTAATATAACGAGAAAACCTATGTCCTGTACCGATACTAATACCATCTGAGAACACTGAGTAGTCATTATAATCAAATGAAGATGTATATATTGAAAAGTTTCCACTAAAGTCACTATCATTGAGTCTATTGTTTGAGACATTAAATGAGTAAGACTCTGTTGTTTGAGACTTTTCAGCTTTTACACCCATGTTAATTCCAGAGCCCCAAATATTTCTATCATTAATTCCTATACTAATTAAAAGACCACCAAAAGAGCCATATCCACCACCTAGTTGTACATTACCAGTTGGTGTTTCTTTGAGTTTGACTACAAGATCCATAGTCTGATTGTCTACACGTTTTTCTTCTATGGTAGTACCTTCAAAGTAACCTAAACGCCCCAAAGAGTTACGAGAATCTTTTAAATCTGTCAAAGAGTACATATCACCCGGTCCAAGATAGAGTTCACGTCTGATGATCCTATCTAGGGTTCTTGTATTACCAGAGATAACTACATTTCTTATTTTGACCCTATTTCCCGGTGTTATTTTAAAAATAACTTCTACTGTGTTCTTCTCTGGGTCTTTTTTTAAATCAGGTACAACTTGAACAAAAGCATAACTTTTATCTGCTACAAGTGTTTTAATTTTTTCAGCATCTTCACGAAAATCTTTAATATTAAATACTTCACCCTCTTTAAGTGAAATAATACTTCTTAGCAACTCTTCATCGACAACTTCTTTAGCTTGAGCAAGTGTTACTTTTTTTATCGTATAAACATCACCTTCTTTAATTTGATAACTCATATTTGCTGTATAGTGGTTAAAATTTACACGAACAAAAGGTTCATCTACTTTTGCATCTAAGTAGCCATTTTGCATATATAAGTCACGTATTCGTAAATTATCATATGCTAAATCAGCTACCTTCATTTTTCCGTCATTTTGACCCCAAAACCATCCCATAAAGTCATGCTCTTTATTTGCGATAACTGCATCGAAATCATCAGGATCTAAACCATTAACACCACTGTAGATTAAAGTGTCAATTATGATTTCTTCACCCTCACTCACTATAAAAGTAACTTTAATACTTCCATTTTCTAAGTACTCTTTTTTAATCTCTACAACGGAATCAAGTTTTCCCTCTTGAGAAATTGCTTCAATTATGCGCTTCTTAGCAGCTTGAAGGATTTTTTCATTATAAAGAGTACCTTTTTTAATCTGAATAACAGCATCTTGAATCTCTTCATCATTCTCTTTCCAGCCCTTAAGTTCAATCTTAGAAATAATTGCTTTTTCTTTAAAAAAGAATGTTAAATCTCCATTATCAAACTCAGCCCAGATGTCATTAAAGTAACCCTGTTCAAAGTACTTTTTAATAGCATCATCTACCATTTTAACATCTACATCATCCCCTTTTTCAAATGGGAGCATACGAAGAGCAACTGGTTTAGATATATGAACCATTCCTTCAAATTTAATAGAATTGAGTGTTTGAGCAGAGAGGTTAAACGTAAAAAGTAATATAAGGAGAGGTAAAAATATCTTCATCAAAGTTCCATAGTTAAAATTAATAGTGATTTTACCCTTAATGTGATTAATAGATTGTTAACTTTAAATTAAAATGTGTATAATTGGACAAATAAATATAAAAGATATAAAATGAAAATAGCAATAATTGGACTTGGTCTTATGGGTGGATCCCTTGCCATGAGCCTTCAAAAAGAAAAATATGTTACACAAATTGTAGGGTATGATCATAACGAAATACATACTAAACAGGCTATAGAGTTAGGTCTAGTTAACAGCATTGCAAGTTTCTCTGAGGTAAAAAAATGTGATGTTATTTTCTTAGCTATTCCAGTTGATGGCTTAATAGCAACTTTGCACAACTTAACTGATATAAGTAAAAATACTACTATCATTGACCTTGGGAGTACTAAAGAAAAAATCGTACAGAGTGTTCCATCTAAGATTCGTAAAAACTTTGTTGCAGCACACCCAATGACAGGTACTGAAAACTTTGGTCCTCTTGCAGCAGTTAAAGGTCTTTATGAAGATAAGGTTGTAGTCTTATGTAATTTAGAAGATAGTGGAAAACATCAAGCAGACACAGCCAAAATGATCTTCTCATCTTTAAATATGAGACTCACTTTTATGCGAGCTGATGAGCATGACCGACATGCTGCATTTATCTCTCATATGCCCCATGCTGTCTCATATGCTATAGCCAACACTGTTATGAGACAAGAGAACAAACATAATATATTGGCTCTCGCTGCTGGTGGATATCGTTCTATGAGTCGCTTAGCGAAAAGTTCACCTTATATGTGGGAGGACATCTTTCGACAAAATAAAACGAACCTTTTAGAGTCTATCACTATCTTTGAGGATGAGTTAGCACACCTAAAGAGTGCTATAGAAAATGATGACTGGGAGAGAGTACATCAAGAGATGCTTGATGCAAATAAGTTACACGATATTTTAGACTAAGAAATATCGTACTTTTTAAGAACCTCTTTTAACTTCTTCTTATTCAATGCAATTTTTTCTTTAGAGTAAATATTATTTTCTAAAATTCGCACTAACTCTTCTACATCTTTATCACTATCTTTAAATGCTAAAAGTTTAATCAAAAGTACTTTTTCATCTTTTATATCAAATGTTTTAGACTTTTTAGAAAATTTAATTCCTCTTAAAAGCATGAGTGCTATACCTATACTAAGTCCTAAAATAAATGCCAAAGAGAGATAAAGATAATTGTTTTTCTCGACTACTTCTCGCTTAGCTTCCTCTACTGTTTTTGGTACAACAGCTTCGCCGCGAGTGATACTGAGCTCTTTTTTTGCCATATTTCCTTGTACTTTTATCTCTATTGGTTCTGTTTTTATAGTTTTAACTTCTTTCGTATTTATATCAAAATATTTTAATTCAAATGTAGGAATAGTAAAATCTCGCTCACTCACAAAAACAATTTTTTGACTTAATGAATTGCTTGTAAGTTGTATCTTTTCATCAAAAATATTTACATCAGATATAAAAGGTTTAAAACTCTCTATATCTTCAAGGTTTCCTACACCAGTAATCTTTATCTTTAAATTCACTGCTTCATTTGGATTTATTTCTCTTTTATCAACATCTGCTTCAATTGTAAAATCACCAATTATTTTCACATTCTCAGGAAGAGCTTTAACACTAATATCTAATGTGTTTGAGTAGTATGTTCGCCATCTAACTTGTGCAAAACCTCCCATCCAATCAGTTGAAGCAACTCTTGATGCAACTTTAAGTTCTGCTGCTTCTATACTAAGCTTACCCTCTCTTTGTGGTGCTAACTCATATACAACTTTAGTTGTCATATACTTACTATCTTGTGTTCTTTGTGGCTGAGACTCAGACTTAATCCAAAAACCTTTAAACTCAGGAGCTATAAACTTGCTATCAGCAACTTGTATTCCCCTTTTTTGCTTGAGTAGTAGTGTTAACTTAAAAGGTTCTCCAACATAGAGCTCTTGAACTGAACTCTTAAACTCAAGTACAAAGTCCGCACTTAAGTCCTGTGTTCTTGGTAAAACATTTACATCTACACTATTTGAGTACTCTATTTTTCCATCTATCTCAACTCCAACAGCAGCTATAGTACAACTTTTTTTAGGTGTAAACTGATAGGATAAAGTATAACTCTTTTTATACTCTCCATTTGTAGCCTGTATACTTGTCTGGGAGCCAGTCGCTGTGATTTGATTTCCACAGATATCACTCATAACAGGTTTTTTCACCCCTGAACCAGTGATAGTTAGCATATAAGTTGTAGTATCTCCTACAAACACATCATTAGGTGATACACTCGCTGTTACTCCTGCACTAAGTGAACTTAAAAATAGTATTAAAAGTGTTAGTATTTTACCAAGGTTTTTCATCTGTCTTATCCTCAAATTTATTATCATCATTTAGTCTATAAAGAAAAGTACTCTGCTGTTTTGAGAGTTGTTTTAACCATTTTTTCTCTTCTTCATCACTCATCATATCTTTCATATCTTTTACTTGAGACTGCTTTTGCTCTGTACTCTTTTCATCTTTTATCTCTTTGGTTTTATCTTCTTTCTTCTGCTCTTCATCTTTCTTTTTTTCATCTCTCTTTTCTTGAGATTTTTCTTGCTCTTTTTTCTTCTCATCTTCACTTTTTTTATCAGACTTTTTATCATTTTTAGACTTGTCATCTTTACTTTGAGACTTATCTTTTTTATCTGACTTATCTTTCTTATCTTTCTTATCTGACTTATCTTTCTTATCATCTTTATCAGATTTATCTTTTTTATCTTGCTTCTCTTTTTTGTCTTTCTTATCCTTGTTGTCTTTCTTATTCTCTTTTTTCTTTTGCTCTTGTATCGCTTTTTTTACAGCTTCTAAATTTTCTCTTACATCTTTATCTTCTTGTAGTGTTAGAGAATTTTCATATGCCTCTACTGCCTTGTCAAGCCCATCTTTTGTTTTAGCTTTTACATAAGAATTTCCAAGATTCGCATAATTTTTTGCCTGTTTCTCAGGTTCATCAAAATGTAGCTTTTCATATGCAGCTTGTGCCTCTTTATACTTTTTACGCTTATAAAGTGTATTTGCAATATTATAATCAGCATCTGCATTTTTACTTATACTTGAGTACTGCTCATATAACTTTTGTGCCTTGTTATACTCCCCTCTTTCATAGGCAGTTTTTGCCTTATCTAAAAGCATAAAGTCAGTTACTCCAGCCTTAGCATCTTGTGAAAAACCGAGTGCAAACACAAGGACAAAGAGTGGTGCCACACTTTTTGTTGTTTTTGTACCCCATGATGATGTCGCAAAAAGTAAAATGAAGAGAGCTAAACCTAAGGGGAAGTAAAAGAGTGGGATAAAGCGTTTAATCTCTTGAGACTTTAACTCTTTTTTCTCGCTATGTGCTTCTATCTCTCGGAGCATCGCCTGAATGTCTGCATTTGAGTTTACACTCTCTATATAAACACCACCTGTTTTAGTTGCAAGGGCACTTATGTTTTTATTGAGTTTTGAGATTAAAACTTTTCCATTAAGTTTTAAAAATGAGCCATCTTCTCTTTTTATAGGAGCTCCTTTAGAAGTTCCAAGTGCTAAAACAAAAACGACTATATTTTTCTCTTTTGCATACTCTATTTCTTTAGAAAAGCTCTCACTATCGCCACCATCAGTTAGTATAAGTAAGTACTTTTTTGACTCTTTTTTTATACTCTTATCTACTACTTCTAACATTGAGAGAAAGTTTGTTCCCTTTTCAGTAATGGAGTTAGTTCTAAGTTCTCTTAGTAAAAATGCTACTGCATTACTATCAAAACTAAGAGGTGAAACGAGATAAGAATTCTTTGCAAAAGCTATCACACCTATTCTCTCACTAGGTGCTAGTTTTAACAACTCTAGTGCTTTTTGTTTGGCAAGTTTTAAACGGTTTGGGTAGACATCCTCAGCGAGCATCGAATCAGAGATATCGAGTGCCACCATAATGTCAGCACTTTTTGCTTTTACTTCTATAGTACCCTCATCGATGATAGGTCCACTTAGTGCGATAAGGAGTAAAATAGCTATGATTAAGAAAAGGATATTTCTCATTTTTAGACTTAAAGTATTGGCAGTTACTCTGAGTTTATCCATAACTTCACTACTAAAGTAACTCTCTTGTGATGATTTTTTTCTAAGCACAAAAGCAAACACTATAAGAAGTGGAACTAAGCCATAGTATAAAAATTCAGGATGTAAAAAGCTCATTAATTTTTCCTCCCATTTTTGTTTCGTACAAATACATATAGCATTAAAAAGAGTAGTGCTAAAGAGAGTGGATATATATAATAGTAACTAAGATATGTATAAGACTCATTTTTTATATCTACTTTCTCAAGCTCATCTATCTTTTTATAAACCGCTTCTAACTCATCTCCAGTAGAGGCTCCAAACGCAACACCACCTGTCTCTTTTGCAATTTTGAGCAGTACGGCTGCGTTATACTCATTTTGATTACCTATGCCTATTGGATAGACTTTAACACCCTCTTTTTTTGCCATGTCAATCGCCACATCAAGCGGAATCTTATCTACATTTGGTGAGGAGTAACCATCGGTAAGTAAAATCGCTATTTTCGACTTTGACTCACTCATTTTAAGTAGATTAACACCTTGTGCGAGTGACTCATAAAGTGCTGTATATTTACCAGCCATACCAATTTGGAGTTGACTCACTATGCGAGCTAAAATATTTTCATCATATGTTAAAGGTGAAGCGATAAAAGAGTAAGCACCAAAGACTACAAGTCCCATGTTGTCACTCTTACGTTTTTTGATAAAGTCTCCAACTATAAGTTTAACTACATCAAAACGGTTTTTAGCAGGATTACTTCTATCAAAACCACGTGCTTGCATCGACTGTGATGCATCTATTATAATAGCTATTTCATGCCCTTTTTTAGGTTCTAACTCATACGGTTCATCCTTTACAGGAGAACTCAAAGCAAGTATCATCAAAAAAATAGCTAAGTACTTTAAGATGAGAGGAAGATTAGAACTACTCACTCCCTTTTGCATAAACTTTGTTGCATGAGGAAAATAAAACGAAGGAAGTCTCATTTTGCAAAAAAACTCACAAAAGATAAACAGAGCTAGTAAAAGAAAAAAGTAAGGATACTCAAAGTAGATACCATTAAACATTTAAAATTCCTACATAGTTTTTTATGCTGTGTTTTGTCTCCTCACTAAAACTATCAACATCTTTTTTATATTTATAAGTCTCTAACTCTTTTACTAAAGCAGAGTAGAGTTTTTTATGCTCCTCACTATCAGCCTCAAATAGAGCTCCATAAAGTGTGATTTCATATGCAGCTCTCTTTGGATTACTTAAATCAACTGCTTTTAACTGTTTTAAATACTCTGCACGAATATTAAAACTGTTTTTATTTTTAATATACTTATAGAGTAAATAAACAAGCACTAAAACTACTACAGATGCTATAAAAACAAGAGCACTAAAGTAGTATAAAGAGTACTCTTGTATCTCTATAAGAGGTTTAATATCATGTAGTGGTATATCTTTTGTTTGCATCTTATTTTCCCTCAAAAAGTCTACGAAGTGCTACACTTGCATTTGTATCTGTATAAATTTTACTAAATCGTATCTGGTCTTTTCTGAGCTGTTTATAGAGAGCTCTATCATGTGCATGTACTTTTTTTGCATAAGCAACAACACTTGAAGCATTAAAGTCACCCTCTAATGTAGCTCCACTTTCGGGGTCTACTAAAGATGAAAAACCCATTTTAGGTGGTTTTTCTTCTAGGTGGTCACGTACTATAAGAGCCACTACCTCATGTTTTTTTGCTAAAAGCTTAAAATCAGGTATCTCAAAAAAATCACCTATAACTAAGATGAGCGACTTGCGCTTGAGTCTCTTAAAAAGTGTGTCAGAGATTGCTTTAAAGTCTAGTTTCTCACCTATAGCATCAAAATTCAAAATCTCATCTACATTTTTTTGAATTTGATAGAGTTTTTTACTTGGTCTTGTGTTACTTATCATTCTGTCTGTGAAGATATATGAACTCAGTAAATCACCATTTTTAAGTGTTGAAAAACTCAGTAGTGCTGAAACTTCTGCTATAACTTCTTGTTTAAACTTTTTAGATCCAAAATGTACACTTCCATTTAAAATAGAGACAATCACTACATTTAACTCTCTCTCTTCACGAAAGACTTTTATGTAGGGTTTTTGAAGTTTTGCTGTGATATTCCAGTCGATATGACGGATATCATCTCCAGGCATATACTCTCTAAGCTCGATAAAGTCATAGCCTTCACCTTGAAATATAGAAGGGTTGTTTCCCACCATTTCAGAAAATACTTGGCGTCTGGCTCTCACTAGAATTTTTTGTAGTTTGCTCAAAAGAAAAACCTTATGGAATTGCTACAGTTTCTAGCACTTTTTGAATGATTTCATCACTTGTAATACCCTCAGCTTCTGCCTCATAAGTAAGTACAATACGATGTCTCATCAACTCTTTTGCAATGTATGCAACATCAATAGGTGTTACAAAATCTTTACCTCGCATAAATGCCATCGCTTTAACTGCTTTAAACATATCTATACTCACACGCGGAGATGCCCCAAACTGTATAAACTCAGCAATATCTTCAAGTCCATACTCATTTGGATTTCTTGTCGCGTTTACAAGCTCTATCATATATTCTTCGACCTCAACATCCACATGTATCTTTGCTATACTAGCCTTAAGCTCATCTAAGTCCTCCGCACTAAGTACTGCATTTATCTCTTGAAAATTTCCACTAGAGATACGACGGGCTATTTCAAGCTCTTCACTTTTTGTGTTATAGTCAACTATGAGCTTTAGCATAAAACGGTCTAGCTGTGCTTCTGGGAGTTGATAAACACCCTCTTGTTCAACGGGATTTTGTGTAGCCATAACAAAAAATGGTGGATCGAGTTTAAAAGTTGTATCACCTAATGTTACTTGTTTTTCTTGCATAACTTCAAGTAGTGCAGATTGAACTTTTGCAGGAGCACGGTTAATCTCATCTGCGAGTAAAAGGTTTGTAAAGATTGGACCTTTTTTGATTTTAAACTGATTGTTTTGGGGGTCATATATTTCAGCACCTAAGATATCTGATGGGAGTAAATCAGGAGTAAACTGAGCACGCTTAAAGTTAAGCCCTAGTGCTTTAGAAAGTGCATTTACAGTAGTCGTTTTTGCAAGACCTGGCACACCTTCTATAAGGATATGTCCCTCACACAAAAGTGCGATGAGAAGAGAGTCTATCATCTTCTCCTGACCAACAACTACTTTTGCAACTTCTTCTTTAACTTTTTGAATCTTACTTATCATTACACTACACCTCTATTAATTTATGATGTAAGTATAATCCTTTGAGGTAAATACTTATGAAACACTTGGTTAATGAATGTTAAATATAAACCTAATCTACCTTTGGTACTATATTTAAATTAATACCAAGAACTTTATTTATTCCTTGTTTAAGAATGTTTTGTTCAAAATGAATAGCTGCATTTTTATACACATTGTTTATGGAGGAGTTATATCGTTCCTTAATAATATTTATTTTTCCACCAATTCGTTGATTATCTTCTTTAACACTAATCTTCATTGTTAAAACTGCTATCTCGATAACACTTTTGTTAATATTATCTTGAGTAGTAACTGTAATATCAATTGCATCATCTTCTTTTTTTACAACTGAAAAATTATTTTGAGCAAGGTTATTTTTTATTTTATCAACAAATAGAGAAGATTTTTTATCTCCATGTACATAAAATTTTAAACTACTAGAGACATGTAAAAACTTATCTTCGATATTAAAAATAAAATCTTGATCAATTTTTGAATTGTATAACTCGTCAATTGTCGATAATATTAAAACAGTTGGAAGTAGAGCTTTGGCTTTTTTAGACATTTTTTTAGCTAGGTTATACTGAGATACTTTATCTTTAAAAGTAAGTGTCTGCATTTGTTGTACTATCAATTTTTTCTTAACTTCTAGTTCTTCTTTTAAACCTTTTATAAATTTTTGCTTATCTGTTACTATCATTACAGCAAATTCTCTATAGCTTATTCTATATGATTTAATAACTTTATAGTTATTAATTTTAACCTTTTCCACTTTAGCTTTAATATCACTTTGTGTGATGGTATTTGAGTAATAATTATTAATCACTTTTTGCTTACTTTGAAAAGTAGACTCTATTTTTACACTTAAACGTGAAATCATATCATTTAGGGCCGCTTTTATTGCTGCTTCTCGAGTTTTTGCAATTGCTAAACCATACATTGAAGTTGCAGTATCATTTGGAAGGACAGAGTATACCCAAGCAGGAGGAGGAGTTTTTTTTGGTACTGGTGCAGGGCTCGCCCCGCAACCATGAAGAAATATAAGTAAAGTGAGAGTAATACTAAATATATTCATTATTACTCAGTATTCATCTGCTTTTTCGCTTCATCTCTTTTTGCTATAAGTCTGTCTATTCTATTCATTGCTAAATCTATTTCTTCAATAGGTGAAACAGTTAATTCATCAGCTATAGTATATAGCTCTTTTGCTTTTGCAAAAGAACCTGTCGCTTCATTTACAACTCCAAAGTCATAAGCAACGGCATAACTTTTCCCATCTAGTTCATCCATTTGTTTTTGTAAAATCTTCTTTGCTTTAGTATAGCGAGCAACCTTAATATACTCTAATGCATTAGCAAAGTTTTCTTTTTGTGCATCCGTAACTGCATCTAGTTCAATAGACTTTAATAGAGTCACATTAAAGTATATGTAATTGGGTGTAAGCTTATAAACAAACTCTGTTGCGATTGAAGATGCAAGTCTATTAAGTGCTTGAGCCTTAGAAAGAATTTGTTTTGGAGCACTAGTTAATGTTAACAGCCCTAAACTAGTTTTTCCAGCTTTACATGAATCACCACTATACTCTTTAGTAATCGTATCTGCATATATGATAGAACCACTCTCAACATTTATAATATTAATATTAGCAGATACTGCTGCTTGTGTTGTATTACATGTTACTTTATAGTATCTATACTGTGCACATCCACCACCATCTTTGTAGTATCTAAGACATTTTTCTCGATCTTCTTTATAATGACCACTCTCTGCATTTGATGATACAACTTCACCACCGATTATTGCTTGAGCACCAATTATTTTACCTACTCTTGCACTTGTTGCTTCATCCATTAGCTCTGATGATTGTAATTTTTGTTCTGCAATTACTTTTTGCATATCCTTACGACTTAAAACAGTAAAGTATCTTTTTTTATCAAGTTTTTGTTTTGCAATCTCTGCTTCAATTTTTCCAGAAAGCCCAACTGAGTCAGTTCTAAAGTTACTTACTGCAACTTTTTTCTTAGATGCCATTTCTCCAACTTCTGCAGGGTTTAGTGCCTTTATTCTAACTTTTTGTGCACAACCTGACATTATTGCTATCGATACAAGAGCCACTGTTCCAATCTTAATTATATTCATTTATTTTCCTTTTTTGATTAAAAGAAGAATACACTTTTAAATATTAATATAACATTAAATACTTTAAAAAATGTTAGAATAAGTTATCTTATCTTCGCTAAGTTGCATATTAACTTTTTTACTTCTTTTAATGATGTTAGTTCTTTTATCTCTATTTTATAAATAATTTCTTTATACTTTTGTATATCTTTTGCCACTAAAATAAAACTCAATTTTTCTAATGAATTGATTTTGTGAATTCTTTTACAAAATAAATCTTCTTGAGCAACTCGATGCTTCAATCTAGGAAACTCAATTTTAGCAAGTATAAATCCTACTATAAATACTAGAATATAATAAATATAATGTATATCTACTATATAATCCTCTTGAGAATCTAAGAGTTTTTCCTTTACAAAGTCTGGAGAGGATAATACTGCATTCACTCGATGAAAATCTAAAGTTACTATTTTTTTCACTTTTAAATCAAAATACTCTAATTTAAAAGAGGGAATGGTAAAATTTTTATCACTCACAAAAGCAAACTTCTGACTCCAAACACCTTTTTCTCCATCTTGAGTTAAGTCACTCTTTACAACTGCATTTTGTGTAAAAGTTTTAACACCATCTATACTAAAATCTATTGCAGCTAGACTAGAGAAGTTCCCAACTCCCTCTATCTGTATCTCTAAATTATAAGGTTCGTATGCTTTGTGCTTAGCTATGTCTTGTTTTACCCTAAGAGTAAACTCTCCAACAAGTTGTGCGGGAGTCTCTTTAATGATAAGAGATAGCGGTAACTGTTTCATAGGAGTGGAGATAAATGCTTCTACCTTTGAATCATCATAATGCCCATTAGTTGTTGAGTCTATAGACTCCTGTGTTGTCTTTTTCATAACTACATCAAAATCAAAAGAGATAGGACCCTCTTTTTTTACATAGGCTATATACTTATAAGTGTTCACTCGTTTTGAGTTGTTTAGTCCTTGGCTCTCTTTTAGCAGTTGTATACTAAAGTGCTCATTATCTTGCACTGGCTTAAAGTCTATAGTGTAAAGCTCACTCGCATCACTAAACTCACACACATAAGTGAGTAAAATAGCCTCATTTACATATGCTGTTTTTTTATTTGCTTTGGCACTCCATTTATATGTAGATGCACTTAAGTCAAATACTAAGACTACTAAAAGAACAACTATACTAGTAAGGCTTTTTTTCATTTAAACTATATCTTTATAAAATTCATAAATAAACTTAAATATCAAGCCCTAAAACTTTAAAAATACCCTCTTTTTCTATAAGTGTGTTAAATTTAAAAGCTACATTTTGTTTAGCTATAGCAAAACTTTGTGAGGATTGACCTATGATTTGTAGGGTATTTGAACCAACGATAACACCTCTGTAATCTTTTGTTTTTATAGTTATCTCGCTACGAGCTAACCAAAAACCATATGCTTGTGCTTTTTCAATGTTGTTTGATACATAAATACTAAAGTCCATTGCACCTTTAGACATTTTGATCTTTAATCGTTTCTCACTAATACCTTTGGCAATAGCTGACTTAAGATTTGTAGCTAAGTCATTTGAAAATATAGAAAAACTAATGTTTTGTACTATATCTTGGTATGCTGTACTTATCCCCTGTGTTTTACGTATATACTCATCTCCTTCAAAAGAGGGATTAAGTACATTCATAACGATAAGAGTGTTTGGAAGAGTTTGCAAATTTTTCTTTTGAGTTTTATAAAAAAACAGTTTATCAAGAGCACTCGCATTTTTTAAAGAGTTTTGAGCACTTTTTATCAGTTTGAACTTTTGATCTAACTCATGGAGCATACTTTTAAAGAGTTTTTCCTTGTTTGACTTTATTAAAACTGCATAATGCTTAAAGCCCAGAGACTCTGCATTTAAAACTTCATAACTACTTATACGAAGTGCTTGTACTTGACTTGTAATATCACTTTTATAGACCCCATCAGAGCTATTAATTCGCCCCTCTCTAACCTCAGTCTTTGCACTATAATTTGAAGAGATAGAGAGACTCAATGTTGATGCCATATAAGAGAGTGCTTCGGCTATTGCTTCTTTTTTATCTCTACCCTCTCCTAAGGCATACAACTCTGTTGCATTCGAAAGTGGAGGATTTGTATACCATGAGGGAAGACTCTTCTCTTTAACTACAACTTGTGGTTTAGGAGTACCACAGCCCCCTAGTATAAATGTAATACTTACTAATACTAAAAATATATACTTCACTTCACAAGCCTTATCTATTAATCTGTTCTCATGTTTGGGAGACTTCACCAAGGTTAAAACAAGTATTTTTAGTATCGATTATAGTTAAATACTATTTAACCGCATATTAAGTTTTTAACTTTTTTTAAAGACTTGAGTTCTTTTAACTCTATTTGAGAGATAAGTGCTTCATACTTTTTCGCATCTTCATTTACTAAGATAAAACTCAGTTTTTCTAAAGAACTCGCCTCATGAATACGTTTACAGAAGAGTTCTTTTTGGGTCTCTTGAGTTTTTTGTTTAGTGAACTTTATTTTTGCTAGTAAAAAACCTGCTAAAAATGTAAAGATATAATAGATATAACTCCTATCAAATGTAAATGTTTCTGGTATAGGGTCTAAAAGTTGCTCTTTTGTAAACTTAACAGGTGTTACTTGTATATCCACACCCTTAAACTCTAATGTTTTCATCTTCTTCTCTTTTAGGTCAAAGTAGTGAGTTTTCCAAGGGGGAATTGTAAAACTTTTATCACTCACAAAAGCAAACTTCTTTTTCCATGTACCTTTATAGCCATCAGCAGTTAAGAGTATCTCCTCTTTTGCATCTTCACTAAAGACTGTAACGCCATCTATCTTATACTCAACATCTTTAAAAACTTGAAAATCCCCTAAACCACTTACACTAAACTCTAAATGATAGGGTTCATAGGCTTCTATCTCTGTTTTATCTTTTCGCACACTAAGAGTAAAGACACCTACTTTGTTACTACTTGTCTCTAAGATATTTACTTCTATATTTTCTTGTTTATACGGATAGAGAGAAAACTCTTCGTAGTTTGCATTATCACGACCAAGCATTCCATTTTCTATGGAGTCTTTATTTGTCTTTTTCATAAGTGTATCGAGTGCTAATGTAAACTTACCACTTTTCTTCACAAAAAGAACAAAGTCATACTCATTTATCTTTTTTCCATCTACAATTTTTTCATCTTCTCTGAGGATTTCTATTTTATAGTCTTTATTATCAACACTTGGGTTAAACTCTATCACATACAACTCAGCACTATCACTATACTTACATACATAGTGCAGGTGTATCGCTTCATTTATGTGTGCCTCTTTTTTATTAACTTCTAAACTCCACTCATACTCAGAAGCTTGCAGTAAGTATGTAAGGAGAAAAAGTAGTATAAACTTACCAAGGTTTTTGTTCATTTATTTTCCTTTTATTTATAAGTTCATACTGCTTAGAACTCAGTTTTGCCTTGCCTGTGTTTAGAGAGATACTTGTCTCTTGTTTACTCTTTTTTGCCTTTTCACTTGCTCCATTACTAGCAGCTGCACTCACTTTCATATTTGAACTTCCACCCTCTTTTTTTTTCTTCTGAGTGCTCTCATTTTTTTTCGCTAACTTGGATTTTTTAGGACTTTTTTGTTGCCCCGTTGTCATCTGCTTCTCCTCAGCCACACCACGAATAAACTTCAAGTTTTCATCTGCTACTTTTGTATACTGTAGTGCTAAAGATTTTCTATAAGCGATGCGTGCTTTTGCATACTCTTTTAAACGGACTAAAGAGTTTGCACTATTATAATATACAACCGCTTTTATCTCTGCCTTGTTTGATTTAACATTTCTAAACGAAGATAAAGCTTTTTCATACTCTCCAGCTTTATAGAGGGAGACCCCCTTGTCAAAAGCTAGCCTATTTTCATTTTTTATAAAGTCCAGAATATCCGCTTCAACAGAGACCCCTAAGAACAACAATAGTACTACTATATAGCGTTTAAGAGTAGTTACACTCACTAAAAATACAATGAGAGCTAAAGTAACAAGATAGTAAAAGAGCTCTACATTTTGAACAACCGTAACATTGCTTTTATACTCACTATCTCTTTGAGAGTGCAGTGTCGAGATAATCTCACTGAGCGAATGAGTATAAACTCCTCCACTCACTTGACTAATAATACTAATAGCACTATTTTCACGACTCACGACAATATCTTCCATCTCATCTTTAAGCAAATCTCCATTTGCTAATCTTAAGGTACCTCCACTTTGTGTTGCTATCATCAGTATGTTTACTTCTAAGTGATTTTGTTTTGCATACAAAGCTTCATCTTCATAGTTTAACTCATCTCCCCCATCTGTAAAGATAACAACACTTACCCTTGGTGATTTTGACATCTTTCTTGCAAGAATTAAAGCGGGCATTATACTACTCCCTTTTGTCATTATAAGTTTTTCATCAAGCATATTAAAAAGGTGTAAAAGAAGCTGTGTATCTTGTGTAAGTGGTGAGAGGATGATAGCATTTGTAGTAAAACCAAGCACTCCAAAGCGACTCTTTTGCTCTACTTTTACTAACTCTGCTAAGGTAGTTTTTGCAAACTTCAAACGCGAGGGGCTTATATCTTGTGCCTGCATAGAGTAAGAGAGGTCTATTGCTATAACTACATCATTAAGAAGCTCTTGTGTTTTAACAGGTTCTTGTTCTATGACAGGACGAGTTAAAGCCAAAACTATCAACATAAAGGTAGTGATATAGCCATACGATGTAAAACGCAGTACTCTAAAGTCTTTTTTCATAAATGCTACTAGTAAAAAGAGCAGTAGCCAAAGATACTCAGGGTTGAGTAGACTCATCTCTTAATCTCCCTATAGAGTAAAAAAAGTAAAAGTCCACAGGCTAAAAGTAGTAAACTTTGAAAATAGTACTCTTTTAACTTATACTCTTTTGAGCTAATCTTTGATGATTCGAGTGCATCTATAGCATTGTAGACATTTTGTAACTCTTTTGCACTCACTGCACTATAGTATACACCCCCGCTCTCTTTAGCAATTTTTTCCATTAAACTCGAGTCCGCTTCACCTATAGCGATAGTATAAATCTTTATAGCTGCATCTTTTGCAAGTGACAGAGCGGCTTTTGGTGATATAGAGCCACTATTATGCTCTCCGTCACTTAGTAGTATCATAACCTTACTTTTTGCATGTGAGTGTTTAAATGCTCTTACACCCATAGCAATGCCCTCTCCTATAGCTGTGTTTTGACCAGCCATTCCCTCATTTAGATAAGAGAGCATGTCAACGACTATCTCTTTCTCATATGTAATAGGTGAGGCAATAAATGCAAAGTCTCCATACAAAACTATCCCTACATTATCACTCTCTCTATTTTTTATAAACTTTTGTGCAACTATTTTAGTCAAAGCAAATCGAGATAATCTTTTACCATTACTAAACTCATCTTCAACATCAAAACCCGAAGCATTCATAGAGCCACTAGCATCTATAACTAAGACTATATCTTTTCCATTACGATTGAGAGGATTTGACTTATCAACGATGATAGGTGAAGCGAGTGCTATACACAGAAGTATAAAGATGAGAATTTTTACAATCCACTCTATCTTCATAAAGTTGCGTTTAACAGGTAAAAACTGTAAGTGCACGAAGTATCGTTGCTGTAGGTACTCTCGACATCGGTATAAGCACCAGATGATAGGTATAAGCAAAAGAATAAGATATGGATATTCAAAACTATAGTAATTCATTAAGTATATTTTATCAAAATTAATGCTTATTTATGTAAATATAGTAGCTCGTTTTACAAATATCATAATTTCATTCTATTTTCCTTGACATACTTTATCTATTTGTCTATAATTTCGACCTCTTAACATTAAGAGCAATAAGTCTTGTTAGCTCAGCTGGTAGAGCACGTCACTTTTAATGATGTGGCCGATGGTTCGAATCCATCACAGGACACCATTTTTTTTATTTGCACTTCAGTTTAAAGTTCACTTACTATATGTAAGCTTCACTTGAAACTTCAGCACAACTAAATTAAAAACCAACTACAAGAGTGGCCCCGTCGTCTAGCGGTTAGGATCCATGGTTTTCATCCATGTTACAGGAGTTCAATTCTCCTCGGGGTCACCACTCTTTTACACACTTCAACAAATATCATAATCACAAATAGATTATATTTTATCTACAACTATTCCTAGTTTTACAATTTTTTTAATAAAGTCTTGAGAAAAATAATATCGGAGAAAATGCAGAAGTTCTCTAAAGGACAATTGCTTGCCCTTTTAAGCTATATAATAAGCTTTATGCTACAGATGTAACATAAGTGAGTGCAAAAGCAAATACAGCAGCTCCTATATAACCTGCACCATACATAAATGATGAAATCAATTTAATCATAGGTTGGTATGTCCATTTCACTAGTAAAATTATCCATGATCCAACTAATGATGGCATAAAGACATATGCCATTACTTGAGACATTCCAAAATTATTTGGTAAAAATACTGTCTGTGCAATGATTAAATCAAAAAAGAAAAGTGCACCAACATATGCTAACATATATTTTACAGTGCTAAACTGCCCAATGCATTCTGAGAGTTTAAGTTCCTCTGTAAAAAGACCTTTCATATCTGAGAAGTTAGCATTTGTTAATGACTTCTCCTCGCAAATAAAAAATATAACTAGTCCAAACACTAATGCTGATGCTAGTGTAATAAGTAAGATACCCATAGTAAATCCTTGAGATGTAAATTTTAAATCAAGAATATTGTATCATAAAAACTTATAAAGTAATCCTTTTTAATAATAACTTTTATTTATACTTAAAGTATATTTCAGCTTCAACTATCTTCTTAATTAAGTCTGTATGAGATTGGTAGATTAAAAGTGATACTCTGTTTTGGTTTTGGAAGTTTACTATCTATGTTTTTTATCGTCTGGATAGCTCCACGACTCAGAACATCACTCTGTGAAGAGAGAACTTCTATGTTTGAGACCTTTGCATCTGCAGAAAGGCTAAAACGTACTATAACTTCTCCTTGTATACCTCTTTTTCTTGCTCGGCGTGGATAGTATAAGTTCTCTTGTAGTAGTGCTATTATTTTAGCTATGTTTTCATCTATATACTCTTTTTGAGGTGCTACTTTTGCTTTAACAAGCTTTACATTCTCAACTTTTTTTACAGGTTCAGGTAATACTTTTTCAGCCCTACTTCGTTTTTTTACTTCTACTTCCTCGCTTTTTTTTACCTTTACTTCTTCTTCTACTTTTTCTTTTTCTTTAATGATACTTTTTTTTTCATCTTTATTTACTACAAGGACTTCATCTTTTACAGCAACTTTATCTACTACAGGGACTCTCTTCTTATATCTTTTTATCTCTTTTTTCTTTTGAAAGACTTTTGTTACTCGGGAGGTTTGCACCACTTTAACTTCTTCAGGTACATTACAAAGTTTTATACATAAAAGAGGAGCTTTTTCTTGCTCTGTCACACCTACACTAAACTGCTTATATGAAAAAAAGAGCCCTATCAAAAGAGCAATATGAATAATTATGGAAAATATAAAAGAGTTAGAGTATCTTATCATCATGAAACAGTATCAAAATAAGTGTTACAAAAGTGTTAAGAGATAAAGAGGGAGAAACTTGTGCATGCAAGAAGCATACACAAATGTAGAGGAGTAAATTTAGATAGCTTCGCTATCTTCTTCACCAGTACGAATACGGATAACTTTTTCCACATCGCTTACAAAAATTTTACCATCACCAATTTTACCTGTACGGGCAACTTCAACAATAGTATTTGTAGTTTTTTCTACCATATCATCAGAAACAACCATTTCCATTTTAATTTTTGGTAAGAAATCTACAACATATTCAGCACCACGATATAGTTCTGAATGACCTTTTTGAGCACCATAACCTTTTACTTCACTAACTGTCATACCAGTTACACCTATTTCAGCTAGAGCATCTTTTACATCTTCTAGTTTGAAGGGTTTTATTACTGCTTCAATTTTTTTCATTTTGGATCCTTAAATATAATTTAAAATTTTACACTTAACTCTGATTAAGAGTTAATGTATCTCTCACCATGTATTGATTCGTCAAGACCGATAGTCTCACTCTCTTCATCAACACGTGAACCACCAGTTAATGCAGTAGCGATATAGTAAACAACAACTGTACCAATTAATGTAAATAGACCTACAATTACTACTGATTCAACTTGAACCATAAATTGACCCATTCTATCTCCAGACTCTTTAAGTGGTCCGTCCCATAGTAAGTCGTTATCTTTTACAGCTAAGAGTGCAGTTGCAAGAGCACCAAATAGACCAGCTAAAAAGTGAATACCAAAAGCATCTAAAGAGTCATCATAACCAAGTTTCTTCTTAAGTACAGTAACACCCCAAAATGCAAACAGTGAACCAACAACACCAAGAATAAATGCACCAGTAACATCAACGAAACCAGCAGCAGGAGTAATAGCAACAAGACCTGCAACAGCACCTGAAGCAAGACCTAAAAGAGTTGGTTTTTTGTAAATTACCCACTCAGCAAGCATCCATGTAATAGCAGCCATTGCAGTTGCAATAGTTGTAGTTAAGAAAGCTAAACCAGCGATTCCATTTGCACCAAATGCAGAACCACCATTAAATCCATACCAACCAAACCATAGGATAGCAGCACCTAAAGCAGTAAGCATAACATTTGCAGGTTTCATCGCAATCTTAGGGTAACCAGCACGTTTACCAACTAAGTAAGCTAGAACTAAACCAGCTAAACCACCATTCATATGAACAACTGTACCACCAGCAAAATCTAGGGCACCTATATCAAATAAGTATCCACCACCCCATACTAAGTGAACGATTGGAGAGTAGACAAGTAGTACCCATAAAGCGACAAATACTAACCAAGTTGAAAACTTAATACGCTCAATAACTGAACCAGATGCAATAGCAACAGTAATAGCAGCAAATGTACCTTGGAATACAACAAATACGAAATCAGGGAATGCACCCATTGAACTTAAATCAGTCCATTTGATATTACTTAGCATTATATTGCCAAATCCACCAATAACTTTATTCATTGCACCATCAGCAGTACCAAAGGCAATTGAATATCCTGCGATGATCCAAACAAGAAAACCTACTACAAATGCTCCAAAAACCATAGCATATGTATTTAATACATTTTTACTTCGTGTCATTCCACCATAAAATAGTGCAAGACCTGCTGGTGTCATAAGTAATACTAATGCAGTAGACATCATCATCCATGCAGTATCCCCCGTATCTAGTGTGTCTCCAGCAAATGCCAAAGATGGTAAAGCAAGCGCTAATGCTACAAGCCATTTCTTCATGTGAATCCTTTTTGTATAATTTCAGCTTGTAGTATGACATAAAAGCCCTAATAATGATTTTTTATATTGATTAATTTTTAATCATCACTAATCTATACTTTACAATACAAATATTTCTCTTTGAACTATTAAATATTGGAGGTCTGAATATATATTTTCTTAAGACAATTTTAGCTATTATAGTCAAAATTTATTTTTAACTTAAATAGGGTGTATTAATGAGCGACTTGCTAAATAATGACGACATACAACAGATAAATATAGAAACAACTCTTCAAAACTCTTACCTTGACTACTCAATGAGTGTTATTGTAGGGCGTGCCTTACCAGATGTAAGAGATGGACTAAAACCTGTACATAGACGTATACTATATGCGATGGATAAACTTAACCTTTCTCATGGGGCTAAATTTAAAAAGTCAGCACGTATCGTTGGTGATGTAATCGGTCAGTACCACCCACACGGTGATAACTCTGTTTATGATGCATTAGTACGTATGGCTCAAGACTTCTCAATGAGAATGGAGCTAGTAGATGGTCAAGGAAACTTCGGTTCTGTTGATGGTGACTCTGCAGCTGCTATGAGATATACTGAAGCTCGTATGACTAAGTATGCTGGTGAACTTCTAAAAGACTTAGATAAAAACACAGTAAACATGACAGACAACTACGATGGAACAACTAAAGAGCCAGATGTAATGCCTACTCGCGTTCCAAACCTACTTATAAATGGTTCTTCAGGAATCGCTGTTGGTATGGCGACAAATATTCCTCCTCATAACCCTACTGAGATTATGAATGCACTTAAAGCACTGCTTGCAAATCCACAAATCACACTCCCTGAGATTATGGAACATGTAAAAGCTCCTGACTTTCCAACGGGTGGAATTATTTTTGGTAAAAAAGGTATCACTGAAGCATATGAGTCTGGCCGTGGGCGTATTAAAGTTCGTGCAAAGACACATATTGAACAGACTGCTAAAAAAGAGATTATAGTTATTGATGAACTTCCTTATCAAGTAAACAAATCTCGCTTAATTGAAAATATTGCAAACCTTGTAAAAGAAAAAATGATAGATGGTGTTTCACTTATCCGTGATGAGTCTGACCGTGATGGTATGCGTGTAGTAATTGAGCTTAAACGCGATGCAATGAGTGAAATCGTTCTTAACAATTTATTTAAACAGACTAGCATGCAGACTACTTTTGGTATCATCATGCTATCTATATTAAATCAAGAGCCTCGTATTTTTGGAATTATTGAAATTCTAAAGCAGTTTATCAATCACCGTAAAACTGTAATCATTCGTCGTACTATCTTTGACCTTGAGAAAGCAAAAGCTCGTGCGCATATTTTAGAGGGTCTTAGAAAAGCGATAGATATTATTGACAAAGTAATTAAAACTATTCGTGCTTCAGAAGATGAAGAGGATGCTAAAGAAAATCTAGTGTCTGAGTATGATTTTTCTGAGATTCAAGCGGCAAGTATTGTTGCTATGAGACTCGGCCGCTTAACTGGTCTACAAATCAAAAAAATTGAAGAAGAGTTAGCTGAGTTAACAGAGCTTATCAATTACTTAGAGTCAATTCTTAAAAGTGAAGAGGTACTTAACGGTATCATCGCTGAAGAATTTGATGAAGTTTCTGCTACTTATACTGAAGGACGTCGTACTGAAGTTGAAGATGATTATGATGACATCGATATCGAAGACCTTATTCCAAATGAGCCAATGGTAGTTACAATTACTCACCGTGGTTACATCAAACGTGTTCCTCTTGCTTCTTATGAGAAGCAAAAACGTGGTGGTAAAGGTAAAACTGCTGTTACTACTTATGAAGATGACTTTATAGAAAACTTCTTTACATGTAACACACATGATACACTACTTTTTGTAACTGACCGTGGTCAACTGCACTGGTTAAAAGTGTATCGAATTCCAGAAGGAAGTCGTATTGCTAAAGGTAAGGCTGTTGTAAATCTTATAAATCTTGTAGCAGATGAGAAGATTCGTTCTATCATTCCAACTACTGATTTTAGTGAAGACAAAGGACTTGTTTTCTTTACTCAAAACGGTGTTGTCAAACGTACAAACCTAAGTGAATTCTCAAACATCAGAAGTAATGGTGTGCGAGCAATTGTTCTTGATGATGATGATGCTTTAATCACTGCAACAATTGCGAACCAAGATATTAGATACTTATTTATCGTAACTAAATTTGCTCAGTGTATTAAGTTTGAGATTGAAAAAACTCGTGAGCAAGGTCGCTCAACTCGTGGTGTCCGTGGTATCAAGTTCAAACACGAGGGTGATGTAGTAGTTGATGCTAACATCATTGCAAATGATGAGCAAGAGATTCTTATGATTGCTGAAAAAGGTATAGGTAAACGTACTGATGCTGGTGAATATAGACTTACAAACCGTGGTGGTTCTGGTGTTATCGCTATGAAGATGACAACTAAAACTGGTAAAAATATCATCGGATGTCTTATGGTAGATGAAGAGATGGATATGATGGCACTTACAAAAAGTGGTAAAATGATTCGTGTTGACATGCAAACTATCTCAAAATCAAGTAGAAATACATCTGGTGTTTATATAGTCAAAGGTGATGATGTTGCATCGATTTCACGCTGTCCTAAAGAAGAAAAAGATGAAGATGAAACGCAAGAAGGGTCTGAGACATTAATACTGGAATAGTATTTGCTTAATCTCTCTCAATTAAACAACGGGTCGCATTGTGCACCCTTTAAGGATATTGTATGAAATACTTATTAGTCTTAGTAACAATTTTTAGTTCTCTCTCTTTGAGTGCAACTACAGCAAAAACCGAAGTAGTAAAAGTACCTACTGCATCTACAATCAATGTGAATTATCCAGCTTGTCCTAATCATAAAACAAGTAATACACCAATAAAAAAGACACCCCTAATGAGTGGAGTAAGTAATGTTGAATCACAAGAGGATGTACTTGCAGCAGAAGAAAAAATGCTTATCAGTGTAGTTGGTCAAGGTGTCGCACCGATGAATACATCTTCTCCGGCACAGGCGTATGCACTTGCTAAACGTGCAGCTGTAGCTGATGCTTATAGACTAATCGCTGAAAAAGTAAAAGGTGTACGTATTGATGGTCAAGACCTTATCAAAAACATGATGGTAAAACGTTCAACTGTTCGTACTTCAGTTGCTGCAATGGTAAGAAATGCCAACATCGTTGAGACTACATTTAAAGAAGGACTTTGCGAAGTTGAGATGGAGATTGTAATATCTCACGCTCAGTTCAAGTAAGCCTTCTTTTTTCTTTTTTTTCACTTGCATTAAATGCAAGTGAATACCTCATATCTTACAGATACCTTGTTAAAAATGCTATACTTTATAGTGAAAAACTTGAAGTTGCACATGCTATGCAAAAATGTGATGGACATCCATACAATCCCATTATATTTGAAACACGCGATGATAAAAATCTTAAAAAAATCCTCTCTAGTAATAATGAAGAGTTTATAGAGTACATACATAAACTAGGTCTCTCTTTAGAGCATACTGATAGTACAATAAATTTTGAGTACACATCAACAACTATACTCACACTCAAAACAAGATGCTTCAAAGTCGATTTTAATGATAATTTTGTTAGAATTTCACCATTAAAATAGGCAAAAAGTAGGATATCAATTGAAAATTGCAATCGTTGAAGATGATATTAATATGAGAAAATCTCTTGAACTCGCTATGGGCGATTATAAAGAGTTTGAGATTAAAACATTTAAACATGCAAAAGACGCACTCAAAGGTCTTGATGATAGCTTTGATTTAGTCATAACTGATATAAATATGCCTGGTATGGATGGTATAGAGTTAGTAAAAGAGATAAATGGTCGCTATGAAGTCATCATCATGACCGGGAATGCTACACTCTCTAAGGCCATAGATTCTATACACCTTGGAGTGAAAGACTTTTTACTAAAACCTTTTGATGTAGATACACTTATCGGTGCAATACAACGCGAAAGTAAGGTACAACAAGTCCAAAAGGCTCTAAAGAAAATTAAAAAAAGCACTCACGGTTTCCTTGGAAAAAGTGATGCACTTACAAAAGTACTTCGTATCGCTGATAAAGCTTGTAAAACGGATGCAAGTATTTTACTCTTAGGTCAGAGTGGCGTTGGAAAAGAGGTTTTTGCTTCATATATCCATAAAAATTCGCCGAGGGCTAAAAAGCCATTTATAGCAATTAATATGGCAGCTATTCCCGATAACCTTATAGAGAGTGAGCTCTTTGGTTTTGAAAAAGGTGCCTTTACTGATGCAAGTGAAGCCAAAGCCGGACAGTTTGAGTTAGCAAATGGTGGTACTCTTTTCTTAGATGAAATAGCTGAGATGCCTTTTGGTGTTCAAGCAAAACTTTTGCGTGCCTTACAAGAAAAAGAGGTACGACGTTTAGGTGCTTCAAAAAGCATAAAGATAGATATAAGAGTAGTATCTGCTACAAATGCAAACCTTGATGAGAAGATAAAAAATGGAGAGTTTAGAGAGGATTTATACTACCGTTTAAACACCATCCCTCTTCATATCCCTCCTCTTTGTGAGAGAAAAGACGAGATACTACAAATTGCAGAGGCAACTTGTAAAAGTAACTGCGAGAAGTATGGATTTGAGTTAAAGAGCTTTTCAAATGAAGCAAAATCAGAGTTACTTGATTACAACTGGCCAGGAAATATACGAGAACTTATCTCTGTAGTAGAGCGTTCAGTAATTTTAAGTGAAACACAAGAGATACAAAAAGATGAACTCTTTTTAAATGTCAGAAAATAAAATATAGGAAATAATATGAGTAGAAAATATAATGTTGCAGTCGTTGGAGCAAATGGTGCAGTCGGAGAAGAGATACTTACACTTCTTGCACAAATCGATTTTCCATTAGAAAGATTAATCCCACTTGCGAGTTCTAGAAGTCTTGGTAAAAGTGTAGATTTTAATGGAGAGAGTTTACCTATAATCGAACTTACACATGATGTATTTACTGAGTATGGTATTGAGATAGCTCTTTTTTCTGCTGGTGGCTCTGTAAGTGCTGAGTTTGCACCATCTGCTGTTAAAGCAGGAGCTGTAGTTATTGACAACACAAGTCACTTTAGAATGGATGAGAACACTCCTCTTGTTGTACCAGAAGTAAACCCAGAAGATATTAAAAAGTGGAGACAAACAGGAATAATTGCAAATCCTAACTGCTCTACCATTCAGATGGTTCAAGCACTTAAACCCCTTGATGAAGCATATGATCTGCTTCGCGTTGATGTGAGTACTTACCAAGCAACTTCAGGTGCTGGAAAAACGGCGATGGAAGAGTTAGTACACCAGATGCAAGCATTTTTTGCATTTACTCTAGCTGATGCTGAGCATAAAGCTTTTAACCAACAGATAGCACTGAATGTTATCCCCCAGATAGATGTATTTACTGAGAATGGTTATACAAAAGAAGAGATGAAAATGGTAAATGAAACTATCAAAATCATGCACAAAGATGTACACTTAAGTGCTACTTGTGTTCGTGTTCCTACACTGCGTGGTCATGCTGAAGCACTTACACTTACTTTTGATTCTGAAGTAAATGCAGACGAAGCACGAGAGGTCTTAGCTAAGGCTCCAAATCTTGTCATCCTTGACAAGCCCGATGAAGCACTCTACCCTATGCCTGCAACTTGTGTAGACAAAAATGAGACTTTTGTTGGTCGTATACGTAGCGATATATACTCTAAAAACATCTTACACCTTTTTGTAGTAGCTGACAACTTAAGAGTTGGTGCTGCAACAAATGCTGTCAGAATCGCTCAAAAGTGGATTGAACTAGAAGAAAACAACTAAGGAGATAGAATGTTAGAAAGTATATTTGAGAGAGCCTTATGGAGTACACGTTTTATGGTGCTACTCGCTGTAGTATTTGGGCTTCTTGGTGCTGTTGCACTTTTTATAGTAGCGTCATTTGATGTTTATGACACTGCAAAATATGTTCTTTCCACCTATGCAAACCATCTTCATCCTGAAGCATTTCATGAGGATGTTGTTGGAGGAATTATTGGAGCAGTCGACTTATATCTTATAGGTGTTGTAATGCTCATTTTTTCTTTTGGACTCTATGAGCTTTTTATTTCCGATATAGATGTAGCAAAAGAGGATAAAACAAGGGAAAATAAAATTTTAGCCATTCACTCACTAGATCAACTTAAAGATAAAATATCTAAAGTTATTGTAATGGTTCTTGTTGTTGGATTTTTTCAAAAAGTTGGACATACTCAGTATAACGGTGCATTAGATATGCTCTACTTCGCACTTTCTATCACCGCGGTAGCCGTTGGTTTGTACTTTTTAGGTAAAGTTGGGAAACATTAATTAGTTAGAAAATAATTTTAAGGAAATTAAATGGGTAAAATATTTGTAGATGCATGTTTTGGTAAAGAGACACCGTACACACCAGTATGGATGATGAGACAGGCTGGTCGTTATCTTCCAGAGTATATGAAAGTTCGTGCAAAAGCAGGAGACTTTCTTAACCTTTGTCACGATCCTAAAGCAGCTGCTGCTGTAACTATTCAACCTTTAGACATCGTTGGTGTTGACGCGGCTATTTTATTTACAGATATTTTAGTTATTCCTGATGAGATGGGTATGGACTTATCTTTTGTTAAAGGTGAGGGACCGAAGTTTTCTGACCCTATTGAAACGCAAGCTGACTTAGATAGACTCATCGGTGGAGACGAAGCAGCAAGTAAACTTACTTATGTTTTTGACACTATCAAACTCCTTCGTAAAGAGCTTGATGAACGCGGTGACAATATCGCCCTCATCGGTTTCGCTGGTGCACCATGGACTCTGGCTACTTATATGATAGAAGGACAAGGAACAAAAACTTATAACATCTGTAAAAAGATGATGTACTCTAATCCTAAACTTTTACATAACATCTTAAGAGAAGTAACAGAAGTTTTAAAACTTTACTTAGAAAAACAGATAGAAGCTGGAGTAGATGTTGTTCAGATATTTGACTCATGGGCAGCGGCTATTGAAGTTGATAACTATGATGAGTTCTCTTGGAGCTACATGGTTGAGATAGCTGAGTACATCAAAGCAAAGTATCCACATATCCCTATCATCATGTTTCCAAAAGGCATACCTGCATTTTATGACAAGGTATACGGAAACTTTGATGTTTTTGGTGTTGACTGGGCTACTCCAATGGAGTATGCTAAAGAAAAGCTTGGTGACAAGTATGTTCTTCAAGGAAATATGGAGCCATGTCGTCTGTACTCCAAAGAGCAAACAACTGCTTCAGTAGAGAAAATCCAAAAAGTTATGAACTCTAAACGCCACATCTTTAACCTCGGTCACGGAATACTTCCGGATGTTCCAGTTGAAAATGCTAAGCACTTCGTTAGTGAATGTAAGCGTGTCAGCAAAAAATAATATAATATTCGGACCTATAAACTCACGCCGTTTTGGCATGAGTTTAGGCATCGACCTCTCCCCGGCACTCAAACAGTGTAACTTCGACTGTCTCTACTGCGAACTTGCTCCTGCCCTTACTATGGACAAACAAATCAATACTATAACAGTTGATGAAATTATAAACGAACTTAAAGCTCACCTCAACTCTAAGATAGATGTCATCACCCTTACCGCGAATGGAGAACCAACTCTTTATCCACAGTTGAGTGAACTTATAGACGCCATCGATACAGTTAAGGGTAAAACTGAGACACTCATCCTTACAAATAGTGCAACACTTGTAGACCCAAATGTTTATAAAGCACTTTTAAAACTAGACCAAGTAAAACTCTCCCTTGACGCTATAAGTCCTGATATTTTTAAAAAGATAGACAGACCGCATGAGAGCATAAAAGTAGAAGATATAGTTGAGTGTGTTATAGCCTTTTCTAAAGAGTATAAAGGCAAACTCTTTATTGAGATTCTTTTTGTACATGAGTTAAATAACACAAAAGAAGAGATACAAAAGCTCAATAATGTTTTACTTGATGTAAATGCTTTAAGAATTGACCTAGGGACTATAGACAGACCTCCTGCTTATCCTGTTATGGGTATCAGTTATAAAGAGCTTCACACTATAGCCATGGCGTTTGACACCGCACTTCCTATACACATAGCTTCGAGAATACATGCAGAACCAAACAATGCTTACTATAGTGATAAAGAGATACTCAACACTTTAGATAAACGCCCTCTCACTCGTGAAGATACAAAACTACTTTTTGATGAACCAACTCAGATAAGTTTAGAGCGACTTATCAAAGATGGTGAGGTAAGTGTGAAGTCTGTAAGTAATTTAGAGTTTTTACTACCGAGTGAAAATTTAAAAAGAAAGAGAAACAAATGACATCTTATGAAAACCTAGAGTTAGAAAACATCTTTATCCCTGCAAAGACACCATCAAAAAAACTGATGATTATTTTACATGGTCGTGGAGATTCAAGTGAAGGATTTGTAGGTTTTCCTCCATTTTTAGCCCTTGATGACATGAACTACATACTTTTTGATGCACCTTTTGAGTACTTCACAGGTCACTCATGGTACCAACTTCCACCAGACCAACTCCCTGGAATTGCTTACTCATCAACGCTACTCACAAAAGATTTAGACACTCTTTTTGAGAATGATTTTAATGCAAATGAGAGTTTTTTATTTGGTTTTTCTCAAGGCGCACTCCTTACATTTGAGTTTGGAGCAAGATACCATAAAGTTTTAGCAGGTTATATCGCCATAAGCGGATATATATATGACACGACTACACTACTAGAAGAGATGAACCCTGATGTAAATACAGGAAACTGGTTATGCACACACGGAACTAGCGATCCCGTTCTTCCTTACGAAACATCTAAAGAGCAGGTTAAACAACTGCAAGATGGTGGTTTTGAGATAGAGTTTGTTACTTATGACAAAGACCATAGTATAGACAGAGATGAGTTAAGTATGATTTCTGAGTGGATTAAAAAGAGAAAGTAATTTCGTGCTAAACATATACTTAGCTTTTAAGTGTATGTCTTCATTTTATACTAATATCTCTTTTGCTAGAGATATCAAAGTAACATAAATAATAAGATTAAAACCTTCATTTAGATAGAATAAAATACAAACTTATTTCAGAGGATAAAAAGTGCCAATAATGCTATCTCCAAAAGATGTTATTAAAAAATCATATTTAAAACAAAAACTGACAGATAAAGAGTTTGAAGGGTTTAAAGAACATTTTGAAAGCTTCCAAAAAGAAACAAATGAAAATGAATCTGAAGAGTATAATAAAAACCTAATCACGGAATTTTTAAATAATATTGGCTACGCAAATACTTATAAAATAAACACATCCGGTAGAGTAGATTTAGCTATTTATAAAAATAATATTCCTGAAGTCCTCATAGAAGCTAAAAGTTTAAAAAATAAATCTGAAATGATAAAGCATGATAATCTTAATAAAAAATCACTTCAAGAAGCTGTTTTATATTATATGCGAGAAAAAATTAAACATAAAAACTTTAATATTCGGCATATTATTATTACCAATAATATTGAATGGTTTATATTTGATGCAACTGAGATAAATAGGATTGCAACAAATAAAAGAGTAGAAAAACTTTATAATGATTTTGAAATAGAGAAAACTCTTTTTTCACAAAAAACAGATGAATTTTATAAGCATTTAGGAATTATATTACAAGATGATGATCTCTTGAAAAATATAAAATTTGCAAGATTTTACTTAAAAGATAAGCAAACAAATACACAACTGAAATATATTTATAAACTCTTATCACCTACACATCTTTTAAAACTGTATAGCGAAGATGATTCGAACACTTTAAATAAAAACTTCTATTATGAGTTACTACATATTATGGGTTTAGAAGAGACAAAAGAGGGAAGTAAAAAAGTTATAGGTAGAAAGTCTAAATTATTAAGAGATGATGGTTCTTTACTAGAAAGTACTATTTTAAAGCTGAAAATTGAACATGATATTAGCAATGAAGGTAAGCTTTTTGAAACAGCACTAGAGCTGAACATCACATGGTTAAATAGGATTTTATTTTTAAAGTTACTAGAAGCAAGACTTTTAACTATTCATAATGGAAAATATCCAAAGTTTTTATCTTATGAAGTTATAGATGATTTTGATAAGCTTAACACCCTCTTTTTTGAAATCCTTGCTCGTAGAATAAATGAAAGAGAATCTATAAGAATAGAAGAGTTTAAAAACATACCTTATCTTAACTCTTCACTTTTTGAAATAACTCCATTAGAAAGAAAGTATCTCAAGATAAGCGAACTTAAAAATAATACCATACTTCAAAAGTCTTCAAAAACAATCTTAAAATCCCAAAGCAATGAACTCAGCAGTATTGAGTACTTACTAAAATTTTTAAATGCTTATGATTTTGGTAGTAATGAAAAAGATGAGTTTAAGGATGAGCATAACACACTTATAAATTCATCTGTTCTTGGTTTAATTTTTGAAAAACTCAATGGTTACAAAGATGGAAGTTTTTTCACTCCATCTTTTGTGACGATGTATATGACAAAAGAGAGTATTAGAAAAACAGTTCTTGAAAAGTTCAACAAATATTTTAAGATTCAAGCTGAAAACTTTCATGAATTGAAAAACTACTGTGAAGCAAACTTTTATAAAGATGAATTTTTAACAAAAGCCAATGACATTGTAAATAGTATTACTATTGTCGACCCTGCTGTAGGGAGTGGACATTTTCTAGTATCTGCACTTAATGAACTTTTAAGTATCAAGTCTGAACTCAAAATCTTAAAAGGTCTTAATCATATTCAAATAACCAATGAAAATGATGAACTCTACATTGAAACACAAGATGGTTTTTTTGAGTATACACAAACAAAAGAAGCTACTTTTTTAAAAGAGACTCAAAATATTCAAGAGCTAATATTTAACGAAAAACTCCACATCATAGAAAATCAACTCTTTGGAGTAGACATAAACATAAACTCTGTAAAGATAACACAACTTAGACTTTGGATAGAACTTCTTAAAGAGAGTTATTATGATGAAAACAATGAACTTGTTACACTTCCAAATATTGATATCAACATTAAAACTGGAAACTCACTTGTTAGTAAATACCCTCTCAAAGATAGTGAAACTAAAAATCCACTTTTAAAAGAGAAGTTAAATGATTACAAGAAGTATGTTAAATGGTATAAAGAAACAAATGATAAGGCTATTAAAAAAGAAGTAGTTGGCAAAATTGAAGATATTAAAAAGAGCTTCTCTCAAAAGTTAAAAGATGGCTCACCTGAGCTTACTGAGTTTAAGAAGCTTATTCAAGGTTTTCAGCCTAAGGACAAAAAAAAGTATATCAAAGGTTATATAGAGCAGTTCGGGTTTAAAGGTTTAAGCGAAGAGATTATTATAAACTTTTCCAAACAAGAACATTGCATCTTATATGCTCGTTTTGGTAAAGAGTTCAACCCTAATAATACTTCTTTATTTGGTGATGAGATAAAACTTACAGCTAAAGAGAAAAAAACTCAAAAAACTCAAGCAACAGCACTGCTTAAAAAAATAAATAAAAAATATGAAATCATAAAAGAGTTTGAGGATGCTGAAATCTTTGAAAACTCTTTTGAGTGGCGTTTTGAATTTCCTGAAGTTTTAGATGAGGATGGGGAGTTTGTTGGTTTTGATATTGTTATTGGGAATCCTCCTTATGGTGCTGGTTTAGACGATAAGACAAAAACATATTATAAAAAACAATATGAAAATGTTCATATGCGAACTATTGATACTTTTAACTATTTTATTTCAATGTCATCAAATCTTTTAAAAGATGAAGCATATCTCTCTTTTATCATTCCAAATAATTTTTTGTATCAAAATGAGTATGAAAAAACTAGAGAATATTTACTTACACAATTTATAATGCAAGAGGCTATAAACCTTGGAGATAATGTGTTTGATGATGCTAATGTCCCTACATGTATAGTAGAGTGTAAAAATGGCACAATAGCAAATAATTATAATTTTAACTATTGTGATATTAGACATTCAAAAGATAAACTAAAAGCATTTGAAAATCTAAGCTTTGAAATTTACAATAAAGATTCTATGTTAAGTATTCCTTCTTATACATTCGGAATAAGCCCTCTAACTATTGAACTTATAAAAAAAGTGAAAGAGAAATCATATCTCATTGATGATATAGCCTTAGAAGTAGCAAGTGGTATCTCAACAGGTGGAGATAAAGTTTTTAGAGTCTCCCAAGAGTTTGTAAATAAAAATGAACTTGAAACTGATATTTTAGAAAATGTTTTAGTTGGAAGAGAGATAAATAAGTATGTGATTAATGATACTGAACATCAATTAATTTATACAACTAAAAATGTAGAAATAGAAAAGCATCCATCTATATTGAATTATCTTAATAATTTTGAAGAAAAATTAAGTAATAAAAGAGAAACAAAAAAAGGAACTTTACCTTGGTGGTGTTTACATTGGTCAAGATACAAAGAACTTTTCACAGAAGAGAAAATACTCTTACGACAAACAGCAGATAGTGTTATAGCAACTTATGATGATAAAGGGTATTTTGCTTTAAATAGTCTTTTAGTTTTCAAAATTGATTCAAAGTTTGACATAGATTATAAATTTGCCTTGAGTATTTTAAACTCCAAACTAACAACTTTTATCTATAAAAACTATACGGGAGAAGATGGTCGTGACTTTGCAGAAGTTAAACCAAAGAATATTAGAAAGCTTTATATCCCAAAAGTTGATAAAAGTATACAAGATGAGTTTGTAAAAATTGTAAATAAAATTTTAGAACTAAAAAAACAAAATAAAAATAGTTCCAAGCTAGAGTGTTTGATAGATAAAAAAGTTTATTCCTTATATGACCTTGATGAAGAAGAGATAAACCTTATAGAGAGTGCTTATAATGGATAAAAATCTAATAATAAATACAACACAATTCCTAATCTACAAATCAGACAATAATGACGTCAAAGTAGATGTTCTGATTCAAGATGAAAATATATGGCTTACGATAGAGCAGATGGCAGAGCTTTTTGGAAAAGGTCGTTCAACTATAAATGAGCATATTTTAAATATTTATAAAGATGGAGAGCTAGAAAAAGATGTATCTATGAGAAAAATCGGAAAAACCGATTTTTCTACTAAACCAACAAATTATTATAATCTTGATACTATCATTTCAGTTGGATATAGGGTGAAATCTATCCAAGGTGTACGATTTAGACAGTGGGCTACTGCGCGACTTCAAGAGTATATCATTAAGGGTTTTACCATGGATGATGAACGCTTGAAAAATACAGAGCAGGTATTTGGAAAAGATTATTTTAGAGAACAACTAGAGAGAATACGAGATGTTCGTTCTAGTGAGAGAAGATTTTATCAGCAGATTACGGATATTTATGCTGAGTGTAGTATTGATTATGATAAAAATTCCTTAGCCACCAAGGAGTTCTTTGCTACGGTTCAAAATAAACTACATTGGGCTATCACAAAACAAACAGCAGCCGAGATAATATACTCAAGAGCGAATCATATAAATGAAAATATGGGACTAACCACTTGGAAAAATGCACCAACTGGAAGAGTTAGAAAAACTGATGTGACTGTTGCAAAAAATTATTTACAAGAAAACGAGCTAAATACATTAAATCGAATAGTAACTATGTACCTCGACTATGCAGAAGACCAAGCTGAGAGAAATATACCAATGACTATGAAAGATTGGAGTCAAAAGTTAAATGCATTTTTACAATTTAATGAACGAGATATTTTACAAGATGCTGGAAAAGTTACAGCTGTAATTGCAAAAGAATTTGCTATCAGTGAATTTGAAAAGTATAAAGTCATTCAAGACAAATCATATAAAAGTGATTTTGACATGTTACTTCAAGAGTTAGATAAAGATGGAAAGATTATATAAACTAAACAATCCAAGCTTCATTCTTAAAAATAACTTCATCATCAAGTTTCACTGTAGTTATATCTACAAACACATCTACATGAAACTTCCCCTCACCTCTTTTTATGCCTGGTTTTGCATACATTCCATGTTTACGTCCAAGCGAGAGGTGGACACCACACATTCGCTCGTATGTTCCCGTGTCACTTACTATTTTCGTTTTACTAAAGGCACGATTAAGACCAAAGCCTAACTCTCTTACAAGTATTTCACCCTCACCCTCACGAATTAATTCTAGGACTTCATCAAACGCAGGTGTAGTATTCTCAGTTGCTATCACTTTTCCTTTTTCTATTATAAGGATTGCTGGGGTTTGGGGTTTGTTAGTTTTATAACTTGTGTTACTAAAGACAGATATTTTTACTCTGCCATGTAGAGCTTCTAAGTCCTTAGACTCAGTAAAGACTTCCCCAATTGGAAACTGCCCTCCACTGTTTGGCATGATAGAGTAGTCTCCGATGTTTAGTTTAGCACTCTCAAAAGATGAGTCATAGAAAAGAAACTCGCCATCACTCTCTATGACGGCCGAACCTGCCTTATCTATCTTACTTTTGAGTGCATATCCTACGCCTCTATAATACTCTTTATCGTATAAAAGTGAATCTATATAAGTCGGTATCTCATCCTCGCTCATACGACTTAAATGAGGATGCTCTATCACTTTTATCTTGAGCTTAAAGAGTTCTACTCTGATTCTAAAAGCATTTAGGCGAAAGTTTGTGGACTGTATAAGAGCTACAAAGTCTAATGCTTCTAATGCGTTAAATATTTCTAAAATGTCTTGCGAATCAGTAGCATCAAAGTTTATAAAGGTAGCATCAGGAAGTGCTAGTTTGTAAGCACTATATAAAAGATTAGAGAGTGTAGAGTTTGTGTCATAGACTACAACTGCTCTTTGTTTATCTGTATGCTCAAAGACATCTTCAATGATACTAGTAATATTTTTGTGTGCAATCTTTACTTGGTTCATAAGTGCAATAATACAATACGACACCTCTATTATTAATGAAAAACTTAAATTTTATAAGTATAATACAAAAATACAAGGAAATTCATGTCACTCTTAGTCACCATGTTAGAAGCAAAAACTTCGCTTAAAAAAGAGCATATTCAAAATATTCTCAAACTCTTAGATGAGGGCTCAACTATCCCTTTTATCGCTAGATATCGAAAAGAGATGACCGGTGGAGCTGATGATGAAGTGCTTCGTGAGTTTGAGGCTCTATATCTTAGCTCAAAAAAACTACTAGAGAGAAAAGAAGAAATATCGCGTCTCATACAAGAGAGAGCTACTTTAACTGATAGCATTAAAAAAAGTATTCATGAAGCACAAACACTTAGAACTTTAGAGAGTATCTACAGACCTTATAAAGAGAAAAAGTCTTCTCGTGCTACTCTTGCTATGGATAGAGGTCTCACATCTTTAGCAAACATCCTACAAAGTGCAAGACTCTCTACTATAGAGTTTCGAAATCAAGCTAAAAGGTTTGTAAAAAAAGATGTCTCCAACATTGATGAAGCCATAAAAGGGGCACAAGATATACTCGCTGAAAGATACTCCGAACAAGTAAGGGAGAGAGAAGCTATACGAAACTCAATGTTACAGTATGGTTTGATAGAGACAAAGAGAACAAAAACTTTCAATGAGACTGGTGTTTACAAAAACTTAGCCCCATCCTCTCAAAAAGTAGCCTACGTTCCATCACATAGATACCTAGCCATAATGCGCGGAGTGAAAGAAAAAGAGTTGTCAGTAAAAATCACTGTAGATACAGAACGAATCTTAGAAAATATCAAACACTATAAAATTCCTAAAGATGCTTCAAGCTCAAAAGAGTTACTCTTTGCAGCTTATAAAGATGGACTTAAACGCCTACTGCTTCCTTCCATTGAGAGAGAAGTACAACATGAACTTAAAGAAAAAGCTGATAAAGCTGCCATATCTGTTTTTGGAAAGAACCTCTCACAACTGCTTATGACGCCACCTGTAAGCAAGATGGTTCTTTTAGGTGTAGACCCTGCATTTGTGAGTGGCTGTAAACTTGCCGTCATTGATGAAAACGGAAACTATTTAGAGTCTGCTGTTATCTACCCGACACAACCTAGAAATGACTATGCAAACTCTAAAAAAGTTGTTTTACAACTACGTAAAAAGTATAACATCACTGGTGTAGCCATAGGAAATGGAACGGGCTCACGTGAGACACAAGAGTTTTTTGCAAAACTAAACACTCAAGAGAGTGCCAACTTAAAGTATACAGTTGTCTCAGAAGCAGGAGCATCTGTGTACTCAGCTTCAAAACTCGCTCAAGATGAGTACCCACACTTAGATGTTACCATACGAGGAGCTATCTCTATAGCTCAAAGACTTCGTGACCCAATGTCAGCACTTGTCAAAATAGACCCTAAGTCTTTAGGAATCGGACAGTACCAACACGATGTAGACCAAAAACTCTTACAAAAAAGACTCGATGATGTAACGAGCGACCTTGTAAATAGAGTGGGTGTTGACATCAACTCTGCTTCGGCCTCTCTTCTTTCTCATGTCGCAGGAATAGGTCCTAAAATCGCACAAAATATCATAGAGTATAGAGATAAAAATGGAAACTTTACTGCTAAAGATGAACTCCTAAAAGTAAAAGGTTTAGGAAAAAAAGCTTATGAGCAAGCTGCTGGATTTATACGAATCAAAGAGAGCAAAAATGTTTTTGATAATACGGGAATACATCCTGAGAGTTATAAAATAGCAAAAGAGTTAGTCAAACTAAAGCTTGATACACTCAACATACAAGAGATAGCTTGTGCATTAGGCACAGGAGTTGAAACACTTAGAGACATCATAAAAGAGTTACAAAAACCCGGCTTTGACCCTAGAGAAGAACTTCCTATCATTCCTTTTAAAGAGGGACTCACAGATATAAAAATGCTTAAAGAGGGTAGCCTTGTCTCAGGGGTTGTGAGAAATATCACTGACTTTGGTGCCTTTGTAGATATTGGGCTTAAGAATGATGGAATGATTCATATCTCAAAGATGAGTGCTAAAAGAATAAAGCATCCACTTGAAGTTCTCTCGCTAAATCAGTATCTACCCGTGATAGAAGTAGTTGCTATAGACAAAGAAAAAGTAGCACTGAGTTTAAACTAGTCTAAGTCTACTATTATTTTTTTACCAAATCCTAAAGTGTTATCTGTAAGTTTAAAGTGTTTTACTTTTATCTGCCAGAGTTTAGGTGACATTTCTCTAGCATAAGGAAAATCTTGAAAATAAAGCTTCTCTAACTCTCTGTTTTGCAAAGGGACACACTCTCCCCTAAACTGTAGACCTTGTATCTTTCCTACATCTTTTGTCTCTAGTAAAATGTTTCCTGCGACTGTTTTGTTTTGAAGTATATGTTTTATATGGAGGGTATCATCACTACTCGCTACGATAAAACTTTTTATTTGTGCATCATACGAAAAGAAGAGAGAACAGACACTCACCTCATCTTCAACCGATGTCGCCAAACTCATTACATGATGTTGGTCTATAAACTGCTCTACTCTCTCTAAATCATTCAAAGTTTAAAATCTTTTTAAAAACTTTTCCATTTTTTCAGAGTCTGTAATAGAGCGTTTATTTAACATCATTTGAGCTGTTTCATCGCTCTTTAAAGTATCAAAAAGTTCTACTGGATTATGCATATTATAGTAACTTTTCATAAACTCTATCAGTCTCTCAAAGTTATCATCTCGCACACTCATTTTTTTATGTTCTTTGTATTCATCCCAGTCAATTCGTGTCAATTTAATATCCTTATTATTGTAAATGTTATTTTAGCAAAAGTGCTTTGTCTAACTTCTTAATTATCTCTAACATTTTTTCGCCTGAGACTGCAAAGTTCAGACGCATATAACCAGAACCCTCTCTACCAAAGCTGATTCCAGCATTAAGTCCAAGTTTAGCATCCTTAATAAAAAACTCTCTTAATGCTTTATCTTTAAGATTCATACCTTTACAATTAAGCCAAGCGAGATATATTCCTTCGATAGGTGTGATTTTTATAAGTTTTGGATACTTTTCACATAGATTTTTAAGCATTTCATAGTTTTTATACAGATGAATTTTTAGCTCTTTTAACCACTCCCTACCCTCTTTATATGCTGCTTCATATGCCACATGCGAAAGAACAGCTCCTTGTGCAAAGTGTACTTTATCGTAAGCAACTTTAAACTTTTTTCTCAAATCTTCATCTTCAATGACTACACTACTCATAGCGAATCCAGCCATATTAAATGTTTTTCCAACACCTATAGAAGTCACTGTTATACTTTTAGCTTCTTTGCTAAGAGTAGCAAAAGGTATATGTTTGTTTGGTGTGTAGACAAGATCAGAGTGTATTTCATCTGCAAATACTACAATGTTATGCTCTAAACAAACTCTCAAAATTGCTTCAAGTTCCTCTTTTTTCCAAACTCTTCCAACAGGGTTATGCGGTGAACACAGAAGTAAAAGTTTTGTATTTGGAGTTATTTTTGATTTTAAATCTTCTATATCAAAACTGTAAACGCCATCTCCATTGACTTTAAGAGGATTTTTTATCAGTTCACGATTTAAACCAAGTACAGAGTGAAAAAAGGGAGAATAAACAGGCGTTTGGACTATCACGCCTTCACTCTCTTTACTAAAAGCTTCAATAGCCACAGCCATAGATGCCACCACAGAATGAGAGTAAAACATATCTTCAAGTTTAAAGTCAAAATTATGGAACTCTTTCATCCAAGCTTTTTGTGCATTAAACGCAGACACAGGAACTTCTTCATAGCCAACTATGGGATGTTCAAGTCGTTTTTTCACTGCGTTTAGTACAAAGTCAGGTGTATCTATATCCATATCTGCAACCCAAACCGGTTGCACATCATGCGTACCAAAAAGCTCTTCTCTTAGGGTATATTTCTCCGCATTTGTGTCTTTTCTACAAGCACTACGAGAGAAATCGTAAGACATTACTTCTTTTTCCAAACACTAACTTCAGAGATAGTATGCTGATACTTTCTAGCTGTCTCTTTAATGACAAATTCTAAATCTTGCGTATGAATAAGCTCAAATTTTTCACCTAAAATAGTACTCAGAGAGTCAATAGTTTTAACCTCTTCTCCGTTCCCATTAGTAAATCCACCAAGCCAAAACTCTTTTGCAGTTGAGCTCTCTTGCCAAGTGTATGGAGAAGTGATAACTAAGATACCATCTTCGTTAAGTCTCTCATCAATTGTGTCTAAAAAGAGTCTAGGATTATAGAGTCTGTCTATTAGGTTTGTAGCCATAATCAAATCATAACCTGTAAAGTTAGCTTTTAAGTTACAAGCATCACCCTGCCAAAAAGATACTTTTTCTTTTAAGTCTTCATAAGCTAAATCTTCGATTGTGACCTTTTTTTGCAGAGCTATTTCACCCTCTTCTTTAGTGCTAAACGCCAAGTAACCATCTTCTTTTAGTTTTGCTCCAGCTTGAACGAAACGCACAGAGAAGTCTATTCCCTCAACACTGTCAAACTCACGAGCTAACTCATATGTTGCCCGTCCAGTTGCACAACCTAAATCAAGTGCTTTTTTATTGTTAACTGCAAATGCACTTGCTACTCTTGCAGTGCTGCATGCAAAATTCTCAACTCCAAAATGTGAAGCTCCGTATTGAAATTCACAGTACTGTGAAACTAACTCATCACTCTCATATATATGACCCGTAGGTAATGCCTTGGTGCTGTACAATTCTTCTTCCTTTTTTTGACTTATAACATATCTAAAACCTGCGTTTTGATAAAAGTGTTTTCTAAACGCATAACGCGAATGTTTTGTGATAAGATTCCCACTACTTGCCCATGATGAGCCGAGTATTAAAGCATGCTTTTCATCAAATGTCGGCACAGAAAAATCATCATATGCCTCATGAACTTTAAAACCTTTAAACGGTCGTATTGGTGTACGACTCCACTGCCAAACATTCCCAACAACATCATAAATCCCGTTAAAATTAAACTCATTTACAGGACAAGATGAGGCATAGTGGTAGAGGTCAAGGTTAGCTCTACTCTCATGAAACTCAGGTATATCTTTAATTCCTGACTGCTCATAAATAGCTCTATATTCAGCTTCACTTGGTAATTGATATAAAACACCATCTTTTTGACTTTTATAACGACAAAATGCCTCTGCTTCAAGAGCATTAACATCGACAGGCCAATCTTGCGGCATATCTATAATTCTGCTAAGTGTTCTATATTTATAAGTATTCTTCTCTTTTATCCAAAATGATGGATGTTGAGCCTGAGTGTTTTTTAAGAACTCTCTTCCCTCATCATCCCAAAACTCCTCTCTCTCATACCCACCATCTTCAACAAAAGCAAGGTACTCACCATTACTAATAAGATATTTAGCACACTTAAAACTCTCAATGCTTTCTTTGTAAACGCCATACTCATTATCCCAACTATATAAAGGATGCGTATTATCTACTCCGAGTCGGATATCTACTGCATTTATCTCCACCATCTCATTTATAGGTGCTGCTCCACTATGCTCACATACTTTAAAAACTTCTATATCTTTGACTAGTGCTATTGGCATTTGTCTATGCAGGACTAAAGAGGTCTCTAAATGAATCCTCTCATGCTCAATTGCCATCAAAACAATCCACATCGGAGACTCTTTTGTGATTGGAAGTGTTAATGGCAACTCCATAATGAGCTTATTTACAAGAGTATTCACTTGTTGTCTGTAGGCTCTTACTTCATCAACTGATGGCCAGTTATATTTACTACCATCCATCTCATCCCAAGCCATTTCATCTACACCAACAGCAAAAACAGACTCATAGTCTGCGTTTATTCTCTCATTTATTATCTTCATACTTATAAGTTTATTTATAAAAAATGTGGCTGTATGTCCAAAATAAAATATCATTGGATGGCGTGTTATCTCAGATTTTTCATAAAAAACGGTGTCATCTTTTAAGACTTCAAAAACTTTTTCAAATAAATTATTTGTATTGTTAAAATATTCCTTAATTTCTAAGCGTTTAGCATCAACACTTTTTCCATCTAGTAAAACACTATATTTACTCAGTTTACTCAAAAATCTACCTTTTAGTTTGATATAATGATTATATGAAAATTATTCAAAGTAACTTATTAAATCAATTTCCCAACTTAACACAGGGTTTTACAACTAAGGATAATGGTAATATTGCCTTTCATGTGAATGATTCTAAAATAAAAGTCATTCAAAACCATAAACTAGTAGCAATTGAGCTGTCTTATGATGTAGCGAGACTTATTCATATGAAACAAGTTCATAAAACAGAGGTAAAAGTTGTTCAGGGAAGTGATAATTTTTATAATTCTCCAACTTGTGATGCGCTCATTACAAATAAAAAAAACACACCACTTATGGTAATGGTAGCAGACTGCTCACCGCTACTCTTTTATGACTCAAAAAAAGAAGTAATTGCTGTTGTACATGCAGGTCGTGCTGGTGCATTTAATGATATAGTGAAAGAAACACTTAAGAGTTTTAGAGACGATTTTACTTCTGCTGTAAAAGATATTTATGTCTGTGTTGGTCCTAGTATTGGAGAATGCTGTTATGAGGTTGGGAGTGAGATTTATGATGAGGCTAAAGAGTTAAAGCTTGATTTTGCTATAAGTCAAAAGCAAAACTCTTACTTCTTAAACATCTCAAAAATACTACATAAACAGCTTTTACAAAATGGTATAAAAAAGGAAAACATAGAGTTCTCTTCAGTCTGTACAGCATGTACTACAGAGAATTTTTTTTCTTATAGAGCCGAGGGAGAGACTGGTAGGTTTGCTGGTTTACTTATGCTTAAGGAGACCTCTGAGAACATTAGGGTTATTAGAGGTGCCCTTTAAATCTCATAAAAGAAAGTCTGGTATGATTTATCTAAATCACACAGTTTGACACTAAAAACCTTACGAGTTTGTTCTTGCATATCAGCCCAAAAAGAGTCTAGGACTACACTTGCACCTACATTTTCACTTGGGACAAATAGTTTTCCCTCAAGTGCTTCAACTATATCTAAAACTAGTATTTCATGTGCATCACGTGCTAACTTATAGCCACCATTCACCCCTCGAATACTCACAACCAAAGAGCTTTTTTTTAGACTTGAAAGAATCTGTTCAAGATAGCCATGTGATATCTGTGTCATTGCTGCTATCTCTTTTATCTGCATTAGTTTTGCATTTGGAGAATTATAGAGTGCATGCATAGCTGCTACACCATAGATGCCTTTGGTGGAGATACTTACCATTTTAGTTCATAATTCTTTTATAAATATGATATATTTCACACCCTAAACAGTAGTTAAAAATAACTTCTAAAAGTATACATAAAAAAAGAACTCCAAGGAGTATGTACATAAGTGTCATCAGCTCTAGTAAAGTCGCTGCTGTAATAAGTAGTGAAAATAATAAGCCAAAATAATTCGCTAATCTTTTAGGTGCTGCATCAACTTTTTTAGATGGAAACTTCAAAATATCTTTTGTTGCAGATGAGAGTATAAAAAGAAAACTATACTCTTTTTTTAGAAAAAGTCTTGTTGAAAAATCAAGAATTAAAAAGTAAAGAATAGGTGTTTGAAGTGTAAGAAAATATATAACAACCAATATCCCCGTATAAAATGCATTGATTCTTGCAATATTTGAATCAACAGACACAAGAGAAATGGGACAAGACTTATTACTCATAACTTACCTTCATGATTAAATTTTCATAATAATAGTAAGTTAGACTTTTAAAGTCAAGTAAACATAGTGCTTTACTAAGGTATTAGCTCTTTATTTTTAAGGCTAACTGCTCAGGTAGTAGTCCAAGTGACTCTTCTATAAGTGTCGTATTTCCATGTGTGATAAAACAGTCTTCATACTCAAAGCTTGTCACTTGGACATCTAAGATTTTATCTTTTGCTAAGAACTCTAAAATAGCAGAACCAACGCCTCCCATTTTAGCACTGTCAGAGAATACAAACCACTTTTTATGTTTTTTTGCCATCTCTCTAAGCATCTCTTCGTCAAGAGGTTTCACAAAACGTAGGTCTACAATACTCACCTTCTCATCTAGTAATTTTGCTGTTTCATAAGCACGTCCAACACCTTGACCGTAACCTATAAGGAGTATATCACTCTCACTTGATTGCAGTAGTTGAGACTTTGCTAAAACAAAGGGTGTAGACTCAACTAGAGGTGTTTCTTTAAAAGAACCACGAGGATAACGCAGTGAACAAGGGTGCTCATATGTAGAAGCAAACGCCATGGCATGATGGAAACTTTTTTCATCACGAGGTGCAAAAAGTGTTATATTTGGAATAGCTCGTAAAAAACTAATATCAAAAGCACCCTGATGTGTCTCACCATCTTCACCAACTATTCCAGCACGGTCAAGTGCAAAAACAACTGGTAAATCCATAAGACAAGTATCGTGTATAACTTGATCAAATCCACGTTGTAAAAAAGTAGAGTAGATTGTACAAAAAGGTTTAAAACCCTCTTTTGCTAAAGCACTCATAGAAGTAACGGCATGCTGTTCTGCAATTGCTACATCCCAAAATCTATCTGGATACTTCTCTAACAATGCTGTAAGCCCTGTTCCCGTTGGCATGGCAGCCGTTGCACCTACAATTTTATCATTAGTCTCACAAAGTTTTAAAAGTGCTTCAGTGTAAATTTGAGTAGCACTTTTACTTGTGCTTTTTTTAGAACTTGAACCACTATCTAAGTCAAATGGACCAACACCATGCCACTTTTCCTCTTTACCCTCGGCAATAGTATAACCCTTACCTTTAAGAGTTTGAGCATGTACAATAACAGGCAAGCCCATCTTTTTTGCAGTCTCTAAAATATCGATTAGTTGCTCTATATTATGCCCATCAACTGGACCGATATAGTTAATCCCCATCTCCTCAAACATAAGTCCCGGAGTGATAAGTTTAAGAGACTCTTCCATCCGTTTAGCAATGTAGTGTGCACCCTCTCCAAAGTTATCAACAAAACTCTCTGTTGTTTTTTTAAAACGTTGGTAAAAAGGTGAAGCCATAGCCGAGGAGAGCATTCTACTTATCGCTCCAATTGGTTTAGCAATACTCATCTCATTATCATTTAAAATAATTACCATAGGATATTTTCTATCACCGAGCTCATTCAGTGCTTCATAGACCATACCCGCAGTCATAGAGCCATCGCCAATCATAACAACAGGTATACGACTCTCTTGCTCACCTTTAATGGCGATTGCCTTTGCAGCTCCTACACCTAAAGAGATAGAAGTAGAACTATGCCCCGCAACAAAATAATCAGCATCATTCTCACTCGGTTTTGTATAGCCACACAGTCCATTAAACTCACGAAGCGTATCAAACTCTTCCCATCTGCCTGTTAAAAGTTTATGTGCATAGGACTGATGACTTACATCAAAAATAAAAGGGTCTTTTTTAATATCAAACACTTTATGCATTGCTACTATAATTTCAGTAGCACCAAGTGTCGAGCTTAAATGCCCACCATTTTTACTTACAACTCTCAAAATCTCATTTCTAATATCTTGACATACGGTTTCTAATTCTTTTATATTTTTATTTTTTAAATTCATTAATTTTATTCACTTAAAGCTGCTCGCCTTACCCTCTCAAATCTTTTAGTAATTTGTGAGTCAATATTACCTGCATCACTAAGTACTATCACTCCACCTTCACTTATCGCACTGTCACTCACTACACTTATATGGTCTAATTTTCCAACATGCTCTGAAATTGCTCCATGATTATTTGGATTTACTTTAAGTGTAATTTTCGAAGCACTTTGTAAATCTTTTAGTAACTCATCTGAGAGTACTTTTGCAATTTCATTTGCACTGACACCTATTTCTACTCTAACTACCTCTTTAGCAATATCTAAAGCTGCTGTAATTAACTCTTTCTTAATACCCTCTAATGATACTTCAAACTCATTAGCACTCTCTTCAAGCTTTTTAACTGAAGATGCAAAAAGGTCCATATTCTGAGATGCATTACGACTAAAATCTTCTTTTGCCTTAGCAATCCCAGCTTCCATACCCTCTGCAAAAGCCTCTTCTTTAGCTTTTGTGAGTGCTGCTGCATGCTCTTCTTCTTTTTGCTCTAACTTCATCTGTAACTTGATAAAATTTGATGACATCTCATCTGTTTTTTGCATCAAAGATTCAATAAGGGACTCTTTTGAACTACTGCTTAAAGCACTTGAATCCACATCCCCAATTTTTACTCGAGGAGTAAGCTCTTCACCTAAACTTGAGTGATTATCTTGTGTCTCTTTTTTACCATTAGATATCACTTTGAAGTTATACTTATTTACATTATGTTTTGCTAGGTTATTTTCGCTGATTACTTGTGCCATCTATTACTCTATCATCTCTTCTGTAGAACCCATTTGGATTACACCAGATTCTGCAAGACCATTAACTGCTTCAACAATCTTTCTTTGTGCAGTCTCAACATCTTTCATCTTAACAGCACCAAGGAACTGCATCTCTTCTTCAAAAGCATCACGAGCCCGTTCACTCATAGCAGAGAAAAACTTCTCTTTTAACTCTTCGGGTGAAGATTTAAGTGCCAGCATAAGTTCACCCTTATCAACAGCTTTAAGAGTCTCAGTAATTGCTGCTTTATCAAGACTCACTATATCTTCAAATGTAAACATCATCTCTTTAATAAGTGATGCCAACTCTTCATCAACCTGCTCAATCGTAGCAAGTGTAGACTTAGAACTTTTAGCCCCAAGACGGTTAAATACATCAGCAACTGCACGAGGTCCACCCACTTCAACTTTATATGAGGCAAGTGATTCTAATTTGGATTCAAGTACCGCTGAGACACGTTTGATAACGGATGGAGAGATGTCTCCAAGTCTTGCCATACGCATTGCTACTTCACTTCGAAGTTCATCTGAAAAATATTGTAATGTATCTGCAGCCTCTGTTGCATCCATATGTGCTAGAATTAGAGCAATAGTTTGTGGGTGCTCGTGCTGAATAAAGTCTGAAAGTTGTTGTGGTTTAATTTTAGAAAGATAAGCAAAATTTTGTGTATCTTGCATATTTTTAGAAAGTTTTTCAAGTACTTTTTTTGCTTCTTCTGAACCAAGAGTTCTATAAAGCAGCTCTCGTGCATACTCTAAACCACCAGCAGTAAGATACTGACCAGACTGAAAAATTGCATGAAACTCTTCAAGAACTGCAGTAGCAACTCCTCTATCAATCGTTTGATTTGTCGCAATATATTTTGAAATTTCAGTAATACTATCAACACTTAATGAAGAAAATATTCCTGCTGTTGTCTCTTCACCAAGTTGTAAAAGTAAAACTGCAATCTTTTCAGCCATACTCATCTCATCAAATACTGCACGCTGCTGTTGTGTTAAATTTGCCACTGTTTCTCCTTACCCAACTCTTGGAAGATTTGAATCTGCTTCTTCACTTAAAAGTGCTTGCAGAAGTGAGGCTATATCTTCTGGTGCTTCATCAGCCATAGATCTAACCTTATCTAAGATAACTTCATATTTAAGTTCATCCTCATTGAAGTTCTCTCCAACACCTAGTTGATCTTCAACTTTTTTACGCATCTGCTGTACTTTTTCAACTAAATCTTCTTCTTCATCATCTTCAATGTCTAATACCGGAGCATTTAGGGAGTCTTCTTCTTGCGAAATTTCTAGCATTCTACCTGCAAAAGGTGAAATAACTTTTTTATACAGAATAAGTAATAATATAATAACAAAGAGATATTTAAACAGACCAGAAAAAGGAGCCAAATATGTTTGTATAAATATTTTACTTTGTGTCACACCATCTATTGATGGTGCAGTTTTGACTCTATCAAACTGTAGGTTTTGAACTGTGATTTGATCACCACGCTCTTCGTTGATACCAATTGCACGACTTACTAAAGAGGAGAGTGCAGTAATGTCCGTCTCATTAAGTGCTACATACTCTACATTACCTGTAGTCTCACCATTTTCATCAAGTGAGGTTTTATACTTACCATCAACAACTACTGCAGCTGTGATTCTTTTGATTCTTGCAAATTGACTTTTTGTAGTGCTTACAGTTTTACCAACTTCATAGTTTGTTGTTCCTGAGTTCTTGACATACTCCTCAGTTTTTTGATTACTTGAGAGCCCTTGTACTGGACCAATATTACTCACTGTTCCAGGAACACCACCTACAGCAGGAGGGGTAGATCCTGTCCTTTTTTCTTCACTTACCTGCTCACTTCTAACAACATTTTCAGGATCATATGTTTCACTCGTAGAATTTTTAATAGAAAAATCAAACTCTATTGTAACTTGTGCTACTACTTTTTCTCTTCCACCAACAAAAGGAGATATAACTTCAAGAATTTTTCGCTGACGTTTTTTCTCTTCTTTGAGTTTATAGCGCTGTTGTACTATTGAGAGCTCTCCCATTTGAGCCATTTCATCCTCATCCCCAAGTGTATTACCATCGCTACTGACAAGCATTACATTGGCTGAAGTTAATTTAGGAACTGCTGCTGCTACGAGATTTTTTATTCCTCGTATCTGCTTTGATGAGAGACTTCTTCCCTCACTTACCTCAACCATCACGGAAGCTGTTGGAGCTATCTGTTTTGAAACAAAAAGTGTATCTTTTGGGAGGGCTAAACTAACACTTGCACTCTCAATTGGTTCTAATGCATTAATAGTACGAGAGAGTTCACCCTCTAAGGCACGAAGATGTTTAATCTTTTGATCAAATGAAGTAGCTCCAAACTCCTGTTTATCAAAAAGTTCAAAACCTACACCCGAATCTTTTGGAATACCTAAAGAGGCGATATTTATTCTCTCTTTATATACAACACCTTTTGGAACTTTTATAACATTGTTTGCTTCGAGTTTATAGGGTACATTATCTTTTTCAAGTTGTGCTACAACTTTAGCAGCATCACTTGAACTCAAAGAATCAAAAAGAACTTCATATGAACTTTTTGTATTTTTTGTAGAGGTAAACACAACTAAAAAAATTAAAAAGCTAACAATACCTACAATAGCAGCCGCTATAATAATTTTTTGCTGCGAAGTTAACTTATCGTAAAGAACAACCAGTTGTGAAAAAAGTACCTTAAAGTCCATTAATTTCCCGTTTAATTTTTATAGTAACTCTGCCGTCAACTCAAAGAAACGACTGTTTTGTTCTGGTGTTCCTACCGTTACACGTAATGCATTCATCCCATAACCACTAAGATCTCTCACTATCATTCCCTGACGGAGTAATGCATCAGAAATTTGTGTAGAATTATGGTTTTTATTTAGACATAAAGTAACAAAATTTGTATAACTCTCTATTATATCTATTTTTTGCTTAGTTGCAAACTCTTCATAGCGTTTCATCTCACTAAAACATAAACTTATACACTCGTTTACAAATTCTTGCTCAAGAACAGCTACAGATGCTGCTTCAAGAGAGAGTGTTGTAATGTTAAAAGGGGGACGAAGTTTATATAACTCTTTTATAATTTTAGGACTACTTATCCCATATCCTACTCGCATACCGCCAAGACCATATGCCTTAGAAAATGTTCCTAAATAGATTACATTATTAAACTCTTTTATAAGATCTTTTGGTGAAACAGCTTTCTTTTCATCTTTAAATGCAGCATACTCCATATAAGCACCATCGACAACAACTAAAGTATCCTCATCAATTTTTGATATAAAATCCATCATAGCTTTTGCATCTATTGCATCACCTGTTGGATTGTTTGGAGTACAGAGAAATATTACATCAGGTTTTTCACTTTTATAGAGCTCATAAAACTCATTTAAATCATGCTCTTGTGAACTTGTTCGGACTATCTCAGCACCTATATGTTTCGCATAAATTTCATACATAGCAAAAGTTACAGAGTTGATAAGAATTTTTGAAGAAGCACTTGCTTTGGCATGCATAATAAACTCTATAACCTGATCACTACCACTACCGATAATCAAATTTTCTTCTGCAATGTCAAAACGATTTGTGAGTGCTAATTTTAGTTTCATCATACTATCATCAGGATAAAGTGCCATATTCGCAACTATTTTACTAACAGCTTCTTGAACCTTAGGAGCACAACCATAAGGATTTTCATTTGAAGCAAGTTTTACTATATCTTTTGCTGCTATACCAAACTCACGAACGACTAACTCAATCGGTTTTCCAGCCTCATAGGTTTTGATATTTTCTAATTTTTTATTAAATTTCATATTTAACTTTCGCCCTTTACATAAGATCCCAACCAAGTAACCTCGTTTGTATGTTTTTTAAGTACATTTTGAATCTTTTCTTCATCTATATGACCATAAAAATCTATATAGAACCAGTAATCGAAACCACCATCTTTATCTTTTGATGGACGTGATTCAATCTTACTGAGGTTTACATTCTCAGCATCAAAATCTTGCAAAAATCCAACAAGAGCACCTGCTTCTAGTGCATCAGTTAAGCGAACAAGTATAGAAGTCTTATCATCTCCACTTATTGCATTTTTAAAATCGCTCAGTATTACAAAACGGGTTGCATTATCTACCTCATCTTCAATGTTTTCAAACATAATAGGCACACCATAAAGTTTTGCCGCTATATGAGAACAAATTGCAGCAGCGTTTTCATCTTTAGCTGCAAGTATTGCAGCTTTTGCTGTTGACTCTACAGGAATTTGTTCAACATTTTCAAAGCCATGTTCACTTAAAAACTCTCGTGTTTGACCAAAACCTTTATCTTTTGAGTATATTTTTGTGATATCTTCTATCTTTCTTGCCTTCGTTGCAAATGCAACATGAATGGGCATATAGAGCTCAGCTACAATTTTTACTGATGATTTAGATAAGAGGTCTAATGTCTCTCCCACTATTCCATCGCGTGAGTTCTCAATTGGCACAACACCAAATTTCGCTCTCTTTGCTTCGAGTGACTTAAATACTGCCTCAATAGAGTTAAGAGAGAGATAATCACTCATCCCTCCAAAACGACTCTCTGCTGCTTGATGGGTAAAACTACCCTCTGGACCGAGAAAAGCGATACGTTCAGGAAGTTCAAGATTACGTGAGACTGCAAATATTTCTAAAAATATCGCCTCGATAGCCTTGTCGTTTAAAAGACCTTTTTGAGACTCGCTAATAGCTGTAAGTCGAGATATAATAGCCTTTTCACGCTCAGGTCTATAAATAGCTCCACCTGTATCGCTTTTAATCTCACCTACTCTTTGGACTACTTTCATTCGCTTATTTAAAAGTGCTAATATTTGCGTATCTATTGTATCTATCGCATCCCTACAATCTTCTAAAGTCTGCCATTCACTTTTGTCTTTCATATCTTCTCCATTATCTCTTGCATATTTTTATATACTAAGTCTGGTCTTAATTTTTCATCTAAAAATGGTACTATCTCTTGTGCAGATTTATACTTACCACTTGTTACAAAGATTGTCCTCATTCCAAGCTCTTTAGCCCCACCAAGATCACCCTTAACATCATCACTAATCATAGTAATCGTATCAAACTTTGCACTTTTATCTTGCTTTTGCAACTCTTGTAAGGCTTGCATATAAAATGCACTGCTCGGCTTTCCAACTACCTTATATGAGACACTTGTAGCGAACTCTAGCAATTTAAGAATCGCACCCACACCAGGATAGCGTTTAGAATTTTTTGCATATATAGATGTCTCATGCATACCAACGAGAGAGGCTCCAGCTAATAAAAAGTCTATCATCTGAGCATACTCATCTGCACTAAAGTCCTCTTTAATAGCAATAAGAACTGTTTTTGGTTTTACATAGTCAAACGAATAAGCCATCGACTCTAAAGTCTTTAAAAATTCAGCTGCGCCGTAAGCTGCAACAGAGCTTTTATCTACTCTTGTTTCTAAAAGCATTAAAGGGTCGAGGTACTTATCAAAACTAATTTCAAAACCTATAGAGAGAAGATACTCATAAAAATCATGAGACTTTTTTTTGGTGTTATTTGTTACTATCATATAAGGAATATTTTTTCTATTAAGCTCTGATATAAACTCTATGCTACCCTCAATTGGGGATTTATCCGCATCACTTATCAAAGTACCTTGAACATCTATGAAGTACAAACTTACATCTCCTCTATTTTTCTAAAAATTCTGTCTCTAACGCAATCAAATCTTCAAAAGTTTCACGTCTACGGATAAGTCTACTCTTACCATCTTCAAGTGCAACCTCTGCACTACGTCCACGAGTGTTGTAGTTACTACCCATGCCAAAACCATATGCACCCGCACTATTTACTATAACTAAGTCATTATGTTCTAGTGGAGGAAGTGGGTAATCTTTTGCAAAAAAGTCTCCACTCTCACATACCGGTCCAACAATATCTACAGGACGAGCATCTTCTTTAGAGTCTGTGATAACATCTATTTTATGATATGCACTATATAGAGCTGGACGAAGTAAATCATTCATAGCCCCATCAATAACAACAAATTTTTTCGCACCATTTTGCTTCTCATAGAGTACTTTACTTACAAAGTAACCTGCATTTGCAGTTAAAAAACGTCCAGGTTCACAAAGAATAGTAAGGTCTAGGGCATTTAAGCATCCTAAAATAGCTTGTGCATAATCATAAGGTTTTATTGTAACTTCATCATCATATCTTATTCCTAATCCACCACCAATATCAAAAAACTTCAGTTCTATATTTATAGTAGAGAGTGAACGTACTAAGTCAGCAACTATCTCAGCAGACTCACGAATAGGGTCAAGCTCTGTAAGCTGAGAACCGATATGAAAATGGATACCTACAGGGTCAAGTGAGTCTGAGTTATTTGCTTTAATGTACATACGTTTTGCAGAACTTAAATCAACTCCAAACTTGTTATCATGCAGACCAGTTGAGATATATGGATGTGTTTTAGGATCTATATTTGGATTTACTCTGATACTTATTCGAGAAACTTTGTTTAACTCTTTTGCTATAAGTTCAACACGACCAAGTTCAGCTTCACTCTCAACATTGATGTAGAGGATATCTTTCTCTATAGCTTCACGAATCTCATCATCAGTTTTACCTACACCTGAGAAGATAATTTTATAAGCAGGGATTCCTGCCATAAATGCACGTCTTACCTCACCAATAGAGACACAATCAGCTCCACTACCCATTTTCGCAAAATGTTTTACAACACTGAGGTTTGAGTTCGCTTTTACTGCATATGCTAAGATAGATTTTCTACCTTTAAATGCAGCTTTTAGTTCATTGTACTGATCTTTCATATAATCAAAGTCATATATGTATAGGGGGGTTTTGTACTCTTGTGTTATCGCTTTAAAATCAATCATAAAAATTCCAAATTCTTTTTTAAATGATTCTATCTAAAATGTGCTTATAGGGGCGTTAAGTAGCCATCCTATATTTTCTCCACTGTCGTAATGCTATTATAAAGAGTATAAAAACAGGTGCTATTACACCTACTTCACTTGAAATAGTTTTGTTATTTGAGAGTTCGATGAGCATAAAAAGAACACCCCAAATAAGTAAAGTTGCTAAAATTGCTCCAAAACTAAAGAGTGAAACATTTAAAAAACGTACACTAATTGGGACAAAAAAGAATATAATAACAATCAAACAAGGTACAAATAATGGATAGATAAATATCTTATATAAAGCACCCTTAATACTACTCGTGTTCATATTTTGCTCTTGTAAAAGTACGATTGCATCAAGTGCATTTTTAATTGTAAAATTTACTTTTCCCTCGTATACTTGATCGAGAATTTTAGGACGAAATCCTCCAAGAATTTTTAAATCATTTGTCTGTGTTACAATAATTCCAGATGAAGAGAAACTTAAATCATCAGGTTTTGTGATAATATCTGCTTCTTTAATAAACCAAAAATCATCTCTATAAATGGCTTCTTTAGCGATTAGCACCTCTTTTAGAGAGTTGTTTTTGACAGTAAACACACGGATATTTTCAGCTTTTTCCTGTAAAGGAAGCATTTTAGAAAAATAGACATATTGTCCTTTATAGGTAAAAAAGAGGTCTCTTGTAGGACTGAGGTACTGGTTATTTTCTCGAATATTATTTGAAAACTCATCGGCTCTTGCAAAACTTGACCATGAGTGCAAAGAGATAAACAGAAGAATAATTGTAGTTGAGACTACAACAAAAGGACGAAGAACATCAACTCTAGTGTATCCCAAAGAGAAAAAAGAGACTAAAGCATTTGAGCGGATAAGAAATATTTTTGTGCTTATCATCGCAAAAACAAGTGCTAAAGGAAGTAACATATCTATGGCGAAGAATGCTTTATAGACGAGATAAATTAAAATAAGATTCGCAGAAGATGAAAGACTCTCTGCATTTCCCATATAATCAAATCCTACCATGAAAAGGACTAGCGCTGTCATAATTACAAAAAAATATTTTAAATAATGAAAGGCTATATATTTAAAAGCTAGCATTATGGTATCTGTTTTGCTTGTTCTTTTTGTGAAAACTTTGCACTTGTCTCGTGCATTGTATGTTCAAAAAGATACATAATAGAATCACAAGCTTTATCTATAAACTCATCCAAGTATTTTTCTTGATCCGTATTAAATTTACCTAAAACATAAGAGGTCACTTCCCCTTTATGCTCAGGCTTTCCAATACCCATTCTCACTCGTATATACTCTTTAGTGATATTTGCATCAATTGACTTTAAGCCATTGTGCCCACCGTGGCCACCACCTTTTTTAAAGCGAAGGCTTCCAAAAGGTAAATCTAAATCATCATGTATTACAACTACATCTTCAACTTTATAAAAGTTTTTAACCTTAACAACACTATCTCCAGAAAGATTCATAAAAGTTTGTGGTTTTAATAAAAAATGATTTTTTGATTTGTATGTTTTGCCTAAAAAAGCAGTTTTTGAAATATCTAAAGAGGATAACCTACGATTAAGTTCATCGATAACCATAAAACCGATGTTATGGCGTGTTTTCTCATAGTCGGAACCAGGGTTCCCTAGACCGACAATAAGCATTATACTATTTCGCTTTAATAATACTTACTAAAGCTACACGATCAGCATCCATAATTTTCATATTTGGAAGCTCTGGTAAATCACGAACTAATTTAGAATCACCTGTATCCATCTCTGTTACATCAATTTCTAATTTATTCATTAAGTTTTCAGGTGTACATTTAACTGTTAAACGCTCTTTAGCAATATGCACAAGACCTTTATTTTTAAGACCTATTGCTTCACCAACTGGAACAATAGGAATATTGAATTTAGATTCAACACCAGCTTGTGCAACCATTAAATCAACATGAAGTAAGTTTCCTGTAACTGCATGAGACTCATAGCCTTGAACAACTACACTTAACTCTTGACCAGCAACTGTAACTGGGAATGCTATAGTTTCTTTATTACGAACAGTACGGATATACTCATTTGATTTGAATGCAGCATTGATATTTTCAAGACCTTTTCCGTAGATATTTGCAATTAGATAACCATCACGGCGTAGGGCTTTTGTAGCACCTGTGCTCATACTCTCTCTAACGATACCTTCTAACATATTATTTCCTTGTGTTTAAAAATTGTTGGAATTATATCCATATATGCTTTAAGTATTACTTCAAGTCGAAGATATCTGCATCATCATGATCAATCTGTATACTTTGGCTAATGTTCGCCTTATCACTCGCCTTACCACTAGTAAGACCACTAATCTTAAGCTCTAAGTCAGATGCGGATGTCGCATTTTTCATCGCTTGTTCTTTAGAAATTATTCCCTCATTGTATAAATCAAGTATGGACTGATCAAAACTTTGTGACTTATAGTGCTCTTTTCCTGCTTCAATAGTATCTCTAATCTCATAATCACGGTTTTCCATGATAAGTTTTTCAATTCTAGGAGTTCTCACCAAAACCTCCATAGCAGCACGACGTCCACCATCAACAGTAGGTACAAGTCGCTGAGAGATAACACCTTGAAGTACCCCTGCTACTGAGAGTCGGATACGGTTTTGTTCATCCGAGGGAAACTGCCCTATAATACGGTTAATAGTCTCTTTGGCATCTATTGTATGCAGTGTTGAGAAAACTAAGTGCCCTGTATCTGCTGCATGAAGTGCAAGGTTAATCGTCTCTTTATCCCGCATTTCTCCAACTAAAATAATATCGGGATCTTCACGTAGTGCTGCACGCAGGGCAGAACCAAAGGAGTGTGTGTCTTGTCCAACTGAACGTTGGTTGATAATGCAGTTTCTATCTTTATGCACAAACTCAATAGGATCTTCAATAGTAATAATATGCTGTTTTCTTGTTAGATTTATCTCATTAATCAGAGCTGCTAAGGTTGTTGATTTTCCAGAACCTGTTACACCGGTTACAAGTACCAGCCCTCTATCTTTTTTTGTAAAACTTTTGACAATATCTGGAAGATGAAGTTCCTCAAAAGAGGGAATTTTAACAGGAATAACACGAAAAACAGCTGAAACACCATCCATTTGAAAAAAAATATTTACACGAAAACGATTGTTCTCATCAAAAGGATATACTAAGTCAAGCTCCTTTTGTTCAACAAATTCTCTAAAGCGCCCTTTGAGTAGTTCTTTTGCAAAGGTCATAGCATCTTCTTTAGAAAAAATACCTCCAGAAAATTGGACTATATTTCCATTGATTCTTGCACGAATAACTGAATTTGCTTTTATATGAAGGTCACTACCTCCAACTTCAATCATCTTTTTTAAATGAACACGTATTTTTTTTAACTGCTCAAATGTTAACTTACTTACATCAACTTCTGTGTTCATATCGACTCCAGTATCTCTTTGAATGCTTCTTTAAAAGTCTTGAGTCCTTCATGAACTTGTCTGTCTAAAAGAGCTTCAAAGTCAATACCGGCTTCTTTTATTTTACTAAAGTGTGCATCAATAATTTCTTTTGATATTGGTAAAGCATTTTTACGTACACTATTTTTTGTAAATGCCATTATTGTATCTACTGGAGCAGTATTTACACTGTTGTATGCAAGAAGATTTTCTATATAATAATCAGCAGCTAAACTATCATTCTTTACTCCAGTACTTGCGAACAAAGCACGACATCCTTTGACATCCATCTGTTCTATAGTTGCATAAATACTCGCTGTATTATAAATACCACTGAGTGCTGTCTCTATACCCTTTGACAAGAGTTCTTTATCTAAAGCTCTGTCAATACGAGAGACAAATATACTAATCACAGTATCTACAATCTTATCGTACTTATATACACCGCGTTTAAAGGCATTAGCACAAGCAATAGCCTGCTCTTTTTTAAAAATAAGTGTCGCATTTACAGGAATACCAACAGAAGTAAGCTCTTCCATCGCTATATACCCTGCTGTTGTAGCGGGTACTTTTATCATTACATTTGGACGATTTATAGTTTTAAAAAGTCTTTTACCCTCTGCAATGGTAGCATTTGCATTATCACATAAAGAGGGATCGACTTCTATACTTACATATCCATCATCTTTATTATTATAAAGGGGTCTTAAAATATCAGCGGCTTTTGTAATATCATATACTGCGACAGCTTCATACTTCTCTTTTGCGGAAATTGAGCCTAAGGAGTTGAGCTGTTCTTTATAAGCAGGGGAATTTAATATAGCATTTTTAAATATGGCAGGATTAGAAGTTGCACCATTTATAATCTTTTTATCTATTAACTCTTTAAATTCATTATCTAAATAATCACGCTCAATAAAATCTGCCCAGAGTGAAAATTTTAAATCTTCTATATACATTCCATACCTTTACTAGTTTTATTTTATTATAACGTAAGAAAATATAAATTATGCGAGTTTTTTAGGAACTTTTATACAAAACTCTGTTCCCTCTTTTGAGCTAATAACTTCTATTTGTGAATTAAATTGTTTTTCCATAATCATTTGTGACATATACAGACCAAGACCCGTTCCATTCTTCCCTTTTGTACTGTAATAAGGTTCAAATATAGACTCTAAATTCTCTGGAGATATACCCCTACCATTATCTTTTATAAAAATGTCAAAACTATTACTCTTTTCTAAAACTCTAATACTAATACTCGCTTTATCTTTTTTATTTTCAAGGAGTTCATCTATTGCATTGTTAAGTATATTTAAAATTACTTGAACAAGTTCATTTGAATAGGTTTGAATAAGCCCATCATTACACTCTTTAAATTTAAAAGAGATTCTAGCACTATTCATTCGTGCTTTTGTAAAATTGACTGCACGATTAATTATCTCACATATTCTCTCTTCACTCAGTGTTTTATTTGGTGCAAAATATGTTTGAAAATCATCAATAGTATCCGAAAGGTAGACAACAGTATCACTAATATCTTGTAGTGCTTTATCCATAAACTTATCATCAACCTCTTTGCCTAACATTTTTTTAAGTTGTATATCACTTATGCTTAATGTCACTGTTGAGAGAGGTTGTCTCCATTGATGGGCTATCATGCTAATCATCTCTCCCATAACAGCTTGTTTTGACTGTAACGATAAAAGTCTATCTTTTTTAGTTAACTCATGCACCTGCATTTTAATTACATTTTTTGCTTTATCTATTTTGTTTTGATAAAAATAGACAATGATGCTGATTATCATTAGTACAACCGACATATATAAAACTTGAAATAGCGTGTATGAAACATTTATAAATGGTTGAAGCGGTGTTAAAATAAGCATTATTACCATAAAGACAACCCAATAAAAAGAGTTGTTTCCATTTTGAAAATAGAGTAAGAGAATAGGATACGTAAATATCCAGATGTGCTTAAGATCATTAGGTTCACTTATATACATTAAAACTAAAAAGAGCAGAGTAAACTGTGCTGTTTCAATAAGTGAGACTAATTTTAGAGACTCTTTTTTATAACGCAGTAAGAGAAACAATAAAAAATTGATGCCTAGAAGAAGCATTTCAAATGGTATTAAGGCTGGTATACCACCTATCGTATTACTAATTATCCCTGTTATTAAACCAATTGTGGATAGCACAATAGCCACATTAATCATCTGAAATTTATTTTTTAAGTCAGACTCTTCTTTGGTAAAATCCCAAGCACTAGTAAAAAAATTTGTTTTTGTTATCATTGTTTTCCATTATGGTAAATAAATTTTATTTTGTAACTCATTATACTCTAAACTTACATCACTATCTAGTGTAATACCTCCACCGCTTTTATAAACAAATCCTCTATCAGTTTTCTCTATAAAGCGAATCATAACACCACTATCAAAAATCTCTCCATCAAAAACACCAAAGACACCTGTAAAGTAGCCACGTTCATATGCTTCAACTTCTTCGATTATCTCCAGAGTGCTTTTCTTAGGAGCCCCGCTAATACTTCCTGCTGGCAGGAGTGCTTCTAAAATTGTACCAATATTTTCATGCCAATTTTCACTCAGTTCACCACTTATTTTTGAGCTCACTTGTAGGAGTTTTTTAGAACCCGTATTTACCTCACTTAGATATCGAAACTTCTCTACTTTTACATTTTTTGACACTATGGATAGGTCATTTCTGAGTAAATCTACAATCATTATATGTTCAGCTTTCTCTTTTTCATCCGACAAAATTTTAGCTTTTGCATTTGGTATTGCGCTATCTATTGTGCCTTTCATAGGAAAAGTATGAATTTTATTATCACTTATCTGAATAAATTTTTCAGGAGAGAAACATACAAACTTATCTTTATATCGTAACTTATAATGTGCATTTGCATGCCTGAAAATCTCTTTTAAGGATAAACTTGTCTCAACTGGAGTAGCTTGAGTAAGATTTATCACATATGTTTTTCCCTCTTTTATCTTTTCTATAATTTTGTTAAACTTTAAAGAGTAGTCTGAAAAGTCGATAGCACTTGCTTTAAAAAAATGATGGTGCTTTTCATATCTAAAGTTCTCATTTATAGAAAACTCAATATCTTCATGCTCTAACTCTTTTAGTAATAAAACTTTTGTATCTTCGCCCTTAAAATCACTGATAAATAAAAAAGGTTCTCTATTTTTTCCAAGAGTGTTTAAAAGTTTTACATCCATATATGTTAGGCGATAAGTTTCTTTAAAATTGCCATACGAATGTTAACGCCATTACTCACTTGATCTAAAACCTTACAGCGTTTATCATCAAGAAGTGCATCTGTAATATCTATGTTTCTATGTACAGGACCAGGATGAAGTAGTATAATATCTCTATCCCCAATCAACTCTTCAGTGATACAAAAGTCACTTGCATAATCTTTGAGCGAAGCATAACTTTGTGAAGAGTGGCGTTCTGTTTGTGTTCTCAAACTCATAATAGCATCTACTTCATCTATAATTTCATTTAAGAAATGTGTTGTTCTTAGTCCTGTTTTTGGTAAGAACTGAGGTGGAGCAACTAATATGACTTCCATCCCAAAACGCGAGAGTAGCTCTATGTTAGAGTTCGCTACACGAGAGTTTTTAATATCTCCAACAATTGCTATTGTCTTGTCTTTAAGATCTCCTAAATGCTCTTTGAGAGTATAGAGATCTAAGAGTGCTTGAGATGGATGAGCATGTGCACCATCCCCTGCATTTACTATACTAGCATTTGTATGTTTTGAGAGTATCTGTGGTACACCTGAGTTTTGATGGCGAACGATGATTGCATGTGGACCCATAGCATCGAGGTTCATAGCAGTATCTACTAAAGTCTCACCTTTTTTTGTTGAACTCTGAGCGACATCTAAATGTACTATCTCTGCCCCTAGCCTTTTTGCCGCTATCTCAAAAGAACTTTTCGTACGTGTTGAGTTTTCAAAAAAAAGTGTTATGATGATTTTATCTTTAAGTATTCTTTCAAAACCACCTAAACTAAACTTTTTCGCATCTAGTAGTATCTCTTGTATCTCTTCAATGCTAAAATCATCAGTACGAATTAGGTGTGCCATGAAGTTCCTTTATAAATATTTTAGAGATTATACAAGACATCGCAAATTGTGTCAATGTCTTTATCTACTTTTAGTATCTCTATATCTTTACTTAAAAAATAGGGCTGACTTATAGTCTCAAAGTCTCCATCTTCATCTCTTTGGTTAAAGACCATCATAGCATCAATATTTCTACTTTGGAGGGCACCTAAACTCAGCATACTATCGTTTATACACCCAAGAGCACAGTGCGTTACAAGTAGCCCTACTGCATTAAAAAATGGTATTAAATCTATCATCATAAAGTTACCATCAACAGGAACAAGAAGTCCACCTGCTCCCTCTATAATCAAGATATCACAAACTGCTTCCATCTTAGTAATTGCACTGTTTAAAATAGAAAAATCAAGTGCCTTACCTTGTGAAGCGATAAAAGGGGCAGCTGGAAGTTCATAAGATATAGGAACTACATCTTCAATTGTAAAATCAACACAAGCACTATTACACTCTCTTAGTTTTTTAAGAAGTATATTTCCATCAGGATAAACACCATCCTTAACACCTGTCTCAATGAGTTTAATGACACCAACAGCTATATTTTTAGAAGCATAACTCTCCATGAGTCTAAGTGTCGTATATGTTTTACCAATATCCGTATTTGTCGCAGTTACAAAGATTCTTTTTGCCAATGTTTTCTCTTTTTGAAATTATAGCATAGAAGAGATAAAATAATTAACTGATAATAGTTATTAATATTAACTAAACTGTAAGTTTCAGCTCGCTATACTTTCATAATTGATATCTATTATCATTAATACAAAAAAGGTTTCCTATGTCAGATACAAGACTAAAAGCTATAATACAAACCCTAATCATGCAATCTTCACATGCCAAGAGTGATAAACTCATATGTCCTATTGTTAAAATAATCTCTATGAGACACCCCTATCTTACACATGACAAAATTTATGCCATTACAAAATCTTTACTCTAAGATGAATATAAAAGACTCAATCAGCTCCATAATGGCAAATGAGAGTTTTGGTGTTAGTTATGAGCCAATTATTGATTTAAATAGTATGGAAATATTTGCTTATGAAGCGCTGAGTAGGTTTAAGCATGGGAGTATAGTTGTCTCTCCTTATGAGTTTTTTAAGAGTGTACATCAAGATATAGAACTCTTTTTTTACATTGAGAGTATTCTCAAAAGATTTCAACTGCACAATAGACCTCCTGATAAAAAACTCTTTTTAAATCTAGACCCAGATGTAGCCATAAGCGATAATCACGTTGCATTTTGGATTGACTTTTTTCAAGATACAAAAGAGGTAGTAGTAGAGATTATAGAAAACTCTGATGAAGAGAGTGCTGAGGATGTAGAGCACTTTATGGACTGGATGGATGAGTATGAAATTCCTTATGCCTATGATGACTTTGCTAAACCAAACAGTATATACTTTACCTCACTTTTATGCAGAGCAAATCTAATTAAACTCGATATGGATGTTCTTAAAAGAATAAAACAACACCCACCCTACATAGAGGTGATAAAAGGCATAGTAAAATATGCAAAAGAGTCAGAGAAGAAAACAGTTCTTGAAGGAATAGAAAATAACGAAGATTTAAAAATAGCTCAAGCATTAGGAGTTGATTACATACAGGGTTATATGTTTAAAGATAAGTTTATTAATGTCTGGAAAAATAGCTAAAATATTTATATAAACAATGTATAAAAGCTGTGGATTTTTGCTTAGTGTGCCTAAGATTTTGAAGTTTGGGTAAAGGAGCTTACATTGGTAAGTGACTGCACCCATCATTCAAAGATGTCTGGCACTAAATGCCGATACCCCCGTCGCTAAAGCGAAAGTGGGGTACAAGAAATGAAAAATATGGGATACCCCTTGAGGGTACTAGTTAGTATCTTGGTTTACGATTTTAGACTTGCCTATCCATGGCATCATCTCACGAAGTTGATTACCAGTTTTAGTGATAAGTTTTTCTTGATCGTTAGTACGCTCTGCATTCATACGAGGGTAACCTGCTTGACCTTCAAGGATGAAGTCTTTTGCAAATCTACCATCTTGAATCTCAGTAAGAATCTCTTTCATAGCAGCTTTAGACTCTGCATTGATTACACGTTTACCAGAAACATAGTCACCATACTCAGCAGTGTTAGAGATAGAGTAACGCATATCAGCGATACCACCCTCAAACATTAAGTCAACGATTAGTTTAAGTTCGTGAAGACACTCAAAGTATGCTAACTCTGGAGCATATCCAGCTTCAGTTAATGTCTCAAATCCAGCTTGAACTAAAGAAGTTACACCACCACAAAGAACTGCTTGCTCACCAAAAAGGTCAGTTTCAGTTTCGTCTTTAAAAGTAGTCTCGATGATAGCAGTACGACCACCACCAATTGCAGATGCATAAGAAAGTGCTAACTCTTTAGTGTTTCCAGAAGGGTTTTGACCAACAGCGATAAGGTCAGGAATACCACCACCACGAACAAACTCAGAACGAACAGTATGTCCAGGTGCTTTAGGAGCAATCATAGTAACATTAATGTTAGCAGCTGGTTTAACACGACCGTAGTGAATGTTAAAACCGTGACCAAATGCGATAGTAGCACCATCTTTAAGGTTTGGAGCGATTTCATTTTCATAAATCTCTTTTTGATTTTCATCAGGTAAAAGAATCATAATAACATCAGCTTTAGCAGTAGCCTCTCCAACTGTAAGAACTTCAAAGTTTTTTGCTTCAGCCTTAGCCCATGAAGCACCATTCTTGCGAAGACCAACAACAACACTTACACCACTATCTCTTAGGTTTTCTGCATGTGCGTGTCCTTGAGAACCAAAACCAATCATTGCAACTACTTTGCTTTTGATTAGGTCTAAACTTGTGTCTTTGTCATAATATACATTTAATGCCATATCTGTTTCCTTGAGGTTTAAGAGTTTTTGTCTTAAAAATTTTGTGGCATTATAGCCAATTATATGTAAAACTTTCTTTAGTTTTTCCTTATATTTTTTACTAGGTTTACATATTTAATCTCTTACTCTGTATAATACACAAAAATTGAACTAAAGTGTTCAAGAAATAGGTGGAACCATTTCTAAATGTCACTACATAAACAACAAATAAGTATAGAACACAGATATAGAGGAAGTCTGATTCTTCCAGACAATACAGAAGCTAAAAATGTTTTTTTTCGTACAAAACAAGCCTATGCAAATCACGAAAAGATGAGTGTAACTATTCTTTTTTCAAAAGCAAAACTAGCAAAGCTCAAGCACTATCAAAAAGGTTCTTCTGAGCTTGAATTAGAGAACCTTGAGCTTTACATTGAAATGGGAGAGATTTTAGGCTTTAAAACCGATGATGCAGTAAAACTAAAAAATAGTATCCTTTTTACAAATGACAGTGCACATACAAGTTTTAACATCACAAAACGACTCAAACTCATCAACAAAAAGCATAGGAGTAATACTAACGCCAACTATCTTTTTTGGGATATAGAAAATTTTTCTAGTATTAGTTCTATTTTTAATGACATTATTGATAAGTATGAGATAAAAGATGAGTTTATCTTTATGGCTGCAAACCCAGACTCTTTATATCTTAAACGTGCAGAATGGGAAGCAAATCTTTATGATTATGGTAAAACACTCAACTCATTTAATTTTATTAAATGTGACCATGGAAAGGATGTTGCTGATGATGTGCTTCTTGGCAAGTTTATAGATGCTAAAATCACAAATGCAAATGTTTTTATATTAACATTTGATAGAGAACTTAAAGAGCGTTTTACTGATGCTACAGATAGTAGTAATAACCTCTTTATAATGGGAAAATAAAATTCTCTACAACTTCTGCCTCAGGTTTACCGAGGTAGTATCCTTGAGCATAATCAATTCCCAACTCTTCTATTACTTTATACACCGCTTCATTATGTACAAACTCTGCAACTATTTTTTTACCAAGTTTTCTAGCAAATACTATAATTGTTTCAACAACAAGTCGTGCATTTTTATCTGTATCGATATTTTTTATAAGGCTACCATCTATCTTCATAAAATCAGAACGCATTGTTGTCATATGCTCAAAGTTAGCAAACCCTGAACCAAAATCATCTATAGCAATAGCCGCACCTACCTCATATACATTCTCAATAAATGCTGTTACTATATCTACCTTATCATTCTCTTGAGTTTCGAGTATCTCTATTGTTAATTGTGAAGCTATATCATATGCTTTTATTTTAGCAAACATAAACTCTCTCGTTTTTTCATTTGTTATATCACTAAAAGAGAGATTAATGCTAAAATTAAATCCATTCTCTTTAAAATAACTAAAAGATTTTTCAATCATAATCTCCGTAATAAACGGATACAATTTAATCTTTCTACTGACCTCTAAAAATGCATATGGAGAGAGGATATTACCCTTTTCATCATCTAAACGAACAAGTGCTTCATATTTTTGAATTTTTCTTCTTTTAACATCTACAAGTGGTTGAAAATACGGGAATATTCTATCACTACTTATTGCATTTTTTATTGTATTTGCCATGTTAATATTTGCTTCATAGTGTTTTGCCAGTTTTAGGTCTTCATTAAATATCATGTACTCTTTACCCGCGCCTTTAGCAAGTTTGAGTGTCATGTCCGCATTAATTAGACCTGTCTTTTTATCATTTATAAGTGCTGCTGCTATTGTAACTGAGACATGGGCATAATGTCCATTAGCCACTAAAAACTCTTCTGATCTTATATGTAAAATACAGTTCTTTATTCTCTCTTGGATAGCTTCTGTATTTAAATCTATCTTCATAATTACAGCAAACTCATCTGAAGGAAGTTTAAAAAGTTGGGCATCGTTTTCTTTACTTAACATATGCAGAGTTAATGCTAATTGCTTTAGCACTTCATCTCCTACTTCATGACCATAAAAATCATTTATCATCGTAAAATCATCAATATTTATGAGGATAATCATTTTTCCTAAACTTACATTGAGTTTTTTAATCAAACTGAGCCTATTTGGTAGGCCAGTTAAAGTGTCATAATATGCCTGTTTATAGATATAGTCCGCACTCTCTTGGATTCTTTTTTCTAAATTTAAATTTAACTCTTCGAGTTCGCTTGAAACTGTATTTGCAAGATGTGCCATAACATGATGTGCATCTATATTAAATTCATGTTTTGTAAAAGTTTCTTTGTAGTCAACTAGAGAAAGAGGATTATGGTCTTCACTCAAAACTAATATGGTCATCGTTTCATTAAGTAGTTGATTTGATTTTCCCTCATGATGAAACTCACCATATGTAAAAAATCCAGAAATTGCACCAATATTTGAGAGTACTTCTAACTCATCACTCATATACTCTTTCATAAAACGCCGTCTTGCCATACAGGAGTAAATAAATACAGCCTCAGGCTTATACTTAAGTTCACTCAACATTTTTCTTGTTTTATAACTACTGTTTTTGAGTATGTCCTCTATATCACCGACACCAAAACGAACCTTTGTTCCCTCTTTTATGTTTCCAGCAAAAGTCAAAGAACCATCATCATGTTTAAGTAAAACAGCACGTCCTACAAGTACACCATCATGTTCAAAAACAAGAGGAAATTCTATACCAACTCTAGGAAGTCTCGCAGCCAACTCATGCCCCATATACTTTGCATATATGTCAACTGCACTCATACCCTCAATCTCATATACACGATTATTTATCGATTTCGTGATGAGGAGCTCTTTGCCAACCGGGAACCAGTCAAATGAATAGTTCGTTGTTAGTTGTAATTTTTTACTACTTAAAGAGACTCCAACTGCACCATTATCACTCATTTCACTGTTTGTAAAAACATATGTTTTAAATAGTTTTCCATTGTCACCGGCTAATCCGCCTGAAAGAACTACATCTGGAGATATCCAAGTTATTCCCTTAGCATACTCTTCTCCATTTGTATTAAGCCCATCTGTGAAACTTATGATAAGTTTTGTATCTTCGCTTATGAGTTCTTGTGCCAGAGACATTCCTGTATTAAAACTCGTGTTAAAACCATCTGTGTGTTCTATAAGAGTGGACTTTAAAGTTGTTTGATTGAATTTGGTAAAAGTAACTATAGTTTTTTTATCTGTCTCAACTTGGGAACCATTTATAACGCCATCACTTGTAGTTCCAATTATAACTGACTGGCTAAAAGTAGATGCAAAGTAGTTCTGAATATTTTTTAATTCATTAATATCTGTAGATGTACAAAAAAGTTGTATAAGTGTCTGAGGAGAATCTATAGATACACCGTCTAACTTTTCTAAGACTTCTTCTGGTTGTATAAAATCAAGTGTAATATTTTGCATGGAAGATTCTAACATAATTTTAATGTCTATATTTAATAGATTAGTTTAATTGTATAAAATATCGAAAATAGTACGATTTGATGCACTAAATATATTATAAATGAGTGTTGTCCAAACAAAGATAAGAGAGTATTGAGTCTATTCGTTTTATTAAGTATTTCAATATTTAGAAATATTTCTTGTAGTTTATAGTAACCTGCACTCAATCCAAATAGATATACTCCAAACCAAGGTACGAGACTTACAAGATCTTGTGTGTAAAACTTTGGAAGAGAGAGTGTTTCTTGTAAATATAGATATAACCAATGCATATTTATCCACGACATGTTGTATCCAAGGATTATGAATATACCTAAGAGTAAAGATATTTTTGGAAGCTTTAAAAAAGGTAAGCCAATTATCGTTACAAGAAGAAAAAAGTGTAGTATTCCAAAATATATCCATGTGTTTGGAAACTGAGTATAACTTCCTATAGTTACAAGAAGAGATGCCACACCTAAAAGAAGCAGCCTTTTTAAAAGCTTTTGTAAATTAATGCCATTTTTATGTGCAAGTTGTGCACTAATACCTGCAGAAAATATAAACATACTCACTATAAGATAACGAAAATACTTCCAAAACTCCCCATGTTTGAGGTCAAAATCTACATATCCAAAATTCTTCAAATCAAAACAAAAATGAAAAATAACCATAAGGACAATAGCTACACCACGAAATATATCTAAACCTTGAAGTCTCATCTCTGTTGTTTTTTCTTATAAAGATAGCGCTGTAAGATTATCATAGCAGAGATAGAGTCAATCCTTCCATCTCTAATGTACTTTATCTCACCCTTCATAAGACTCTCAGCTTCAAGTGAACTTCCCGCCTCATCTTGGTAAAAAACTTCACCCCCAAAATCTACAAGATTCATAAAGTGTGCTATGCGTCTTCGCATCTCATCTTCACTGCTACCACCAAGAGGAATCCCAATAACAACTACATCAATTTCCCACTCATTTATAGCTTTTCGTACTTCACTTGAAGCTTGATTACGGTTTTTTCTTATGATGGCGGGGAGTGGTGTTACTAAGTCCTTATGAGCAGAGTAAGCGAGTCCAATACGTTTGAGCCCTAGATCAATTGCAATATATTTCATACTATTTTCCTAAACAAAAAGAGCCAAACATCTTATCAAGCATCTCATCATTTTCAAAAGGTCGGGTTATACTTGCCATCTCTTTGACAGCCTCATTAAGATGAAAAGAAAATATCTCTAACTCTTGATCTTGCAGCGGTATAAATGACTCTTGTATATTTTTCATAGTCTCTTGGACTGCATTTATCTGACGACTTGAGATAAGCATAACTTCATCACTAGAGTTACTCATATTCATAATTTTTTCTAAGGCACTTACAAGTGAACTCACATCATCTTTAGAGTTAAGTTCTATGTCAAAATCTAATGCTTCGAGTGAAAACTTTTGTTCTAAATCTATCTTATTTTTTACTACTACTACTTCTTTAGTTGTTCGTGCGATTTGGACGAGTCTTGCTATCTCTTTATCTTCATCATCTGCTTCTCTTGAGCTATCAAAGAGTGCTACAACTATATCACTCTCTTGTATGGCTTCTAGAGAGCGTTCTATTCCTATTCTCTCTATCTCATCATTCGCTTCACGAATCCCCGCAGTATCTACCATACGGATAAGATGTGTGCCAATTTTCACCTGCTCTTCAATTGTATCACGAGTTGTTCCTGCGATGTCGCTAACTATAGCTCTATCAAAATGAAGTAGTGCATTTAGGAGTGAAGATTTACCAACATTTGGTTTACCAATAATTGCTACACGAAAACCTTGCATAAGTCCCTCACGAGATTTTGAAGCTTGCAATGTTTTACCCAGTAAAATATAAAGCTCATCTAGTTTCGACTTTATCTGCAGAACTAAGTCAGGAGGTAAATCCTCTTCAGCATAATCTATAGTCACTTCACTAAATGCAAGTATATGAATTATTTCATCTCTAACATCTTCTATAAAGTGTTTTAGTGAGCCTTTCATCTGTGCCGCTAAAATTTTAGCTGCATCTTCACTTTTAGCTTCTATGAGTTGTGCTATAGCTTCTGCTTCGCTTAAATCAATGCGACCATTAAAAAAAGCTCGTTTAGAAAACTCTCCAGGGTTTGCAAGTCTTGCACCTGCACTCAGTGTCGCCTTAAGTATACTTTGTGCGACGATAAATCCACCATGACATTGAATCTCAACAACATGCTCTGCTGTAAAAGAGTGTGGTGCTTTAAAGTAGATAACAATCGCTTCATCTATAAGCGTATCTGTAGCGTCATAAATAGTTGAGAGTGTTGCATATCTTGGATTTATTATTTTATTTCGCGTAAGTTTTTGTGTGATTTCTAAGGCTTTATCACCACTTATACGGATAATTGCAATAGAGCCTATGCCATTAGCTGTTGCAATGGCACTTATTGTATCTGAGTACATTTTAGTTGTTGTAGTCGTTTATAATTATGTACTTTAATCCATCACGAGTTGAACGGATTACGACATACTTTTGAGGATATTTAGCACGTAACTCTTTGAGTGCAATTTGGACTAAAACACCATCAAGAATTTTTGTTTGTGCTCTTCCATCTCTATCTACATTTTCATATACATTTAATAGATATCTACCGATAGACTCTTCTTGGTTTTGTAAAAATTCTGCTATTTCTAAGCGTAGCTGAACCTCATACTTAGAGTTAATCCAGTTAAAAATCATATACGAAAGTGCTTTATATCTATAGCCCTCTTTACCTATAAGAAGTGCCGCATCATCCCCTTTAAATTCAATTAAAAGTGTTTCACTATCATATGTACTTACTTCAATACTATCTATCGCAAAACAAGTGAGTTTAAAAAGTGCATTTATTTTAATCTGTACTTCTTCGACTATAGAGTCTAAATTAGTATACTCTTGAGCCTTTTCTTCTCTTTGTTCATCACTTCTTTCATCATACTCATCATCATAATCAGCAGTAAAATCGAGTCCATTTAAATCATCATCTTCATCATCTTGATCACTTACAAAAGATGCTGGCATAATTGTATCATTTAAAACTGTTTGTACTTTAGGTTTTTTTACTACTTTTTCTTTTTGAAGCTTGGGAGTTTTTTTAGTTTGAGTTTTTTTAGGACTTACCTGAGGAGTTGGTTTTTCTCTTTTTATCTCCTGTTTTGTCTCTTTAACTACTTGTGGTTCTAACTCTTTTTCTTCTAAACGCAGTGCAACAATAATTGCACTCTTTTTAAAAAAACCCAAAAAGCCTTTACTTGGAACCTGTATAACTTCGATTTTAAGTTGTGTTATAGAACATTCTAATTGACTTGCAGCATTTGCATAGGCTATTTCCAGTGTACTTGCTTCAATTTTCAACATAACTATTTCTCTACTTTAGCTGCTTTGAGTGCATCTTTAGCATTTTTAAATTGTTGATTAACAATAAACTGCTGTAAAATAGAAAAGAGATTATTTACAAACCAGTACAGAACTAAACCAGATGGAAAAGTTACAAAGAAAAATGTAAATATAACCGGTAACCACTTCATCACTTTTTCTTGCATTGGATCTGAAAAGTTATTTGGTGTCATGCGTTGCTGTAGGAACATTGATGCACCCATAAGAACTGGCATTACATAGTAAGGATCCATACGAGAAAGATCATCTATCCAAAGTATCCATGGCGCACCTTGAAGCTCGACTGCATTTAAAAGTACACGATAAATCGCAAAAAACACTGGTATTTGCATTAACATTGGGAGACAACCACCAAGAGGATTTGCTCCATTTTTCTTGTACATATCCATAGTCGCTTGGTTTAAACGCTGTGGATCACCTTTATACTTCTCTTTTAAATCTTTAATTTTTGGTGCAAGGTCTTTCATCTTCTGCATAGAAACCATACCTTTGTATGTCAAAGGATAGAGCACAAATCTAATAATAGCAGTAAGTGCAATAATCGACCAACCCCAGTTTCCAAAAATTCCATGTAACCATGAAAGAAGTGCAAAAAGTGGTTTTGCGGCAAATGTAAACCAACCATACTCAATTGCATTTGTCAGTACAGGATTAATAGATTCAAGTATTTTATAATTCTTTTCACCTATGTAACCACTAAACTTTAGGTTTTGTGTTCCATCAAAATAGACTACTGGATTATCATCACGATCTCTCTCAACAATGACATTTCTATCTTTAGCGAGTCCATACATAATAGTTGCTGTGTATTGATCAAATGCAGAAATCAACTCCACACCTGAAAAAGATTTTCTCCCCTCAGCATCTCCATCTGCGATTATAGTTACAAGTTCATCATCTGTATAAACCATAGCACCTACAACTGTCATCATCTGCTCATCTTCATTTACACGAGGACGTTGCCCTAAGTAAACATAGTAATGCTTGTCTGCACTCAAAGAGATTTCTACATCATAATGACCATCTTTAAAAAATGTTATTTTTTTAGTTACACTAAGTGATGAAAGTTTTTGAGTAAGGGTTACAGTTTTTGCACTACCATCTACATTTACTTCTGTCACATCTGTTGTGTATGCTACTGAAGATGCCTCTTTATTTAGATTCTCATCCCTAAATCTGATATAGAGAGGTTTAGTTCCTGTTTGGGGAATAAGTTGTGCATGATTATCTTCTTTATCTCTAAACTTCTCTTCGAGTAACTCTTTAGAGGAGATACGTCCTAGCGTGTCTAGTTTTAATATAAAATTCTCATTTGTAACTCTTACAAGATCGCTTGAACTTGTTCTCTCTGATGCTAAAATAACATGTCCAGCCTCCGCCTCTACATTTACTGCTGATTCACTACTTGCTTTAACATTACTACTTTGTGTTATTTGAGCTTTAGTGTCTTCTACTACTTCTGACTCTACCGGTGGAAAAATTGCTGTATACCCTACGAAAAAAACTACTGATAATAGTACAGCTACTATTAATCTCTGATTTGGTGACATTTTGTCTAACACAGATTACCCTTTATATGAAAAATTTTTTATTATGTAATGTTGGTTCTTTTTATTTGGAACCAGCCAATATTTTATACTTCCTACATCTAGTTGTGTAGGCTTACAGTGGAGCTTATAAAGCAATGGATGCTCTATCCCGCCATCAAATAATTGATTACAACGTAGTATTCTAGTAAAAGAGTGGTAAAAAGCACTTGAAATTGAGTTGTTTTCGAAATTTAATCGTGCATATTCACTACATGTGGGATAAAATCGACAAGAACCGAAGCCAATGAGGGTAAAAAACTTCTGATAAAGCCATAAAAGTTTAAGTAAAAGTTTTCGCATTTTTCAGTACTTTAATAAAATCATTTTGAAGTTTTTCGTGTGATGAATCAAAAAGACCTACTTTTGCAACAAATACATAAGAGCCATCTTTGAGTTTTGGAGAGTATTCACGAAATAGTGCTCTCATACGACGTTTAGCTCGGTTACGCTTTACAGCATTTCCTAACTTTTTTGTCGCAGTAAAGCCTACTTTGCGAGTTCCATTTTGAGGAAGAAAAAAGAGAACAACACTGCTTGAGTGCTGGTTTTTTCCTTTGTTATATACATATTGAAACTCCTTATGGAGTTTCAGTGTGTAAAATCCGCCTAAACTGACAATCTTTTACGACCTTTAGCTCTTCTACGGTTTAAAACTCTACGTCCGTTCTTAGTAGCCATACGTGCTCTAAAACCGTGAGTTCTTTTTCTTGGTGTTGAATGGGGTTGGTATGTTCTTTTCATGACATATCCTTATGTAAAATTAAGTTCGAAATAATACAAAAAATTTGCTTAAAGTGTTGTTAAGTGACTATCACTTCTATGTTTTCACCCTCTTTAATAAATTCTACACTTGAACCCTCAACAATTTTTCCCTCTAAAATAAGGTCAGCTAGTCTATCTTCTACTATCTCATACAGAGCACGTTTAAGAGGTCTAGCACCATAAATAGGGTCGAATCCAGCTTCTGCTATGTATGCTTTAGCCTCAGGACTTAGAGTAAGTGTGATATCTCTATCTTTTACTTTTTTAGCGATATCGCTAAAAAAGATATCTACAATTGAAACTATTTCCTCTTGACCAAGAGCATTAAAAATCACTACATCATCAAGTCTATTTAAAAATTCAGGTTTAAAAGCCTGTTTTAATTCACCCATCACTAGTTCATCTAACTCTTTACTTGGCTTATTAGCCATAATTTTATCACTTGCAATATTAGATGTCAGAATAATTATGGTGTTAGAAAAATCAACTGTAACACCTTTGTTATCTGTTAAACGTCCATCATCTAAAACTTGAAGCAACATGTTAAATACATCTGGATGTGCCTTTTCTACCTCATCAAACAGAACAACTGAATATGGCTTTCTTCTTACTGCTTCTGTAAGTTGTCCACCCTCATCATAGCCTACATACCCAGGAGCTGCACCAACTAAACGTGAAACAGAATGTTTCTCCATGTACTCACTCATATCTATTCTGATAAGTGCCTCTTCACTATCAAATAAGAAGTTTGCAAGTGTTTTTGCTGTCTGTGTTTTTCCAACACCTGTTGGTCCTAAGAAAAGAAAACTACCAATAGGTGAGTTAGCATCGCTAAGTCCTGCTTTATTGCGTTTAATAGCACGTGCAACTGCATGTGTAGCTTTACCTTGTCCAATAACCGTTTTATTTAACTCATCTTCTACATGCAGAATTTTTGTCTGCTCAGACTGTAACATTTTGTTTACCGGTATATGTGTCCAACGCGATACAACACCAGCAATAGAGTCTTCATCAACACTATTTTTCAGTAGTGTTCCCTCAGCTTGTAATCTATCCCAGTTCTCGTTTATAGTTTTTTCTTCTTCTAAAAGTTTAGGGATGTCTCCATACTCTATCTCCGCTGCCTTGTTAAAGTCACCTGCACTTTTTGCAAGTTCTGCTTCTCTACGCTTTGCCTCAATTGCACCTTTCATAGAAGATATCTTCTCAAATACCTCTTTTTCTGTCTCAAACTGTGAAGTGAGTCTTTGGACCTCTTCTGTTACATCTGCTAACTCTTTTTCTATCTCTAAAAGACGCTTCTTATTTGCAGGAGTATCTTCCATTTTAAGTGCTTCTTTTTCTACCATCAGCTCTGAGTGTTCACGTTTTGCACGAGAAAGCACTGTTGGTTCTGATTCTATCTGCATCTTTAGCTCAGCTGCTGCTTCATCAATAAGATCTATCGCCTTATCTGGTAAAAATCTATCAGCTATATATCTATCACTTAATCGTGCTGCTGCAACTAATGCACTATCTGTAATCGTTACATTGTGGTGTGTCTCAAGACGTTCTTTAATACCACGGAGTATCTGTAATGACTGATTTACAGTAGGCTCATTTAGATTAATCGCTAAAAATCGACGTTGCAGTGCAGTATCTTTTTCAAAGTATTTTCTATACTCTTTAAGAGTTGTCGCTCCAATAGTATTGAGCTCTCCACGAGCGAGTGCTGGTTTTAAAATATTTGCAGCATCCATACCACCTTCACCTGCTCCTGCACCAACAATAGTGTGAATTTCATCAATAAAAAGAATTATTTTACCATTCTCTTTTACTTCTTCTATAACAGCCTTAAGTCTATCTTCAAACTCTCCTCTATACTTTGCACCAGCTATCAGTGCATTCATATCGAGTGCAACAACTCGTTTATTTTGTAAAGAAGTTGGAACATCTCCTGCATAAATTTTTTGAGCTAGTCCTTCGACTAAAGCTGTTTTACCAACTCCTGGCTCACCTAAAAGTATCGGATTGTTTTTTGTTTTACGAATAAGTATCTGCATCATACGAGTTATCTCTTCATCTCTTCCTATAACAGGAGAGAGTTTTCCCTCAGCAGCTTGTGCTGTTAAGTCAATTCCGTACTTAGATAAAGAGTCTAATGTTTCATCTGCACTTTGTGAGTCAATCTTAGCTCCCCCTCGTGTTGCCTCTATATTTTTACTCAACTCAAGCATATCAACATACTTCGGGAGTATGCTTGAGTATGGCTCTGAATTTAGATTAGCTAGTAAGTAGGTATCTACTGCTAAAAAAGTATCCCCATTTTGTGCCATTAATCCAGCACCTTTTTCTAGTGTTTCAACAAAACTTTTAGAGAGTTTTATACTCTCTTTTGTTACAGATGAAGACTTTGGCAATTTTTCAGTCAGACTTTTAATATCTAACTCCATAGCTATCTTATCCACATTCATTTTTCTCAACATCTGATTTAAGATAGAATCTGAGTTTGTTAAAAGTGCCCATAAAAAGTGCTCACTCGTGACCTCTTGGTTTTTGTTATGAAGTGCTAGAGATATCGCACTCTCAATTGATTGTGTCAAATTATGTGTTAGTTTTTCAAAAATATTATTATTCATTTGGAATCCTTTTATTAAATATGACAGTAGTATATAGCATTTAAGGTTTATCTTTTGCTACTTAGGTAGCTTTTTTATAATAATCTTAATAATTATTTCACTATAATTTCAGCAAAGGATTATAAATTATGCCAACTGTTTTAGAAGCTTTACAAAATCGTTCTTCAAAAAGAGCGTACAGTGACAAAAAAATACCTCATGAGACACTAGAGAAAATACTAACTGCCGCTGGAATGACTCCAAGTGGAGCGAACATGCAACCATGGGTTACATATGCTGTTAGCAATGCTGATACACTCAAATCTGTTGGAGATGCAGTCATCGCTAAGATGGATGAAGGTATAACCAATGATCAGTTTATCCAGTATTATCCAGTAAAATGGACAAACCCATATAAAAAGCGTCGAATTGTAACGGGTGCAGGTCTTTATAAACTCATGGAAGTAGATAGAAAAGATAATGAAACTCGTATAGAGATGTGGAAAGACAATTTTAGATGGTTTGGTGCACAGACTGTTATATTTGTCTTTACAAATAAGGCAAATATTGATGGTTCTCAAGGAGCACTTATAGACTGTGGTGCATATATGCAGAGTATCATGCTTGCTGCTCAAGAGTTTGGCATAGACTCTTGTCCACAAGGTTCTACGACTGAGTTTGGTCGCGTTGTAGCCCAAACACTTGGTGTTTCAGATGATTTAGCACTGCTTTATAGTGTAGTACTAGGCTATTCAGATAAAGAAGCAAAGATAAACTCTTACCAACCTAAACGAGTAGATTTAAAAGAGTCTGTGACTTTTATAGATTAACGCCTACGTTGGTATCGCTTAAGCATACTTCTATTTCCCGTGAGTCCTCCACTATGTATATATAAAATGCTCTCTTGAGTACTCTCTAAGAGAGCTAACCACATAGCTGGAGCATACAGTAAATCAAACTCAACACCCGCCTCTTGTACTTTTTTATACATATCAAAAAACTCATCATATAATTTCGCAAAATGATACTTTTTTTTCGGTTCTAAAATGATTAAATTCTTTGGAATAGTGTGAAGTGAGTGCATCTGTTCTTTAAGATAAGCGACACTGCCTATACAGGGTGTTGTATAAACTGTATACTCAGGAAGACTAAGAGCAAGATAGAGTGCTGTTGTTCCTGTTCCAGAGGGTGTTGCTAATGCTTTTATACCTGAGTAAGGTTCCTCTTGTAACTGCTCTCTTAACTCATCTGCTAAGACCTCTAAACCCTCTTTAGCACTTACATCGGCACCACCTTGGTCTATAAGTAAAGTTTTTTCATCTAAACCTAAACGCAGAGCTGAGATATACTCTTTGTACAAATCATACTCTAACTCTATACTTTGCATACCAAACGAGCATGCTTCATAATAGTTTCCAAACTTTTGGTCTTTAATTATAGCGCTAATAGTTTTAGTATAGTAGATAAACTCCCACCCTTTTTTCTTACATATCGCAGCAAGTGCTAGCATCGCGTTTGATTGTGTACCACCATAAGAGATAACCTTGGTGAATTTAGTTTTAGGTGTTTGGAGAAGAGTGTAGAGTTTACGGTATTTATTACCAGAGAGATAAGGATCTATCATCTCATCTCTCTTTATAAAGAACTCTCGCCCATCTAAAGTGATTTTAGAAATTGCAGAGAGTCTCTTCAAAAGTAGTTATCTACTTGATTGTAGCATTTTTCTGTAAGGCTGCCATTTTATCGTTCATTACAGACTTGAATTTTTCCATCTTTAAACGCTGTTCTATAAAAGGCTTAACCTCATTAAAGCTACGAGTCGCTTTATCTTTTTTCTCTTGAAGAAATATAACATGGTACCCAAACTGAGTTTTTACAGGTTTTTGAGTAATAGTACCTACTTTCATACTAAATACTTTATCATTAAATGCCGGAACCATCTGTCCCTCTGCAAAGAAACCCAAGTCTCCACCTTTTGGTCCACTAGGTCCTGTAGATTTACTTTTTGCTAGTTCTTCAAACTTTGCTTGGAGCTTTTGACCACTTAAATGTTTTAATTCATTTATGATTGCTTTCGCCTCAGCCTCTTCTTTAACTAAGATATGACGAGCATGCACTGTCTTTTTTTCGTTAAATTCTTCTTTATTTTTTTTATAATAATCTTTAAGAGTAGCCTCAGAAATTTTAATTCCATCTACAACTTTTTTTTGCCATACTTGAACAGCAAGTTCTTTTTTCATACGTTCTTCAAGTTTTTTATACTCTTCTTTGTACTCTTTAGTTTTTAAAATACCTGTTTTTTGTGCATCATTATAGATAAGCTCTTTACCTATAAGTTGCTGGAGTACTTGCTGTCTAAACTCTGCTTGTTTATCCGCAGGAACTTGATTAAATCTTCCCTGCGTAGCATTCATAAGCTCTGAATCAACTTCTTGTTGTGTGATTGCTTTTCCATTGACTGTGACAAGAGTATTTGCTGACGCGATAACTCCCGTCATTAATACTACAGATAAAAGTTTTCTCGTTAGTTTCATTCGTATTCCTTTGTTTTATAGCAACAAGTTTAATAGGAATTAACTAATAGTTATTAAACAAAACTCATTAAGAAGCAGTTTTTAGATATTTATTGAGCACTGACTCTAACTTCTCTCGAATAAGAGGTTTTGACATATAATCATCAAGTCCATTTTCCATAAGCATTTCTTTATCACCTTCCATAGCCATAGCTGTTAAAGCTACAATAGGTGTAAGTTTATTCATGTTCATAGTTTGTTTAATATCTTTGGTCGCTTCAATTCCATTTTTCTCCGGCATATCAATATCCATAAATATAATATCAAACTTTGTTTTATTGCATTGATCTACTGCTTCTATACCATTGGATGCTGTTGAGACAGAGATTTTATAACCTTGTAGGAGTATCTGCATAAGTCTTTGATTGATAAGATTGTCTTCAACTACTAGTGCATTTACTTGTTTGTTAATCTTAACAGTCGGTTTCGTTTCTACATTCATATTAATAGCACTGACAGAGTAAAGATGTTTTGCGATATGACTAGGAAGTAAGGGTTTGGTTATAACTTCACTTACGATATGAGTCAATTTTGTTTGAAGTTTTTCATTCTCTTCGAGTAATAAAATTATTGGTGTTTTCTTAGAGTACGTACCGAGTTCTAACATCCATGATGAGTCATTTTGATTTGCTACTATATAGAGTGCATCAATACCCTCATATACATTTTTATCAAGCTGATTTGATTTTATAACATCGAGTGCGAATGAACGTAGATAGATAGTTAAAAAGTTGGCTTCTTCAACTTTCTTTTGGTCTAGTAAAAGAACTTTAACCTTACGTTTAGGCATCATTTTGTAGTTTTGACCTTTAGCTGCTTTAAAATCAAGTACAAAGTTTACATATGTTCCAGCATCTTCTTTTGACTGTATTCTTAGCTCTGAGCCAAAAAGTTCAACTAAACCATGAGAGAGTGCAAGTCCTACACCTAAGCGCTCATCTGCATGTGCTCCTGATGTGAAAGGTTCATTTATAAGTGCGATCTGTTCAAGAGAGATGCCTTTTCCATTATCTCTTACACCAAAACCTATACTACAGTCACCATTTTTTTGGCGTTTAAGTAGTTTTACTTCAATAATAACTTTTCCATCTCTTGGTGTAAACTTTATAGCATTTTGAATAAGAGAAAACATAATTTGCTTAATCTTTTTAATATCTGTATAGAGTTCTTGAGGAAGTTTTGGGTCAATAAAGGTAAGAACTTTTATACCTTTATCTCTCCCGTTTTTATAAAAACTATATGCTAATTCTTCCATCTCTGGCAAGATATTACACTCATACGAATCTATCTCTAAACGACCACCTTGAAGTTGTGAAAGTTCTAAAAGTGTTTCTATATTATTCATAAGACTTTTAGATGATTTGCTAATCATATTTATATATTCACTCTGATCTTTCGTTAATGAGGTCTGAGAAAAGAGTTCTATAAAACCTAAAATACCATTCATAGGAGTACGAAACTCATGTCCAATATTAGCCAAAAAACGAGTTTTTAATTTTTCTACTTCTTTCGTTTTTAGCTCTGCATTATATAGCTTTGTAACATCCTCAAGCTCTAAAATATAAAAGTTTTTATTTACAGGTGAAGTGTGACAAGTTGCATCTATCATAACAACCTCTCCCTTCTCTTTAGCAATAGTTACTCTATAACCTTCACTCTGATATTTTTTTATATAATCTAACCACGACTTATCAGACTCTGTAAATATCTCTTCACTCTCGTTGATAAATAGATCTCTTACACTATCATTTTGTGATATAAACTCATTTATATCTTTATACTTCATCGTTTCAAAAAAAGTTTTATTTGCCCCTATCCAACCTTGACCTTGGAAAAAAAACAGTATCATTGACTTAGAGTTATCTACAATAGCTGAGTAAAACTCCTTATCAAGGTACTGATCAAACAGTGCTTTAGTATCTGTAATCTCTTTTTGTTTTTTTTGTTCTTCTGTTTTTTTTGATGAAAATAGTGAAAGAAAACCCATCTATATTCCTTATGTTTTAGTTATGTTTTAGAAAAATTTTAGTTGATTATATCATAAACAATGCTAAAATACTGTTATGATAAAAAAAGTAAAAAAAGCTACAAAAAAAGAAATTTTAGCAATTCACCAGCTCTTTATAGAACGCTATGATGATGCCGTAACCGAGCTTTCATATACTAATGCTTATGAACTTGTTGTTGCCGTTGCACTCTCTGCACAATGCACAGATAAACGTGTAAATATTTTAACACCCCCACTTTTTGAAAAATATCCTGGGACAAAAGAGTTAGCAAAGGCTGACTTAGATGATGTGAAATCTTTTATAAATTCTTGCTCATTTTTTAATAATAAAGCAAAAAATATAATCGCGATGGCACAGAGAGTTGAAGAGGCTTATGATGGAGAAGTTCCACTTGATGTTAAAGAGCTACAAACACTCGCAGGAGTTGGTCAAAAAACTGCTAATGTTGTGATGATTGAGTACACAGGGGCAAATCTGATGGCTGTTGATACTCATGTCTTTAGAGTTGCACATAGACTTGGACTCAGTGATGACAAAACAGCAACAGCGACAGAGGCTACACTTGTAAAAAAGTTTAAAAACAACCTACATGCCTTACATCAAGGGATGGTTTTATTTGGCCGTTATATATGTAAGGCTAAAAATCCTGAGTGTGAGAAATGTTTTTTAACAGAATTTTGTAAAACGAAAGAGACTTTTAAAGTTTAGGTATAAAAAATGCTTGTTATTAAGTATGATAAAAATAAGTCTATTAATAATACTGAGTCTACTTTTTACTGCTTGTATAAATAAGCATGGAATCTCTGCAAAGTATTATAGTGATTGTAAAGAGTATTACGATTTACAAGGCTACTACCACAAAGAGTGTGGAGAAGATGATATAATTACCTATAAAGAGATGGGTGAAGCTTTAAAGAAAAAAGAGCTTGAGCCGAGTGGAAATGTCTACTAAAGGAGAATAATATGAGTACGGGATTAATTGTGTTTTTTGTGATAACCACTATTATTGGGATTGGAGTCGTTGTCGTGTTTAGTGTAGATAGCATTGGTGCTAAAATCTTCAACCCTGAAGATAAAAGACCAAAGTAGCTAGTTACTTTACCGCTATAAAAGTTGCGAAATTTGCCCAACGGAACAAGACTTCACAGTGTTTGAAACCTGCATTTTTCGCCATTTTAATGTTTTCTTCTTCACTATAAGGGACAAGTACATTCTCTAACGCTTCGCGTTTTTGCATGATTTCATACTCTGAGTACCCTTGTGTTTTCTTAAAATCATAGTAACACTCTATAAGGTCTTTGTTGAGTTTTGACTCATGACTAATCACTTTTTCACTAAAGATAAAAACACCCTCTTCTTTTAAATTTGATGCAATCTTTTTCACTAACTCTTCACGAACAAGTGGTCTAATAAACTGTAGTGTATAGTTGCTAATAAAGACATCTGCTACCTTATACTCATACTCTAAAATATCTGCATTTACAACTTCTATATCGGCTCCATAGGCTTCGCACTTGCGTCTTGCCTGTTTGAGCATAGCTTGGGAGTTATCTAGTCCTACCAACTTCGCAGATACTTCTAATCCCCTATGTATATTTAACAGTAAAGATGCAGTTGAGCATCCTAAGTCATACACTATACCACCATCACTTAAATTTTTATGTGTAAAAAATTGTGTGATTTTTTGGCTCTCTTTATAAAAAGGAACACTGCGTTCTAACATATCGTCAAAAACTGCTGCAACTTCTTCATCAAATTCAAACTGCTTTTTTATCGGTTTTGTAAATACTGTATCATTCATAATGCAATTTTATCCTAAATAGCCTATAATTATTATATTCATAAACAAGGTTTGAGATGGAACTAGATGTAAAAACACTTATGCTACTTTTTTTTATACTTTTTTTAACTTTAAGTATATGGAAAATATGGGTTTTTTTGCCCAATAAAGAGTTAAAAGATGATGATAGAACACAAGAGTCTCAAGCAAAACTTTTATCGCTAATATTAAAAATAATAAAAGAGACTCAAGGAGAGATTACAGAAGAAGAACTTTTTTTAAGGATTAAAGAAGATAAAGATTTTGATTCAAAACTTTTTTGGCGTTTTAACCCTAATAGACTCAAGCATCTTCTCAATTCATTTTATATAAAAGACTCAAGTATTCAAAATATACATGATATTTATATTTCATGTTTAGATTGAGTTTAAGTTACTCTATTAATATTTTAATATAAATATTAGGAGTTCTTATGAAACTATCAAAATCTACTTGCTATAAAACAATAGCAATAAGCCTTAGTCTATTACTGTTTCAGGCATGTAATCCATCTACAACTGCAAAAGTCAGTGGTACAATTAGTTTAATAGAGTTAAATGATTTACATGCTCATATAGTGCCACATACTGAGCAGGTAAGAGATACAAATAATACTGTTCCTCAAATTTTATTATCTAAAAGGGGTGGTTTAGCACGCATAAAAGCGAAAATGACTGAACTTACAAATAGTGGTACCATCATAATGAATATTGGTGATACCTTTCATGGTGGAGCTGAAGCACTCTTCTCAAATGGTAACGATATTGTTTCTTTAGTAGATGAACTACCTATAGATGTAGCAGTAATGGGTAACTGGGATTTTGCTTATGGTTCGGCTGCTACCCTTGCCAGATTTGGAAATGTTACAGATGCAAATGTTTCAAGACCAAATGCTCCATACATATCTGCAAATACTTCTTATATCATACCTAAGGGTGTAACAAACAATCCAAATTTAAATGCACAACAAAAAATCATTGCTGCATCTGTTTTTACAAAAACTTTTAAGTATACAGTGGGGGATCAATTTCAAAATCCTACTAAAATGATTACACGTAATGGTATTAAAGTTGGTTTTATAGGTATTACTAGTGATATCATTAATAGAATGAGTCCTTTACTTGCACCAATGATTGAATTTACAGCAGGTGAAACTGCTTATATAGCACTTATAGAAAAATACTCCGCGGAGCTCAAAACACAAGGTGCAAATATAATTGTTGTTATGAGTGAGCTTGGTATCCATAAGGATGTACAACTTGGAAATAAAATCACGGCAAACTCTGTTGATATTTTCTTCTCTGCTCATACTCATGAAGCAACTTTTGATATGATAAATACTACATCTGGTGCTAAAGTTGTAGAATCTGGTGATGACACATATTTAGGTGAGATGAAAGTAACAGTTACAGATGGAAACATTACAAATTATACTTGGAAACTTCATGAAATTACTAATGATATTACTCCAGATGCTGCACTCCTTGTAAAGATTAATACTATGAGAGCGAAATATCTTGCTAGTGATGTTAACATTACAACAAATGGAATTAAACCAAATACAGTTGATGCAAATCTAACAGCTCAGGAAACAGGTATGGCAAATATTCTCTTCCAGCGTACTCGTACACCAATTGTTTTAAATGCACCACTTAATAAGTTTATAGGAACAACTACTCTTCCATTAACACGTAAAAATGTTTTAGAAAATGGTTTTAACTCTGTTTTTGGACAACTTCTTACAAATGATAAAAATGCTACCTTAGGAATCCTTCCAGGCTTTAGATACGACGACGCGATTATTCCTGCACAGGCAGATACAACAAGTGTAAATGGATATAACTGGACAAGTGAAGCCAATGTAGTCCTTGATGGAAATATCACAATTGAAAATATCTATAGATTTTTACCCTCTACAAATTTTGTAGCTACTGCAAATATCACAGGGGCAAATATTAAGAGCTTCATTGAAAATGAGTTAACATCTGCATTTAGTTCTGATGCCTTTAATCAAGCTGGTGGATGGATGCCAGGTATTACAGGTATTAAAATAAATGTAGCAATTAATGCAAGTGATGGTTCTCGACTTATCGGTATAACTTACTTAAATGATGTGGCAATAAATGATACTGATGTATTAAGTGTTGCCTCGGCATGTGCAAGAGAGTTTGAGCCTACACCAGCACTAGCACAAACTGTTATCTGTGGACAAGCACTTTTTACAGATGTTGTACAAGATAAAAATATGACAACAGCAAATTTTTTGATAGATGCATTTACAAGGAACTTAGATGAAAACCTTACTGATATAAAAAGAATTTCAGATAGTGCTAACACACAATTCTGGCCTGCTACACCTTACGTGCAACCAATTTTACAAATAGTTCCATAATTAAGGTAAAATCTTCTATGCAAAAGAGAACATATACAACAAGAATACTTTTGGTAGAAGATGATCAAGGATTAGCAGATCTTTTGATACGGTTTCTAAGTGATGAATATACTATTATTCATACACTCCTCCCATCTGAAGCACTTGAACAGATAGCACTTGATGATGTTAATATCATCTTACTTGACTTAAGCCTTCCACAAATGGATGGACTTGAGTTATGTAAAAAATTAAAAAAAATATCAAAAGCAAAAATAATTATCTCTAGTGCACGTAACCTTATAAAAGACAAACTCACAGCTTTTGATTATGGGGCACAAGACTACTTGTCTAAGCCTTATGACCCAAGAGAACTAAAAGCTAGGATAGAACTACAACTCAAAAAAGAGACAAACCTTACAACTATTACAAAGACATACATTGAACAAAAAAGCCTCAAGGTTTTTTATAAAGATATGCATGTTACACTCTCTACAGCAGAATTTGAAATTTTTTCACAACTCTTTAGACATGAGGGACAAATTCTTTCAAGAGAACAATTAGCAAATGCGACACAAGCACATGATTTTGATAGTTCTCTTGATAGTATTAGTGTACTTATAGGAAGAATTAGAAAAAAACTCTTACCTCTTTATGATAATTATAATTGTATCAGAACCATACGTTTAGCAGGTTATACCTATGAATCCATTTAGCCCCTCGCTAATTAGTAAAATAAAATTCCTTGGATTCATCTTAGCTCTACTTATGCTTCTTATTCTTTTTATTGCTTATGGAATGAGTATTTTGTATATAAAAAAGAATACTCTTCATGATGCTATAAAACTATCTTCACTTCTAGCCTCTCCTGATGCTAAGTTAAATAAATATTTACTCCAACATAGTATTAGTCGATTAACAGATGCAGAGTTTAAGAAACTCTTAACAAAAGCAGAACCTTTAATCACAGATAAACTCATCAGAAAATTCTTTGAGGCCTCTTCAATAAAACTTTTTACAACTAAAAGCACAACTCTCTTCTTATTAAAAAATGAGAATAAAACATATTATTTTCAATCATCTAAGAATTTTTTATCCTCTAGGCTATTCCCTATCACTATACTTGCAACTCTTTTTTTCATAATCTTATTTGGTATCTATTATTATATTAAAAGTGCATTCAAGCCTTTACTTAGACTAAATGATAATATAGAGCATTTTTCAAAGTTTGAAGAGATTCAAATAAGTTATGAGAGTGCAACTGATGAGATTGCTAATGTTGCAAATGCATTTTATACTGCAATTGAGTATAATAAAAAGCTAAAACTTCAAAAAGATATGTATATATGTAGTATTATGCATGAGATTAGCACCCCTTTAACTAAAGCAAAGTTTATCACATATTTTATGGAAAATGAGCAGGACAAAAATAAACTTAATGCCCTTTTTAACTCTATGCAAGAGGAGTTAGACAAGATACATGAACTTGAAAGTATAAATACAAAACTTTCTACTTTACAACTCAATAACTACTCTCTCAACCGGCTTGTCGAAGATATTTGTGATGTTCTACTTTTAGAAGCATCGAATATCCAAATCACTCAAGAAGATGTAGAAAAGCAGTTTGACTATAGTCTTTTTATCGTTGCCCTCAAGAACCTAATAGATAATGCAGTAAAGTACTCAAAAGATGCGAAGGTAATAATCACAATAAAGCAAAACTATATGGAAATTAAAAATTTATCTATCCATGACAATAGTTCCTTAGACATTCATAGAGCCCTTCAACCTTTTAAAAGAGGAGATGAATGCAGTAGCGGTATGGGACTTGGTCTTTTTTTGGTCAACGAAATTATTACTAAGCATAACTTTAGATTAGAGTACAAATTTAATAATTCATACCATCTATTTAGAATTAATTTCGATTTATAGCGTTTAAATCTTTAAAGGCTTGAACCACTCTATCAACTAAAGTCTCCTGTCCTGCACGTAACCATTTACGAGGATCATAGTACTTTTTATTTGGTTTATCTTCACCTTCTGGATTTCCTATCTGTGACTGTAGGTAATCATGATATTTTTCTACATAGTTTTTTGTACCTAACCATGTAGCCCACTGAGTATCCGTATCTATATTCATTTTTATAACGCCATAGCCAATAGCTTCACTAATCTCACTCGGCTCAGAACCTGATCCACCATGAAAAACAAAGTTTACAGGTTTAGCCTCACCACCATGCTTAGCAGTGATAAATTTTTGTGAGTTATCTAAAATCTTTGGAGTCAGTGAAACATTTCCTGGCTTATAAACGCCATGCACATTTCCAAATGAAGCAGCAATTGTAAAGTGTGGAGAAACTTCATTTAAAACTTCATAAGCCAAACATACATCTTCTGGTTGAGTATACAGAAGTGAGTTGTCCATATCTGTGTTATCAACACCATCTTCTTCTCCACCTGTACAGCCAAGTTCTATCTCTATACTCATACCAATTTTACTCATGCGTTCTAAGTAAGCTTTACAAGTAGAGATATTGTACTCTAGTGACTCTTCAGAGAGATCTAACATATGTGATGAAAAAAGTGCTTTACCCTCTTTAGCAAAGTGTGCTTCACCTGCATCAAGGAGTGCATCTATCCAAGGAAGCAGTTTCTTTGCTGCATGGTCAGTATGTAAAATAACAGCAACGCCATAAGCTTCAGCCATCATGTGTGTATGTAGTGCCCCAGAAATAGCACCAACAATTGCTGCTTTTTCAGCTTCATTACTAAGACCTTTTCCAGCATAGTAAGATGCACCACCATTACTAAACTGAATAATCACAGGAGAATTTACTTTTGCAGCAGCTTCTAACACGGCATTTACAGAGTCCGTACCGACAACATTTACAGCAGGAATAGCAAATCCTACTTTTTTTGCATGCTCATACACTTTTTGAACATCATCACCAAAAAGAACTCCAGGTTTTACAATATCTAAAATACCATTACTCATAAAAACTCACCTCAAAAATTTAATTTTCTTATTATATTTAAAAGTTCATTTAAAAGAACTTTATGCTAAAATACTCACAAAAACTAAACTGGTCACACAATGACAAAAGCACTTATTACAGATATTGTTCTAATAGATATTATTAACTTTTCACAACTTACATCAGCACAACAGCTAGAGATAGTAGTCTTTTTAACAAAAAGTTTTAAAAAAATGATAGAGAAGATGTTATATAATTCTAACACACCTTTATCAAAATTTATAATTGGCTATGTCTCAACTGGAGATGGTTTTTACTGTATACTAAATCCTAGGCTTAAAGGATTTGGTCCTATTTTAGGTTTAAGTTTCAACCATTTTTCAGAACACATCTCAAAAAAATATGATTACTTTGAAGGGATTAGAATAGCTGCTCATACAGGTGAAGTGAATGAGTTTGAAGATATACTTGGGAGTAAAAACTTTATAGGTGATGGACTCAATGACTGTGCACGATACTTAGAGATAAAAAACTTTGCTATTTCAACAGTTATGGTCTCTGATGCAGCCTATGAAAGTTTAAGAAATTTTCTTACACTTCATAAAGATTTTAATACACTCCTCACAAAAAGAGAGCTTAAAAAGTCAACTGTGCAACACTTTAAAGATAAACATGGAAATAAAAAAGAGGGATGTTTAATCTGGTTAAGAAAATCTGGGATTATTAATCCTCCAAATATTAACTATAATTCAATTATATAAAAGGAATACCATGAGATTAACTTTAGATGAATACTCTAAACATTTTAAAATGTCAAAAGAGATGATACACTCAAAACTTCGTAGCAAAAAACTCAACTATATTATAGAGAATGGTATTACATATATTATTGTTACCCGTAGTTCATTAGATTCTGAGTTAAGGAATGAAATCCATAATGACCAGAAAGATTCCCGTATAAAAGAAAAAGCAGTAACAAATACAATCGTCCCAAGAAAACAAAAAACAACTGTTGCAATGGTACTAGGGCTCTATCAAAAAGAGAATCAACAACTCAAAGACAAAATTTTACAACTTGAGACTAAAATAGATAAACTCATAGATGATAAAGAGCAGATGCTACGTGATGAAATGGCAAAAATTGAACATGTATATAGTTCAAAAGATGAACAGCTTAAAAATATTTTAGAACTTATCAATGCTAAACTTGTAGCTGAGTCAACACAAACCATCCATGAAATAGAACCTATAGATACAGATGAAAATACTACTACAACAAAAGATGAGCCGATAATAGAACTCAAACACTATCTTAAAACACTTGACTTAGAGAGTTATCAAAGAAAAGTTATTAAAAAAAGATTTTTAGCTGTCTACAGTAAAGATGTTCGTGTTATCAAACAAAATGGAAAGATTTATTTAGATTTTTCAAAATATGATTATAGTGATTTACTAGAGTACTAGTAAATCACCTTTTTTTAACCACCTTTCCTAGCCTCTTTTTTTCTCTTATTAAAATCTTTATTAATCAAATCCCTCAATCTATTATCGTATCCTCTTTTTCTATTTATTTTAATTACACACGGTAAACCGTATATAGTATAAGCTATATTTATCTTTATGATATATATAATTTACATTTTATATCATATATAATATTCAATATACATTTTATATATTAAAATATATTATTAAATGTATATTTAAGTATTTAATCCGTATAATACTTTTAATGCAAATCAATGACTTATTTAATATCCTTCATAACTCGATAGAGTCCCAGAACAACGGAAAAAAAATATCCTTAAAAAATATGGCTTTAAAGTTTGGTATCTCTATGCGTACATATCAAGACTGGAAACTAGGCCGTGCCAAACCACAGGCAGCAGCAACAGTTATGAAAATGTTAGGAACCTTAGATGATGATGAGATTATTAGAACGGTAAGAAAGATAAATAAACTTGAGGGGTTAAGTAAATGAGTACACTTACAACAAATGAAAGAGATGGTTTAGATGAAGTATTCTTATCTATACATTCACACACAGATAAGTATAAAAGAATAAAAGAAATTTCAACTTTACTTATATCTCATAAGCCTCAGTTTAATATGCTAAAGCTCATCAAAGTGGCTAAATATGGACTAAAAGGAAGTAAAATATCCCAAGTTTTACTTAATATGACTAAAAAGAAGAAAAATTTAAGCAAATAAAGTATAAAGTGTCTCTAGCTGAATTATTTCGTTCTCTACGAAAGTTCGGAAATATTTTAATCCAAGGGTAAATTTATGAATAAAGCTCAATTCGTTGAATTAGTACAAGCAAGTGGCGAGTACAAAACTAAAGTAGAAGCAGAAGCTGCTATTAAAGCATTTACAGACGCAGTTACAACTGCACTCGTTCAAAAAGAAGATGTTTCTTTAGTTGGTTTTGGTAGTTTTACTGCTGCACTTCAAAAAGGAAAAAGTGGTAAAGTTCCTGGTACTGATAAAACTTATACTACTCAAGATAAAATGGTTCCTAAGTTTAAAGCTGGTAAAGGTCTTAAAGACCGTGTAGCTTCAGGCAAATAGTACCTCAAAACAATACCTTCTCTAGCAAGGTCTTGTTTTATCTCATATAATGAATATATCCTCTCTCACATCTTTTTTTAAAAAGAAACCTCTGAAACTGACATCCCTTGATACAATTCTTATAAAAAGGCTTAAAAGTCTCTCTCTACAAACTAACTTACTTGTTTTTAAAGATGTTAAAATTTATCATCATTCATCAGTCTATAACATTGGTCTTATTGTACTCGATAGTTCACGGGGTCTTTATCTCTTTGAATCAAAAGAGTGGACATATGATGAGTTAAAAAAAGCAGATATTCAAAAAGCTCAAAATCAAGAAAATTCTACTGAAACTTTAGCGTATGAAAACACACAAAATATTATTAAACAGAAGTTTAATGAACTCACACACAATGATGGTGTCCCAATTTTTAACTATCTGATGATGGAAAATTTAAATGTTGATGAGTATCAACATTTAAATGATTCATTTAAATCTTTACTCCCGAAAGAGAAGATTATTTTTAGCGATTCAAATCAAGCAGATATCTTAAAAAAACTACAAAACTCATGCCAAGAGAGAGCTGATTTACAAAGTGTAGATGAGATTATGGGAACACTATTTATTCAGTATGCTATTTTAGATAGACAAAAAGAGGTTCATTTATGTACAAATGAGCAAAGAGAGTTTATAGACACCCCTTTAAAAAATGTAACATACTTAAATGGTTGCCATGGAAGTGGGAAAAGCAATCTTTTACTTTTAAAATCCATTGTTGAAATGCTCGATCAAAATAGTAAAAAGATTTTTATCTTAAAACCCACCATATTAGCATGTGATATTTTTAAACAGAAACTTTTAAACCTTATTGAGCATGCTATAGTTGAAATTGACCTAAGTAGTATAGAGATTATAACACCAGTAGAGCTTCTAAATAAACATCTTCTTAAATTAGCAAAAGAGACTATTTCCCATATAGAAGTTCATCCTAAGCTTATGAAAAAGTATTATAATATAGCTGATACAATTATGTGTGATGATGCAGACTTACTCCCCAAAGAGTTTATTCAGTATTTAAACTTCATACAAAAAAAATCCAAATTAGTACTTGTAAATACTCTTTTAGATACTCAATTGAACAAAAATTTTAAAACTTTAAACAGAGAAGTTAATTTTCATAAAACAAACCCACATGCAAAAACACTACAGTTAATATCAAAATTACTTAGAGAAAAAGCTAAAGATATTCTTATTATTAGTAATACAAGTAGTAGAGAAAAACTCCAAGAAGACCTTACTTCATTTATAGAAGAAGAGCCTGATACTATAAATAGTTCAGAGGCTCTTATGAATCAAAAATTCAACAACTTACTCTTTTGTAATTATTCAGATATCAATGAGCTAAATACAAATCATATTATTCTTTTGGATTTATGTTTTACAAGCGAAAATGAGATAGAATATGCCTTTAATTTAGCACACTCATCAGTTGATGTTGTCTATGAAGAAGAGAGTAAAGAGATTATTGAACTAAGGAACAAATATGAGCAAGATAAAGAAGAGTGATGAAGAGTGGAGAGCACAGTTAAGTCCACAAGCATACTCTGTATGTAGAGAGCACGGGACAGAAGCACCTTTTTCTGGTGAATTTAATGATAATAAAGCAGATGGAATTTATAAATGTGTATGTTGTGGTACACCTTTATTCGACTCAGATACTAAATTTGATTCGGGAACAGGCTGGCCTAGTTACTTTGAAGCAAGAGAAGATGCTGTTAGAGAGATTAAAGATGGTACATTTGGTATGATGAGAGTAGAAGTTGTCTGTAGTACATGCGATGCTCATTTAGGACATGTTTTCCCAGATGGACCAGCTCCTACAGGACAAAGATATTGTATTAACTCTGTCTGTTTAACATTTGAGGAAGAAGAATAATATGCTCAAATTTCATTCACTATTTTTTATAGCTCTTTTAAGCTTAAGTTTCGTTGCATGTTCAGCAGAGTCTACAATATCTAATAACTCAACTACACCTACAGTAAAAAAAACAAGTACCTCACACCCTATAGTAATACTCAAGACAAGTGAAGGTGACTTAGAGATAGAACTTTTTTCTGATGTTGCACCCCTAGCGGTTGAGAATTTTATGACTCATATAAAAAATGGGTACTATGACGGAATTGCTTTTCATCGAATAATCAAAGACTTCATGATTCAAGGTGGAGACCCTACTGAAAGTGGTGCGGGTGGAGAGTCCATCTGGCATAAAGATTTTAAAGACGAGTTTAAAAATAAAACATTTGATAAAGCTGGTATTTTAGCTATGGCAAATCGCGGTCCTGCTACAAATGGTAGCCAATTTTTCATTACAACAGCTCCTACACCTTGGTTAAATGGTCACCATACTATATTTGGTCAGATTACACCTGCATCTTTTACGACTTTAACAAAACTAAACAATATCGCTGTAAATGGTAGCAAACCTATAAGAAGAGTACAAATAGATAAAGCATTTATAAAGAGTGAAGGAAAATAATGGAAATCCAAACAATGCAAAAACTTGAAGAAGAAGCTTTAAAAAAGAGTGGTACAGACTTTACACGCTTAGGTTTTGCACTATTTTTTATGATTGGTGTTCTTACTTTTAGTTTTTTAAGTAATGGTGGAATCCCTAACAATATGTTCTTAGCAGTTGCTGCACTAATAGGTGCATATATGGCTATGAATATTGGTGCGAATGATGTTGCAAACAATGTAGGACCTGCTGTTGGTTCTAAGGCTATGACTATGACTATGGCTATAGTTATTGCGGCTATATTTGAAGCAGCAGGTGCACTTATAGCAGGTGGAGAAGTTGTAAAAACTATTAAAAAAGGTATTATTGATATCTCTGCATTTGGTGGAAATTCTGATCCTTTTATTTGGGCTATGATGGCAGCACTTTTAGCCGCTGCTCTATGGCTTAACTTCGCGACTATGATGCGAGCTCCAGTATCTACCACACACTCTATAGTTGGTGGTGTAATGGGTGCAGGTATTGCTGCTGCTGGATTTGACATAGTTGACTGGGGGACAATGGCTAAAATAGCAGCTTCATGGGTTATATCACCTGTGCTTGGTGGTATCATCGCCGCTGCATTTCTCTACTCCATTAAAAAATCAATCGTCTTTCAAGATGATAAAGTAGCTGCTGCAAAAAAATGGGTTCCAGTTTTTGTATCTATTATGTCATGGGCTTTTGTAACATACCTCACGCTCAAAGGTCTTAAAAAGATTTGGCCGCAAATAGTAGAAATACTTAACTACTTACCACTCGTAACTATAGAGATGAGTAAGAAACCCTCTCTTCTTACAGCCTTAGTAATGGGTGGTGTTGTTGCAATCATAGTCTACTTTATAGTAAGAATGAAATTAGCATCTAATACTAAAGTGATAAAAAATACAAAAGCATCAGTCAATACACTTTTTACTATTCCTCTTGTATTTGCAGCTGCGCTACTGAGTTTTGCACATGGTGCAAATGATGTGGCAAATGCTATCGGGCCATTAGCCGCTATCAACGATGCTGTAGTAAATGGTGGAATCTCTTCTAAAGCAAGCATTCCTCTATGGGTTATGGGTGTTGGTGCCCTAGGTATAGCACTAGGACTTGGACTATACGGTCCAAAACTTATTAAAACAGTAGGAAGTGAGATAACAGACCTTGATCAAATCAGAGCTTTCTCTATTGCCATGGCAGCTTCGATTACAGTTATTATCGCCTCTCAACTCGGTCTTCCAGTAAGCTCAACGCATATAGCTATTGGTGGTGTTTTTGGAGTTGGATTTTTACGTGAATACCTACACTTAAGCGATACTAACACAATAGAAGAAGATAAAAATATCATTAAAGATGAAAAATCTAACCTTCAAGCATACAGAGCAGAACTTGCACAACTAGATAAAATCAATGAAAAAACGACAAGACAATATGAAAGAGTCGTTGAGCTTTATAAGTTAATAGCAGATGAAGAAAAAATCATCAAGTCCACTAAAAAGCATATAAAAAAGACAAAAAGAGTAGAGTATGTAAAACGCGATGCTGTAAAGAAAATTATTGCAGCATGGTTAATTACAGTTCCTGCAGCTGCTACATTAGCAGCAATATTATTCTTTATGATTCGAGGAATAATGGTTTAGACTTAGATACAATTATTTTTCTCTAAAGCCTATCCTTATCTAAAAAAAGATATCATCTCTTGTATTACTTTTTTATATAATGGATAGGGGAAAGATTGTTACATATTATAAGTCTATTGCTAGTATCTGTTTCTTTTGCTTTTGGTGCAGATACTGCACTACAAGTACAAGCATTACAAAACTTTACAAGCCTCTTTTATGGGGTAATATTTATTCTTTTTATCTACAACTTATTTTTATATATTTTACTTAAAAATGCTTCTTTTCTCTATTATTGCCTTTATATTTTAGCACTTACTTTTTATCTATCCTCTCTTGCAGATAGTTTTCAAACATCTTCTGCTTACATCGCTCCTTTAGTAATTTTTTTAATACTTTATAGTCGAAAATTACTTCAAATAAATACACACCTACACCATATTGACAAGCCCTTACTTATATCATTAGCTCTATATACTCTTTTTAGTATCGCTTATAGCCTCTTCCCTTTTGTCTCCGCAGAGTTCTTCAATGGACTTTCTCTTATTTTTCTGTGTACTCTATTTATAATTTTGGTATCATCATATATCTATAAACCTCAAATAACAACTCTCATCCTTTTGTTTGCACAAGTTATATTTCTTTATATATATTCACTCTATTTCCTTGTGAGTATTGAATTTATTAATTCTAATCCCTTAACACAAGAGAATATTCTTTTGAGTGCTATAGTACAAGTTATACTTTTTGCTTTTGCACTTGCTATCGAAGCTAAAAAGCATCTAACAGATCCTCTACATAATATTCTACACAAGAATGACAATAGACAAAAAAATATGGAGCCTAGAGTAAAAGATGAGACACTAAACACTAAAACAACTGAGCTTCTTTTACATACAATAGAGTCCACAATTCTTTTTAAAAGTGAATTTTGTGTGGACATAAATGTTGAAGCACTTGATCTTTTTGGTTTTCATACAAAAGAGGATGCTATCGGAAAATCATTCAATAGTTTTCTTACAGATGAATCTCTTAGTAAAATTCAAAAAGCACTTCAACTCGAAGGTGATTCTCTTCTCGAAATCCAAGCAAAACATAAAAATGGAAGCTATTTTCCTGCCCTTTTTAAAGGGGAGATAATAAGCCATGGACGAACACAATTTATAAAAACATCATATATTGATATTTCAGGTATAAAGGAAAATGAGAAACAGCTTCAAATAGCAAAAGATAGAGCTGAAGAAGAGACAAAAATTAAATCTGAATTTTTAGCAAATATGTCACATGAGATTCGTACACCAATGAATGGAATAATTGGGATGTGCCATTTAATGTTACAGACTACACTTAGCCCTAAGCAACAAAATTTTCTTGATAAAATTGACTTCAGTGCAAAATCATTACTTGGAGTTATCAACGATATACTTGACCTTACTAAGATGGAAGCTGGCAAACTTACACTTGAGAGTATCCCTTTTGATATGCACGAACTGTTTGAGAATGCTATGTCTTTAAGTAAGATAGCTGCAAAAGAAAAAGGCATAGAGATCATTTTAAACTATAAAGAGGATGTTGCAAATAATTTTTATGGAGATGCTCATAGACTTTTACAAATACTCAATAACCTTCTTAGTAATGCTGTAAAATTTAGTAAAGATGGACAAATAATAGTTAATTTGACAAAAACTAGAGATAATTTATTTAGATTTAGTATTACAGATAGTGGTATCGGTATATCTCAAGAGCAACAAAAAAGACTTTTCAATGATTTTAGTCAAGCAAAAGTTTCTACTGCAAGAGAATTTGGAGGTACTGGTCTTGGTCTGAGTATCTCTAAAAAACTACTCATGCTCATGGAAGGTGAAATCTGGATTGATAGTGAAGTTGGCGTTGGTACTACTTTTACTTTTGAGCTTCCACTTATCGAACTTGAAAAAGGTGCAATCACACTAAGAAACAAAATGATTGATCCAAAAAGCATACAACAACTCGCGGGTAGTGATATCCTTCTAGTTGAGGACAATAGTATAAACCAAGAGATAGTTCTTGGTTTACTTCAAGGTAGTGGGATTAATTTAGAGATAGTCAATGATGGTCAAGAGGCACTTGATTTAATCCAAACTAAAACATTTGAACTCATTTTAATGGACCTTCAAATGCCTATTCTTGATGGCTATGAAACAACAAAAATAATTCGAGAAAATGATAAGGATACCCCTATTGTAGCATTAACAGCTAATGCCATGAAAGATGATATTGAACATACACTATCCATTGGTATGAATGCTCATTTAAGTAAACCTATTAATGTGAATGAACTTTATGCTGTCCTTCTTAAATATGTTTCAAAGAAAACAACTCTTATTCCAAATGTTGTTAAAGAAGAAGAAAGTATCCCTGATGATATACCTGACTTCAAACATATAGATGTTAAAATTGGTCTACATAACCTTGCTGAGAACAGAGAGCTTTATCTTGAAATTTTAAAAGATTTTTTCTTACAATATAAAAATTTTGATATCAACTCTTTTTCTAAAAAAGAGAAAAAACTTCACATACATACCCTAAAAGGTTTGAGTGCGAGTCTAGGGGCTACTCAACTTAATATACTTATTAGAAAGTATGAAGACTCAGATGATGAAACTATACTTTTGGATTTAATCAAAGAACTCCAAAATACAATCAAAGAGTTAGAAATATATTTCAATAAACACAAGAGAGATATAGTAAAGCTTCAAAGTATACAAACAGATAAACGCGATGCATTACTTCTCTTGTTAAAAGAGAAACTTAAATCAAGTCGACCAAAAGAGATTCAGCCCTTACTCAATGAACTTAGTAACTATGACCTCAAAGAGTGTCAAGATACTTTTGATACAGTAAAAGCACTTGCACTAAAATATGAGTATGAACAAGCAGGAAAAATTATATGAGCAGTGAAACTAAAAAAACGATTCTAGTTGTTGATGATACTAAAATAAATATAGACATTTTATTAGAACTCTTGGGTGATATGTATCATGTCCTTGTATCTCTTAGTGCAATAAAAGCGATAGAAATTCTTAAAAAAGAACATGTTGATATCATTCTTTTAGATATACATATGCCAAATATGAGTGGTTATGAAGCTTGTAAAGTTCTTAAGTCTATGGAGGAAACTAAACATATTCCTATTATGTTCATTACTTCAAATAGTGATGAAGAGTCTATAGATATTGCTTTTGAAGCAGGTGGAATTGACTACATAACCAAACCTTTTAAAACACTTGAGTTACTTGCTCGAATTAAAACCCACCTCAATACACAAGCACTTATAAAAGAGCTTGAAGTATCTCACCGAGAGATGAAACTTCTTGCTTCACAAGATTATATGACAAA
>NZ_JAEMVB010000020.1 GCF_029215995.1 Sulfurimonas sp. SAG-AH-194-L11
AAGGGTGATAAGTTTGACTCATGGGTTAAAACAACCTATAACTGCCTACCTAAAAAATAGGACCTTATGAATAGCGTCAAAATACGAAATCTCTCCTACAAGTACCCCAGTGCAGTAGAACCCATCTTTCATGGTATTAATCTTGACTTTGAAGAGGGTTGGAGTTGTGTGAGTGGCATCAATGGTTCTGGTAAGAGCACACTTTTAAAACTTATACTAAAAGAACTCAAGTGTGAAAAAGGTATGATTACAGGTAATGATCTTGTAGTCTACTGTGCACAAAATACAGAGTTTCCTCCCGCAGAGCTTGAAGAATTCATGATGACCTACACTAAAGAAGCATACAGACTCCGAGACCTTTTACATGTTAAAGATGAGTGGTTAGGAACATGGGATGTCCTTAGCCATGGTGAACGTAAACGCCTACAGTTAGCAGTGGCTCTCTCTGCTGACTCTGATGTACTTATGGTGGATGAGCCGACTAATCATCTTGATTATCGTTCACAGGCTATTGTTTTAGAAGCACTTCTTAGTTATAAGGGTGTTGGTATTTTAGTGAGTCATGATAGAGCCTTACTTGATGCCCTCTCTCAGCATACAGTGATGATAAAGTCAGGTGAAGTTTTAAAGTACAGGTCAAAGTTTTCTTTAGCACAAGAAGCATATGATCAAACGCTATCTCATAAGAAAAAAGTCATCGGTGAGCAAGAACATGAACTCAAAAAACTCAGCCGTGCTGTTCAAGTCCAGAGAGAAAAAGTATCTCTTGTGAAAAAACGTTTTTCAAAAAAAGGTGTTGGTAAGTTTGATAGCTCTTTAAAAGAGAAAATAAATGGTGCGATTTTAACCGGTAAAGATAAAAATGATGGACAGGTACTCCAACGCACAGTTACAAAACATAGACAGCTTAGTCAAAACATGAACAAACTCTCAAAAGAGTATGCGACAGGTATCACATTTGAGGGAACTATCGCGAGACATAACTTCCCCATAGCCATAGAAAAGTCCTCCATAAACCTTTTTGACTCTACACAACTCTCATTTCCTAGACTATCAGTAGATGTTGGTGAAAAGATAGGTATAAGTGGAGAGAATGGTGTTGGCAAAAGTACTTTTATAAACTACTTCATAAAAACAGTTGATTTTGCACATGATTTTTTATATATTGCTCAAGAGATTACTGATACTCAAGCAGAAAAGTTATTTGAAAACATTAACGACTTAGATACAGACACTAAGGGTGAACTTTTTACTCTTATACAAAGACTAGGCTCTGATGCTAAGGCACTTCTTAATAGCACTGTTCCGAGTCCCGGTGAGATGAGAAAACTACTAATCGCTCAAGGTTTACTAAAGTCTCCCTCTTTGATTATTCTCGATGAGCCTACCAACCATATGGACTTAGAATCTATACAACTCTTAGAGTCTGCACTACAAGAGTATGGTGGTGCCCTACTCTTCATCACTCACGATAAGCTCTTTTTAGAGAACCTCAGTACAAAACAGTGGCTTTTTCAAAAGAAAGAAGAGCACTCATATACAGTTGAGGAAATGTTATAATTGCAAATGGATACTACACAAGAAGACTCAAAACTACTCCTAGCACTCAATAAACCCAAGGGTTACTTAGTCACGCGCTCAGATGACCTTGGACGAAAAACTGTCTATGATCTTTTACCTCAGTGGGTTTTTGATGATCAGTGGATGCCAATAGGACGCCTTGACTTAGAGTCTAAGGGACTTTTACTCTTCACTCAAGATGGTAAAACTGGTAACAAACTTACTAAACCTGGAAACTGTGTCAAGATATACGAGATTTGGGTTAGAGGGCATGTGAGTGATGAGCATATCACTCAGGCTCTAAAAGGTGTCAAAAGTAAAGATGATTTACTGAAAGCTCTTGTTGTTGAGAAGATTGGTATGGGTGGTGCTAAAACAAAACTCCGCATTCAGATTAACGAGGGGAAAAACAGACATATTCGCCGACTTTTTGGAGCGATGAGAGATAAAAAGTTTGATACTCCCCTGAAAGTTTTAGACTTAAAACGAGTCAGTATCGGAAGCTATAAACTCAGCCTTGAGAGTGGTAAATGGTCTTTTCTCTCAGTCGAAGAAGAAAAAACACTCATACAAAACCTTAAAGGATAAGTGCTTATGATGCAAACGATAGATGTAAGTGTAAAACCAGACTTTGTAAGTAAATATAAAGATGGATATCCTTTAATATCAAAAGAGTCTATAAAGAACTGGGACAAGGTTAAAGAAGAAGGTACTCTCTTAAACCTTCTTGATGAGAAGGGAAAGTTTATCCTCAAAGCCTATCACGGTAGGCAAAACAAGGGCTATGGTTGGGCACTCTCAACTGATAAAGATGAGAAAATAGATGCAAGATATTTTAGTAAAAAATTTAAATCAGCAGTAGAATATAGAAAAGATTTTTATGCAGATGAGAGTACTACTGCATTTAGAGTCTTTAATGGTGAGGGCGATGGTGTTGGTGGTTTAACCATAGACTATTTTGATGGTTTTTATCTCCTTACATGGTACAGTCTAGGCATCTATGAGTTCAAAGAAGAGATACTAGAGGCTTTAAAAAACTCAGTAGAGTACAAAGGTATCTATCAGAAAAAGCGCTTTGACTCTAAGGGAAAGTACCTTAATGAAAAAGATGATTTTATTAGCGGAGAAAAAGCTGAAGCTCCCATAATAGTCAAAGAAAATGGAATTAATTTTGCAGTTTACTTAGATGATGGAGCTATGGTTGGTGTCTTTTTAGACCAAAAAGATGTTAGACATACCATTCGAGACAAGTATGCAAAAGGGAAAACTGTCTTAAATACTTTTTCTTATACAGGTGCTTTCTCAGTAGCCGCTGCACTTGGAGGGGCTACAAAGACTACAAGTGTTGACTTAGCTAAACGCAGCCTTCCTAAAACTTCAGAGCAGTTTAGAGTCAACAAGATAAACGCAGATACTCAAGAGATAATAGTCGAAGATGTTTTTAACTACTTTAAGTATGCTGTCAAAAAGAAGCTCCTGTTTGATATGGTTGTCTTAGATCCTCCTAGTTTTGCTAGATCTAAAAAGCGAACTTTTTCTGCTTCAAAAGATTATGTGAACCTTTTAAAAGAGGCTATACAGATAACAAAAAAAGGTGGAATCATCATCGCTTCTACAAACTCAGCAAACTTTAGCATGATGACTTTTAGCGACTTTATCTCTAAAGCTTTTAGGGAGTTAAAAGGAAAATATAAGATAAAAGAGCGCTTTACTTTACCTAAAGACTTTAAGGTTTTAGATAGTTTTAAAGAGGGTAATTACCTCAAAGTTGTGTTTATTGAAAAAATCAAATAGTATCGCCATCATAGGGGCTGGTCCTGCTGGTCTTATGGCTGCACAGATCTTATCTGAAGCTGGATTATCACCTATAGTTTTTGATGCCATGCCTTCTGCTGCACGCAAATTTTTACGAGCTGGAAAAGGTGGTTTAAACCTCACTCATGCAGAAGAGTTTAGCCTTTTTTCTTCTCGTTACTTTGAAGCAGAACCTTTTTTAGCACCTGCACTTAAACTCTTTAGTCCAACTACTATGCATTCATGGGCAAAAGAGTTAGGATTTGAGACTTTTGTAGGCTCTTCAGGTAAGGTCTATCCTCTTGATAAAAAAGCAGCACCCCTACTTCGCACTTGGGTACATACACTCAAAGAAAATGGTACTACTTTTAAAATGAAACACTCTTTACTCTCATGGGAAAAAAATGTATGGCAGTTCCAAACACCAGATGGTCTTAAAGAGTACTCCTTTGATGGTGTTATCTTAGCTCTAGGAGGTGCTTCATGGCCCTCTCTTGGTTCAACAGGTTCTTGGGTGAAGATACTCAAAGAGAGAGGTTTAAAGATAAACCCTCTTAAAGCGGCAAACATGGGTTTTAATGTTACTTGGTCTAAAGTGTTTAAAGAGAAATTCTCAGGAACACCACTTAAAAATGTAGAACTGAGCTTTACAGACATTCATGACAAAAAGCACTCTAAACTTGGAGAACTCTTAGTCAATGAGAGTGGCGTTGAGGGCAGTTTAATCTATACCTACTCTAAGTTTTTTAGAGAGCAACTAGAAGATAACGCTCCATTTACTGTTTACTTAGACCTTTTTCCTCATCGCAGTGAAGATAAACTAGTTCAAGACTTGAGTAAAAGTAGAGGGAAACAGAGTTTGAGTGCTTTTTGGAAACGCCAAGGTTTATCTGGTGTCACAGCTTCTTTACTCAGAGAAGTTTTAACAAAAGAGGAGTTAATAGAGCCTCTTTTAGTTGTAAAAACACTCAAAAACTTTCCCTTAAAACTAAACTCTCCTAGACCTCTTAAAGAGGCTATAAGTACGGCGGGAGGTTTAAGTTTTTCTAACTTAGATGAGCATCTAATGCTTAAAGAGTTTCCGGGAGTATTTTGTGTTGGTGAGATGCTAGACTGGGAAGCACCTACGGGTGGTTATCTCTTAACAGCTGTCATGGCTCAAGGAAAACAAGCAGCCCTGGGTCTCATTAAAAATTTAAAGGAAAACAGATAATATGCTTGCAAGAGAAGTAACAAAAGAGAGTTTAAACACTTTAGTAGTAAAATTTTACACAAAAGTGCTCAAGGATGATTTAATAGGGCCTATCTTTATAGATATTTTAGGTAAAAATTTAGAAGAGGAAAATTGGAAAGAGCACATCGAACTTTTAACAAACTTTTGGGCATCTTTAGCACTTGGCGAAAAGAACTATAATAGTAGTCCTTTTGCACCACACATAGAGTTTAGAAAAAGACTCAGTGTTAGTGCATTTGAGAGATGGTTAAAACTATTTTCAGAGACCTTAAATACAATTTTTCATCCACAAATAGCAGATCAGTTTTTAGCTAAAAGCAAGACTATCGCAGGTAACTTTATACGTAATCTTGAGCTCACTTAGAAGGATTTTTATGCAGTATTATATTTTTGATGAAGTATCTCCTAACCGTTATGCTCCTTACTTAGATTTGCCCGATGAGATAGACCTTATAGAGTCTATTATGGGCAAAAAACCTAAGTTCGACGCTTTACCTATAAAGATAGAAGCTGAAATGGATGAAGATGTTGTCTTTACAGATATTATAAACCCTGGTGTACCTCTCTTTTCTCATAAAATGAAGTCAGCACTTGATGAGTTGGGTGTAAGTAATATTGAGTACTACCCTGTTCATATCATTGATGAAGATTCAAAGGATATTTTGGCTGAGTACTACTTAGCTATTGTCACTGACATCATATCTTGTATAGACCTTGATAAAAGTGTGTTGAAAGAAGATGCTCTTGGTAAAGCTTTTATATCGAAGTTCTGTATAGATGAGAAAAAGACAAGAGGATTAAATCTCTTTCGCTTTCATAACATCCCAGGCCTTATGATTATCAATGAAGAGCTTCAAGAGAAGTTGTCTCGCATAGATTTTGAGGGTATAAGTTTTAAACATACAGATGAGTACCATAGAAAAAACTAAAGAGAAGCACTACTTTATAGTCTCTTACTTAAAACGGTCTTTATAACTACACTTGCGACAAAGCTCTTCAACGGCTTTGGCTTGTTTAAAACCAGATATCATTTTTTGTGCTCTACTCGCGTTTAATATATCAGTGAGAGCACTATCATGTATATTACCTAGGTTTATAACTCCCTCACCATCAAGACAACAGGGAACAACAGTTCCATCTGCTAATATTCCTATGTGAGACTTTAGAGCATAACAAGTTGCATCGCTATCATGTCTGCTTTTTAGTGAAGGCCACTCAAAATAGTTGTCAAAATTTAGTAGTACTTTAGAATCTAATCTGAGTGACTTAATCTTATCTTTATAGATGGCGTTTAAGTCTATTTTCGTATTAAAAAAATTCTCTAGTGTTGTAAAGAGCATCGTGTTAAACACAGCTTCACTCAAAATATCATCAAGATTCCACACTCTTAGGTTTATAAATGGTAAAGGAAAGTTCTCTACCTTACTTTTACATGCAAGAAGTACACCATTCATATACTCCTCAAAACTAAGACTTAAAGGGTTTTTATTGTAGCTGTTAAGTGAGATGTTTAGCTGTCTTACAGCAGGATGAAACAGAACTTCCATAGCGGTACTTTTTAGATAATAACCACTCGTAGTAAGCTCAACTACAAAACCATGCTTTTGTGAGAGCTCTAGGTACTCAAAAAGATTTGAGAGTGTTAAAGGGTCTCCCATTACATGAAATGCAAGAGATTTAGTGTAAGGCTGTAGCTCTAGAAGTACTTTTTCAAAAAACTCTAAAGACATTGTTTTTGTTGGTTGAAGTTTTGGAGGACAGAAGCTACATGCTAAACCACAAATGTTAGTGATTTCTATATGTACACGGTTAAAGTTCATGTAGAAGTCTTATATACTAACACAATTTTCACAAAAACTCGCTTTTGGCATAACAAGAAGGCGATCGAGTTCTATTATTTTTTTACAGTTAGTACATAAAAAAGAATCAACACTTGGAAGTTTTCCTAAAAAGTACATCAGTTTTCTTTTTTTAACATAAAAATGCTTTAGTTCTAAGTCTGATGGTTTTTGCTCACTTAAAATTATTCCCAAAAAGCTTTCAGGTGCAGTAATTGCAGAGTAGGACTCAACTTCATCTATGTAAGCATTTGTAAGAGCCAACTCCTCTGTCAATTTTATTTTAATCAATATATATTCTTTCTTGTACACGTAACTAAACCTTTTCTTAATAATTTTGAGATTATACACTTTCTTAGCTCAGAATAAGCTTTTATGCTAAAATACAAATAATAAATATAATCAAAAGGTATAAAAATGTTAGCACAAGCAGATATTAGTGATGTAGAACTAAAGCAGAGATGGAGACTTTACTGGATTAACTGTATATTTGATTTTTCTTCTTTAAAATTTCAAGAACTTTCATGGGTTAATCATTCAAAAAAATGGCCATCATCATTTGATGAATGTAATGCAGCATATTTTGACAACTTAGGACTCTATAAAGGCTATGCACAAGCTATACAAGCAGGTAATGTATCTGAAATTGAGGCCACCAAAGCGAGTCCTTTTCATGACCTTGCAAACTTTTATGATGTGCCAAGCCAAAATCCACAAGAAATACTTAAGGATGAAGAGTGGTTAGAAATTGTTGCAGCTGCAAATGTATTATGGGATTATTTAAAAAGTACTCTCACTGAGCCTAGAGAAGTTGAGCGCATAGCAAAACTAGAAAAAGAGTTTTTCTAAAGTTTAGTTTGTCTTCATCACAGTAGTATAAAAATTTATTTAATTTACAGCTAGTTTAGTTATAACTTTATCATAATTTATATTTCACCAATAGAGGTAACTATGACAAATAACGAAACAAACTCTCAAACAGAAAAACCAAGCTTTGAGGTTATAACTTATGAAGATAATGTAGTCTTTAACTATACCTTACCTGGTAAGGATAAGTCTGAGGCAATAGAACGTGAACTCACTTTCATTTGGGAAGAGAGCATTGAAGCATTTAAAAAAGAGCATGGCGATGATAAACCATACAAGATACAAACTTTTAAACAAGCTAGAGCAAGAGATATCTTTTTAGAGCAGATAGAAGGTCGAACTGATGATGCTATAGAAGAGGTGCAAGAAGAGATAGCTAACAAAATGAAGTTTGGCTTTGAGTTTACTGGACCACTACACAACGACGACTAAAAAAGTAAGGAAAATATACTATGAGTGCATCTAACAGAGAGATACAACTACGTAAAACATGTCAACTTTATGCATATGTTTTAACATCTTTAGGTAAAGAAGTTGAGTATGCTCTCCAAGAGTGTGCAGATTCGTATGACTACCCTATAGACTGTACAAAAGAGCTTTACACTACTCTTAAAGACTTAGATAGCGAGACATTTGAGAAGATAGTGCACTCCAAAAGTGCACCTGAGGCTCATGACCTCGCGAACTGGTGGGAAATGTATCAGATTTATATACCTGTTCCAAAGTCCAACAGAGAAAAATAAAGTACGTCTTTTAGTACTTTATTTTACTTTTATTACAACCATCTAGCATAATGCGATCATCATAAAACACTCCAAGCCATTCAGCAAGATGTTCTTCAGTTAAAACAACATTGCCCGCTCTTGTATCTAATGCTGCACCACTTAATGGTTTTACATTCTTCATATAGCCCCTAGCCTCTTTTAAAAGCTTCATATGTGTTTTTAATTCTAACTTGCTCATGCATAATCCTTTAAATGTTTTTAATTCTAATTGCTAAAGTTTAACTAACTTAACCCTTGTCTAGCTTTAAACTCCTCAATTACATTGATTTTTAATAGACTTCATCTCATCTAAATTTTCTATAAATAAATCTACAAGTTTAGGATCAAAATGTTTGCCCTTCTCTTCTATAACAAATTGACAAGCGTCTTCTATACTCCAAGCCTCTCTATACACCTTTTGCGAGGTCAATGCTTCAAATACCTCAACAATAGCAACAATACGACCAAGTATAGGGATAGTCTCACCTTTTAGTCCTATTGGGTAACCGCTACCATCAAACTTTTCATGATGAGAGTAAGATATAACAGCACCCGCTTTTAAGTAGGGATTTTGTGTATACTTTAAGAGATCAAAACCAAGTCGAGCATGAGTTTTTATGATTTCTCTCTCATCTTCATTCAGTTTACCTTCTTTAAATAATACCTCATCAGGTATGCCAACTTTACCTATGTCATACAGACCCGAAGCATGAAATGCCACATCTTGAATCGTTTCATTGAGTCCAAATAGTCTTGTAAGTGCTTTAGCATAGTGTGCTATTTTTTCACTATGTTTAGAATCTTTATGTTCTTTATAGAGAGTACTCTTAGCTAAAATATCTAATAATTCGTGCTCACTCTCTTTATATATGTTAGTTGCATTAGAGATTTCCTCTTGAAGTAAAACTTTCTTATCTTTTAAAACATCTTGTACTTTTTTAAGAGCGAGTGTATTTTGAAGCTTTGCTTGAAAGAGTATAGGACTAATAGGTTTGACTACTATATCAAAAGCACCTATTATCAAAGCCTTTTCTTGAGTAGCTATATCATCACTATTTACGACTATAAGTATAGGTGTCTCTCTATGCATATGTCTAAATGCTCTTATAAATGCTAAGGCATCACATTTGGGTGTATTATGTTCTACTATAACTAAGTCGTAATCTTTACTTTGAGAAGATACTAGTGCCTCTTTAGCTTGTGTAAAATTATCTATCTTTAAAAATAAGGACTCAGTGTACTCTTGTACAACAGACAAAGGATTTATTTCATTATAGAGACTAAGGAGTCTCATTTTATTAATATTCATAAAAATATTATAGTATAATTGTGTTGAAAATATTAACATAGGATCTAATGTATGCAGCATTATCAAAGTTTAAAAGAAGACTATAAGTTTACACAAGAAGATGCAGAGACTTTAAAAGAGCTACAACCCTTTATGAAAGATTTAGCAGATGACTTTATAGATGAGTTTTACGACTACATTTGGGGTTTTGGTAAAACTGCTACTTTCTTAAAAAACAAAAAAATCATCGAATATCATCGCACAAAGATTAGAGAGTGGTACATTAACCTCTTTAATGGCAAATATGACCTCCCCTACTTTTTGTACCTATATAAGATAGGCGAAGTACATGTAAAGATTGGTCTACCTACACACTATGTTAATTCAGCATTTTCATTTGTAAGAACCTTTGTATTTAAAAGTATAGAAGAGAAGTATGAAGATAAAGAGAACCATATAAAAGAGATTAAAGCCGTTGGTAAAATCATTGATATGAACCTAGATATGCTTACAAGCTCGTACAGAGAAGAGGAACTCGGTAAATTTTTATCTTTATCAAAAGTAGAAAAGAACATTTTAACGGGTTTAAAAAAGTTTAACTCTTATATTAACTACTTTCTTGCAGGTGCATTAGCTCTAGTCGCATTTTTTGCCGTAGGACTCTTTGGTTATGATATCTATTTACTTTTCTTCTCGGGTAAAGGAATAGAAAAAGGAATACTCACTGTTTTAGGAAGCTTACTTGTTCTTTGGGCAGCTATAGAGTTAATCCATGAGGAGATAAACCATCTTCAAGGTAAGGGATTTGCCATTGGTGCATTTATCATGTTGGCCATGGCTGCTTTAATACGAAAGGTACTCATCTATTCGCTCTCTGCAGAAAAAGCTGAAGAGTTACTTACTATTGCAATTGTTATAGTCTGTTTAGCCGTTGCATACTGGCTTATGGGTGCAAAAAAGCGAATTGGTGCTGGTTAAGAATTTTTTTGATATAATAATTTCTAAAGATAATTATAATGGAGATACAATGTTAATACAAGCAAGAGAGATTCCACCAGTAGCAAATGATATGATGAATATGCTTCATGAAGATGAAGTTGAAGTAGTAAATAGATTTTATGATGCAGTTATAGCTCGTGATATTGATAAAATAGACGAACTTTTTGAAGAGCTTATCGCAGATGTAGAAGTACACTTTGCAACTGAAGAAGCTATGATGGAGCAGGCAAACTATGAGTTTGCTTCTATTCATAAAGGTGACCATGATACTATGCGTAAAAAGCTCAAAGAACTTCATGATCGCTGGAAGATTCTTAAGGGTCCAAAAGAGGTAAAAGGCTTTTTAGAAAAAGATTTTAAAAGCTGGTTTAAACTTCATATATCAAAATGGGACTCAGATACAGCGCCAAATATTTAATATAATGCCTAGGAAATACTAGAGAGAGATAATCTCATCTAGTTCCTCTTCATAAATAATCTCTTTTTCTAAAAGAGATTCTGCTAATTTTTCTATAGTAGACCAATGTTTATCTATCAAGTCACTCGCACTTTTTTCACCCTCACTTATCCATCTCTGTATAGCCATATCTACTGACTTATGGTAATGCTCAGACGCACGAGTAAGTGTTCGTTTAGCATCATCTACACCATTTATGTTAATGTAGCCTACTTCTTTATCCATACCGTACTTTGCTATAGCAGCATAAGCATCATGTGTTGCTTGTTGTATATCATTTGAAGCACCTGTATCTATACCTCTAATCTCACCAAAGCGTTTTATCTGTGCAATGCGACCCGCTAGTGATATACATATCTTACTTTTAAAGTCTTGAACTGTCATGTTCTCTTGTACATCACTATAGTCATGTGCTACAAAGTGTTCGTTGTTATCTTTTGGTGTGAGGCTTATATGCTCTATATAAACATGAGGCATAAGTATCTTAGAAATTACAGCCCGTCCTGACTCATATATAGCTGTCTCTTTAAATGTCTGTTGTGGCGAAATATATGAGAGTCGCTCACCATACTTAATGGTGTTTATCTGCTCTATGAGTATCTCTTGTGTTATAGCGCTAAGTGAGTGACGAAGACAGTAAAATGCAGCCTCTTTTCCTACAAGTTCGAGTTGTGCACCTGTCATTCCAGCAGTATACATAAGAAGTTCGTTCATATCAAATGTACCACTAGTAGGTTTTGTCTCGATGATAGCATCTAAAAAGTATTTTCTTGCATCTTTATCAAGGTTATTTATCTCTATGTGTATCTCTATTCGCCCTGGTCTTATGATGGCATCATCAATATTATCTTTATAATTTGTCGCTGCAATTACAAATATATTTTCATTTTTATTACTAGAAAAACCATCCATCTCTGAGAGAAGTTTATTTATAGGTACTTCTCTGTTGTTATCTTCACCCCGTTTACCAAGAGTATCTATCTCATCTATAAAGATAATCGCAGGTGCATACTCTTTAGCCTTAGCAAAAATCTGCTTTGTTTTCTCAGAGCTAAGAAGTTCTAGTCCTGTTGTAGAGATAAAAGGAAGTTCTGCTTCTCTAGCAAAGGCCTTTGCTAGCATAGTTTTACCAGTTCCTGGAGGTCCATAAAGAAGCATCCCCCTCGGTGGTGTTATATCAAAGCTCTCTAGTCTCTTTGGCTCTTTAAAGAAGTTTATAACCTCATGAAGTCTCTCTTTTGCTTTTGTATGCCCTGCAATATCATCAAAAGAGACATCAGGTATGTCAAAAACAAGGCCATCTTCACTAAAGTCTGTTATCTTTGCAACTTGCTTGAATTTACAGTTGTTTACTTTGTATGTGATAATGCCATTCTTATCTGTGATACTGTCATCAACATCAAGGGTGATGTTTTTTCTAAAAAGCTCTTTTACAAGTAGTTCTTCTTCTATAAGAGGATTTATCATCTCATTTATATAAGCAACTGTAGCTTTTGAGAGAGAAATCTTAATCTCATTGAAACTTTTTGCTGTTTTACCTGTATCTACTATGTACTCTGTGATTTTGTTAAAAAAAGTAACACTTACCTTATCTTTTATACGTCTAGCATCAAGCTCTGGTGCAAAGTTTAAAACCTGTACTTTTAAAAAGTTTTGGAAGTTACTTCCCTCTGTGTAGTCGATGTTATACTGTTTTTTAAACATCTCTGTATACGTTTGAAACTTTCTCTGTGCTATACTAGAATAAGCATTATAAGTGAGTTTATTAAAAAGAACGATATGTGCCTGTGAGAAACGAGAAACTAACTCAGGTGTAATGGCCTGCTCTTCTCCACCACTGCGACTATCGCGTTTCTTCTCACGACGAAGTGCTTCAAGTATCATAGTCTCCGCTTGAATATAGTCATTTTTTACAAGCTCTTTAAATCTACTATCAAGATATAGCTCTTTACCTAAACTTGTTGTAATGATAAAAATAGTCTCTGTAAAATCAACTACATAGTTAGCATTTTCATCAGAGTAGATGATGTCGAGGTTTTCACTACAAGCATCATCTGTGATTTTATCCCAACCACAGCCATCGCGCATCTTACCACCCTCAAAGATAGAAAGAAGATTACTTTGGATGTTAGAGTCACACTTTTCAAATGCATCAAGCACGATGATTGCCTTAGGGTTTCTATGCACAAAACCAGTTAACTGACCAACGCCATACCCTTTCCAACCAGCAGGGTAACCATAGAGTTCACCACCATTTTGTTGGTGGTACTGAGTCATATCAAACTCCATAAGTTTGTAACTTTTAAGATTTTTAGCCATAAGTTCAGCAAGATAAGTCTTCCCAGTTGCAGGAGAGCCAAGAAAAAGGTATGTCTCTCGAGGAGCATTCTTCTTCTCACTCATACCCGCTTTCATACTACTAACAACAGTATTTATAGCTTGTTCTTGACCAAACAACTCTTTTGAGAGCTCTTCTTTTAAAGTTTTTACAAACTCTATGTTCTCTTGAGCCTTTAACTCATCCGCTGCACGCTCTATCTCATCATAGTCACGTACTTCATACTCTTGCTTCTTAACTGGTGTCTTAACTGGTTCTTTTTCATGCTTTTGAACTAGTGCTTGAACTCTTGCTTCTATTTCTGTCATATCTCTACTCTTTTTGATGGCTTTATTATATTTGCAATCATACTAAATTTTTCTTGTGTTTTAGCATAACTATTATACTACTTATTCTAATTACAGCTTAAACATATTAACAAGTATCTGTGATGTTTTTTTGCAGTTCTTTAGGCTAGATTTTTAATTTAGCATTTGTATATTTTAAGTAATGGTAACATTTTTTGCATATCTTCGAGACTTGGGCACATTAAAGGGTTATTAGAAACATCTAGGTAAGCCATAAGGGGGAAGTGACTAAGATTTGGTAGAAAAGAGAGCTGGTTGCTATGTATGACTAGTTTTTTTAATCTCTCTTGACTTTTTAGAATACTGATGTCAGTTATAAGGTTATTAGCTAAAAATATGAATCGTAATTTTGATAAGCCTTCTAGTACTGAAATGTCTTCTAACTTATTTCCAGTAAGTGCTAGTTTATGTAGATTAGTCATCTGGGACAAGAGACTTATATCACTTATGTTGTTCTCTGAAAGTGATAGTGCCCCAATCCATGAAACATCTAGTAACTCTTTTGGTATCTCTTGGAGCTCTAAACCTTTGAGGTCTAGGTAGTGAAGCTTTTCTACTTTAGTAACTTCTATTCGTCGTAAAACTTCTTTTATCATACTTCAACCTTTATATATTTTATTGTAGCAAAACTCATATGAATACTAGATGATTCAAAGTCTTAGGTTTTAATGCTATAATTACACCACTAAAGAACAAGGTCAAAGCAGTGAATAACACACAAAACAAAAAACAAAAATTTATACTAAAACTATTTCCGGAGATAATGATAAAAGGCTCATCTGCAAAGAGACAGATGGTTGGACAACTCTATACTAACCTTCTTTCAATACTACAAAAGATAAGCTCAAATGTAGAAGTAAGAAAGTTCTCAGATAAGATAGAAGTACTCTGCCCTCCTGCTGTTCTTCCTGCAGTTCGTCAATGTCTTTTAGATACCTCAGGTATAGAGCAGATACTTGAAGTTTTACAGTTTGATGATATGGATACATTAGATAAAATCAAAGTCAAAGTTGGTGAACTTGTTATTGACTCTCTTGATGGCAAAACTTTTGTTGTTCGTGCTAAACGCACAGGGAAACATGACTTTAGCTCTATAGACTTAGAGAGAACTGTTGGTGGTTATCTTTTAGCACACTCAAACGCGAAAAAAGTGCAGCTTAAAAACCCTGATGTTACTATTCGTATGGAACTCGTTGAGTCACAACTCAACATCATCACCACTAAGTACAAAGGGCTTAGTGGTTTTCCTATAGGTACACAAGGTGATATCCTCTCTCTTATGTCAGGTGGATTTGACTCTACTGTTGCCTCTTACTTAACTATGAAACGCGGTATAAAAACTCACTTTGTCTTTTTTAACCTTGGTGGAAATGCTCATGAGATAGGTGTAAAACAAGTAGCACTCTACCTTTGGAACAAGTTTGGATCTTCACATAAGGTAAAGTTTATCTCTGTACCTTTTGATGATGTACTTACAGAGATATTTGCTGCTACTCCTCCTACTTATATGGGTGTGATGCTTAAACGCTTAATGCTAATGGCAAGTGAGAAAGTAGCACAAGAGATGGAGATAGATGCATTAGTCACAGGTGAATCAGTTGCACAGGTAAGTAGCCAAACTCTTCGTAATCTCGCAATCATTGATGAAGTAAGTTCTAAACTAATACTTCGTCCACTCTCAACTATGAACAAGCCTGAGATTATGTCTATCGCAGATGAGATAGGCACACGACACTTTGCAGAGGCAATGCCTGAGTACTGTGGTGTTATCTCTCAAAATCCTATCACTCATGGTTCCTTTAAACGCATGGAAAAAGTAGCACTCAAGTTTGACTATGATGTTTTAAATAAAGCGGTTGAAGATGCCCAACATATCTATGTACATGAAATTATTGATGATATTAACAAGCTTGCCGCGGTAGAAGTTGTAAGTAATTTGAGTACAGGTGACTTTACTGTTATAGATATTCGTGAAGAGACAGAGTGCATAACAACAAGCTCAAAAACACTCAAAATTCCTTTTCATAAACTCAAACGCGAGTTTAAGAACTTACCAGTAGATGCAGAGTACTTACTTTATTGTGATAAAGGGATTATGAGCCAACTCCATGCTCAATACCTCAGAGATGAGTTAAACTGTAAAAATGTAAGAGTTTACAGACCTTAGCTAATCTTTATATTTGCATAGTATAATTAAACATTATGCTATGTAAAGGCTCAATATGAAACTTATATCTATTATCATAGCCGCAATTTTAGGTCTTACTTACGGCCAATACTATTACGGTTTTATCTTTTCACAAAAAATTTGTCTCTTTGCAGGTTTAACACTTATAATGCCAACTCTTTTTAATGTAAAAGTATCAGATATAAGCTTAGTGCTTGAACATAAAGGGCTTATGCTCAAGGCTATACTTATTAACTATCTTGCTCTTCCTCTTATCGCTCTTGGGATTGGACTACTTACTGGTAGTTTTGGCGTCGCAGCTGGACTTTTTCTACTCTCTGTTTTAAGTGGTGGTGGTATGGTTATGCACTGGATAAAAAACTCTAACTCTGACACTTCTATAGGGTTTATTTTTCTCTTTATTAACATCATGCTTGTTAGCCTATCTTTACTAATGTTACATATTTTTGGTATTTACACCTCTGATTATTTTGATGAATCTTATCTTAGTTCAAGCAATATTAGTAATTTTGCCAAAGCCGTTATCTATCTGCTTATTATCATTCCATTTATAGTAAGTCGCGTTGTTATTTTCATTAAACCACTCAAAGAGTTCATAAGTGCAAAACAGGGGTTTATTAGTAGTATTAGTATATTTTTGATTGTGTTTTATCTTTTTGGATTACAAAGTTCTCAGTCTCTTTTTGAACTTTACGATTTTGAGCCAGAGCTTATTTATATCTCTCTTTTTGCAGTACTTACTTTTTATGGAGCTATTTTTCTTCTAGCAAGAGTAGCCTACAACTTAGACTCCCCACAAGAGAGAGCTGCATTTTGGCACTCTATCACTCGCTACATTACACTAGCACTTGTTATATCGACATTTTCTACGGGGACATTTGGAGTAGCAATGCTAGTACCTATAATGTTTGCATACATTATTCAGATACCATTTGCGATACTTGTGGATAAGTATATGTTTAAATGATATTACGAACTTTTCTTAAAAAATCCATTTTTTTATAGCTTTAAGGGGGGGGGGTTGTAGGGACATAGTGTCCCTGCGACTATAATGGGCTTTGCTCATTATAGTCTGTAATAATATCAGCCTAGAGCTTTCGTACAAGCATCAAACCATCACCTATGGTGAGCATGGATGCTTCTACTCTTTTGTCTTGCATGATTTTTTCATTGAGAGCACGAATAGCAGTAGTATCTGCATCGACTATCTCTGCATTTGCCACATCGCCTCCCCAAAAAATATTGTCTATCATCAAAAGTGCATTTGGTTTAAGTAAACGCAAACACTCTTCATAGTACAAATCATAGTTTGATTTATCTGCATCAATAAATGCAAGGTCAAAACTACCCTTTTCTAACTTAGTAAGAGTGTTTTGTGCCTTATCTATATAAAGTTCTACTTGATTTTCTATACCAGCCTCAGACCAGTAGCGTTTGGCTATGTCTGTCCACTCTTTTGAGAGGTCACAGCCAACAGCAGATGAGTTTTCACCCATAGCACCTACTACACTTAGCATACTATAACCTGTAAAAACACCTATCTCAAGATAGCTTTTTGCACCGATTAAATTCGCAATAAAACCCATAAAAGCACCTTGTTCAGGAGCAATTTGCATTTTTCCCATTTCAAGTTCTTTTGTTTCATCTCTGAGTCTTTTTTTCAGGTCAGACTCATTAACACCTGTTGTAATTATATAATCTAAAAGAGTATCATTAATATCAAGTGTTTTATTGCTCATAGCCTTATTTTATCCTAACTGTGCAGTGATAGCTATCTCAACATCAGCGATGTCAGCAGTTCCATCAACTGTAATATATTTTAATGTACTTAGTTCTTTAGCTTTATTTTTATAGTAAGCGATAAGCGGTTCTGTAAGTTCATGGTAAACTTTAAGACGATCAAGAACAACATCTTCTTTATCATCAGGACGTTGTACTAACTCTTCACCAGTCTCATCATCTTTGCCTGCAACTTTTGGTGGGTTATACTCTAAGTGATATGTTCTTCCACTAGCAAGGTGAACGCGACGACCACTCATACGCTTAACTATCACTTCGTCAGCAACATCTATCTCAATAACTGCATCTATCTCGATACCTGCATTTGTAACAGCATCAGCTTGAGGAAGAGTACGTGGAAAACCATCTAAAAGGTAACCATTTTTACAATCATCTTGAGCAATTCTATCTTTAACAAGACCAATGATTATTTCATCCGTTACAAGTTGTCCAGAGTCCATAGCAGCTTTAGCCATTTTACCCATCTCAGTTCCTGCTTTTATAGCAGCTCTTAACATATCACCAGTAGAGATTTGAGGGATACCATATTTTTTTGTAAGAAATTGAGCCTGTGTACCTTTTCCAGCACCTGGAGCTCCTAGTAAGATTATACGCATATTTTTTTATCCTAAATATTTAATTGCTGAAATTATATAGTTTTGAGTTTAAAGTATCTTTATAATTGGTCTTCTAAACTATCGTTTATTTAATCCCATGTTCTGAGAATACTCCTTCAAAAAAGATAAATATTTTTAATAGTTTTTCTTTAATAACACCAAACACTTTATCTTCTAAACCCCATTCTTCAATTTCTTTAAAACTCTTCGATTTTTTCGATTCATTAAGTTGTGTGTTTTATCAATATTTTCTTTTATTAGTTCTATTTTTTTATGTAGTACACTTTTCCTTATTTAATAATTTGTATATTTTCCAGCTTTGACATCTGCACTGATTGCATTAAGTTTATCTTGCATCATCTCTAGTAGAACTTCGGCAGCTTGTTGATCATCAGCTTCAGGAACATCCCAGTCAGTTATTTTCATATTAGCTTTGAAAAGCAACTCTAATGCTTTGTCTATTTCTGATTTTCTTGATAATAACTCTTTAAGTATAACATCCATAATAGAACTCCTTCATGTATTATATTATACATCAAAAATAATTAATATTTTTCTAATTATAGGAATCTCTCAATCTCTAAAAGAGTTTTTACAAGAGGGTTTTTGAGTTTCTCTTGCATTATTTTACCCATCATCATTTTTGCTAAAACACTAAAAGACTCACTGAGTGTTGGGTGCGGGTGAATTGTGCTTATGAGATTACTGAGTGTGAGTCTGTTTGCTACTATAAGTGCAGCTTCCCCTGCTATGGAATTTGCTTCATAGGCTACGATAGTGATTCCTAGAATAACCTTACTATCTTTATCTACCACATACTTTACAAAACCACTATCATGTGCTTCTATCTGTGCTTTAGCATCGATGGCAAACTCATACTTATCTACAAGAATTTCTAAGCCTCTTTTTCTTGCTTCTTTCTCGCTTATTCCTACCATAGCTACATTTGGTTCACTAAAAAGTACCCATGAGTTTTTATCAAAATCTATACTCAAAAGATTATGTTCAAGAAAAAGGTTTTGGGCTATAGTATGGGCTCCATACTGCGCAGTGTGCGCAAACTTTGGAAAGCGAGCGACGACATCACCATTTGCATAGATACTTTTGTTAGATGTTTGAAGATGCTTATCAGTTACTATAGCAGATTTTTCTACCTCAACATCTGCTTTGTCTAATGCTAGGTGTTCTATATTTGCCACTCTTCCTGTTGCTGAGAGTACTTTTTGAGAACTTATCTCTTGAGTTATGCCATCTTTAAAGTAGTGGATTGTAAACTCATTTTCAAACATTACTTTTTTAATGTGGGCATTTAAAATAACATTGATATTCTTATTTTCTTGAAGTGTTTTTAAGATAAGTGCCGAGGCTTCAGCATCTATGTTTTTTAAAATTGTGTTACTTCTTGAGAAGAGATTTATCTTGCACCCAAGTGTTGCAAGTATCTGTGCAAACTCAACTGCAATGGCACCACTGCCTATAATGCTTAGAGATTTTGGAAACTCCATTCTATCAAAAAAGGTTTCATTATCCAAAATTTTATCATTGGCATTGCCTTCAAAGTGAATCTTATGAGCCTTTGAACCTACTCCAATAACACATTTGTCAAAAACCAATATCTCAGTTGTATCATCTTCTTTTGTAATCTCAATGCTCTTTTCGTTTAGAAACCTTGCACGAGCTTTTATGAGTTGAACATTTGTTAAAGTAGCAAGAACATCTTTGGCAGTATTGCTGCGTTTAGAGAGAATAAACTCTTTTCTCTGCACTATCTTCTCCCAAGCAAGCTTATAGTGCTTATCTTCAAGCTCAATACCAAACTCCTCTAAACGAGCGATATTATCTATACTTTTAGCAGAGACCTGCATAATTTTAGAAGGAATACAACCGTCAAAAAGACACTCTCCACCAAGTTCTCCAAGAGCATCCAGAAGAGCGATTTTTTTCTCAGGATTGAGTTTTGCATACTCCATAGCTACCGGTGTTCCTGCAGGTCCACCACCTATTATTATTAAGTCATATTGATTTGTTTGCATCTATTTCTCCTTTTCTATACTATACTCAATATTGGTCATATTTTTATAGCGTTTATACTGCTCATCTGCATGGTGTTGTGCTGTTTTTATAAACTCTTTGGCATTGTCGCTATTCATCTTCTCCACCATACTAAAACGTGTCTCATTGTACATAAAATCTTCAACTGGTATTTTAGGCTCTTTATAGTCTAAAAGCATAGGATTTTTTCCCTCTTTTTCTAACTCAGGGTTATATCTAAAAGTAGCCCAGATACCACTATCGACTGCAAGCTTTTGCTGGTGCATACCATTTTTGAGGTCATATCCATGAGCGATACAGTGAGAGTAGGCGATAATAAGAGAAGGACCATCATATTTTTCTGCTTCCATGAAAGCCTTGAGTGTTTGTGAATCACTAGCCCCCATAGCTACACGTGCTACGTATACATTCCCATAGGCAACTGCCATCATTGCCAAATCTTTTGGTAGTGCTGCTTTTCCACCTGCTGCAAATTTCGCTACAGCCCCTGTAAAAGTTGCTTTTGATTGTTGTCCGCCTGTGTTTGAGTAGACTTGAGTGTCAAGGACTAAGATATTAACATTTCGTCCACTTGAGAGTACATGATCGACACCACCATAACCGATATCGTAAGCCCAACCATCGCCTCCTATAATCCACACCGATTTTTTACTTAAGTAGTCTGCTAGTGAGAGTAATTCTCTAGCTTTTGGGTTAGAAGATTTTTGGAGCTGAGTTTTAAGAGTTTTGACTCGCTCCTCTTGAGCATAAATCTCCTCTTCCTCTTTTTGAGTGGCATTTAAAATCTCACTACTAAGGCTTTCACCTATCTCCACTTTCATGGAAGCCACTAACTCCTCAGCCTCTACTTTATGTTTGTCAATGGTAAGTCTAAAACCTAAACCAAATTCAGCATTATCTTCAAACAAAGAGTTAGACCATGCCGGACCTTTACCTTGTGCATTTTTCTTCCATGGTGTTGTAGGAAGATTTCCTCCATAAATAGAAGAACACCCAGTGGCGTTTGCTATGATCATTCTATCACCAAAAAGTTGCGAGGCTAGTTTGATGTATGGCGTTTCACCACATCCAGGACATGCCCCAGAAAACTCAAAAAGTGGCTCTAAAAATTGTGCTTCTTTTATCTTAGCATGGTTAAGTTTACTTCTATCATAGTAAGGAAGTGTCTCAAAAAACTCCCAAGCTTGTGCCCCTTTTTCTCTTATGGGTGGTTGTGGTCGCATATTTATCGCTTTGAGTTCTGGATGCTCTTTATTTATCGCTGGACATTCCTCTACACAAAGTGAACATCCAGTACAGTCTTCAACAGAAACACTGATAGCAAACTCTTCATTTTTGCCAAAAGTTTTTCCCTTAGCTTGTATATGTGTGAAAAAAGAAGGAGCATCTGCAAGTAAGTTCTCACCTACAACCTTAGAACGAATGACACTATGAGGACAGACTGTAACACATTTGTTACACTGTATACAAGTTTCAGCATCCCAAATAGGCACTTCTAAACCAACATTTCGTTTCTCATACTGTGTTGTGCCACTCTCCCAAGTTCCATCATCAGGAAGCGCTGAAACAGGTAGCTCATCACCTTTGCCCTCTATAAGTTTTCGAGTGACATTAGCGACAAACTCATCATAGTCACCTTTGACTAACTCTTGCATTTTGACATCAGAATTTATGGCAGTTTGTACATCTAATTCAAAAAGGTTTTCAAGTGCATTATCAACTGCATGAAAGTTTTTCTCTACTATCTCATGCGATTTTTGTCCGTAAGTTTTTTCTATAGAGTGTTTTATCTTCTCTATCGCTTCCTCTTTTGGAATTATCCCTGAAATAGCGAAGAAACAGGTCTGCATAATAGCATTTATACGGTGTCCCATACCACTATTTGTAGAGACTTTATGGGCATCAATAGCAAAAACTTTTATCTTTTTTTTCAGTATAGTTCTTTGAGCATCTTTTGGTATCTGTCTCCATAAATGCTCTTTGTCAAATGGTGTGTTGAGTAAAAAAGTAGCTCCCTCTTTTGCATGAGCTAAAAGGTCATACTTCTCTAAAAAAACACTCTGATGACAGGCAATAAAATCAGCCTTTTGGATAAGATAAGGAGAACGAATTCTTTTTGGTCCAAAACGCAGGTGTGAAGTGGTGACTGAACCTGATTTCTTAGAGTCATATACAAAATACCCTTGTACATAGTTATCTGTCTCTTCACCTATTATTTTGATACTATTTTTATTTGCACCAACCGTTCCATCTGAACCAAGACCAAAAAATATAGCCTCATAAACTTCTTTGTCTTCTATGATAAAATCACTATCATACTCTAAACTTGTATGTGTAATGTCATCGTTTATTCCAATAGTAAAGTGATTTTTACTCTTCTTTTTTGTTAGTTCATCAAAGATAGCTTTTATCATCGCAGGGGTAAACTCTTTTGAAGAGAGTCCATACCGTCCACCGATTATTTTAGGCATACTAAATGCCAAGAGACCCTCTGTGTTCGCCTCACTTAAAGCAGTAAGAACATCATGGTAGAGTGGCTCTCCTAAAGAACCTGACTCTTTTGTTCTATCCATAACTGCAATTGATTTCACACTCTTTGGTATAGCTTTTACAAAGTGTTTAATACTAAAAGGCAAAGCAAGTCTTACTTTTACAAGTCCTACTTTTTCACCTAAGGAGTTAAGATACTCGACACTCTCATGAACAGCCTCTGCACCTGAACCCATAATGACAATAACTCTTGTGGCATTCTCAGCACCAACATAATCAAAAAGTTTATACTGCCTACCCGTTAGTGAGGCAAATTTATCCATCTGTTCTTGAAGAGTATCTGGGAGTTTTTCGTAGTAACTATTAACACTCTCTCTTGCTTGAAAATAGACATCAGGGTTTTGAGAAGTCCCTCTTATAAAAGGGTTGTCAGGTGTTAAGGCTCGTTTTCTATGTGCATCAAGCATATCTTGCGTTATCATTTCTTTGAGTATATCATCATCAAGTAGGTGTATTTTTTTTATCTCATGAGAGGTTCTAAAACCATCAAAGAAGTGTAAAAATGGTATGCGAGAAGCAAGAGAAGTGGCTTGAGAAATAAGTGCAAAGTCATGGGCTTCTTGAACACTACATGAGGGCATTAGAGCAAAACCAGTCTGACGAACCCCCATAACATCTTGATGATCACCAAATATAGACAAAGCTTGTGCTGCAAGAGATCGAGCTGCTACATGAAAAACAGTCGGTGTTAACTCACCTGCAATCTTGTACATATTTGGTATCATCAGCAAAAGCCCTTGTGAGGCTGTAAATGTAGTGGTGAGTGCTCCACTCTGCAGTGCCCCATGAACAGCTCCACTAGCCCCAGCTTCGCTTTGCATCTCCATTACATCAGGAATTGTTCCGAAGATATTTTTTTGACCCCGTGCAGAGTAGAGATCACTGAGTTCACCCATACCTGAAGCAGGTGTAATAGGATAAATCGCTATCACTTCATTTATCTTATGTGCAACTCTTGCAACCGCTTCATTTGCATCGAGTGTGGTCATTTTTTGAGACATCCTTAGCTCCTTTTCTCTTCAAGTTCTTTTTCAATAAGTCCTACATTTCTTATTGTTTTTAAAACACTATCTGGATTGAGGCTCATAGAGTCAACACCGAGTGTGACGAGATACTCTGCCATCTCTGGGTAATCTGATGGAGCTTGTCCACAGATACCACTATGTCGAGAGTTGCGTTTACATCCCTCTATTGCCATTTTTATCATAGTTTTTACACCCTCATCTCGCTCATCATAGTCAAATGCCACAACTTCACTATCACGGTCAACACCGAGTATAAGTTGTGTAAGGTCATTACTTCCTATACTAAAACCATCAAATATTTTACTAAAAGCATCTATCTGAATGACATTATTTGGTATCTCACACATAACATAAATCTCTAAGCCATTTTCGCCTTGAGTGAGACCGTACTTTTTCATTGTCTCTATCACGAGTTTCCCTTCTTGGACACGCCTACAAAAAGGTATCATCAAAATAACATTGTCAAATCCCATCTCATCACGAACTCTTTTCATCGCCTTACACTCTAAGGCAAAACCCTCTTCATAGTTTGGATGTGCATATCTTGAAGCTCCTCGAAAACCTATCATTGGGTTATCCTCTTGAAGTTCAAAAGTAGCTCCTCCTAAGAGTGTTGCATATTCGTTAGACTTAAAGTCACTCATACGAACTACACAAGGTTTGGGGTAAATGCAGGAGGCTATAGTTGCCACTCCCTCAGAGAGAGTTTTGACAAAAAAGTCCTCATTTGATTCGTAGGATTGAGTAAGCTTTTTCAGCTTTTCTTGTGTCTCTACATCTACTTTTTCAGGGTGAATGAGTGCCATAGGATGTGCTTTGATGTAGGTGTTAATGATAAACTCCATTCTTGCTAAGCCGATACCATCTACAGGAAGAGAGGCAAGGGAAAAAGCCAAGTCAGGATTACCTAAATTCATCATAATTTGTGTTTTTGTTTTGGCTAAATCATTTAAATCTGTTTGAATGATTTCAAAATCAAGTATCCCTTCATAGATAACTCCCTCTTCACCGCTTGAACAGTTGATAGTAACTTCTTGATTGTTTTGTAAAACCTCAGTGGCATTGACACAACCTACAACAGCGGGAATGCCAAGTTCACGACTTAAAATAGCTGCATGACAAGTTCTTCCACCCTTGTTGGTAATAATAGCAGAGGCTATTTTCATAATAGGTTCCCAATCAGGATTTGTAGTGTCTGCTAGAAGAACTTCACCTGCTTTAAAAGAAGATAATTTGGAGGTACTCTCTATAAAGTGTATCCTTCCTGCCCCAATTTTCGTTCCAATTGCATCACCACTTACAAGCACTCTCGCTGTTTCATTAAGGTGGTATGTTTGTAAGATATTGTTCTCTTTACGGGATTCAACTGTTTCTGGGCGTGCTTGCACCATATATATTTTGCCATCAAGACCATCTTTTGCCCACTCCATATCCATAGGTTTATGTATATCAGCTTTTTTGGAGTAGTGCTTTTCTATCTTTATGGCATAATCAGCAAGTAGCATAATATCGGCATCACTTATACAAAAACGAGCTTGTTCTTCTTGAGTTGTTGGTATATTTTTTGTGTACTCTAGGGCTATATTATCACTATTAACGACATTGGTAAAGACCATCTTTTTCTCTTTAGAACCTAAAGAACGTTTAAGAACTGTACGAAACCCTCTGTTAAATGTGGGTTTATGTACATAAAAAGCATCAGGATTTATACTGCCTTGCACGACATTCTCGCCTAAACCATAGGCTGCGTTTATAAACACAACATCTTCAAAACCACTCTCCGTATCAAGGCTAAACATAACACCACTCGAAGAGATATCACTACGAACCATCTTCATAACGACAACAGAGATATAGACTTTTAGATAGTCAAAGCCGTTGTCATGTTTGTAGTGCAAAGACCTATCTGTAAAGTTCGAAGCGATACATCTTTTGTATGCATCAAGGAGTTCTTCATTTGTTGAGATGTTGAGGTAAGTATCATTTTGTCCAGCAAAGGAGGCTTCAGGGGAGTCTTCTGCCGTTGCAGAAGAACGAACTGCAAGAGAAAGTTTTTCTCCATACTCCTCTTTGAGTTTACTAAAAGAGGAGAGTATCTCTTCTTGCAAATTATCGGGGATTTTACAATTATTTATGATATCTCTACAAGCTTTTCCTCTACTTTGGAGCTCTTCAATGTTTGTCACATCAATATCATCAAGAAGTTCATGCAACTTTTCCCAAGCACCATTTTCTTCAAGTAAATTTATGTATGCATTTGAAGTGATAGCAAAGCCATTTGGCACAAGAACATTTTGACTTGTTAAGTTCTGATACATCTCACCTAAAGAAGCATTTTTACCACCAACTTCCGCGACATCCTCTATGCCTATTTCTTGAAACCATTTGATATTTTCAGACATCTTCTTGCTCCTAAATAACTATTTTTTCTTCGTATTTGACTATATGAGAATCAATTCCAATTTTCTCTTTGATAGCTGCTTTAAAAGTTTTTTGACTCTCTACTTCACCATGAATTAAGAAAATCTTTTTGAGCTTTTTGATTTTTGAAATCCATTTAATTATAGCTTTTTGATCTGCATGTGCGGAAAAACCGTTTATAGTATGTATGGAAGCTTTAACAATAATATCTTCTCCATAGAGATTTATCCACTCGGCACCTTCAACTATTTGTCGTCCTAAAGTACCTTTAGCTTGATAGCCTACAAATATAACTGTATTTTTTGGATTCCAAATTCTATGTTTAAAGTGATGGGTGATTCTTCCACCGTTACACATACCACTACCAGCGATAATAATAGCTCTACTTTTAACATCATTTATAGCTTTAGAGGATTCAGGTGTTTGTGTATACACAAGAGCATCAAAGTTAAACACTGTACCATCTTCTTTAACATTATGTTGGCATTGACTACTTAACTCTTCATTGTACCGTCTATAAACATCAGTAGCATGGGTTGCCATAGGACTATCTAAAAATATTTGACATTTTGGAAGTTCGCCTTTGTTATGCATATCTCTAAGTATGCAGAGTAATTCTTGTGTTCTTTCGATGGCAAAAGAAGGAATAAGTACATTTCCTTTATTGTTTAATGTTTTTATAATGACCTTTTTAAACTCTCTTATGGTTGATTTTATAGACTGATGCTCTCTGTCTCCGTAGGTAGATTCTACATAAAGAGTATTGGCACGTGCACACTTCTCTAAGTCTGGAAGAACAAGTCTATTGCTATTACCAATATCACCAGAAAAGACAACTGTTTTTGATTTTCTCCCTTGCATATAGGAGAGCTCTATAAATGCAGAACCAAGAATATGACCTGCATTTTTATATCGAAAACTAATGCCTTCGCCAAGCTCCATATATGTACTGTACTCAGGATTTATCCACCTTATTTGGTTAAAAGTCTTCTCTACATCCAAAGCTCCATAGAGAGGTTTTTGGAGGGTTTTTTCTTTTGCTTTACGAACTGCTTTTCTATGTTTAGTATTAAAATCTTCATTCATGATTTTTGCACTATCCATCAAAATGATATAAGCTAGTTCCATGCTCGGAGTTGTTGCATATATTTCTCCACTAAAACCCTCTTTAACCATTTTAGGTATTCTGCCAATATGATCAAGATGTGCATGAGTTATAAGTATGTAGTCAATCTCCGCAGGATTAAAACCAAATTTTTGAGCATTTTGCTCCTCTTCTTCACCCTGAAACATACCACAATCTATCATTATTTTTATATCATCTATTGTGACAATATGGCAAGAACCTGTCACCTCTTGTGTCGCACCATAAGATTTAATTTGTATCATAAAAGAATCCTTTATAATTTTCAGCTATTAATTATACTCCTAAAAGTATTAACTGACAAAAACTAAATCCAATATCGACACCTATATAAAACACAATAGTCTCACCTAAATAGCCTGCAAAGAGTGTGATACCTGCAAGAGAAAAAATTGTAATGTACAGAAAATAAAACATGCTATAATAGTTTAAATAAACAAACTATATACAGAGAAGTATCATGCAAGAAGTTAATTATATTGGGCTTGGGGCTAGTGCTGGTGGGCTTAGTGCCCTACAAGAGATTTTATCAAATGTCCCTGTCCCCTCACATAGCATATATATTGTAGTGCAACATCTAAGCTCCGATAGAAAATCTATGCTCCCTGACATTTTATCGAAGTCTACAAGTTTGGATGTCATAGAGGCACAAGAAGGCACAGAACTTTTAGTTGGTAAAGTTTATGTCATCCCTCCAAATATGATGCTTACTCAAAACAAAAATCTTCAACTTATAGTTATTCCTTCCAAAAGTAAAACTGCCCCACAACCAAATATAGATACTATTTTTACATTTCTTTCACAATATAGTGGTGCAAAAACAATAGGTATCCTTTTATCAGGAAGTGGTCATGACGGGGTGAAAGGGTTACGAGCCATTAGTGATGTTGATGGAATCACTTTAGTTCAATCTCCAAAAGAAGCAGAGTTTAAATCTATGCCAGAGTCTGCTATAAAAGCAAAAGTTGTGCATGAGACCTTAAGACTTAAAGATATTGCTAAAATTATCACTGAACTTGATAGTATAAGTGATGATGAGACTGCTTTAGAGGCAATTCGTATTTTACTTATAAACCACAACGGGTTTAATTTACAAAAGTATAAAGAAAATACAGTCTTACGACGCATGCACAAGAGAATGTTATTGCTTCAGATAGAGACACTTAAGTGTTATACAAAATATGTTATTAAAAATCATAAAGAGCTACAACTTCTTTATGAAGATATTTTGATAGGTGTTACAAGTTTTTTTAGAGATAAAGAGGCCTTTGAAGTTCTAAGTAAAAAAATTTCTCATTTAGTTCAAAAAAATAAAAATAAGAAAGAGCTTCGCGTTTGGGTAACAGCCTGCTCTACTGGTGAAGAAGCATACTCTATAGCCATTATGTTAAGTGAATTAGTAGAAAAAAGTGCTAAAGATTTATCTATTAATATTTTTGCTAGTGATATTGACGATGTCTCTTTAGCAAAAGCTCGACAAGGAGTCTACACGCAATTAGAGTTAAAAAATATAGATAAAGCATTACGAGATAAATACTTTATACAAACAAATGATGATTTTGAAGTGCATCAAAATTTACGAAAACTTATAGTCTTTACACATCATGATTTACTTAATGAACCCCCTTTTATAAAGATGGATTTGATTACCTGTAGAAATGCTCTTATCTACTTTACACACTCTACACAAAAAGAGATTTTCACTATGTTTCATTATGCTTTAAAGACTCATGGTATACTCTTTTAGGTATCTCCGAAGCACTACCACAGAGCATGAACTACTTCACACTCTTAAATACAAAATGGAAGATATACGAAAAAGAGCCAAGCATAACTCCTCCAAAATTAGCACCTCGTTTTTACAAGATTCTTTCATCGGCAAGTGCACCCGAAAATGCTGTTGATATACTGAAAAAGAGTAGTGCTCCTAGCATTGAAACATACTTAGCCGAGTCAATGTTTCAACTCTTTACACCCTCTTGTGTTATCATAAATCGTCATGATGATATGATATACACTAAGGGGGAAATCCCCTATTTGGAGTTTTCAGAAGGCTTTACCTCTTTAAATATTTTTAAAAACCTGCATCCAGATTTACGTTTAGAACTGCATTATACACTTGAGCAGTCTCGTAAAAAAGATGTCGATGTTCGTTCTAAATTTATTGAAATTCAAGAGAATTCAGAAAAAACGGTCTTTGTAAGAATTATTGCTACTCCTTTTTCTTATCAAAATAGTGATGCACTCTCTTTGCTCTATTTTCAAGAGTATCATATTGATGAGATTATTTTTAATGCACAGAGAAGTAATTTTCCAAAAGAATCAGACTTAGTTAACTCACTACAAACACAGGTATCTCAGATGAAGGAGCAACTTCATGCACTTCAAAACGAGCTTGACAACTCTAATGAAAATATGCAGATGATGAATGAAGAGCTTCAATCATCCAACGAAGAACTCCAATCATCCAACGAAGAGCTTGAAACATCAAATGAAGAACTTCAAGCCACAAATGAAGAGCTTAATGAAACATATCATCATATTAATGCACTTAAGCAGCAGTATAGCAATATTTTAGAGTCTTCCTTAGATGGTATTTTAGGTTTAGACTTGGATGAAAAACATACTTTTTGTAATTCACAAGCACTAGAGATGCTAGGGTTTACATCTGAGGAGCTTATGGGTAAGATAGGTCATACTCTGTGGCATCATACAAAAGCTGATGGCACGGTTTTTGATAGAAGTGAATGTCCTATACTCCATGTCACAAAAACAGGAGAACCTATAAGAGGAGAAGATCTCTATTGGCGTAAAGATGGTAGCTCTTTTGAAGTACAATACACAAGTGCCCCTATAAGAGAAAATTCTAAGGTAACCGGTGTCGTTCTCTTCTTCCATGACATCAGTAAAGAGAAGGCTCTTGAGCGAAAAATTAAACATGAGCAATCTCTTATAAAACACTATTTTGATACTACTGAGGCACTTGTCGTGGTAATAAATACAAAAGGTAATATAGAACTCCTCAATAGAAAAGGGGCGACACTATTAGAGACTGATTCACAGATGATGGTCGGTAAAAACTGGTTTGAACACTTTGTAGATAAATCAATCCAAAAAGAGGTACTAGCAGTTTTTGAAGCCGTGATAGCAAGTAATGTAGGTACTATTCTCCCCTATACAAATGAGATAATGACAACAAAAGGTGAAAAAAAGCTACTCTACTGGACAAATACACCTCTTTTTGATGATAATAATAAAAGTATTGGCATTATTGCCACAGGTATAGATATAACTCAAGAGAATGAACTTAAAAGAAAACTCCATGAAAAGGAGGAGATGATGATAGCACAATCAAGACAAGCTGCTATGGGTGATATGATTGCAATGATTGCCCATCAGTGGCGTCAGCCTATTAGCATCATCTCCATGGAAGCAAATAGTCTCCAAGCTGATTTAGAACTTGGCAATGAGATCAACAAAGTAAATTTACAGAAATTAGTAAAAAGCATATCGTATCAAACACAACATCTTTCAAAAACTATTGATGATTTTAGAAACTTTTTTAAACCAAATAAAGAAGTGCAAACTATGAGTATCGATGAGATAGTAAAAAATATCAAAATGCTTCTCCTAAAAAGTTTAGAAAATAACAATATTGCATTTGAGCTAGATATGAAAGAAAATTATGAAATCATTAGTTATAAAAATGAGCTTATACAAGTTTTGGTAAACCTCATACTCAATGCCAAAGATGCTATAAAAGAAGCAAATTCAACGAATGGAAAAATTATTATCAGAGTGACTAAGGATGGAGAGAAACTATTGATTGAAGTGTGTGATAATGGCATTGGAATTCCTAAAGAACTGCTTAATACACTAGGAGAGCCTTATGTCTCATCTAAGGGTAAGAATGGCACAGGTTTAGGATTGTATATGTCAAAGGTAATTGTCTCTAAGCATCTTAGAGGTACATTAGAATGGAAAAATAGAGATAAAGGTGCCTGTTTTAGTATAAAAATACCTTTGAAAGTGAGTAAATCATGAAAAATGAGTTAAAAATACTTAAGGAAACAGCACAAAAATACAAAGTGCTTTATGTTGAGGATGAAGAGTTTTTACGTGAGAGTACTGCAAACTACTTCAAAAAGTTTTTTCTTCAAGTAGATATAGCAGAAGATGGTGCTAATGGATTAGAACTCTATAAAAAAAACAGCTATGATTTAGTGGTTACTGATATCTTAATGCCAAATTTAAATGGTATAGATATGCTTCGAGAGATTAAAGAGATAAATTATGAGCAAGAGACAATAATTATTTCTGCTTATAGTGATAGTAGTTATTTTAGTGACGCCATTATGCTTGATGTAAGTGGTTATATCTTAAAACCTATAGATTTTAATCAGATGAACAGAACACTTTTAAGGTCGGTTTCTAAACTCTCAATAAAACATGAAAATGAAGCCTATAAAAAAAACTTAGAAAAGATGGTGCAAAAACGAACTCGTGAAAAGCTACTCCTTGAAGGAGAAAAGTACAGTAACTTTGAAAAAACTCTACAGTCCTTAGTTGATATGATTGAAGGAAGAGATACTTATACAGGTGGTCATTCACAGCGTGTTGCAGATTATTGTCGTTTAATAGCCAAAGATATGGGTTTCTCTCATGATGAATGCATCCTCATATATCGTGCAGGAATACTCCATGATATAGGCAAGATTACAACACCAGATGCCGTTTTACTCAAACCTGGAAAACTTACTTCTTTAGAGTATAAACTTATTAAACTCCATGTTACAGTGAGTTATGATTTACTTACAGATATTCCAATGTACCATGATATGGCAGAAATCATTCGTCATCATCATGAGCATTATGACGGTTCAGGCTACCCAAGTGGATTACAAGGTGATGAAATTTCTATTCTTTCTCACATTATGATTGTAGCAGATGCCTTTGATGCAATGACTACAAACCGTATTTATAAGGCAAGGATGGATGTGCCAACAGCACTCAAAGAGCTCAGTGTTCTAGCATCAAAACAGTTTCATCCTGATGTTGTGAAGGTAGCAGTAGAATCGCTTCGTAATGTTAAACCAATGGACTCTATTTCACAAATTCCCATAACAGAAATAGAACAAGAGCGTTTTGCCTACTTTTATAGAGATCAAGTGAGCCTTGCTTTTAACCAAGAGTACTTAGATTTTGTCTTAGTGAATAATACCTATGACAAAGAGTATAATACTATGTGTCTTTTCTTTATGAATAACTTTACACAGTACAATGAAAAATATGGATGGAATAGAGGAAATGAGCTACTCAAATCATTTGCACAGTATCTAAAAAATAGTTTTCCTAATGCTAAAATATTTCGTATTCATGGAGATGATTTTGTACTTATGTGCC
>NZ_JAEMVB010000021.1 GCF_029215995.1 Sulfurimonas sp. SAG-AH-194-L11
TAAATGAATTCTGTGATGATTATTTTCAAAATGACACAGACATAGAGCTTTATTGTAAAAAAATGAATATACCGACAGAAGAAACTGATAATAAAATAGAGTAGCCAATAAATTACCTAGTGGCAATTTATTGGCTATATTTAACCCTTATCATCTAGTCAAATTGACTTTAAAATGTAATTACATTATAATTACTTAAAGGAGTTGATTATGACTATGCTCACAAAAATTGGAAATTCACAAGGTATTAGAATTCCTAAGCCTTTAATTCAGCAAGCGCATCTTGAAAATGTTAGTTTAGAATTAGAAGTTTTAGAAAACGGATTGTTAATCAAACCTATTAATAATACAAAAAGAGACACTTGGATTGAAAATATTGAAAAAGTTATTTCATCGCACCAAGGGCTTGAAGATGAAGGACTTTTAGAAGACTTTCTCAATGATAATGATTTAGAAGAATATGAATGGTAGTAGATATTAAAAGGTTTGAGATTTACCTTGTAAAGCTAAACCCAACTGTTGGTTCTGAGATTCAAAAGACTAGACCATGTATAGTGATTTCACCAAATGAAATGAATGTTCTAAAAACAGTTATTGTAGCACCAATGACTTCTAAGGGATTCGAGTTTATATTTAGACCTAAAATAAAATTTGAAAAGAAAGATGGGTTAGTTCTACTAGATCAGATCAGAACCGTTGATAAAACACGACTGACAAAAAAACTTGGCAGTGTAGATGACAAAACTTCAAGAAAAATATCAAATATGCTCGTTAGTATGTTTGAACTGTAAATAACGGATAAGCAAACAGAGTTTAATGAAAAAAAAGCCTTGTATCGATATATCGTAAGTAATGTCAAAGAAGTTGCTACCATAAACATTATCCTACTCACTTCTGCCACTTTGTCTGAGGCTACGATGGCTGAATTACTTATGCTTGTAACTGAGGCAAAAGTTCTAGTGATGCATGAACTTGAAATCAAAAGTACAACTTGGAGAGATACTCGAGAAGATGGTTATATCTACTTTGAAGACTTCACTAAATGAGAAGATAAAGAATATACCTCAGTAAATGAATCTCAACTTAATAGAAAACTTATGACAGAAATGCACTATTTTGCTATAATAGTATATATTTAAAATTGGAGTTCATTATGTTGGCATTAAAACAAGAAGAACTATTTAATGAAATAGATATTTTACCAATAGATTTAAAAACTAAAATTGTTGATAAAATCTTAGCTAGTATTACACCCGTAAACAGTTCAATAGATGCACTGTGGATAAAAGAAGTAAACAAAAGAAAAATTGATATTGAAACAAATAGTGTATCTCTTATTGATGGAGATGAAGTTTTTCAAAAAATAGCTAAAAGATTAAATTTATAAATTAAATGCTGCTGTTAACTATTACGAAGAGTGCAAACTAAATCTTGGTTCAGAATTTGCCTATGAAGTTCAACAAATCGTTTTCCTTTTGGGGTAATCTACTACCAAATAGATGAAGAAATTATTATTTTAGCCATTATGCAACTTCAAAGAGAACCCAACTATTGGAAAGAGAGAAAGGTATAGCAACTACAAGCAGATCAATAATTTACCATAATAGAAAGATTATCGCTCATGACGAATGTTCTACTCCAAAACAAAGTATGCAATAATATAAATAAAAAAGGATAATAATATGAACAGAAACGCAAAGATTCAAAAGTTATATGATAAACGACTAAAACGTGCTCGTGCAAAGTTAAAAACTTCTTCTAAACCACCTTATATTTCTAAGGCCGATAGAGCTAAAGCAGAACTAGAAAACTCTACTCTCAAACCTGAATGAGTAAATCTCATACTCATTCTTAGTATCTGCATCTCCCTCTTTTCGTTAAGTTTCAAAAGAATAAAGAAGTGTATAATTTCATAAATTTATTTATAAGCTATAAAATTTAAATATTAAAAATATTGTTTTTAAAATAAGGAAAATATATGAAAGTAGAGAGCCTTGAAGACTTAGCAAAACTAGTAGACTACTCCTTGGTCGATACACTCAACTCTGATCCTGATGCTTCGCAAGATGGTGTAGACCACTCTCCAAGAGAAGTTTTCTCTGGACACTATGTCCCTGTAAAACCGACACCTATTAAAAATCCTAAGTATATCGCACATAGTAAAACTCTGTTTAATGAACTTGGATTTTCGGATAGCCTTGCTCACTCAGATGACTTCATCCGTATGTTCTCAGGTGATCTCTCACAACTACCCGAACCTATGAGTAAGCTTGGTTGGGCAACAGGATATGCACTTTCTATCTACGGTACAGAGTACTATCAGCAGTGCCCTTTTAATACGGGTAATGGATACGGTGATGGTCGTGCTATGTCAATCCTTGAAGCTGTACTTAACTCTAAACGATGGGAGATGCAACTCAAAGGTGGTGGTCAGACTCCATACTGTCGTGGTGCCGATGGTCGTGCAGTACTACGTTCAAGTGTTCGTGAGTTTTTAGCACAAGAGCATATGCATGCTTTAGGCATTCCTACATCTCGCTCTCTCTCTTTATATACTTCCGATGATGAAAAAGTTATGCGTCCATGGTTTAGAGAAGATTCACACTCTCGAGACCCTGAAGTTATGATAGAAGAGAGTGTTGCTATCACTACACGTGTTGCACCCTCTTTCATTCGAGTGGGTCAAGTTGAGCTTTTTGGTCGTCGTGCTCGTAAAAATGAACATCCAAATGCGAGAAAAGAGCTAGAGATGATAGTCCTGCATTTAATTGAGCGAGAGTACAGTGATGAGATAGATGCTACGTTAGCTCTCAAAGAAAAAGTACTACTCCTTGCAAGTGAGTTTAGAGCTCGCCTTACTTCCCTTGTGGCAAACTGGATGCGTGTTGGGTATTGTCAAGGAAATTTTAACAGTGACAACTGCTCAGCTGGTGGTTTTACACTTGACTATGGTCCTTTTGGATTTATAGATATGTTTGACCCTGATTATCAGCCTTGGACAGGTGGAGGAAAACACTTTTCTTTTTTTAACCAACCCAATGCAGCAGAGAAAAACTTTCATGTCTTTTGTATGGCGTTAGCACCTTTACTCAAAGCTGATAAAGATGCTTTACAAATGCTAAATGATATACGAAATGATTTTGCTAAAGTTATGCAAGAACAGATGCAAAAAATGTGGTCAGCAAAACTTGGACTTGATACCTTTGATGGAGGTCTCTTTAAAGAACTCAAAGGACTGATGATAGATACTTCTATTGATTATACTATTTTCTTTCGCGAGCTTTCATCTCTACCAAAAAACATCGAGCCTCTTACAAAAAGCTTCTATAAAAAGCAGCTCAATGAAGTAACATTACAGCATTGGTCAAGATGGCTTAAAATGTGGAATGTTCTTATAAATGTTAGGGATGAAAAATCAAGAGAAGAGCTCTCAAAAAAGATGAAACTAGTAAATCCAAAGTACACTTTAAGAGAGTGGTTTTTAGTACCTGCATATAAAGAGGCTACAAAGGGGAACTACACTCACATAAGAGAGTTACAAGAAGTCATGATTAAGCCATATGATGAGCAGTCTACAGAGATACAAGAGAAGTACTACAGACTAAAACCCTCACAGTTCTTTGAAGTAGCGGGTATATCTCATATAAGTTGTTCGTCTTAATCTAGGTCGAGTTTAAGTCCACGAGCTTTTGCTATTCGCTCAAGCATAGCATTGAGTTTACCCGTTGAGCGTATCTCAATGACAGCTGATATAACGCTATGAAGTGCCACATGTGTTAAGTATACGGAGATATCCTTACAGTCACTCTCTTGCATATTTTTATCTAAAGTTATCTTCTGTGACTCACTTAGTGTAAATCCAAGTTCAACAGATGCTTCTTCAGTTGAAACTTCAGGATTTCTAATGGTGAACTTTCGCATCTTTAGTGCTGCAACTTTAATATATGAAGAGATGTCATCAAATCCATTCTCTTTTGCTCTTAAATCAATAGTCTCTTTTTGTGATGGTGTTACTTTAAATTTTATATTCATAGGAGAATTTTATCTTCTTAATACTTAAAGTTTAACCGCCAAGCATAGACTATTAATCATAATTTAGATAAAATAATACTCAATGAAAAATATAATCAAACTTCTTATTACTATTGCTATTTTCTATTTTCTTTTTCGAAATATTGATTTTGTAGAGTTTAGTAAAATCATCTTTAATTCTCATGGGGGATGGATACTTGTTGCTCTTTTGATGCAACTGACATCTACTTATCTTGCAGCATATAGATGGTTCAAAATATCACAACTTTTAGTCTTTAAAGAGAGACTCTCTTTTTATGTTCGTAGTTACTTTAAAGGGACTTTTTTTAACCAAGTTCTACCATCAAGCATAGGTGGTGATGCTGTCCGTATCATTGACTTGACACGAAAAGAGTATGAGAAAAAAGAGGCATTTTATGGTGTTTTTGTCGATAGAGTTGTAGGTTTAGTAGGCCTTTTGGTCCTTAACCTTTTAGCAACACTTCTCTTTTTTGGTACCTTTGATAATGATTTCTCTTTTCTTATTATTTTTATCACCCTTGGAGGAATTATCAGTTTTTCTCTCCTCTTTCAACTCCATAGATTAACATTTTTAGAAAATATCAAATTTTTAAATCTTCTTGTACGTTTAGCAAATAGACTTAACTCCCTTTATGCCTCAAGAATGTTACTTTTAAAGCACATAACTATCTCTGTCGTGGTGCACCTTTTCTCAGTACTTACTATGTATGGACTCTCTTTAGCACTAGGACTTGACCTTAGTTTTCAGACACTTCTCATAGCTGTACCACCTGTCTTTTTACTCACAATCGTTCCTATCTCTTTAGCGGGATGGGGTGTACGTGAGGGTGCTATGATAGGGATATTTATGTTAGTTGGAGCCGACCAAACTAAAGTACTCGCTATGAGTATACTCTATGGTTTACTTCTTATAGTTAGTGCAGTTCCAGGTGCTTACTTCTGGATAAAAAGTAAAAAAGCAACATAAAGTCTAATAAACACACAAAAAGAATAATACACAAGGATTTATAATAATGAAAGTAGACACAATGAGACAAATAGATTATTTCGCTGGAGTACCACTAGCATTTGGTGCAACACTTGTGAAAAAAACGCTTGACTTTTTTATGCCACAAAAAAAGAAAAAAGCTAAAAATGTTCTCTTAATTGAGCTCTCAGAAATGGGAAGTGCTATTTTAGTTGATCCTGCTATGCGTAAAATCAAAGAAAACATCGAAGGTGATCTGTACTTTGTAATCTTTACTAAAAACAAAGCCTCTCTGCAACTTCTTGGCACTGTAAAAGAAGAGAACATCTTTACCATCGATGACAGCGGTTTAGTTGGTATTTTAACAAGTACTCTGAAGTTTTTAAAATGGTGTAGAGAAAAAGATATAGACTCTGTTATAGACCTTGAACTCTTTTCTCGTTTTACAGCACTTTTAACTGTTGGAAGTGGAGCTGTAAATCGTATTGGTTTTCATGCTTTTCATAATGAAGGGCTTTACCGTGGTGACTTACTTACACATAAAGTAGCTTACAATGCTCACCAGCATATCGCTAAAAACTTTATCGCTCTTGTAGATGCACTTCTGAGTGAAAAAGAAGAACTTCCATACCTTAAGCGTGTTATCTCTGATGATGAGATTAAGATAGCAAAGGCGACTATTTGTGAAGAAGAGCAAGCCTCTATCATTGCTACAGTTTCAAGAATGTATGAGGGTTTTGATAAAAATAAAAACCATATAGTTTTAGTAAACTCAAATGCTTCTGACCTACTGCCACAAAGAAGATGGGATAGAGAAAACTATGGTGAAGTTATCAAAAAAATGCTTAATGCAAATGAAAATGTAGTTGTACTTCTTACAGGAGCACCTTCAGAAAAAGAGGGAGCCCAACTTTTAGCTGATTATGTAGATGATAAACGCTGTATAAACTTTGCAGGAGGAGTGAAGTTTTTAGAACTTCCAGCTCTTTACTCAGTATCTGCATTTATGCTCACAAATGACTCAGGTCCTGCACACTTTGCGTCTATCACAGACATGCATACATTTGTTATATTTGGTCCTGAAACGCCAGCTCTTTATGGCTCTTTGGGTCCTACAACTCCTATCTATGCAGGTATGAGCTGCTCGCCTTGTGTATCTGCTTCAAACCATAGAAAAACACCATGTTCAGATAACCAATGTATTAAGATAATTACACCTGAGTGGGTATTTAACACACTAAAATTTAAACTAGATGCACTTAGCTAGCAGGGAGCATCGCCCTCTTCTTTACTTTATCTCTTTTGTAGCACTATTTCGGCTACTTGTTGCTCCCCACTTAGGGCTTGGAGCAGATGAAGCTCATTACCTTATTTATGCACTTAATTTAGACTGGAGTTACTTTGACCATCCTCCTCTTGTTGGTTGGGTACAGTATCTATTCACCTCTATTTTTGGCATAGATGAACTTGGCTCTCGCATCAGTGCTATTACTATTGGATTTTTCACCTCTATCTTTGTATATAAACTTATTTATCAGATAAACTCCGATGCAAAACTAGCATTTATCTCCATCTTAGCCCTAAACGCCATGTTCATTTTTAATGCTCTGTTTTTGATGCTTATGCCAGATACCCTACTTTTTTTACTTATAGTACCCATCATCTTTTCTGTTAATGCACTCCAAAAAAATGATAGCTTAAAGAACTGGTTTGTTCTTGGTGTTTTAGTTGGTTTAGCAGGTCTTTCAAAGTACACGGCTGTTCTTTTTATTCCCCCTATTATTATCTATTTTATTCTTAAGAAAAATTATAAACTTTTCATCTCTCCTAAGATACTTGTAGCTATTGGAGTTGCTCTTTTTATCGTAAGCCCAGTTCTTTACTGGAATATGCAAAATGATTGGATAAGTTTTACATACCAAAGCCACCATGTTGTAGGCAGTTCACACATAAACTGGATGGGATTTATGCAGTCCCTAGTCGCACAACTCATAGCATATAACCCTTTTCTCTTTGGGCTCTCTTTTTATGGACTCTATCGTGCATTTAAATCACAAAATGAAGTTTTATTTATAGCGGCGCTCTTTGGTGCGACACTGCTTATATTTTTCACCTACTCTAGTCTATATAAAACTGCCCTACCGCACTGGTCAGCACTTTTTTATCTTCTTTTTATTCCTATTGGAACTTACTATCTTTATGAGAAGTCTCTCTCTTGGAGAAGATACTTACAATTTGCCATAGCTTTTGGGCTTTTACTCTCATCTTTACTCTACATAGAGATAGCAACAAAAATCATCCCTCTCCCTGATGAAAACTCTATACAACTTGATGTTTATGGATTTGAGAAAATTATGAAAGAGGCAAATGCACAGATAAAAGACCCAAAAACACAAGCTATTGGAGTCACACTTTGGACTCTAGCATCTCGTGCTATCGTTTATAACGAGCATTATGACTCAGAAGTTTATCTTCTTGATGATAGGTATGATCAGTTTGACATTTGGGAGACTAGCTCTCCAAAAGGCAAAGACATGATAGTCATAGATATAAACTTTGCCCATAAAGACCTAGCGACTTACATGAAATGCGACACACTGCAAAAACTCTCTGCGTTTAAACTACTTGAGACAAACACAAAAGAGAGTGTCACTCTTTATAAATGTACAAACTACCAAGGCATACGATGATATTTTCTAAACTCCAAATAGCTCTTTTTATTAGCCTCATGTCACTCTTAATAGTACTCTCTTACTTCTATATAGATAAAACTATCTCCCTCTACTTTATAGAACATGCAGATAAATATAAAAGTGTTGGTAAAGAGCTCAGTAAACTTGGAGAATCACACTGGTACATAGGGATTGCTCTTATTGGGATTTTTTACTACAAGTTTATAAAAACGAATGAACTCTATAAACAAAGATTTCTTTTTCTACTCTATGCAAATCTTTTCTCAGGGATAATCAGTATAATCACAAAGATGCTCATCGGCCGACTTCGCCCTTGGAAACTAGAAAATGGTAATGATGGTTTTGGTTTTTTGATAGCACAAAATCCAAACTTCTCATTTTTTGAAAATCTCAGTTATCAAGTAAGTATGCTACTAAAAGATTCTACGCATTACACCTCTTTTCCCTCTGGGCATACAACAACAAGTCTAACTGTTTTTACTTTTATGATGATACTTTTTCCAAAACAGTATTATGTATGGATACCTATTACCCTACTTGGCGTCTCTGCTCGGATTTTAGCGAATGATCATTTTCTTAGTGATGTTCTTGGAGGAACTCTTGTTGGAGTACTCTGCACACTCTTTATCTACTCAAAAATGAAGGAAAAAATTGAAAAAATTTATTAAAAGAGTTTTACTCTCTCTTGTAGTTTTAGTTGCACTCTATGGTGTTGGACGCTTTATTGATGTCTCTTATGGTTCTTGGCAGTTTGTTGAGCGTCAACCATATTTAGTTGCGCAATCGCAAACTTCTATGCGTATAAAATGGCAAACACCTGAGCAGGAGATAGGAAAAATTGCCTATGGATTGAGTCCTGATACACTCACACATGTCCTTATTGAACCAAACATTTCAAAAAAACACTCCATTACTATACCAAGACTCCAAGAGTGCACACAGTACTACTATAAAGTAATTTCAACATCTTTGGATATTGATAATAATGGAAGACATTTTAGAACACTCTGCAAAGAAAAAGAGACACAAAGATTATGGGTGATAGGTGATAGCGGACAGATTGGTTCAGGGCAAAAAGAGGTCTATGCACAACTCTACAAGTATATACAAAATGACTACTCTAAACTAGATATGTGGGTTCTCTTAGGAGATAATGCATATCCGAGTGGTACACAAAAACAGTTTAACAAGAAGCTCTTTACACCATTTAAAGAGCTTGTAAAACGCTATACTCCTTGGGCTGTTGCTGGAAATCACGATGCTCGTCGTTGGGCTTTTTACGATATATTTGATTTTCCTAAAAATGCAGAGGCAGGGGGAGTTCCTTCAGGACATGAAGAGTTTTACTCTGTTGAAGATGCAAACTTACACCTTGTTGTACTTGATAGTGAAACAGTGAGTCGCTCTCGTGATGGTGATATGGCTCAGTGGTTACGTAAAGATTTAGCGGCAAATACAAAACCGTGGGTAATAGTTGCATTTCATACACCACCATATACAGATGGTGGGCATAAATCTGATAACGACTGGGATAGTAGAGGAAGACTCAAAGATATGCGTGAGACCTTTGTGCCTATCTTTGATGAGTTTGGAGTTGACTTAGTTTTAAGTGGGCATTCTCATGGTTATGAACGCTCAAAACTCATCATAAATCACCTTGGAAAAAGTGATACTTTTACTCAAAAAAACATAGTTCAAGATAAAAAAATAGACTATATAAAATCACTAACTGAGAAAAAAAACAGTGGAACTATCTACCAAGTTTGTGGCTCATCATCTAAACTCGATGGTGCAACTTACAATCACCCTGCACTTCCATACTCACTCGCAGAGATGGGTTCACTCATCATCGAACTCACTCCAACAACACTTACATCTAAGTTTTTAAATATAAATGGTAAAATTGCAGATGAATTTACAATAACAAAAAAAACTAGGAAATAATGATGAAAGATAAGATAAGTATAATAATTTTAGCGGCTGGAAAAGGCAGCCGAATGAAGTCCCCAAAGGCTAAAGTGCTGCACTCTATAAGTGGAAAACCTATGCTTTATCATATCATCAAAGCTTCACAAGAGCTTTCAAATGACATAACTGTAGTTATCGCTCATCAAAAAGAGGAAGTTCAAGCACAGATGGAGTCTTTTTTTGATGATATAAACTTTGTAGTTCAAGATGCAAAAAACTTTCCAGGAACTGGTGGTGCTATGAAAAATGTATCTCCTAAAAATGAGAAAGTTTTAGTACTTAACGGAGATATGCCTCTTATAACAGCAGATGCACTTGCTGGTTTTTTAGATACTGATGCAGATGTTATCATGTCTATATTTGACTTAAAAGACCCTAGTGGATATGGTCGTGTTGTCATTGATGAAAACAATCAAGTACAGTATATAGTTGAGCAAAAAGATGCAAGTGAAGCAGAACTACTTACTACTACAGTAAACGCAGGTATATATGCTTTTAGTAAGAGTGTAATAGAAAAGTACATTCCACTTTTGAGTGACGATAATGCACAAAAAGAGTACTACTTAACTGATGTTGTGGCAATGGTAAAAAAAGATGGTCTGAGTATTGCTCCTTTACTTGTAGACGAAGAGCATTTTAAAGGTGTTAACTCTAAGAAGGATTTGAGTGATTCTGAAGAGATAATGCAGACAAGAATTAAAACTCATTGGATGAACGAGGGTGTTGTTATGCAACTTCCCTCTACTATCTACATCGACTCTTCAGTGGCGTTTGAGGGTGAGTGTATAGTAGAAAATGGATGCCGACTCACTGGTGAGACACTTATAAAAGAGTCACATATAAAATCTGGCTCAGTAATAGAAGATAGTATCGTTAAAAACTCTGATGTTGGACCATTAGCACATCTACGCCCTGCTTCATACATAGAAGATACTCATATTGGAAACTTTGTGGAGGTGAAAAAGTCATCTCTTAAAGGTGTAAAAGCGGGACACTTAAGCTACTTGGGTGACTCACAAATTGATGAGGGAACGAATATTGGAGCAGGTACTATTACTTGTAACTATGATGGTGTAAAAAAATATAAAACTATCATCGGTAAAAATGTATTTATCGGGAGTGATACGCAACTTGTAGCTCCTGTAACCATAGAAGATGATGTTATGATAGCGGCGGGAACTACAGTACCCAGTGGAGTTGTTAAAAGTGGTGTTTTAGCACTGAGTCGCACAAAGATGCGAACTGTAAAAGACTACTTTTACAAACACTTCAAAGTCTAAGCCTAGATTAGATAAAATTACAAAAATAAATAAAAAGATTTAAAACTTATGAATATTCCAGCAACCCTACTTCAGAACAAAAAAATACTTTTAGGTGTTACAGGCTCTATTGCCTCTTATAAGTCACTTGAACTAGTACGATTTTTTGTCAAAGCTGGAGCAGAGGTAAAAGTTGTGATGAGTGAGAGTGCTAAAAAATTTGTTACACCGCTCACATTTGAGACACTCACATCAAATAGAGTTTTAGATGATATCAATGAGTCATGGGTAGACGATTTTAATCATATCAAAACTACAGAGTGGGCAGATGTTTTTGTTATAGCTCCAGTAACTGCAAACACTATGGCAAAACTCTCTCAGGGAATCGCAGATACCATGTTACTTCAGTGTGCTCTGGCGTTTAGTAAAAAAATAGTTCTTGCACCATCAGCAAATACAAATATGATTCACAATCCAATTACACAAAAAAATATCAAAACACTCCAAAACGCAAAGTATACATTTGTAGATACTCAAGTAAAAGAGCTTGCATGTAAAACCGTTGGGGATGGAGCGATGGCAGAGCCTATAGATATCTTTTGGGCTACAGCAAAAGAACTGCTACAGTGTGAGTTTTGGAGTGATAGAGAGACAATAGTCACTGGTGGTGGAACCGTAGAAAAAATTGATGATGTACGATTTATCTCTAACTTTTCAAGTGGAAAAATGGCCTCATCTATGGCTACAGCACTCTATTGCAGGGGCGCAAATGTAAAACTTATAGCTACAAAGTTTGATACAGATTTACCAGCTGATATAAACATCCTTAAAGTCCAAGAGACACAGGAGATGTATGAGTCTGTGGTAAATGCAGTAGAACACTTACAAGCAAATACTCATAAAAAACCCTACCTTTTTATGGCAGCAGCAGTAAGTGACTATGTTCCAGCTGACAAACAAGAGGGTAAACTTAAGAAAGAGACTATTGGCGATGAGTGGGAGTTAAAACTTACAAAAAACAGAGATATTCTTGCAAGTATAAATAAAGAAAATCTCATGCTTATTGGTTTTAAAGCTGAAATGGATAAAAAAAGTGCAAAAGTAAATGCAACAAATATGTTAAAGAAGAAAAATATAGATGCAGTATGTTTGAATGTTTTAAAAGACTCTTCAAGCTTTGGAACAGACACAAATGAAGTAGAGTTTATCACTAAAGATAAGTCTATTTTAATTCCAAGTGCACAGAAATTAGAAATAGCATTTAAAATTTTAGAAAATACAAAAAATCTATAGGAATTTTTATGAATAAAGCAACACACATAGCAATAATTATGGATGGAAATGGTCGTTGGGCAGAACTTCAAGGAAAAAAAAGAGTCAAAGGTCATGAAGCTGGTGCTAAAGTAGTCAAAAGTATTACTACCTACTGCTCCAACTCTTCTGAAATTAAAAGGCTCACTTTATATGCTTTTTCAACAGAAAACTGGAAGCGACCACGTTTAGAAGTTGAATTTTTGATGAAGCTACTCAACACTTATTTAAAAAATGAACTGCCTGTTTACTTAGAGCATAATGTCCGCTTTGAACCCATAGGCGACATAAAAGCATTCTCTAAAACACTACAGAAAACTATAAAAATGGTACAAGAAAAGACTGCTCATTGTGATGGACTCGTTCAATCACTTGCATTAAACTATGGTGCACAAGATGAGATTATAAGAGCTATGAACTCTCTTAAAAAATCTGAAGAGGATATCACATTAGAGATGATGAGTAATGAGTTAGATTGTAAACATGAGGTTGACTTACTTATTCGTACAGGTGGCGATCATAGACTCTCAAACTTTTTACTCTGGCAATCTGCGTATGCTGAACTCTTTTTTTGTGACACACTTTGGCCTGATTTTACTCCTAAAGAGTTAGAAGAAATTATCAGTCAATTCACAAAAGTTGAACGTCGCTTTGGTGGACTTAAATGATAGAACTAAGCATTGCTTTTATTTTTGGTCTTTTATTTGGTTCTTTTTTAAATGTAGTTATTTTACGTATACCTAAAGAAGAGAGTGTTGTTTTTGAGGGCTCATACTGCTACTCATGTAAAGAAAAACTAAAACCTTGGCACAACATACCTCTTTTTTCATGGATTTTTCTTCGTGGAAAATGCTCTTTTTGTAAGAGTAAAATATCTATTCAATACCCCCTTATAGAACTTATCTCTGCATTTATTTTTATGGCTATTGCATCACAATATGGCCTCAGTTTTCCTTCCTTTTTAATAGCTCTAAGTTTTTTAATGCTACTAGCTCTTTCAATGATAGACTTTAAATATAAAATGGTTCCTGACTCACTTAATATTTTAGCAATTATCTTTGCAATTTTTGGTGCATGGAACATAGAAGGAATAATAGTAAACCTTCAAAATGCTCTACTTTTTGCTGGAGGATTTACACTCCTTCGTTTTATGCTCTCATACTATCTTACATCATCCGTATATAAGGCAGGTCTCAAAACAAAAACATCATGGAACAGACACTATGATAGAACTCCCTTTATAGAAGCTATGGGAGAAGGCGATATCATGGTCGCAGCGACTATGGGAGCTCTTTTGGGTTTAAAACTCACCCTTGTAGCTATTTTTCTCTCAGCATTACTAGCACTTCCAATTATGCTTTTTGTAATGCAAAAATCAAAAGAACAACAGAGAGTTCCTTTTGTTCCATTTTTAGCACTTGCTACTTTTATCGTGTTTATTTATGAGAGCCCTATTCTTGCATATATTGAGGCAAATTACTAAATATGAATAGACTCAAACATTATATTACAGCAAATCTTTCTACTCTTTTTATATCTATATTTCTACCTCTATTTGCTATTGCTTCTGTTATTTTATTTATCAAACTTGCTACATATACGGCTGTAATTCAGCTGAGTGTTTGGGAAATGACAAAACTTTATATATTTCGTTTACCTGAAATTCTTTTTTACACTATGCCTATAACATTTTTTATAGCGGCTGCACTCTCACTACTAAAACTTTCAAATGACAATGAAATTGTAGTAATCTTTGCACTTGGTATAAAGCCATCTTACATCATAAAAACACTTCTAAAGCCTGCCATACTGCTTAGTATGGTGCTTATGCTAGACTTTTTGATACTTTTTCCACATGCTACAGTTTTATCAGCTAATTTTGTTTCTTACAAAAAAAGTGAAGCAAAGTTTAACCTTGCGGCTAGTGAGTTTGGAAATAGTTTTGGAGACTGGCTTTTATACCTTGGAAAAAAAGAGAGTGATGGAAGCTTTTCTAAGGTCTTTTTGTTTAACAAAAAAGAGAAAGAAGAGATACTAATCGCGGCAAAACATGCCAAACTTCTTAATGATTCTGGCATATTAAGACTCAAACTTTTTGATGGTGAAGGTTATAGTTACTCAAAAGAAAAATTTACACAGATTAATTTTGAAACCATGCTAATTAATGATACTATGAAAACAAACATACGAACATACAAAAAACCTTTAGACTTTTGGCTCTCAGATGATAGAGCAAAAGATAAAAAGCAAATGTTCATCACAGATTTACTTCTGAGTCTCTTTCCTATCATAAGTCTTTTCTTTGTTGCAGCCATCGGTATAGTTCATGCAAGACATGCTAAGTCACAGATATATCTCTTTTTATTTTTAGGTATTGTTCTCTACTATGGTTCAACCATAGGTCTACAAAATTTTCTTGGGTTTTATACTATTCCCACAGTAATATTTACATGGCTTCTTATCACTTACACTATGTACAGACAAGCTATTCTAAAAAGATTTTAAAATGCGCGTTAAAGTCACTCTTGCTTACAATGGTACACACTACTTAGGCTCTCAAATACAGACACAAACAAGTAATACTATAATGGGTCAGATGCAAAAAGTACTCAAACAACTCGGTATTGATTCTAAAATTATTGCTAGTGGGAGAACAGACAAATCAGTCCATGCATTAGGACAGGTTTGTCACTTTGACCTTCCTAACTTTTGGCAAGATGAACAAAAGCTCAAACGAGTTCTTAACGAAATGTTACCCTCAAGTATACATATCAAATACATTTCATTTGTCAGTGATGATTTTCATGCACGCTACTGTGCTAAAGTCCGTAGTTATAGATATATCATAAAAATCGGTGAGAGTAATCCTTTTGAAGCAGACTATATTACATTTGTCAAAGAGTTAGATATTGCAAGTATTAAAAAAAATATTAAACTTTTTGTTGGAGAGCATGATTTTATTTCATTTATGAAAACTGGAAGTGATATAAACAGTACTACTAGAGAGATATACAAGGCTTTTGCTTACCAATATAAAGAGTATATTGTCTTAAATTTTAAAGCCAATGGTTTTTTACGAAGCCAAATTCGCCTAATGGTTGGAGCACTATTAACACTCAGCACAGATGATATACAAGATAAACTAAACAACAGTTCAAAAAAAAGTCTAAAACCAGCTCCAGCTAATGGTTTATATCTTCATAAAATTACTTACTAACTTTTCTAAAATTTCTTTAAAAAAATGATAAAAAATCATCCCTAATATAATGCCCACTATATCAGCCACAATATCTAGCACTGAAAATGCACTGCGTCCAATAAACTCTTGTACAATCTCTATCTGTATTCCAAAACCCAATAAGTAAAAAAACTTTTTTAAATTTTTTAGTTGATGAAAGCTCAATGAGAGTAAAATAAAAAGAGTAAAAAAAGCGATAAAATGATTTGACTTATCCCACATACTCGATACAACACTAATTTGTATCGATGTTGTTGCCAAATACTCTATACTTACTAGACATAGAAAAAACAATATTTTTAGCATATAGTCTCATTTATTTTATTAACAACTCTTTCATCCCATAATATTTCTTTATGGTTTAACGCTTCTAACTCAAGATAATACTTAAGGTTCTTGATTTTGTTTTTTAACTCTCGTGCATTTTGAATGTATGTTACTTCATCATCTTTGGAAACAAAAAGGTATGTTGGTGATTCTACATTTTGCATATATTCTCCAGTTGAAAATTTATATCTCAATATAGTTGATAAATTTATAAAGGGCATTTTTCCTCTGTCTACAAACTTAGACTTTGCAAGTGATGCTATAGAGTCAAATGCACCTATTAAAAAGAGTGCCTTAACTTCATGATGCATGGACACATAGGCTGCTACACTTGAGCCAAGAGAGTAACCAAGCATATAAAAAGGCCCATAGTTCTTTTGTACAAGCTGTGCAATTTTAAGTCCATCACTATGTATGTTTTTTTCACTAACCTTACCCTCACTTTTTCCATATGAACGGTAGTTAAAAATGATAACTCTAGTATGGGGATAAGTTTCTGCCAACTTATTTATTATGCCTACACCATCATGAGAACGTCCACTAAAGTATAAAAGAGTAGCCTTTGCATTTGAGGGCTCACACATAGCCCCTTCAAGCTCAACTCCATCATCAGTTGTCATACTTAAAAGTGAACAGTGTGGAGCAAGTTTTTCTTCTCTTTTATATGTAGGAGTGAAAATCATATGAAACTGCCATTGATAAAATACAAAGGCTAAAATTAAAAAAGTAAAAATCAAAAATGCAATATAAATCATAGTACGATTATAGTATACTTCCACTAATAATTATAGGATAGACAATGCAAATATTTGGAAAATTTACGACTAACTTTGATATGGACTACATTAATGGTCACTATATCTACTTGAATGAATCAGATGAAGAGAGAATAACTTCAGAGGATTTAGAAAATATGCTTAAAAAGAAGCGTAAACATGTTTGTGGTACTATAATACTTTACAACCCTGAACTCAGCCCTGTTGGGTTTACACTGAGCCCTTTTTTACAAGAAGATGGATTTGATAAGTACGATGAGTTTGTTCCTCTAAATGAAGATCCTATGTCTTATATAGTAAATGCAGGGCTTAAAAAATTATACCCTGGAAAACTTGTAGAGATAAAGTATCTTTTCTCTTATAACCGCTCAAACATCGCACCTACTCCTATCATTGAAGAGTTTGATGCTGACCTTGATAAACTTAACTCAACACAACTGACTCGTTATGACAAAGAGTTAAACTATATAGATGTTCCAAACATTCGCCTCAGTGGTAAGTTTGTTTTTCTTGGTATGGGTCACAAGTACGATAGACATCATAAGGCAATCATCGCCTATGCCCGTTCTTTAGCCGCTCAAGTACAAAAACTAGGTAAAGAAGTACTCTTTTTACATGATAACAACTATGATGCAGATGAGTCACTTGAAGTAGCATACTTCTTAACACCTCGTGCAACTGGAAAGATGAAAGAGATTCGTGCGAATGCTTTTAAAGCAGTATTTGCTCAGACTCCTCATAAAGTGATAAAGATTAGACTCTAATGGAAAAAGAGAGAGAAGGCGAGCTACTTATGCTCGGCCTTTCAGTTATAGAGAGCTGGTTCCCGATACTTTCTATAATGTCCATGGCATATATAGGTGCCTTACATACATACATGTACTCGCTTATCATCGCTCTGTTTTTCTTTATCATCCTTATGTTTAAACGCAAGCGCTTTAGTGAATTAAAAAATAGAGCTGCATACAAAGACCTCTTGCTTACAAGCTTTTTTATCACCACTCTTTTTACTCTTGTTTTTATAGGCTTACAGTACACAACAGCAGGGAATATGGCAGTGATTGTCTTTCTCCAACTCCTCTTTGCCTTTTTGTATTTTAATGTTTTAGGAAAAGAGAAGATGGATAGAGTACACCTCATTGGCTCAGTTATTATGGGAATTGGGGCTATACTTGTACTTATACCTGAAGAGCTGACACTTAACAAGGGTGACCTTTTTATTCTAGCAGCTGCAGCTATAGCTCCCTTTGCCAACCTATACCAAAAAAGAGCAAGACAATTTTGCTCAAGTGAGACGATACTTACCTTTAGAACAGTGGTAGGTCTTCCTTTTATTGCAGCCCTTGCCTACTACCTTGAACCAGAAGTGTCATACCCTGCATTTATGCAAGCACTTCCCTATCTTCTTATCATCGGCATTGCAGTATATGTAGTTTCAAAGATAATGTGGATAGAAGCCCTGCACAGGATTTCCATAACAAAAGTAAGTGCCATGATGGGTTTAGTACCTTTGATGACAGTACTCTTTGCCTTTTTATTTTTAGGTGAGTCTCCAAGTTTAAAACAAGCACTTGGACTTATCCCTATTTTAATAGGTGGATATATTCTTACTCGTCCTATAAAGCAACTATAAACTAAATCATGTTACAGATAAACTTTACTCTGACTTATTTCGAAGTATATCTAATTATAGTAAGTACCTTTTCTTTTGCCCTCTATGCTTATGATAAACTCCAATCTCTAAAAAACACTCAAAACATCTCTCGTATCTCTGAGAGAAACTTACTTATTTCAAGTTTTATTGGAGGAACTTTTGGTTCGCTTATTTCTATGTTTGTATTTCGACATAAAATCAAGAAACCCTCTTTTATCATAAAGTTTTCTATAGTAGTCATTATACAGTTAGCACTTATATATTTATATGTATATCAAAATGACTTGCTCATTTTGATACAAAAGTAGTAAATATCACACTTTGACTTCCCATACTTCTCCAGAGTTTAAGAGTTTGTTAAAATCCCCCTCACCTTTTAAAGCTTTAACTTCAGCAAGCTGTGCTGATACCTGTTCGTTGTAGATAACATCTTTTACAGCATAAATTACGCCATAGAGCTTTGGCATAGTAGGATTTGCATCCATTGCTACTAGTAAAGATGCTAAGCCTTCATTTTCTCTATCATGCACTAAACAATCTTTTTCACTGTATTTATCTCCAAGTTCAACAACTTTTAATCGCATCTTATCAAAAATAATACCCTTTTTAAGCTCACTTCCAAAAATCATAGCTTCACCCTGCTTAAGCATGATAGAGTGATCATTTCTACTTTTTTTATCCGTATAGTCTGAGTGACATCCATCATTAAAAATAACACAGTTTTGATACACTTCTATAAAAGATGTCCCTCTATGTTCTTCTGCTTCGAGCATCACCTCTTGCATATGGGCAGTGTTAGTATCTAAAGTCCGTGCGATAAAAGTAGCACTGGCTCCAAAGGCGAGTTTAGCAGGGCTAAAAGGTCTGTCTAATGAGCCATAAGGTGAAGATTTTGTGACTTGACCTTGCACAGAAGTGGGGGAGTACTGCCCCTTGGTTAGACCATATATTTGGTTATTAAACAGAACTATATTCATATCTACATTTCTTCTTAAAACATGAATAAAATGATTTCCACCAATAGATAGACTATCTCCATCACCTGTCATCACCCATACACTTAATTCTGGATTGGCTGTTTTTATACCAGATGCTACAGCTGCAGCTCTACCGTGAATAGTATGATACCCATAAGTGTTAAGATAATAAGGAAGTCTAGATGAACACCCAATACCGGAAACGCATACAATATCCTCGCGTTTTTTTCCTATTTTCGTCATTGCAGATTGAATAGCTGAAAATATTGCATAATCTCCACATCCAGGACACCACTTAATCTCTTCACTACTTGTAAACTCTTTTTTTGTATATTTTAAGTCATTATTAGTACTCATCTTAAGCCTCCTCAAGTGTATTTTCAAACACTTCTTTAAGTTCAGAAATTTTAAATGGCAGTCCCTTAACCTTTGTATAAGAGAGAGCATCACAAGCGAATTTCGCATTGATTATATGTACCATTTGTCCCATATTAAGTTCAGGTACAATTACTTTTTTGAAATTTTTAATGATACTAGCAATATTTTTAGGCATAGGGTTAATGTATCTCAGATGTATCAAAGATATCTTTTTACCCTCTTTTTGAAGTGTTCTTACAGCCATCTCAACCGAGCCGTAAGTTCCGCCCCATGAGATAACGAGTAAATCTCCGCTCTCATCCCCCTCTAACTCTTGCAAAGGAATATTATTAGCTGCTTTTTCTACTTTTTTTTGCCGAGCCTCACACATCTTTTGATGATTCTCTGGGTCATAAGAGACATTCCCTGTCTCATAATCTTTCTCCAGACCTCCTATTCTATGTTCAAGACCTTCCATACCGGGAATAGCCCAATCTCTTACAAGTGTATCAGGGTCTCGTTTAATCCAACTCCAGTTTTCCTTATCAACATTCTCCGGATTAAGCATCTTATGTTTGATGTTAGCATACTCAATGTCAACATTTGGAATTTTCCATGGTTCAGTACCATTAGCTACATACCCATCTGTCAAAAGCATTACCGGTGTCATGTGTTCTAGAGCTAATCTACTCGCCTCATAAGCCATATGAAAACAGTCATTTGGTCTTGATGCTGCAACAATGATAAGCGGAGAATCTCCACTTCTTCCATAAAGTGCTTGAAAAAGGTCAGACTGTTCTGTTTTAGTAGGGAGTCCAGTTGAGGGCCCTCCCCTTTGTACATTTACTATAACTAAAGGCATCTCATAACTCACAGCTAAGCCCATAGCTTCACCTTTTAGGGCAATTCCTGGTCCTGAGGATGTTGTTATAGCTAAAGAACCAGCTAAACCAGCACCTATAGATGCACAAATAGCAGCAATCTCATCCTCTGCTTGAAAAGTTTTAACACCAAACTCCTTATACTTTGAGAGTTCATGTAAGATATCTGAAGCAGGAGTGATTGGATAACTTCCTAAAAATAGTGGAAGGTTTGCGGCCTGAGATGCTCGAATAAAGCCCCATGCAGTTGATGCATTACCATTAATCTGTCTGTATTTACCGGGTTTAGCATGCACCTTTGAAACTTTATAGGTAGAGACTATAGTCTCAAGAGTTTCTGCAAAGTGTGCTCCAGCCTTCATCGCAGTTTGGTTTGCTTTTAGAAGTTCCGGTTTATCGCTAAACTTATGCTCTATCCAGTTGAGAGTTGTTTGCATCTCTCTATGGTAAAAAAAGTAAGTCATACCTAAGGCATAAAAATTTTTACACCGTTTTTTACTTTTATTATCAAGGTCTATCTCTTTAAGTGCTGCTGCTGTTTGAGAATCCATAGGAACTGGGATGAGTTGATAACCATCAAGTTCACCACTATGAAGAGGGTTCTGTTCATACCCTGCTTTTGTAATTTTACTATCACTAAATGCATCTTCATTAAGGAGAATAGTGCCCCCTTTTTTAAGATCTTTTAGATTCACCTTTAGTGCTGCTGGATTAAAGGCGACAAGCATATCTGCTTCATCACCAGGGGTAAATATTTCTCTAGATCCAAAATTTATTTGAAATCCAGATACACCTGCAACAGTACCCTTAGGTGCCCGTATCTCTGCTGGATAATTTGGAAAAGTTGTAATATCATTTCCCATCATTGCTGATGTACTTGAAAACTGTGTTCCTGTTAGTTGTATACCATCCCCTGAATCTCCAGAAAATCGTATAACAACACTTTCAACTTCTGTTAGTGTAGACATTGTTTCACCTCACATATTGTGTGTAATAATTCAAATTCTATGTCAAACATATACATTTTATTATACTCTTACAATGTAGGTGTTTTACATAGTCTTTATATTGTATCTTAATTATCACTAAAAGTAATTAATAAGTACCTATCCAAGACTAAATCTTCTTAGCCCACCTTGCAAAAAATCGTGCAGGAAGTAAACCTTTAGGTATCTCTTTACTTGTATGAATATTCTCAGTAAGTATCTTTGCTAAGTATGGTGCTAAAACAAAACCATACCCTCCACTTCCGTTTATCATAGTGAGCTGAGGATAGTAAGTATACTCCCAATAGTTTGGTTTTTTTGTCTGAAAATGGATGTTTTTATTTTTTAATGTCTCATGAGAGAGTACTAAAGAACCAACAAGTGGTAGATAATCAAAAGAACCAGAACGTAATCCAGTATAATCTTTTACTACTTTTACATTCTCTAGTTTTATACTCCTAGAAGCTTTTTCTAAAAGTTCCTCTCTTCCCTCTTGTACATTATAAGCCCCAGTAGAAGTTTGTGGATGATAGTGTACATTATGTGTAGCGCCTATTGCTAAGGCACCATTTTCACTTGGAGAGATAGAGACATACTGATGGATAGAGTGAGGATTTTTTGTTGTAGTCTCTACATCTATTCTATGTCCCCAAATCCCTCTGAGTTGTATATATGGCTCTTGTATTATCTGTTTATATGCACCTGTTGCGAGTATAATCTCTTTTGCTGTATATGTTTCATTTATTATCCAAACACCATTATCATACTCTAAGCTAGTAACCTCTTCTTTTATACTCTGTGCACTTTTTGCCATCGCATTACAAAGAGCTTTGGCATTTACTAAGCCTGCCTTTATAACTAAACTCTCTCGCTCATTCTTTGGAGTATCAAAAAGTTCTAAATCAGTATGTTCTTTATATACTCGGAGTATTTCATCATCTGCTTCATCTTTAGCGATATGGAGAAGTTTTGATTTTTGTAAAATATGAGGAAATTCTTTTTCATAATAGTCCATTGAGTAGACAAATGCGCAGTGCAGTAGCTCTTTGAGTTCCCCTGATTTACTAAACTTAGGAGAGATAAAAGCACCAGCAGCACCGCTCCCGCCACTTGCTACTCCATCTTTGTCAAAAAGAGCAACTCTTTTACCTTTTTTTGTAAGCTCATAAGCACAGGCACAACCATTTATACCTGCTCCTATTATTGCTATGTCAAACATATATTATTCACTAAGAAAAGATTCTATATCGTCAGCTATTATATCTATTGCATTACTTGCTTTATCGTAGATGACTTTATCAAAATCTCTCTCAGCTATTGCCAAACTAGCCTCTAGATTATTAAGGATGGCATAGTCACAAAATGCTGCCGTTGAATTTACTTCTATGACATTACCACTTGTACCAATGACCACAAAAAACTGACAATCGGCTATCTCTGCGTTTAGTCTCTCATACATTGGTGCTGCTTCACCAAAAAAGACGATATTTGGTCGAAGTTTAGTGCCACACTCAGGGCATTTTCCATCATTAAAAGTCTTTAATGCTTTATAGCCTATGTTATACACTTTAGCACACTCTTCATCACGACAGCGGACTGTAGGCATAAACCCATGAAGATGGATTACATCCTCAGCACTCATACCAGCTTTTTCAAAAAGGTTATCGACATTTTGAGTGATGACTGCTATATCATCTTTATACTTACCTTTTAACTCTTTTATAACTTGATGCGCATAGTTAGGCTTTTTATCTTCTATCTCAGCCCTACGTTTATCGTAAAACTCTATAGTTATATCTTCATTTTTCTCTAGTGAATCATAGTTACATACTACCGAAATGTCATACTCTTCCCAAAGTCCACCACTATTACGAAAGGTACTAATGCCAGATTCTGCACTAATGCCTGCTCCACTGAGTATAACTACCTTAGCCATAAGTTTTAAACACTCACTTCTTTTATGTCTGCTATGTTTAAAATACTTTTATAAACACTTGCAACTAAAGACTTACGATTGTTTTTTATGCTCTTATCATCTACATTTACCATAACATTTGTAAAGAAAGTGTCAAGTTCTGGTTTGAGTCCGAGAAGAGCATCTAACTCCTCTTCATAAGACTCATACTTAACACTATTTACCGCACTATATCTCTTATAAAGAGCTTTTTCAGCCTCTTCTTCAAAAAGTTCTGCATTTACACTCATCTCTGCGTTTAGGTCTAAATCTTTTACGATGTTTGCAACACGGTTAAATGTAGCACTTACTTCACTAAAGCCCTCAGAATTTACAAGGTTGTTAAGTGCTTCTATCTTTTTACCAAGAGCAAGTAAATCTCTCTCTCCTGAAGCTAAAACAGCAGCGATGATAGAAGGATTTACTTTATAGTAACGCTTTACACGTTCAAGTATAAAACTCTCTAACTTCTCTAAGTCCATAGTCTCATATTCAGTAGATAACTCTTTCATCGTCTCTATGATGTCAAAACTAAAACCATACTCATTTACAATTCTAAGTATTCCATTTACAGCACGACGCAGAGCAAATGGATCACGTGAACCTGTTGGAATTTGGTTTACAGAAAAAAGTCCAAGTAGTGTGTCTAGTTTGATACTCATTGCTAAGACTGCACTCAGAGGAGTTGATGGAAGTTCACTATCTTCACCATCAGGGAGATACTGCTCACTAATAGCAGTAGATACCATTTCATTTTCACCCTGCTCTATCGCATAGTAACCACCCATAAGACCTTGAAGTTCTGTAAACTCATAAACCATTTCACTCATAAGGTCAGCTTTTGCAAGTTTAACAGCACGAGTTAAGTCATCTTTGTTTGCATCTAAAGCATACTTATCAAAAAGTTTACTAGCTATCTTCTCTTCGCGTTCTATCTTGTCTGTAACGCTACCAAGACCTTTAAAGAAAGTAATTTTCTCTAGTCCTTCAGTTGAGAGACCGCGTTTAAGGTCGTTATCCCAAAAGAAAAGTCCATCAGCTAAACGCGGACGAAGTACAACTTCATTTCCTGCTATCACTTCAGTAAAATCATCTGTCAGTGCATTTGAGACCACAACAAACTTGTTGATAAGCTTGCCATCTTTAAACACTGGAAAGTAACGCTGGTGCTCTTTCATAGAAGTTACTATAACCTCAGGAGGGAGTCGTAAAAATGCCTCATCAAAAGAGCCTAAAAGTGCAGTAGGATTTTCTGTAATTGCGACAACTTCTTCAAAAAGGTCTTCGTCTATCTCTATAGTCAAACCACTATCAGCTTCTATCTTAGTAAAGTCTGCTCTGATTTTCTCTGCTCTTACTTGTGGAAAAAGTGTAACACCACCCTCTTTTAAAACTTCGAAGTACTCTTTAGCACCACTTACATCCAAAGCACCAAACTTAGCTATACGGTGTAAAAATGTACTTTTATGAGATGCAACTCCAAAAAGAGTTAAAGGAATAAGCTCATCTTCCATCATTACATTTACCCATCTAATAGGACGAATAAACTTCTCAGATGCGCTTCCCCAACGCATAGTTTTACCAAACTCTAAAGACTTTATCCACTTCTCTATTATCTCTGGTAAAAGTTCAACTGAGGCCTTACCTTTTACATCTTTTTTGTAGTAAAGAACTTCTTTACCACCCTTATTTGCTGTACTTAATTCTTCAAGTGTAACACCACACTTTCTAGCAAAACCTTTTGCCGCAGGAGTTGGCTCACCATCTTTGTATGCAACAGCTAATGGTGCTCCAAAGAACTCCTCAACACTATCTTCTTGAGAAGTTTTAAACTCTCTATGCCACAGCACTAAACGCCGTGGAGTATAGTAAAATTCAAACTCCCCTAAAAGTGCATACTCTTCTAAGATTTTTGCATATTTTATCTCAATATTTTTTAACTCTTTTAAAAGTGGAACTGCGGGAAGCTCTTCTACACCGATTTCAATAAGTAATGGTTTTAACATAATTCGTCTCTTTTTTATTATAGTTATCGCGATTTTATCTATTTGTTGGTTAAAAGAGTGTTAAAATATGCCCAACAAAGGAAATACAATGAAAAAAACATTATTAGCTTTACTACTAGGAGCTGCACTTTTTGCAGGAACAAACCATACAGCAGTTATACAAGAGACTATGAGTAGTGGTGGTTATACATATATGAAAGTAAAAGATAGTGCCAAAACTTACTGGATCGCGATGACGCAAAGAGATGTCAAAAAAGGTGATACTATCAGCTACACAGAACAAGGCTGGATGCAAAACTTTCATTCTAAAACCCTTAATCGTACATTTGATAGTATCTTATTTGCAGGAAATGCACAAAAGCCAAAAAAACAACTCCAAACAGAGCAGTTTAAGACAAATATGCACTCAGACTATAAAGAGAAAAATACTATAAGTATCGCTGAACTTTTTGCAAACCGTGACAAATATGTCGGTAAAGTTGTTACACTCAAAGGTAAAGTCACTAAAACATCTAGCGGTATTATGAAACTAAACTGGCTACACCTACAAGATGGAAGTAATTTTCAAAATATGAATGATATTGTATTTACATCCACACAAGCTTTACCCGCAGTCGGAACAGTTATATATGCCAAAGGAACTGTTGTAAAAGATAAAGACTTTGGTTATGGTTATTTTTATCCACTAATCATCCAAAATGCCAGTTTTAAGCAATAAATATAAAACAAATCTTAAACAAGACAAATATACTCTGATTTAAGTAAAGAGTAAATGTATTTATTGATACAATACTGCAAATAAAAACACAAGGAATTTAATATGCCAAAAGTAAATGTATACGAAAATATCGATAATGTAGAGCGTGAAGCTAAGAAAGACTTAATTGACCGTCACTCACCATTTATCACAGTTGAAGGTGAAGCTAAAAAAGGCGAAACTTTAAAAGTAACTGTTAAAATGGGTAACGAATATACTCACCCAGATGATTTTGATCACTTCATTGAGTCTATCACTCTTTTCAATGGTGAAACTAAATTAGCAATGGCTACTTTCGTACCAGGAACTTTAGGTAATGAGAAGTCTCATGCAGAAGTAACTTTCACTATCCGTCCAATGGGTAAGAAACTTAATCTTGTTGCACACGGTTACTGTACTAAGCACGGTATCTGGGAATCAACTGCAGTTGTAGTTGAAGTAGCTCAGTAGTTTTTTCTTTTATCTAAGAGATATTTTCTCTTAGATAATCTACTTATACTCTCTTAAAGAGGGTTCATCTATATAAAACCCCTGCGAATAATCAATTTCTAGCTCTTTAACCTTATCCATAACAACACTTGAATGTACAAACTCTGCTACAGTTTTCATACCAAGCTTTTTAGCAAAACTAACAATTGTCTCAACAACCAAGAGTGCAGATTTATCTACATCAATATTTTTTATCAAAGAACCATCAATTTTTATATAGTCAGCTCTAATTTTGATAAGATATGAAAAATTTGAATAACCACTTCCAAAATCATCGATGGCAATTTTAGCACCATAGCGTTTAACTTCTGTAATAAAATGTTCAACTTTTTTGAAGTCTTCAATAGCTTCTGACTCTAATAACTCAAATGTTACACGACTTGAAGCTTTAGAGTTTTTGACCTTCTCAATAATAAAGTTAAATATTTTAGAATTCATAATATCCTCAATAGAGAGATTAATATTAAACTCAAAAGTACTATCTTTAAATGCTAAAAATGATTTTTCTATCATCTGAATTGTTATTTCATTATAAATTTTAATCTTTTTAGCAATAGGTATAAAAAGGACTGGAGAGAGAATATTTCCCTCTGCATCTATAAGTCTAGCCAAACACTCATACTTTACAATATTGCCAGTTTTATTATCAACTATTGCTTGAAAATAGGGAATAATCCGAGAGTTATACACACCTTCTCTAACAACTTCTGAAAGCTCAAAGTTACGCTCATAATTGTTCTCAAAGTTCATTCTATCTTCATAAATCCAAAAAGAAGCACCTATCTGCTTTGCATAGTCAAGTGCCATAGAGACTTTAGAGAAGATATTTTCACTGTTATCACTTGCTGTTGAAGCCATGGTGAAATCTATATATATTTTAATTTTTTGATATAAAACAAAATGAGATTTTATCTTTTCATAAAGTTCACTAAGATATATTTTTAAATCATAAAAGTTCATAGACTCTTTGAGTGTAAAAGCAAATTCAGATCCCGTCAGTCTATAGAGTTTATGTACATCAAGTGTCTCTTTTAAAAACCTTGCAACCTCTTCTATAACAAAGTCACCAATAACAAAACCATAAAAGTTATTGATAGTTAAAAAGTTATCTATTTTTATAAATACAAGACCATACTCTTCATTTTGTTGATAATCTTTTCGTAGTTGGTATACATTAGGAAGATTTGTTAAATGGTCTGTAAAGTAACGACTAAAAAGTTGATGGCGACTGTTATTTGCACTCTCTAGTTTGTTTAAGTAGTCTAAATACATCTGATTAAGTATTGTATCTTTGATATTCTCATCTTCTTTGATATCTTCTAAGCTATATACATTAAGTACTGTATGTGTTTTATCATCGTGTTTAAGAAGTGAGACTTCTAACTCTGGAAATACTTTTAATAAGTTCTTTTTTAAGTTTTGTACAAGTACCGTGTTATGAATAAATGATATTATATGTATAACAATATTTTTACTATTTAAATTCTTTACTTCTTGAACTATAAGATCAACTTCACCTGAAGAATAAATTTTATAACTATTTACATGAACTTCATTTAACATTTAAACACTCCGTAAATTGTTAACTTGTCTCTTTATTATCATAGCATAATATTTACTATAAAGTATATTTTAACCGCATATTAACTATACTCACACAATCTTTTATTATTGGTGGTTATCTTGAAGTCATATCAAAATCTTATCTTACTTCAGAACCTTTATAGGCTTAAAGCTATAGGATTTGAATATATTGACCATTTTAATATTAACGAAAAAACAAGTTATGAAATTCCCGCAAGTATTGAAGAACTCTCAGCAAATATTTCATCATGCCATCTCTGTGACCTCAGTAAATCAAGAGCACAAAGTATGTCAGGTTATGGAAATCATAAAGCAGACCTACTTGTTGTTGACTATAGTGTTTCAGCAGCACAAGACTCATCAAACAACTACTACACAGGTCGCTCTGGGGAAACACTTAAAAACATGATAGAAAAAGTATTGCTTATTAGTGTTGAAAATGTATTTATTACCCACTGTGTAAAGTGTAAACCGCTAGGTTCAAATAAACCCTCTATCTCAGAGTATAACTCTTGTAAAACTTATCTTCATTCTCAACTAGAGTTTATAAAACCAAAAGTTATCATGGTTTTAGGTGAAGATGCATATACACATCTCACAGGAGATAGTGCAAACTTTGAAGATGCTAGAGGTCATGTCATCGACTTTAAAGGAACTAAACTTATACCTATTTACCACCCAAACTATTTACTGCGAAACCCCGAATCAAAAAAAACAACACTCAATGACTTAAATACAATAAAGAGTTGCTTATAATATTTATACTCAGATTAAATTCAATCCGATATAATTAACAAAATAATACTAAAAGTGATGTTAATGAAAAAACTACTATTTTTACTTCTTCCTGTTTTGATGTTTGCTCAGAGTTTTATACTCTCAAACATTCCCTTGCCAAAGACCTATGTTCAAGATATTGACCCCTATGAATGTAACTACACTTGTAAACAAGAACTACTTGATAGTGGTATGATTTTTTCATTTTTAGCACACTCGTCTAATAAACTTAAAAATAAAGAACAGAATGAAGCACGTGTACTTCTTATATCTATTTTAAATCTTGGAGCATTTCATAGTTCAAATAAACTCAACATCGCACTTCTTTTACCTTATAAAAAGATAGGAAAGTATGCTTCATCTACAACAAATGCAGCATTTGCTTATCTCATGACAAAAAGTCACTCCTTTATGCTAAAAAGTTATAAGGTAAATAGTGAAAGTGTCGAAGATTTAGAGTTAGCCCTTTCAAAAATACACGAAGATGGATTTGAATATGTTATAGCACCCTTAACAGAAGAAGGGGCTAAGAGTATTATTGAGATAGATCCTGCTTTACATATATACTTCCCTACTATTAATAAAAAAGATGTAAACACTTCATCTGTCTTTCTCTCTTTTGGAGCGATTGACTATACTCAGCAGAGTGACTTACTACTAAAAGAGGCTCTCTCTCCTTTGGTTGTTTTTTCTGATAAATCTGCAACTGGAAAAAAACTTGCTGCTTACCAAAAAGAACAATTTCTACACCCTAAAGTTGAAGCAGTAGATATAAATGTAAGTGAGCATAGCTCATTCTTTGATATTTTTTCACAAGATGATATAGAGGAGATAGCTCCAAAGATAGTAGTTAAAGAGACTGTAGAAAAAAAAGTTATTAATTATTTTGTTTCAAAAAGAACTACAAATTTAGAACACTATCTTCAAGACAAAGAAGAGATTATAAATGCTTCATTTTTCATAAATACACCTATCATTAAAAGTGCTATGATTATGTCGCAACTCACTCTCTACGATGCTAACGCGACAAATGTTCTTTCAACTCAAATAAACTACGACCCCCTACTTCTTTCCATGACACAGTATCGTGATAGAAAAGATATGATTGTAGCAAATTCTATAACAGAACAGAATAATGTCCTCATAGAGACAAATGCACTTCTTGGAAATGACATCGTATATGACTGGATTAACTACTCAACTACTATTGGTGTGGATTATTTTTATGCTCTTATTACCGATGAAGAGAGAACATATAAGGCACAACTAAAAGATAATCAAATGATTTACGATATCGAGCTACTACAACCATCACACTCTAAGTTTAAAACATATGTTCGCCCTTTTAGAGAGCCTATCATAAAGATAGATGATGAAAATTTAACAAGCCTACTTAGTGAAGAGACTGAGTAAAAGTTCTTTTGTTGTAGCATCAATTTTTTGAGGTTTTCCCTCAAAAGTGATATAAGCAAGTACTATTTCAAGCTCAAATATTTTTACTTCATCCCTATAAATATACTGTTTGAGTATAAATGAAGCTGCCTTCATCTTAAGAAGTTCAGACCTAACCTCAAGCATATCCCCAAGTTTAGCACTGATAAAAAAATCACCTATCACCCGACGAGCCACAAAATGTCCATTTTTAAGAACGGGGGTTATCCCGCGAGCATAAAAAGCCTCACTACGAGCCCTCTCACAAAAGTTTAAGTAGTTAGAGTGATAAACCACTCCTCCTGTATCTGTGTCTTCATAGTAGACTCTTATCTTCATGCTAAACCCCTTTATATCCGTCACTATCGAGCTTTTTATAATATAGCGGACACTAAAACGGTCACTAAAATATTTGAAACCCAAAGCTATTTTTATTATTTATTGGTGTAATTATACTCAAATCAAACACTGTTATTAGATGAACTTTAAAACAGTAATATTTTTTGTGTCCTATAAGACCCTCACCTAACAAATATATAAGATGAAAAAATGATAGATGCTCTTATACGGGTTCTTTCATTAATAATCAAATACAATTTTAAAAGGATTATGCATGCTTGAAGAGCTAATCGAAAAAATAAATACAATTGAGGCAAATGTGAATTTACTGTTACAGTTACACATAGAACAATCTAATAGTTTAACTACCTATAATGATGTTGCAAAATTTCTAGGAAAAACTCGTAAAACAGTTTATAACTACATTAAAGATAAAAAGCTTATAGAAGGTGTGCATTATGACAAAAATAAGAAAGGACATCCTATATTTATCCCATCTGAAATTATCGAGTTTAAAAAAGGTGTAAAGGCTGTTGATACGAAACCTATTGAAAAGTCACTTACAAAAGTACATGAAAGAGTAAA
>NZ_JAEMVB010000022.1 GCF_029215995.1 Sulfurimonas sp. SAG-AH-194-L11
ATCTGGAGAGAGCTTAGTCAAACAGGTTCATGGAAAGGTAAAATAAATGATATTACTAAGGATGGTACAATTGTTCCATCATGGTTAAGTATAAATGTTGTAAAAAACAAACATGATGAAGTGACTAATTATATAGCGATTCATAGAGACCTCTCGGCTATTATTAAATCACAAGAACGTGTGGACTTTTTAGCATACCATGACTCTTTAACTAAACTTCCAAATAGAATTAATTTTGAAGAACATCTACTCTCTTCTATTGAATATGCTCAAGAGAATTCTAGAGTAGTTGTTATTTTATTTATAGATTTAGATAGATTTAAAATTATTAATGATTCATTAGGTCATGATGTAGGAGATAGACTTTTAGAAGAAGTTTCTAAGAGATTAAAAAATTCAATTCGAGAGATAGATTCTTTAGCACGAATTGGTGGAGATGAGTTTGTTGTAACATTGGACAACCTTGATCATGACTTTGATGCTTCTCAAATAGCACGAAAAATTTTAAGTAAATTATCTCAAGCTTTTAAAATTGAAAGTTATGTCCTAAACACTAGTGCGAGTATAGGTATCGCACAATATCCAAAAGATGCAACAGATGCTATTAGTTTAGTGAAGTATGCGGATAGTGCTATGTATGATGCAAAAGCAAATGGTAAAAATTGTTTTAGATTTTTTACAGACACTCTAGCAAATGATATTGATGCAAAGTTAGAAATAGAACAAGCATTACGAAAAGCACTAGAATCTGATGAACTCTATCTCAACTTTCAACCACAGTATTTACTAAAAAGTAAAAAAATTATAGCAGTTGAATCCCTGCTTAGATGGAATAGTAAACAACTTGGTATGATTGAACCTAATGAGTTTATTCCAATCGCTGAGGAGAGTGGTTTGATTAAAGATATAGGTTATTTTGTATTTAGAGAATCTTGTGCATTTATGAAAGAGTTACAAGATAAAGGAATTTTCTTAGAGCAAATTGCAATAAATGTTTCAGCACAACAGTTTGAAGAACAAGATATCGTAGAGCAGTTTTTAAAGATAGTTGATGAGTATGATTTAACTCCAAACTTGATTGAGATTGAGATAACAGAACACTATGTTATGGAGTCTAGAAGCTCAAAGTTTAATATCTTAGATACTCTAAAAGAGAAAGGTTTTAAAATCTCTATAGATGATTTTGGAACTGGTTATTCATCTCTTAGTTATTTAAAACAATTACCATTAAATACTCTTAAAATTGATAAGTCTTTTATAGATGATGTACCAAAAAACAGCAGTGATGTAGCGATAGTAAAATCAATCACAACACTGACGAATAGTTTAAAACATCACTGTGTAGCAGAAGGTATAGAGACTCTAGAACAAGAGCTATTTTTAGAGCAAGAGGGATGTGATATTGGACAAGGATATTACTTTAGTAAACCTCTTGGGAAAAAAGAGTGTGTGGCTTTTATTGTCTCACACTATTAGATATGAATTTAATCTATAGAGAAGCGGTATGTTATACCAATACCTATATTATTAGCATCAAATGATGAAGATTTATCAGTACCAATAGATAATGTTTTTCCTATTTGTCCATAAATCGCATATCTTTCGTTAATACTATAGTTTGTACCTATTGATGGTTTAACTATCATTGACTGAACATTTGTTCCTATTAAAACTTGAAAGAAATTTTGAAAATTGTCTGATTTAGAATATTTATTTTGGATTCCAACTCCGGCTAATAACTCACCATACCCAGGATAACCAAGAAACTCAGTATATGCTACATTAGAGTGAATTGTCATATATATGTAGTCATTAATAAGGTTAGTAATTTGAACAGAGAGGAGCTGAATATTTTTATGTTTTTTATTATTTATTTTAACATCAAATTCAGTTTGATTAAATACATCTACACGAAATCCAGTATATGTTAAGTTGTCTAGTCTACTACTTCTCTTTTCTCTCTTATTTGGATGATAGTTGAGTGCAAGACCGAGAGTATAGTTCTTTGAAGTGCCTAAAGGAGCAAATAAATATCCACCTGAGAGAGCAACACCCATCTTCTTACTTACTGAATACTCCAAAGTTGCTTTAGGGTAAATTAATAAACCAGGACCAGTGTCAATGTCGTTTGGTGAGTATCCACCAGATCCTATACCCAATTGACTATATAAGTTAACTTGTGAAGATATTAATGATCTATATCCAATACCATGGATAAATTGGTTGTAAAGAGGTCTCCCTTTATATCCAACTTCTAATGCTAAAAAGAGATAAGTATTGTCTGTGATAAAATGGCTATATTGCATAGCTATAGTATTGATAATTTCTTTATTTGTACCTGTTGGATTTATTTGTACAATATTATTCATTTCATATGTGAACATACTATCATCTTTGGAAGGATAATTATATCTAGGTCTTACTGGTTTAGAAGAATTCGAGTATGAGCTTGTGATATAACTTGTGGGTGTTTGAATAAAAACACCAAATTGTGTATTATTAATTTGTGAATTTTTAAACTTATAATAATTGTAATTTGCACCTAAAGATAAATTTTGAGTAATTTTATACCCTACACCTATATAACTTTTTATAAATCCTCCTGTTCCAGATAACTCTGAACTTTTTGCAACACTAGAACCGCCACCTCCACCACCAAGGGCTGTTCCCGCATTAATATATAAATCATCAGAAATATCGTGTTGAGCATGAAGACCTAAGTCAAAAGTCATAAAACCACCATAATTACCTTTAAAAAGAGGTGCATTAAAACCAAGTCCAAGGTAAAGCCAGTCGTTAAGTTTATGAAGATAGTGTGTACCTAATAAATCAATAGACCCACCACCAGAAAGAGGAATAATAGTGTAATCGAATTGTAAAATACCATTTTCTATATATAAATCAGATTTTTTTTCTAAAATTTGTTCTTGTGATTTAAGTACCGGTTGATAGTAGAAAAACAAGAGTATAAATAAGTAGTTTTTGTTGATTTTCATGAAATTAATAAACATTTATATCCTTTTAGATATCTTAACTAAGATATCTGATAATTAGTTGAAATAATAATGGTGTTTTTAGAAAGTTGAGATAAAATGTTGATAATATATAACTTTTTAAGGACACTACTTTGAGTGCACAACCTTTCACACATTTACATCTTCATACCGAATACTCACTACTTGATGGTGCGAATAAACTAGTAAACCTAGTTACACAGGTAAAAGAGCTTGGTATGACCTCTGTAGCTATGACAGACCATGGAAATATGTTTGGAGCTATTGACTTTTATAAGCAGATGGTAGCGGCTGGTATCAAGCCTATTATCGGTATGGAGGGTTATATCCATAATGGTGAAGAGCTAAACGATAGAAGTAGCAGACAGCGTTTTCACATCTGTCTCTATGCGAAAAATAAAATAGGCTACCAAAACCTTATGTACCTCTCTTCTCAAGCTTATATCCACGGTATGTATTACTTTCCTCGAATAAATAAAAAAATACTACGTGAACATAGTGAGGGGCTTATCTGTACAAGTGCTTGTCTTCAAGGTGAAGTCTCATGGCATTTAAATCTTGCAAATGAGAGAAATGTTAAAAATGGGGCTCTAGGTTATGAGGGTGCTCTTGAAGTGGCTCGTGAGTATCAAGAGATATTTGGTGATGATTTTTATCTTGAGCTTATGCGTCATGGTATTGGGGATCAGCTTTTTATTGATGAGCAGATACTTCGTATTTCTCGTGAAACAGGCATAAAAGTGGTGGCAACAAACGACACTCACTACACTTACCCAAATGATGCACAGTATCATGAAGCATTTATGTGTATCGGGATGAATAAACTCTATGATGACCCAAATAGAATGCGTCACTCAGTGCATGAGTTTTATCTAAAATCTCCTGAGCAGATGGCACTTATTTTCGCAGATATTCCTGAAGCTATAACACACACTCAAGAGATAGCAGATAAGTGTGAAGAGTATGTACCTATCGTTAAAACACCAACACCTCCAAACTTTAAGTTTACAAAAGAGTATGCAAAAGAAGAGGGTTTAGACATAGACCATGAAGATGATGCACCACTTCCTGAGGGTGCAAGTGAGGAAGATAAAAAGAAACATATGATGGGTGCAGATAAAGATGATGCAGAGTACTTCATATACAAGTGTCGTGAAGGACTTGTCAATCGTCTTAAAATTGTGCCAGAGGAGAAACATACTGAGTATAAAGAGCGTTTAGAGTTTGAAATGGATATCATCAACTCTATGAAGTTCCCAGGGTATATGATGATTGTATGGGACTTCGTTATCGCTGCTAAACGCATGGGAATTGCTGTTGGACCTGGACGTGGTTCTGCTGCTGGAAGTTTAGTTGCATTTTCACTAAACATTACCGACATTGACCCGATGAAGTATGACCTACTTTTTGAGCGATTTTTAAACCCTGAACGTGTGTCAATGCCCGATATTGATATGGACTTTATGCAGGCTCGCCGTGGAGAGGTTATAGACTATGTTGTTGAAAAATACGGTCGTAATCAAGTGGCACAAATTATCACTTTTGGATCACTCCTTGCAAAGGGAGTTATCCGTGATGTTGCCCGTGTTTTAGATATGCCACTTAGCCAAGCTGACAAGATGGCAAAACTCATCCCTGATGAGTTAGGTATCACACTCAACGGTAAAACAAAGGGTGGAGAGTTTAAAGATGGAGCTTTTCAAAAAGAGCCAAAAATTTCTGAACTCATAGAAGAAGATGCAAATGCTAAGAGAGTTTGGGAGTTTGCTAAAAAACTCGAAGGGCTTAAACGAAATGCAGGTATTCATGCTGCTGGTGTTGTTATATCTAACGAAGAGTTATGGAAAAAAACACCTATCTATAAGCCATCGGGTGAAAATACTTTTGTAACGCAGTACTCACTAAACTATATGGAAGATATCGACCTTATTAAGTTTGACTTCCTTGGTTTAAAGACTCTTGATGTTATACAAAATGCTGTCAAACTCATCAAACGCCGTTACGATTTAGATGTCAACTGGGATGAGATAGATGTGGATGATGCTGGCGTTTATGCAGCGATACAGACAGGTGAGACAGTTGGAATGTTTCAGATAGAGTCAAGTGGAATGCAGGACTTGAACCGAAGACTTCGCCCAGATAATTTTGAAGACCTTATCGCCGTTCTTGCACTCTACAGACCAGGACCTATGGAGTCTGGAATGCTTGATGACTTCATCGAGCGTAAGCATGGTCGTAAAAAAGTGTTTTATCCATTTGAAGAGGTTAGTTTTGATCTTCTTAAAGATACACTTGGGCCAACTTACGGGATGATTGTTTATCAAGAGCAAGTTATGCAGATAGTGCAGATTATCGGTGGTATGAGTCTTGGTGGTGCGGACATCGTTCGTCGTGCTATGGGTAAGAAAAAAGTTGAAGAGATGGAGAAGTATAACCGACTCTTCTCTGAGGGTGCTCAAAAGTTAGGGCTTGATTATAAACTAGCAAGTGACTTGTTTAAACTCATAGAAAAGTTTGCAGGGTACGGTTTTAATAAGTCACACTCAGCTGCGTATGCGATGGTAACATTTCAGACTGCATGGCTCAAAACTTACTATCCAAACGAGTTTATGGCGGCACTACTGACATCTGACAAGGACAACACAGATAAGGTTGTTCGCTACATCGATGAAGTAAAACGTATGGGCATAGAACTCGGTCCCCCTGATATATGTGACTCTTATTTAGAGTTTTCAGCTATCACTAAAGATGGCAAAGATATTGTTCTTTTTGGTCTGGGAGGGATTAAGGGAGTAGGTGAGGCAGCCATTGAGGTTATGATACAAGAGCGTGAGAGAAATGGGGACTATAAAGATTGGCAGGATTTTGTAAACCGTATCGAACCATCTAAGGTAAACAAGCGAGTTATCGAAGCGATGATAAAGTCAGGTGGTTTTGATAGGTTTGGCTTTGCACGTAAAGCACTCCTTGACCAGATAGAACTCATCGTAGATACTGCTAAAAAATCAAGTGAAGCGAAGAAAAATGCAGTAGGAAGTCTTTTTGGAGATGATGAAGAGATAACAACAGTAGAGTTGCATCTTAAAAACTCAGATGAGTATGAACTTAAAGAGATTTTAGAGTTTGAAAAAGATACTTTAGGCTTTTATGTATCGGGCCACCCGATGGATAACTTCAGAGAAGAGATGAGTGAGTTAAACTATACGCTCTCTTCAGAACTTGAAAATATAAAAGATGGTTCACAGGCTATTTTTATCGGTAAAGTAGAAGAGGTCGTAACGAAGATAAGCAAAAAAGGAAATCAGTTTGGGATTGTAAATCTGATGGACTTTCATGGAAATATGGAAATCATGCTCTTTAGCGATAAACTAGAAAAACTTTCACAGATGAACCAAGAAGAGCCTATCGCGTTTAAGGGTCGTATAACCATAACAGACTTTGGAGCCCGTATAAATATTAGTAAGATTATGACACTTGGGGAAGCCAAACGCGAGACAAAAAAAGTAAAAAAAGAGGTACAAGAGGCACCACCAATACCGATAAACCTCTCTGTAAGACTCGATGCGAACCCAACTGTACTTGATAGTCTCTATGCATTGATAAACCAACACAGAGGAAACCGTCCTTTAAGTATAACCATAGTCTCTAAACTTCATAATGTAGTAATAGACTCAGCGATACATGTTGACTCAAAGATATTGGCAGCCTTAGAGGGTAATGCTGATATAAATGTACTAGGAGCATAATCTACTTGTAAAATAGTATGTGATATAATATGTAAAATAATACTTAAAATAAGGTGTAAATTATGATAGCATATACAAGAGATGAGATAATATCGGCTAGTGAGATTTCAAGAAGTTTTTCTAGTGTATTAAATGACCTGATAAGCTACACTAAAGATAGGTTTGTAATCTCTAAAAACAATAAACTCGAAGCAGTTGTTCTCCCTATAGAAGAGTATGAACGTATGCAAGAGGCTTTAGATTTTCTGGAGCATATGGAGATTTATAATGTTGTTAAGGAAAGAGAAAACTCTAAGACAATCCCTTTATCTGATGTGATGAAAGAGTTAGGAATCAGTGAAGATGATTTATAATATTGAAGTTAAAGAAGAGGCTAAAAAAGATTTAAAAGAGTTTGATATGTCTCAACAAATTTTAATAATTAAGCAATTTAATAAAATAGCTAAATCTCCAGAACTTGGAAAACTACTAGGAAATAAAAATGGCTATGACCTCTCAGGGTGTAGAAAAATGTATGCAGATGGTAAAAAAATATGCATAGTTTATAAAATAGTAGAAGAAAAAATTATTATAGAAGTAGTTGCTTTAGGCAAGCGCGATGATATGGAAGTTTATAAAAAAGCTTCACAAAGAACTTAATAATGAATAAAAAAATTATAAATCAAGCACTTCTTTTTCAAAACAATCATCCAACATACTCCAAAATAAAAGATTTATATCTGTTAGCACTGGAGTATCAAGATGATAATAGTGTCTATTTTTTACAAGCCAAACGCGGAGAAAAGAGTTTTATAAAAGATGAAGTTGAGTTTTTTGAGTTTCTTTGTCAAACACAAAATATTCAAGTGAGAACATTTCAAGATTTACACATGAGTTTAAATACAGAGAATCGCTGTCAAAACATACAAAATAATGGTAACTCAAAATCAAGCTTTATTAAAATATTTGACAATGTCGTAGTCGTGAAAAAAAGAGGTGAAATCAGTAAACTTTATCAGCCTCTTGAACTCTATGAACTCCAAAATATACACTCGTTTGTAGCAGTTGAAAATGGAGAGACTTTTTTAAACATCGATAAATATACAAAATATTTTACAGCAGAGTATTTTGTTTATATATCAGGGTATGCGAATAGTTTGACACGAGAGTTTCTCAAGTCAAAAGAAGTTGAGTTTTATGTAGATTATGACATTGAAGGGATGAATATATATGAGAGTTTTGAGTGTAAATCTAAAACATTGCACATCCCCAAAAATATAGAACTATACTTTAAAGGTGAGAAGTACCATAATGTAGAGTTGTATAAAAAACAGAGAAATAGGTTTAGAAAAAGTTATTCAGAGGAAGCAGGTGTTATAATAAATTTAATAAAAACATACACAACAGTAGTCGAGCAAGAGATAATATATGAAGCATATTGATTTACTACAACTTCTTGATAAGAACTCAGAACTTATTGATAGGGCTTATAGACAAGAGAGTATACAAAATGTTGATGAAGAGTTACTCGAGTCTACTCTCTTCATAAAAATAAATGAACGCTATAAACTCAACAAAAATTATCTCAATTTTGCTGATTCTATTTTACAAAGGATTGATTATAGTATCATCTTTGGGGATTATGAAAAAGAGTATAAAGAGTTAATTAAACTCAAAAAAAGATACCTTGAATCCAAAAATGATTACTACAAAAAAAGTATTGAGCAACTTATAGAAAACCTTTATGAGAAGTTTTATAACCGTGATAGAGAGATACAGATACTCATAGTGCGTTTAGAGAATGACACCTCTTTAGAGATAGATATACTCCTTGAAAATGCTACAGATATTTTAGAAAAAATTTATGAACTTATAGAGGCAAATGAGCAGATAGGTGAACTGTTTCGACATGATTTAAGAGGTTTACACAGAAGCATTGATAAATTATTGCAGAGTATAAGTGTGAGTATCCTAGAGTATATTCAAAACATAGATAAGTATATAGACCAAATAAACCACTTTATACTCCAGACACAAAAAAGAAGACTACAAAACAGACAAATTATACATCTCTCAAATCTTATTTTAAATGAAGGGTGTGGTGTTTTAGACGAGTACTTATCTCTTAGCTCTCATAAACTATACTTTACACATACAAGATCTCAAAAAAATAGAATTCATGTCTATCCTGATGATAGAGATATGTACAAACTCAAAAAGGGACTCCTCGATATACTTGAGGGTGTACGGGTTAAACCTATAAAAAAAGTAGGTTCAATAAAAAAACAACTGCATGAAAAACTTGATATTGTCAACATAGATACCATTATTAATGATTTGAATCTTAGTAAGAGTGAAGATGTTTTCATCTTTGTAAAAGAGCATAAAGAGTTGCTGAAGTATGATGAGGCAGTACTTGTAGATGAAGCCTTTAAAATATACCTCTCTCTTACTACAAAAGAGCAGATGGTCTTTAGCAAGGATTTTAATCACTATAATATAAAGGTGGCTAGATGGGTTTAGTCTTGATTTTGTGATATTTGTAAGTTAAAAATTGTATAATAAATAAAAATAAGCGGGGAGATAGTAAGTCAACTTAACCAAGAGATAGAAGAGGGTTTAAACTAAGTCACACCAGAGGATACCCTGAGTGGTTATATCTACATTTTGAAATCAAAAAGTGAAGATGAAATCATACGAAACATAGAAAATCTTTACAAAATAGGCTACGTAAGCAGATTAGTACAAATTCAATATACAATTCTCATCTGATTTAATTAAATCAGTTTATATTGGATACAAAGCTAAAAAAGAGACTATTGACTATATTTAAATCTAAAAACTCAGAAACAGTGAAAACATTTAGATATTTATCATATGAGTATTGATGAAAAAAAGTATAAATTAAATCAAACTTTAAATACTTAAAAGTGTAGGGGGAATAACAATGAACAATATCACTAAATCAAATTACAACAACCTAAAAGAGGAGATTAAAAAGCTACTTCTTATAAGTAGAGAAAAAGCATATAAAGCTGTTAATGTTATTCTTATAGAAACTTATTGGCAGATAGGAAGATATATAGTTGAGTTTGAACAAGAAGGAGAAGAAAAAGCAAAATATGGTCAAGAGCTTTTAACACAACTCTCAAAAGATTTGACTATAGAGTATGGTAAAGGTTTTAGTAGGTCAAATCTTACATATATGAGAAAATTTTATGTGGTATTTCCAAAAAGTGAGACACTGTCTCACAGATTGAGTTGGAGTCATTATTTTGAATTATTAAAAGCTGATGATAAACTTGAAATGGGATTTTATCTTAAACAGTGTGAGAAAGAGAACTGGAGTGTAAGAGAGTTGAAACGGCAAATGAAAAGTATGCTTTTTCATAGACTAGCTTTAAGCACAGATAAAAAAGGTGTTCTTGAATTGTCTCAAAAGGGTCAAAATATAGCTACGGCACAAGATATTGTCAAAGAACCTTATATTTTAGAGTTTTTAGGTATTGAACATAAAAAACAGTATTTAGAGGGGGAGCTTGAAGATAAAATCATCCAAAATCTTCAAACATTTTTACTAGAACTTGGCAAAGGGTTTGCTTTTATTGGTCGTCAATATAAGATAAATATTGGAAGTCGCCATTTTTTTTTGGATTTAGTTTTTTACCATAGGATTTTAAAATGTTTTGTACTTATTGACTTAAAAAAAGGGGAAGTTGAACATAACGATATAGGGCAGATGAATCTTTATCTCAACTACTTTAAAAAAGAGGAAAATGTAGATGGAGATAATGAACCTATCGGCATAGTGCTTGGAGCATATAAAGATAATATTCTTGTAGAATATGCAACTCAAAACATAAGCAATCAACTATTTGTGAGTAAATACCAACTTTATCTTCCCCAAAAAGAGAAGTTAGTAGATGAATTAAATAAAATACTGGATAGTGAAAATGAGTGAATTTTTCCCACAAAGACCAGAACAAAATCCTACTATCTATGCTTATAAAATCATAGATGCAAAAAATAGAGAGGGACTTTTGAAAGTCGGTTTCACTTCTAGAAATGCACAAGAGCGAATAAAAGAGCAACTAGGCACAAGTGGATTAGAGTACAAAATAGTTTTAGAACTCTCAGCCATAAAAAATGGTGGCATCAAAACGAAAAATGAATGGGTGCACTCTACGAAGATGCTAGTTTAGAGTACAGTGGAATAAATAGACATGAAGATGATGATGTAGGGCTTTATGATACTGTTTTGAGTGGTGAAGATTATGGTGGTGATTTTGAGAATAGTATAAATGGAGCTAATTTATAATGAGATTACGAGACATTCAGATAAGAATAAATGAAAATATAGATAATTTAATATGAATATAGAAAATAACAGTGCAATAATATTAACCAAAGAGATAAAAACCCTAATCAGTAGTTCCCAAGAGAAAGCTATCCGCGCTATAGATACAGGGCGAGTCATTTTGTACTGGAATATTGGTAAACGGATAGTAGAGGAGTTGCATCGTGAATTAAAGGAAATAAACAGATGGGTTTAGAAGAAGTTTTTAAGGTTTTAAGTAAGGGGGTTATGGTCTCGATGCACTCACAAAAGTATCATGACATTGTAAATTTTTTGATGATAGAAGAGAACTTTGATGAAATGAGTCTTTTACTTGAAAAAATAGGATTTATACTTAACGGAGAGAATGGATACTTTTTCATATCAAAAAAAGAAAATATGAATGAATCCGAATTAAATAGCTTTTTAAATTCGCATAAAAAAGTGCTTGTATCCATCGCTATCTTAAAACAACTTTTTCCTTTTTTAGAGAGAGGAAGTATACTTAAACAGACTGACTTTATATATCAGTATAAACAAAAAGAGGATGCACATTTAGAGCAGAAGTTTGAGTATGTTTTTGAGAGTAGGGATTTAAAAGAGATAGTAGAACGTTTTTTTGACCTCTTAGAAAAGCATTATATAATAGAGAAAAAAGATAGTGACTCCAAAGATGAGTACTTAGTGCTCTCAAGTGTAGAGTACTATATGAAAATCGTACAGAGTGTGGCTTAAATGATACAAAAACTTCTCCTAATTAACTCTGCAAATTTTAACTTCTTAGAGGTAAACTTAGAAAAAGACCTCTTTTTTTTAGGTGATAACGGAAGTGGAAAAACTACTGTTATCCGAGCGATTCATTATCTTTTTAGTGGGGATGTACGAAACCTTGGTATACCCACAGACAAGGATGGTTTTAAAGAGTACTACTTTAGATACCCTAACTCTTATATGATTTATGTTTTTGAAGATTTTTTTATCTTTATGTATAAGACAGGTGGGGAGATAGTAAAACTCTTCTCAAAACAGAAGTTTGACATAAATAGAGTTATAAATACAGAGTCAAATCTTTATGAGTTAGATGTCATAAAAAAGTATGCAAAAACTCCAAATATGAAAAAAACAGTAAAGTCGCTGAGTGAATATAGGGACATCATTTATGGTAATGATAAACGCTACTTAGATTTCAAGTTTACAAGTATTAAAAACAGTAGTGTATTTATCGGGCTTTTTAACGAGATATTTAATATTGACAAGTCTATCATTGATTCTAAGAGTATAAAAAGAGCTATACAAACAACACTTAACACTCAAAAGAAAGTACTAGAATTTGAGCACGATAAGTATCTTCAAGATATATATACTTTTCAATCTCAGTATAAATTTTTTAGAGAGTTTGAAAAGCAAAAAGAAAATATAGAGGGTGCTTATGAGATAAAGAATCTCTTACTTTCTTATGAAGAAGAACTGCACAGTTTAGTTGCATACATCTTGTTTAGTTCACAAAAAGAGAAAGAACTCATTGAGATGAGTAAACTTAAGCATAGTGAGATTGATAGTAGCTTAAATAGTATGAGAAGAGTTAAATTCAAACGCCAAAATACTTTGAAAAAGTGTGATGAATATTATAGGGTATATATAAATACTTTGACTTTAGATATACAAGAGATACAAGCTTTAAAAACAAAATTTTCTAGTGAGAGTGTTTTACTTCATAAAGATAATGCAGACAAATTTGAAGAGACACAAAGCAAACATAGTAAGGTAAAAGAGCAGTATATAAAACTCAAGTCTGGTTTTGAGAATGAGATAGAGAGTATAGAGTCTGAAATAAAAACTTTACTATATAAAAAAGACAAAGAACTGCCGCGTGAACTAGAAAATAAAAAAGAGAATAAAAGAAAGTTCTTAAAGAATCAAATAGATGAGAAGATAGAGAGTGAAGAGTTAGCATTTAAAACAAAAGAAAATGTCGCAAAGAGTGAGATAGAGACTATATATGCAGAGATAAAAGTTTTTGAGAGGGAGATAATAGAGGAAACCAAGAGACTAAGTGCATATGTGACACAGTCCAAGTTAGACATAAGAAGTATCAAAGAGCAGTATGAGAGCCAAGAGCAGAAGAAAAAAGCACTTATAGTGGAGAGTGAAGACTTTAGAGATACTAAACGCAGGGAGATAAAAGAGCTTGAGTTTAATAAAGAAGAAATAGAGAGAGATAAACAAAGAACACTTAGTATAAATGCTGAGAATTTTGAGGGTGAAAAAAAGAACATCAGACAATCCATAGAGAAGTACACTCGTATGATAAGTGCAAAACCAAACTCGCTTAAAGAGTTTTTAAATGAAGAGGCTGATGGATGGGAGAGTGAACTCTACCCTTTTATGGATGAGAGCCTCTTAGATAGAAGTGTAGATGAGTTAGCACCTAGTATTTTAAACCAAGAGAGACTCTTATCTCTGAGTATAAGAACAGATACTTTAAAGAAAATTCTTACTAAAGATGAAGCAGCTATAAAAATAGAGAGTCATGAGTTAAAGTTGGAGAACCTGATACTGAGTTATGAGAAGTCACTGGGTGATATAGAGTTAAGGTTTAAACAAAAACAAGAAGAGATACAAGAGAAAATACTATTTTTACAGAGTGATAGAGAGACAAAACGCGAGGGTATTTTAAAACTAGAAGAAGAGATAGTTGCACTTACTATGAAAAAAGAAAAAGCACTCTTAGACTTTAATGGTGTATATGCAAAGAAACATAAACAACATCAAAATAATATAACAGCATTTAACGATGAGATAAAAAATTCTAAAGATGTTATATTTGAGATAGAAGAGGGTGTTAGTAGAGCTAAACATACTCTTAGAAATGCTATTAAGGACTTAGAAGAGGAGTTCGCTGAGTTATTGAGTAGTGAGTACGAAACACTTCAAAAATGGCTAGAGAGTGAAGAAAAAAGAGTAGATGAGTTTATTAAAATTCAAGAAGAGAAGAAAAACAGCATTACTCAAGATGAGAGGATAGCTGAGTTAGATGATAGTTTGAAGTTCTTAGAAATGCAACTCTCAGATATTAGAACCTCACAGCTGTTTTTAAAAGAGTATGAAAAGTCAAAACTACGAATAGAATCTCTTCTTAGTTTAGAAAATAGGCTGATTAACTCTAAGTTACGGTTTGAGAACTTTAGAGTGAAGATAGAAGAAAAAGTGCAAGAGTACGAGTACAAGATAGAAGAGTTGAGTGAATCGAAAAAAACTCTACTCAAACAGGATAAACTCCATAAAAAAGGTTTAGTCGCTTTTGAAGTTTTAGAGTTTGACTTTAGTGAGGTAGTGTGTCGTGAGAGTAAAAAATATCTGTATGAGTTAGTAGAATCTTTTAACTCCATAATCTTAGAGTATAAAAATAAGAAAATAGACCTAAAATCAAAACTTGATAGACTTAACCGACTTAAAAACACTCATAACGATGTAGATATATACTTTAACTTTGATGAGTATGATAATGAACTTTACCTTTCTAAAAGTCTAAATATAGTGACAAAAATAGATGAGGTTTATGAGTATAAAAATAAAAAATTGCTCATTACTAAAGAGAGTGGAAACAAGAAGTTTAGAAACTTTGTAAATAACTCTTTACCTCAAAATATGTCAGTCTTTAATGATAGTGAAGACAAATTTCTTTCGCAGGTCGCTAAAATAAATAAAAACCTCTCAGGCATAGACTTTGGAGTCATAAAAGATATAAAATTGAATCCAAAAGTAGGGGATAAAAAAAGTATAGCAAAGCTTTTAGGTGATTTAAACGCGAGTGTAGCAACACTTAGTTCACTACTCAATGAAAGCTCACTTTTTTATGAGCAGTCTGATGTTTTAGCTGAACTCTCAAAGTTAGAGGTGAAGTTTAAAGAGATAAAAAAAGAGCTTAAAGGGAGTGCAATATCTCTTGATGACACTATAGACTTAACTCTTTCATTTAAAGAAAATGAGAAACAGATAACAGAAGTGTCACAACTAAAAAATGAGAGCTCAACAGGCGGAAGTATGCTACTCAAAATTGCAATAGCTATCTCAATACTTCAGCTATTTACGACAGAGGAGCGAACTCCATTTTTCCTTATAGTTGATGAGGTGTCGCGACTGCATAGTGATAATCAAGAAAAGCTTAGAACCTTTGCAAACTCAAAAGGTTTTGGCATAGTTTTTGTAACACCAGAGCCAACATACTCTAAACCAGAGTTTATAAAGTACTATAGATTTCAAAAAAATAGTGATAATGAGTTTGAGGCAATAGAACTCAATGTATAATAAAAAAATAAAAGAGGATAATATGAACAAACAAGATTTTAACGAAGGCTTATTAGGTTTTTTAGATGCTTCACCGACACCATTTCATGCAACTTTAAATATGTCTTTGATGTTTGCTAATGCAGGGTTTACTAAACTTAATGAAGTTGATAAATGGGAACTTGAAGCGGGTAAGAAGTACTATGTAACTCGTAATGACTCAAGTGTTATCGCGTTTACTTACCCTAAAGAACATACTAACTATGTGATGGTTGGGGCTCATACGGACTCTCCTAACCTAAAACTCAAACCAAATCCTGTTATAAAAGAACATGGCATTGTAAAGTTTGGGGTTGAGTCTTATGGTGGACTTTTACTTACTCCTTGGTTTGACCGTGACCTCTCTCTAGCAGGTCGAGTCTCTTTTTTAGATACTCAAGATAAACTTCAAAGTGTTCTTATAGATGTTAAAAAATCTATAGCGACTATTCCTTCTCTAGCTATTCATCTTGATGATAAGGCAAATAAGGACAAGACTGTAAACAAACAAACAGATGTCTGTCCTGTACTTACAACAGATGATTCTTTTGACTACGATATGTTTTTAAGATGGCAACTTGAAAATGCAGGGCGACCTGATGTTAAAGAGATATATGCGAGTGAGCTTAGTTTTTATGACACTCAAAAAGCTAGTTATATAGGTCTTAGTGATGACTTTATCGCGAGTGCTAGGCTTGATAACTTGCTCTCTTGTTATGTTGGAATGCTTAGTCTTTGTAGTGTAAATGATGAAAAGCCGATGCTCTTTATAGCAAGTGACCATGAAGAAGTTGGAAGTGAATCAACATCTGGTGCGGCAGGAAGCTTTTTGGAGAGTACACTTAAACGTATAGCACCTGAGTATGATGAGTATATGAAAATGATACGAAGTTCTATCATGATAAGTGCAGATAATGCTCATGCAATTCATCCAAACTTTCCCTTTAAACATGACTCAAAACACACACCGCACTTAAACAAAGGTGTTGTTATAAAAGTAAACGCCAACCAGAGATATGCTTCAAACTCAGTGACTATTTCAAAGTTTATGGATAGTGCTAAGAGTATAAATGAAGCACTCCAGCACTTTGTTACTCGTAGTGATATGGGTTGCGGCTCAACTATAGGACCTATAACTGCGACTAGACTCGGTATAGAGACTATAGATGTAGGACTTCCAACCTTAGGAATGCACTCCATACGTGAACTAGCAGGAAGTAGTGATGCTCTTTCACTGTATAAAATACTAGTAGCGTTTAAGAACTAATGTCAACAGTAACACCTGAAGAGTTAAATCTTTTAATAGAGCAAACATATAGAGTAGAAGGGGAGTTTAATGAACTTAAAGCCTCTTATGCACACTTGCAAGATACAGTTGAGAAAGTAGTAGAGTTTCTTCCCAATGCTATATGGATTGTAAATGAGGATGGCACTGTTTTTTTACAAAATTCTCAAGCACGCTCTCTGTGGGAACTACTTAAACTTTTAGAGTACAAAAATGAAGATTATGAACTCAAATTTAATGGAAGCTCTTATCTTATAAAAAGTTCTTCGTATAAAGATAAAATCATGCTCTCTGCTACAGACATAACAGAACAAAAACGCAAAGAAAATCTTGCAACTATGGGACAGATGGCAGCACATCTCTCTCATGAGATACGAAATCCTATAGGGGCAATTTCTTTGATGAGTTCAACACTTAAAAAGAGAGTGATTGATGAGAACATACCACTTGTTCAAGAGATACAAAACTCAGTTGCTAGAATTGAGCGAATCATTAAGGCAACACTTATGTTTAGCAAAGGTGTAGAGGCTACAAAAAAAGAGTTTAAGTGGAGTTCTTTAAAAGAATCTATCGATATGTCTATTGGCTATTATGCTTATTCTAAAGAGATTACATTTGTATTTCCCGAAGAAGATTTTGTTATAAATGCAGATAAGGACCTTCTTGAGATGCTCTTTTCTAACTTTATCATTAATGCTATTGATGCTATTGAATTAGATGATAATGAAGATGGACTTATTGAACTCTGCTATGAAAGTGATGAGACGTATCATATATTTACTATTTTTGATTCTGGCATTGCCATCGAAAATAAAACAAATTTATTTGAAGCTTTTAAAAGTACTAAACTCAAAGGAAATGGTTTAGGTCTTGTTCTCTCTCGCCAAATCGCTGAAGCACATGGTGGTTGTGTAAATTTACTAGATACTCATAAAAAATGTTTTGAGATAAAGATATTTAAGTAATAATTGTAATACCATAAATTATTTAGGTTATTCTATTATAATAATAAACAATAATAAATTATGGTGGTGAAAATGTTAGAAATAAATTTTGCAGATGAAAGCACAGATACTCCTAAAATACAATTAGATAGTTATAAAGTTTTAATTATTGATGATGAACAATCTGTTCACGATATTACTAAACTAGCACTCGTAAATATGAACTTTGTACATTTTAAAGTAGAAGTACTTCATGCTTTAAGTGCAGCAGAGGCTGAAGTAGTATTACAAAAACATGATGATATAGCTTTAGCCTTAGTAGATGTTGTGATGGAGACACCAACAGCAGGTTTAGATCTTGTGAATAAAATTCGTAATGAGTATAAAAATGAATTTATTCGCCTTGTTATTCGAACTGGACAGTCAAATGATATTCCAGCTATGGATGTAATTCAAAAATATGATATAGATGATTATAAAGAGAAAACAGAACTCACTATAGAGAAGTTATATACAACTGTTAGAAATTCCATTAAACAGTATAGACAACTCATGCAACTTCAAACAAAGTACGAAGAGACATACTATCAAATGACCCATGACTCTTTAACAAAACTACCAAACAGAGTACATCTGAATAATGACTGTGAATTTGAAACAAATAAAACATTGATTTTGATAGATATTATAGGCTTTAGTACTATTAATGATACTAATGGTTTTATGGTTGGTGATATGGTTTTAAAAGAGTTAGCTGCATTTCTTCACTCAATGTACTCTGATGAGTATAAGGTTTACCACCTTGAAGCAGATCTTTTTGCACTTACAATTATAAATGGAAACCTCACAGACCTCTCTGCTAGAATTGCAAAAATGAAAGATGATATATCAAATCTTTTAATAATCGCTGATAATTTTAATAAAAGAATCGATACAACATTTGGTGTTGCATACCAAAGCGGAAACAACTTAATGAGAAAAGCAGAACTCGCACTTAAAGAAGCGAGAGAAGAGGGTAAAAATAGTATTAAGTTTTATTCAGATGACCTGAAAATTGTAAAACGCATTGAAAATACAAACTTATGGGGAAGTAGGATTAAAGAAGCAATAGTTGAGGATAGAATAAAAACTTACTTTCAGCCTATTGTAGATTTTCAATCAGAAGAGGTTATTAAGTATGAGTCTTTAGTTCGTTTGGAGTATGAAAATAAGATTTACTCGCCATACCATTTTTTAGATGCTGCAAAGTATAGTGGACAGCTATATGAAATTTTCAAAATCATGCTATTAAACTCATGTATTAAAGCAAAAGAAACAGGTTATGCTTTTAGTGTTAACCTAGCACATACAGATCTTTTACAAGTTGATATTATCGAGTATGTTAGAGAAACACTTTTAAAATGCGAGGTGGATACAGGACTTATAAGTTTTGAAATATTAGAGAATAATGCTATCTCAGATGTTGAAAAAGATGTGATCAATAGACTCGATGCTTTAGGATTTGAGATAGCTATCGACGACTTTGGTGTACACTGCTCAAACTTTGGACAACTCTCTGATTTAGCTATTACAACTATTAAGATAGATGGTTCTTTTATTAAAAATATATGCGAAGATACTGATAGTCAAGCTATTGTTAAAAGTATAATGTTTTTTGCAAAGTATAAAAACATAAAAGTTGTTGCTGAATTTGTTTGTTCCCTTGATGTGTACAATTATACAAAAGAGTTGGGAATTGATTATGCTCAAGGGTACTACTTTAGTGAACCTCTAGAAGATATGGTATAACTTTTGCTAACAATTTAATATACTTTATATTAAATTAGGATTATTATGCAAATGACACATGAAAATATTATCACTTTAGTTGAGTATGTAAAAATAGATAGTTTTAGTATAGTCTGCCATTTTAAATGCAAAGAGACGAATAAGCGAGTAATCTCAACTCTTGCATTTGAGCCTTATGATGGAAAGATTGTATTGACATGGATAGATTTACTACTACATCCAATAGAGTCTTACAAGCACTATTATCATACTCCTATTACTATCTACTCAAATGATATGAATGAAACTATAGTCCTAAAAGCATTTAAAAAGGTTTCTAATCATTTTAGATGGAATCAGGATACAAATAGTTATATATGCATATAAAAACATATATCACATTATTATCACATTAATATAAATTGTGATATTAACTATCTATTTACCTTTGTCTTTAAACTCCACTTAAAATATTAAATGTAATACTCAGTGTGAATTTTAATTAAAAAGGGAGATATGAAATTATGAAGAAGAAAAATCTACTAGTTTCTTTAGCTGCATCAATCGCATTTATGTCGATGACTGCTACTACTGCTATGGCTTACGATAAGAACCCACCGTTCAAACTCAACAAGTTAAAGAAGTATACAGAAGTTAATGCGGATGGAAAGAAAACACAGGGTTATGAGCCTAAAAGTGGTAAGGTAGTTTTTATTAACTACGAACTTGGTATGCATTGTGTTGGTTTTGCAATGGACTACTGTTGTGTGATTCCACCATATAACTCTATTCAAGCTCAGGCTATAAGTACTGGAAAAAGTGGTAAGTTACCAAAGCTTTTAAGTCCAGATGATGATGTTAAACTTTACTATTACACTAAAGATAATTCTTATAGTGAAGGTAATAAGATGCGTTATTGGAATGTTCCAAAAGATAGTGATGGTGATGGTCACCTTGACTCTGCTGGTGATAATGCTGCAAACTATGTTTGGACACACCTTTTTATCTATGCTGACTTAGAGGGTACTATCCCTGCTGGAGCAACTGATAAAGATCGTCTTCGTATTGGGCGTCAGATTCCTGTAAAAATTGATGCTGGTCCTTCTGGTATGCCACTTTCAGGTGGTTATTTAGAGTATGCTGGTAAGCATGGTGGTAACATCGTTATGACAGATACACTTGTTCCACCAGTTAAAAATGTTAAGTTAGTATTAACAGCTTCTCACCTATGGGATGCACTAGGTCTTCCTCTTACTGCATTTAATGATAGTACAAGAAAAGGTTCTATTCGTTCTGTTACAGAAAAAGATTTTCAACCATTTCAGTACTCAACTGTAGAGATGCACGATCGTACTGGTAAAAGTATGAAAGATAAAAAAGGTAATGTTGTTTCTTACTTTGGAACAAACCCTGTAGATATTCCTAACTGTTATGCTTGTCACTCAAGAAATGGTAAAGCGGCTCAAATGGCAAGAGATGAAGGTCTTGGTCAGTCTGATAAAGAGTATACATACTGGAAAACTTATGCAGATGAGTCAGAGTATATGGCAAGGCTTTCAGAGTCTTCAATCAATATTTTAGCACTTCATGATGCACATCATGGTACAACTTTTTTAAGTGATTACAATGATAAAGCAAGTGGAAACAGACTAGGTAAAACTGGTATGGTTAACTGTTCAGATTGTCATGGTGACAATGTTTCTGGAAATTTACAAACACCACGACCAACTGCATCTGGTTATAAAGCAGTTCATGCAAAACCTTTAAGTGAAGCTATTCACTCATTTCACTTAGCTATGGTTCCTATGCCTGATGCTGCTGGAAGAAGTCAAGCATGTCAGTCTTGTCACCCAACACACTTTCAAAATTCAAATATGAATGATGATTCTAATCCATTCCGTGTTACAGATAGATATGGTGAAGGTCGTTTTGCAAAAGGTGATATTAGAACATCTGGTGGTGGTTGTTATGTACGTCGTGATGCTCACTCAAACCCAAATGCTAAACCTCCTTTCTTCTTAAATGAGTATGGTAAATACCAACTTAACGAAGTTTCTATGAAAGATGAGCATGGTAAAGACTCTGAGATGAGAGGATTATACTGTACAAACTGTCATACAAAAGTAGCTCAAGGTATGCAAAACTATGATAATATCATTCATGATAGTACTCAAGATGGTAAAACTTTAAGAAATAAATCACTTAAAGAGATTGTAAAAGAGTTAGCAGGTGGAGATATGGCGAAGTTTAATGCTATAGCCGATCCAAAAGCAACAGGTGATAATGAAGTACTTAAGTATTACACTGAACATAAATCAGCAGTACTAGTTAAAAATGTTGGTAAAGATGGTAAACTAGATCTTAAACCATGGAATCACCCAACTGGTGGAAATGTTCCATATGTAGCAGCTTCTGGTGGAGATGACTGGTGGTTAGCAGCTTCTGAGCCTCACTGTGCGGATTGTCACTTAGCTCCATTTGTTGAGTCTGAAACTGGTGGAAAGTACTTCCCAATCGACTTACCAAACAAGTACTCTTTATACAGATACTCTAAAGGTCATGGAGATATCGCTTGTCAAACTTGTCATGAGTCTACACACGGTTTATACTCTACAAGATATGATGGTAAAGAGCGTTCTGTTGATGTAACAACACACGAACAAGCACTTCAGTACTCACCTGATGGTGAATATGCTGGTCCTGTAACTTGTTCAGCTTGTCATACAGTAAATGATAAAGGTGTTCCATTACAACTTAAAGATACTAAGTATGCAAATGATTACTGGGCTTCAGTAACACTAGCGCACTTTATGAGAAGTGGAGATCAAAAACTTTCTGTTAAACAGTTAGTTAAAAAGTATCCATATTCTAAGTCTTCAAACATCGTTACAAAAGGTTGGAAATAATATTTCCTCCTCTTACCTCTCTTTTGAGAGGTAAACTTCCGCTATAATCAAACAAGGACATATTTCTTATGAACACATATTTCAAATTCTCACTTTTACTTTTACTTTCAGCTATTTCATTAAATGCTGAACTCGTTACAAGCTATTTTGAACATGGTGAGTTAAAAGCTGAGACCAATTATATAGATGGTACAAATACTGATATAGAAGTAGGTATTAAAAATGGTATAGAAAAAGTATACTATGAAATGGGTGCTTTAGCTTATAGTGTAAATTATGTGTCTGATCAGAGAGATGGGAAGCTTACATGGTTTGATAAACAAGGTCATAAGTTAGCCGATATGTTTTACAAAGATGGACTACTTGAGGGAGTGGAACAATCTTACTATAAAAATGGGATAATTAAACATAGAGTTATGTATATTCACGATATGAAAGAGGGAAAACAAGAAGAATTTTTTGATAATGGAACTTTAGCAAGTACCATTACATATAAACATAATAAAAAAGAGGGTATGCAAAAAGAGTATACTTTATCTGGAAAGTTATACACTCAAGTGCTTTATAAAAACAACTATAAAGAGGGGACACAAGAGTGGTATGATGAACAAGGAAATATAACACATAGTATCTTTTATAAGATGGATAGACCCCTTGATATTATGAAAAAAATTAAAGATAAAAAAGAAGAGCCGAATGTTCTTATACAGAGCATAGATTTTTCTCCTAAAAAAGCAGAGTAGTAATACTCTTAGCTGGTTTTGATACCTTCCATTATCTAATTTTTACTACAATCAATTATTACAATTAAGGCTTACAAATGAAACAAATTTTATCTTTTATCTCTTCTATGAAGACTATGGCGATTTTAATGTTAATCTTCGCATTTTCAGTAGGTTATGCAACTATCGTTGAGAATGACTTCGGTACGATGACTGCAAAGGCAGAAATCTATAATGCCCGCTGGTTTGAAGTGTTGCTTGGTCTTTTAGCTTTAAACTTAGCCTTAAATATACATAAACACAAAATGTATACACTCAAAAAAGCTCCTATTTTTCTTTTTCACAGTGGTTTTTTAGTTATTTTACTTGGTGCTGCTATCACTAGATATGCAGGGTATGAGGGTAGTATGCATATTAGAGAAGGTGGTGAGGCATCTTCTATGGTTAGTGCAGATACTTTTATTGAAGTTGGTGTACAGAGTGCAGGAAAAAGTACTAGTACATCGCAAAAAGTTTATCTTTCATCTAGAAGTAAGAACAGTATAGATATCTCTGTATCTATAGATGATAAAAATGTAAATGTAAATCTACTAGAGTATATTCCTGATGCAGTAGAAGAGCTTGTAGAAGATAAGGAACATGGAAAACCAATAGCGAAGTTCATGTTAACTCAAAATGGTCAAGGTAAACCTGTTGCACTTGAACAAGGACAGTTTGTTGACGGTGGTTCTTTTATTATCGATTTTGGTTCGGGAGAGACATTTTCTAAGCCTCTTATATCTATCACACTTAAAGGTGGGACTCCTTATATCACACATGATGAAGCACTCTCTACTTTTAGAATGGCAGACCGTGTGAAGTCTGAACTTCAAGCAAACGCAACTGATGAGTTAAACCAAAGAGTACTCTATAGTACACCTTCTGGCGGTAGCTTTGTTCTACGTGACTTTATGACACATGCAGTAAAAAAACTTGTAAGTAGTTCTGCTTCAAGTATGAACAGAAAGATGAAAATGAACTCTGGTGGGATAGATGCATTACGTTTTAATGTAAGTGTAGGAAATACTTCAAAAGAGCTAGTTGTTTATGGTAAGAAAGGTGTTATCAGTATTCCTACTGATACATTTATCGATGGTGTTAAAGTTAATGTATCTTATGGTGCAAAAGACATAGCCATTCCTTTTAAAATTCACTTAAATGACTTTCAGCTTGACCGTTACCCTGGTTCAATGAGTCCAGCATCTTATGCAAGTGAAGTGACTCTTATAGATGAAGAAGAAGGTATAAAGATAAACTATAGGATTTTTATGAATAATATTTTAGAACACCGTGGATATAGGTTTTTTCAGGCTTCTTATGATAGAGATGAGAAGGGTACAGTTCTCTCGGTAAACAATGACCCTGGAACTCTTCCTTCATACTTAGGCTACTTACTACTTGCTATTGGAATGTTTTGGTCACTACTTTCAAAAAAACATAGATTCTCAAGATTAGCAGCAAAAGCTAAAAAAGCGAGTGAAGCGAAAATAGTTCCAGCTCTTTTAGCTTTTGGGCTTATATTTGCTAGTATGCCATCAGATATAAACGCAGCAGAACTAGATCCTGCTATAAAAACAATTCTCGCGTTTGACAAAGAACATGCAGAAAAATTTGGTGAGCTTATCATTCAAGATACTCAAGGTAGAATGAAACCTATGAATACCTTAGCTACTGAAATTTTAGCAAAGATATATAGAGGTTCATCTCTACAGGTTGGTTCATATTCACTCACACCTGATCAAGTAATTTTAGGGATGATGATTCGACCAGATATTTACCGTGAAGTAAAACTCATTCGTACAAAAGACCCTAAGATAAACGAAGCTATCGGAGCACCAAGTGATGCAAAGTATGTTTCATTTTCTCAGTTTTTTCATGATGCAGAGGGTATGAGAGGGTATAAACTTGCAGAGATTGTTGATGAAGCTACAAGAAAAGAGCCAAAGTATAGAAACAAACTTGATAAAGCAGCTTTGAAAGTTGATGAAAAAGTAAATGTAGCTTATATGGTTTTTACAGGTTCACTCCTTAAAATGTGGCCGCTAAAAAGTGATGAAACAAACAAATGGTATGCAACTATAGAAGCACTACAGACATTTAATACAGATGATGGTCTTAAGGTTCGTGATGCAGCCGTTACATACTTTAGTGCAGTTGACAGTGCTTTAGCAAGTGGAGACTGGAGAGATAGTAATGATGCACTTGCTGAAATTGCTGTGTATCAAAAAGAGAATGGTAGTGCTGTTTATCCAAGTGCAAACAGTATAAAAGCAGAGATATTTGCTAATAATGCAAATATTTTTGAGCGTATCTATCCACTTTATCTTTTAATGGGTTTTATACTTTTATTACTTAGTTTTGCAAAGATAATTCAGCCTAAACTAAAAATGGACCTCATTACTAAAGGAGCGCTCTATCTTCTTATACTGTTTTTTGCAGCACATACTGTTGGTTTAGCATTAAGATGGTATATTTCAGGTCATGCACCGTGGTCAAATGGTTATGAGTCTATGGTTTATATCTCTTGGGCAACAGTTTTAGCAGGATTTATCTTCTCTAAACGCTCGTCTATGACACTTGCATCAACGGCGATACTCTCAGGTCTAATCCTTTTTGTAGCACACTTAAACTGGATGAACCCTCAAGTTACAAACCTTGTACCTGTACTAAACTCGTACTGGCTAAGTATACATGTTAGTATGATTACAGCTTCTTATGGTTTCTTAGGTCTTGGAGCATTACTAGGTTTTATCACGCTTTTACTTTTTATAATTAAGACTGAAAAAAATGCGAAACAGATAACACTCTCCATAAAAGAGTTAAACTCTATCAACGAGATGAGTCTAATGGTTGGATTAGTTCTTTTAACTGTTGGAAACTTTCTTGGTGGTGTTTGGGCAAATGAGTCATGGGGACGCTACTGGGGTTGGGACCCTAAAGAGACATGGGCACTTGTAACTATCTTAGTTTATGCCGTAGTTATTCACTTAAGATTTTTAAAGTCACTTTACAGTGAGTTTAACTTTAGTGTTATCTCTTTACTATCATTTACTTCGGTACTTATGACATACTTTGGTGTGAACTATTACCTTGCAGGTATGCACTCATATGCAAAAGGTGACCCGGTTCCTATACCAGACTTTGTACCTGTAACATACTCTATTTTAGCAGTGGTTATACTTCTCGCCTTTAGAAATAGAAAGATAGTATAGGTTAAGAGTGGTGGAGTTTAGCGGTTTTTCTAAAAAAGCCTTACCATTTTTAAAAGAGATTAAAAATAACAATAACAAAGAGTGGTTCGCCGCTCATAAATCCGAATATGAAGAGTACATTCTAAATCCATCTCGTGCATTTGTACAAGAGATGGGTGAACACCTCCAAGCACTAGAACCTACTATAAACGCCATCCCAAAAATCAACAAATCATTGTACAGAATTTATAGAGACTCACGAAGAATGGGTGCAAATAAAACTCCTATTAAAGAGCGAATCGGTGTGATATTTTGGCAGGGAAATAATAAACGCATGCAGAGCTCTTGTTTTTATATGCATTTCTCGAGTGAAGAGTTAATGGTTGCTGTTGGTGTGAGGTGGTTTGAAAAACCGATGCTTGATGCCTTTAGAGAGTACATAAAAGATGATGATAAACGTAGTGAGCTTCAAAAGATACTAACAACTATCAAAAACAAGGGTAAAGGCTATACTCATTTAGAAAAAGGGTATAAACGCTACCCTAGAGGTTTTAGTGCAGAGATGTCAAATGCAGACCTCTCTCTTTATAAAGGAATGGCAACTTTTAAAACATTTGACCCTAAAATTATAGAAAATGGTGAAGAACTTATCCAAAAGCTATATGAAGTCTATGAAGATATGCTACCATTGCAACAATTTATGTATGAAGTAAGTTTAAGAGTGAAAGAGGATTAAATGGCTAAAGAAGCGATAATACTACTAAATATGGGTGGACCAAATAATCTTAATGAAGTTGAGATGTTTTTGACAAATATGTTTAATGATAAAAATATTTTAACAATGAAGAGTGATTTAGTTCGTAAGTTTGTGGGAGGTATGATTACTTTTTCAAGGACTGAGTCTTCTCAAGAGATCTATCGTCAACTTGGTGGAAAATCTCCCATAGTAGGACATACTAAAAACTTAGTTAAAAAACTTCAAGAGAGGCTTGGAGATGATGTTATCGTTGATTTTGTGATGCGTTACACTCCACCTTTTGCTCCTGAAGTCATAGAACGCCTCCAAAAAGAGAAAGTTGAAAAGATTTACCTTATTCCACTGTATCCACAGTACTCTACAACTACTTCAAAGTCTTCATTAGAAGATTTTGAAGAGGCATATCATAAGGTACAAGGTGATGCACTTTTAGTTGAAATAAAACACTTTTTTGAAAATGAAAGTTATAATAAAAGTGTTTTACAAAGTATTAAAGAGAGTGTAAATGGTGATGATTATAGGGATTTTGATGTGATATTTTCAGCTCATGGTTTACCAAAAAAGATAGTCAAAGCTGGAGATGTGTATGAAAAACATATAACGAAGCATATAGCTATTTTAAATAAAATGCTCAAAGATCAAGGGATGAATTTCCATGAGACACACCTTGCTTTTCAGTCAAAAGTAGGGCCTCTTGAGTGGTTGAGTCCATCTTTAGAAGAGAAGTTAAAAGTAGTACGTAACCGTGGGATTATAGTTGTGCCTATCGCGTTTACCATAGATAACTCAGAGACAGATTTTGAACTCGAAGTGGAGTATAGAGAGATAGCTGAGAAGTTAGGGTTTAGAGAGTATCGTGTGACTAGATGCCCTAATGATAGTGAACTCTTTGTAGATGCACTATGCGAAATATATGAGAAGATGAAATAATGCAAAAAATAATTATATTTGATATGGATGGAACACTTATTGACTCAAAAAAAGATATCACGATTTCTGTGAACTATGTACGTGAACTTCATTACAACTTAGAGCCTTTGAATGAAGAGTTTATAGTAGAAGCGATAAACAAAGAAGTGAGAAATCTTCCTGAACTTTTTTATGGGACACAAGTGTATGAGAAAAAAGATATGTTGGCGTTTGAAGCACACTATGAAGAACAGTGTGTCAAAAGTCCTTATCTATATGAGGGGATACAAGAGACTTTAGATGCTTTAAAAGATGCAGATGTAAAACTTTCAGTTGCTACAAATGCACCTACAAAGTTTGCTAAACGAATGCTCAGCTCTTTGAGTGTTGATCACTACTTTGATGTGATAATTGGTGCTGACGCTGTAAGTCACTCTAAGCCTAGCCCAGAGATGCTTCATAAAATACTACAACATTATGAATATGATAGAGCGAGAGATAGAGCCTTAATGATAGGTGATAATTCAAAAGATATTTTAAGTGCACAAAATGCAAATATTGACTCTCTCTTTGCAACATGGGGATTTTCTCCAGAGACAGACTTTAAAAATAAAGTAGATAAACCACAAGAAATTCTCTCTATCGTTTTATAAAAAATTATGATAAAATAGTTCTATGTTAAATACAGGAGAATTAAATGTTTGATAGTGACATACTTTTATCCTTTTCTTTTATGGGGCTTCTTTTTTTAAGACAAATAGTTATACTTAAACAGCCTAATAAAATTAACTATGCACCTTTAATGATAGGGGTTGGCTCTATTGCTACCCTTGTTCATTTCATCATTCACCCTGAGAGTGCTGATATACTTTTAATAGTTCGTGAATCACTTTTTCCTCTTTTAGTTTCACTTTTACTCTATATAATTATGAATATTCTCCATCAAACACAGCTCTCAAAAAGTGCTAGAACACAAGAAGAGTTTATCAAGGTTTTAGTGAGTGAAATAACACAACTTAAAGAGTTTATTTATGAGGTAGAAACCAAAATGACACTCGCACAAGAAGAAGAGAGAGCGGCTCAAGAAGAGATACGAGCACAGTTTAAAGAGGATATAAGAGCACTAGATACAATTGAGAATAATCAGACTAAGTTTATAACTAAGTTTGAAGAGATGCGGGGCTGGGATGAAGCGGTGAGTAAAGGCTTTAAACATTTTACCCAAGTGCAGTTACCAGGGCTTGATGATGTACTACATAAGCATATAGACATACTAAGAGTTGCCGAACAAGATCATTATAATAAACTCCATTTACTCATTCAAAAAGGAGTGGCTAGTAATGGTAATGTTTCTGAAGATATTGAGTCTCTTAAAGAGAACCTCCAAAGTATGAAAAATATCTCCAATGAGATAGCTAATAGTATAGTTAAACACACACTTATGCAACTCTCAGGTGTAACAAAATCCTTTGAATCTCAAATAATCGCTCTGAAGTCTCATACTGAGAGTGTCACAACATCTCTAAAAGAAGGGGAAAGCACTTTAGCAAATATTAGAGTTCAAAGCGAAATGATAATGAAACAGATGATTTTATCTGCAAATAAAATGAATGAGCTAGAAGAACAAAATAGTGGACTTCATGATGTTTATGCAACACTTAAAGAGATTATTGTAGGTGTTGAGTCGGTAAAGTCAGACTATATTAAATCACAAGCACAATTAAGTTTGATTTCGGCAGAACTTGCAAAAAGTAAGGATGAACAGGTACTAGAAATGAGAAAAAAGATAGATGATTTGAGTGAGTCTTTACGTGTAAAAATAGATGAGTCATTAGAAAAACTACATGAACATTTTCATATAACAGATGGAGAGATAAGCCCAAGTGTGCAGATCCTTGCGAAACGTGCACAGCTTAAGTCAGGTTATGGTGATATAGAAAGTTAAGTTTAACTTATTTTGCTTCGTAAGCTTCTTTCTCTTTAGCGATTAAAACACCTGCTAAAAATGTATAAGCATCAGACCATGCATTGATAACTTCATCAGTTGCTGCGTCTCCTAAAACTTCTTTTATAGCTTTTAAAAGAGCTTCTCCAACCCATGGGTAGTGATGTGGTTGAATGTTTGACTTAACATGAACACTTACCATTTTCTCTATTCCTTTAGCAAGTGCGCCTAAGTTGTCAATATTTGCAGCATAAGCATATACTGCATTTGCAAGTTTTTTATACTGATCTGGTTCAGCATTTTTAAATAACTCTTTTGCCTCAGGGTGTGCTGTAAATAAGTTTACATACATAGCTTGAGTGATAGCCTCTCCATGTTCTTTTAATACAGGTGCAGTGCTTTTGATTATTGCTTTAGTTTCTTGTGTCATTTTAAAATCCTTTGTTTTGATAGGAGAAGTATACAGTGATAAATGTGATAAAAAAATGACATTTGTCAAGAAAGAGGACAAAAATTGTCTTATTTATACTCTTACTTAACTATTTCATATCCATCTGAAGTTTTTTGGAGTAAATTTTCGGCTATAAGACCCTTAAGGTTACGAGAAAATGTCTCTGGGCTCATTCCTAAAAGGGTTGCTATCTCATATTTTTTTAGTTTTGAGACTATTGAGGCATTTGTTTCATAGAGATGGAGTATCTTCTCTTTAGCAGTAGATGCGATGGTGAGATGGATGTTTTGTTGGAGTAGTTGTATTTTAGAGAGAAGCGAGTTGATTATCTCAGTAGATACTTTAGGGTTTGTTAAAAAATATCTTCTAAAACTTTCTATATCTATCTTTAAAACACTTCCATCACTCTTA
>NZ_JAEMVB010000023.1 GCF_029215995.1 Sulfurimonas sp. SAG-AH-194-L11
ATTTCCTACTACATTTATAGCTTTAGGATTGAGTACTCCAGAAGGTACTAGGTGAAGTGCAAACTTAACGCCATCAACCCAGATAGTATGTCCAGCATTATGACCACCTTGAGAACGACATACCATATCGTACTCACAAGCTAATCTATCTACTATTTTACCTTTACCCTCATCACCCCATTGGATTCCTACAATTAAATCTGCTTTCATCATCTTACCTTCTTTTAAATATCTTGAATTTTTTCATCTTTTTTAAAAAGATGCTTTTACAGTAAATCATTTAGTGATTTACTTGCATTGGTCTTTAGCCCTTAAGAGCCTCAGCGGTTGTGCTTCGAACTATGAGCTTTGCTCAGAGTTCGTGTTATTAATAATAGCTTCACAAACAGCGTCTGTGTATATTGCAAAGCCAACTGATGTTAGGTCCCCATTCTTATATCTTCCACCACGTGCAAAAACTTCATTGCCTTGGATACATCTAAAAAATACTTCATCATAGTAAAGCATTTTTGCATAGTACATTGGTGCTAAAACTGTGTTATCACACTTAATATCATTACAAAGGTTTTTCATCTTTTGAAGTTCTTGTACTATTTGCTCAGGAGCGATAGCCATAACTTCATCAACCTGATGAGCATACTGTAAGTAGACAAGTTTCGTTAACCACTCTACTTTAAGAGAGATAAACTTATCTATATTAATATGTTTAAAGTCATCTATACTTAAAGTCTCAAACATCTCCACTAGTAACTCAGGTATCTTAATATTTGAGATTTGTGTCAATGGTTTTACATCTAATTTTTCAAAAATACTCATCGTTAAACCTAAAACACTAGAGAGCTTTTTCTCACCCATAAACTCAACACCCACTTGATACTGCTCAGTAGTTGGATATGTTACTACAGGCTGGATATAAAACCATTTTTTATGCTCTGTATTTGACCCCAAACGCTTCTCTATAATGCGAACAACATCAATAGTACTATCAGCACGAAGAGAGAGTGCATTGTTTTGTGCATCGTTCACACTAATAAGTTGGCGTTTATCTGCTATGCTTAAGTGTTGGTGATATGAAAAAATTGGTGTAACTATCTCTTGGTAACCATTTGCATCAAGTATCTCACTTGCGACATTTTCTATACGGCGTTTTACTTTTGCAGATGCACCAAAGTATAACTTACTCCCGTTAGGAATTTCATGTTCTAGTATCATTATTTACCTATTCCAAAAGTGATTTCGTTAAAGATTTTGTTAGCAGTTCCATCGTAAGCACGACGACCTAACTTAGCTAAACATAACTCTACTGCATTTACAACCCATGCCATCTCATAGTTAGAAATAAGACCCATTTGGTTGATTCTAAAAATCTTACCTTTAAGGTGATCTTGTCCACCGGCAACATTTACTTCAAAGTCAGTTTTTAAAAGGTTTCTAATCTCTGCTGCATTTTCATCATCTATGGTACTCATAGATTTTGCAGGAGTTGATGGATAGATATGTAAGCCAATTGCCTCTAGTGCTGAACTCACTGCATCTGCACGCTTAGCAGTCTGAGCATATAAGTTTTCTATCCCACCATCAGCTTCAACAGTCTCTAAAACTTCTAAAAGTCCTATAATCAAAGTAGTTGCTGCTGTATAAGCCGTAGTGTTTTGTTTTTGTTTCTTAATCTCAGATGCTAAGTTTAAGTAGTAACCAACACCGGAACCTATCGTCTCTATGGCTGCATTTGATAGACCTAAGATAGCTAAACCAGGTGGCAACATAAGTGCTTTTTGACTTCCTGCAATGAGACAGTCAATGTGATTTACAGCAATTGGCTCAACACCAACAGCAGTGATACCATCAGCAATAATCATAATTTTAGGGTTTATTGCCTTAACAGCCTTTGCAATCTCTTCAACAGGGTGACGAAGTCCACCTGCTGATTCACTTATTTGCACTGCTATAGCATCAATGTCTGCGTTTGCTTTTACTGCATTTACAACTGCTTCTACACTGACAGGAGTGTTCCACTCATTTTTAATCTCAATATTTTTAAGTCCATGAGCAGTAGCAATTTTACCAAAACGCTCACCAAACTTTCCAGAATTCACACTCAAAAGCGTATTTTTACAGAGGTTAATTACCGCTGCTTCCATAGCACCAGTACCTGAAGATGCAATCATAACTACTTCATCTGTTTTAAAAAGCTTAAAAAGATGTTTACGAGTGTTTTCAAAGATCGCTTCAAACTCAGGAGTACGATGATGCATAGTCTCATCACTCATTGCATTACGAACATTTTGTGGAACTGGTGTTGGACCGGGTGTAAAAAGTAACATATAAAAAATTCCTACGAGATTGTTTAGTTGTTTTCATCTGCGATGTACCTAAAATATGGCAGTTACCATATTTTCATAAAAACCCCGTATTATATCGAAATAAGTTTAAAAAGAGTTATTTTTTCATTCTAGCTGTAATTGTGTCGAGTGTTTTAAAGATAGCCTCTTCTTTAAAAGGTTTTACCATATAACCGTTGGCACCTTTTTTGATCATCTTCAGAACTGATTCTTTTGAACCCTCTGTTGTTGCCATAATTATTCGAGTTTTATTCCACTCTTTATTTGCACGGACAGCTGTTACAACCTCTTCTCCAGTCATATTTGGCATATTCCAATCTAGTAACATAATGTCTATTTGATTATTTTTCATCATTTCCATTGCTAGAATACCATCTTCTGCTTCATAAATATTTAATTCTTTCCACTCAGGTTTTTTAAAAAAACGGCTTACTGTATTTGTTAAAACTCGTCTTACAATTTTACTATCGTCTACTATCAGTATATTCATATTATTCTCCTAGCACTTTATGCTAAAATGTTATTTCTTAAAGTTTAGCACATTAAAATGAGTTTTATCTTTAAAAAAGGGAATATATGGATATTTTTACTACTATAATTTTAGGCATAATAGAAGGTTTTACAGAGTTTTTACCTATCTCCTCTACAGGACACCTCATAGTTGCAAGTGAGTTTCTAGGTTTAGAGCAAACAAGTGTTACTAAAGCCTTTGAAGTCATTATACAATTCGCTGCAATTTTAGCTGTCTATTTTAATTATAGAGATAAATTTACTATCAAAAAAATTGACCTATGGACTAAAGTATTTCTTGCTTTATTCCTATTGGAGCAGTTGGATTTATATTTTCACATCAAATCAAAGAACTTTTTAGTATCAATATAGTTGCCGTAATGTTCATCATCGGTGGTGTCATATTTTTAGTTGTAGAGAAGTTTTTTATCCCTAAAGAGAGTGAACAGATAGACGATGTTGAAGCTATTACCTATAAACAAGTTTTAGTCATAGGTGTAGCACAAGTTTTTGCTCTTATTCCTGGAACTTCACGTGCAGGTTCCACCATCATTGGTGCACTCCTTGTCAAGTTAAGTCGTAAAGCCAGTGCTGAGTTTAGTTTTTTACTTGCTTTTCCTGTCATGAGTGCTGTCACAGCTTATGACCTTCTCAAACACTACAAAGAATTTGATACTTCAAATCTTTTAAGCTTAGGTATAGGCTTTATAGTCTCTTTCATCGTCGCTTTTATGACGATAAAACTCTTTTTAAAGTTTTTAGAAAAGTTTACCTTTGTAGCATTTGGGATATACAGAATTATTTTTGGAATAGCACTTTTACTTTTCTTTAACTAATGGAATGTCTTTTGCTTGTATTTTCTTAGTTAATCTAATGTTAAAGGAGATATCATGCAAAGATTTAGCAGATATAACGCCCACCTACATGTGTTCTTAATAGATTTAGAAATCAAGTTCTGTAAACTGAGCGTTAAATTTTTATAATGTTTTAAGTATTTTTCTCACGAGGGAAAGGGCCTTAGAGCGATGAGATAGTTTTCTTTTTGTCTCATCATCCAATTCACCTAAAGTTTTGTCAAACCCAAGTGGTATAAACATAGGATCATAACCAAATCCACCCTCACCTTGTGCCTCAGTTAAAGCCGTTCCATACATCCAACCATGAACTGTTCTATGTATATCTTTAGTCACAATTGCCATAGCTGCCGTATAAAATGCAGGGGAACTCACTACACCAGTTTTTTTAATGTTTTTCATAAGAGTATTCAGATTATCTTTGTCTGTAGCATCTTCACCACCATAACGAGCACTATAAATTCCAGGTGCCCCATCGAGAACCTCTACACTGATACCACTATCATCAGCAAGAACTATTACACTATCATCACGCAAAGCATTAAAAACGGCATGTGCTTTAAGTAGAGCATTCTCTTTAAAAGTATCTGCATCCTCAATTATCTCAAATTCATCAATGAGTTCAGTATAGGGAACTACTTCAAAATCCTCACACATTGCTTTTATCTCTCGAACTTTACCTTTATTAGATGTAGCTAAAACTAATTTCAAATTCTATTCCTTATATTTATGTTCAAATATTTGTAGTATAATCTCCTCATTATACTATAAAGGGCTATATATGTTTAAAAAAGTTTTACCACTCTCGTCCATTATCTTCTTAAGATTTTTAGGACTGTTCTTAGTTTTACCTGTTCTCTCTGTTTATGCACTCGACCTTGAAGGTGCTACACCTTTTCTCGTTGGTATCATCGTTGGTGGTTATGCACTAACACAGGCTATCTTCCAACTTCCATTTGGAACTATGAGTGATAAGATAGGTCGTAAACCTACTATCCTTTTTGGTCTTATCATTTTTATCATAGGTTCACTTATCTGTGCTTACTCAACAGACATCTACATGCTTATGGCCGGACGATTCTTACAAGGTGCAGGAGCTATTGGTTCTGTTGCAACGGCTATGGTTTCAGACCTAGTTGAAGAAGAAAAACGCGGTAAAGCAATGGCTATCATGGGTGGTTTCATCGCTATGAGTTTTGCACTTGCTATGGGTCTTGGACCAGTTTTAGCTGCTAACTTCGGTATTAGCTCTATCTTTTTTATCACTACTGTTCTTGCAACTCTATCTATTGTAATTCTTTTTACAAAGGTACCTACTCCTCCAAAGATTAGACATATTTACCATAATGACTCTAATCTATCAGATATCCTAAAAGATAACAATCTTTTAAACATGATTATCATTAACACACTCCAAAAAGGTCTTATGACTATGGCGTTTGTACTTATTCCAATCATTTTAACAAAAGAGCAGTATGGTTTTAACTGGGAGAAGTCAGAGTTATGGATGGTTTATCTTCCAGCTATGATAGCCGGTCTTGTTGCTATGGGTCCTGCTGCAGTGTTTGGTGAGAAGAAAAACATCCCTAAGCAGATATTTTTACTCTCTATAGTTCTTTTCTTAGCATCATTTATCATCATGGGCTTTACAAACTCTAGTACAGTATTTGTTATCGGTGTTGTTCTTTTCTTTGTTGGTTTTAACATGATGGAACCACTAGTGCAGTCGATGATATCTAAGTTTGCAAAAGTTCACCAAAAAGGTGCAGCACTTGGTATCTCTAACTCATCAGCATACTTCGCAACTTTCTTAGGTGGAACATTTGCAGGTATCTACCTAGACTTTAGTGACAGAGAAACTCTAACTGCAAGTGTTGCAGTTATCATCGTTTTATGGTTAATTTGGACTGCGTTAAAGCTTCAAAACCCAACAAGACACTCTCACCTCTACATAGATGAAGATGCTGTTGATTTTGACAAGCTAGGTGCACTAGAAAATGAACATATAGCAGAATGGTACATCAACGAAACAGAAAACCTTGTTGTTATCAAGTATGTAAAAGATGCAATCGAAGAAGATGACTTAAAAGCGAAAGTTATAAAGTCATAAAAAGTGAGGGACGAAAGTCCCCAAACTTTTTCTCTCAATAAAACTCATATAAATTTATACAAATTACACAAAAATATATCAGCTAATAAGAATCAAAAGATAGTCTGGAAATAATCACAAGAGTGATGTAGTTACAAGGGCTGACCGAGGAAGTGTACGTTAGTACATGACGAGGAAAGCAACGCAGTAAATGCATTGCTATTGTGACTTATTTTATTTTTGGGGTGTTACGTACATGTTAAAGTAACGTCCCTCAAACTTCGGTGGCTTTTCCATAACACCTATGTCTTCAACCATTGGCCAAACGCGAAGAAGAACTTCTTTTCCAGCTTCTGGGTGAGCCATCTCACGACCACGTAAAAATACTCTAAACTTAACATGAAAACCTTTTTCTAAAAACTCTCTTGCATGCTTCACTTTAAAGTTCATGTCGTTTTCAGCAATTTTAACTGAAAGCTTAATCTCTTTAACAACAATCTTCACTTGATTTTTACGTTGCTCTTTAAGTTTTTTCTCTTCTTGATATCTGAACTTACCGTAGTCCATAATCTTTGCAACAGGAGGCTTAGCATCTGGAGCGATTAGAACTAAGTCTAAATCTAACTCATTGGCTTTGTCCATAGCATCATCAAAAGAGATAATCCCTAGAGACTCTCCTCCATCTATATTACATCTTAACTCTGTTGCGCGAATATCGTCATTCATTATGACACGGTTTTTCTTTTGGTTCAAAAATTTACCTCATTTATTTTAGTTTGTATAAGTTTTAGAAATTCTTCTTCACTTATAGTGTATTGCTCTCGTGTTCTTCTATCACGAATCGATACAGTTTTATTCTCTATCTCTTCATCGCCAATCACGACAATCATAGGAACACGAGTTTTTTCAGCCACACGAATACGTTTATTTAACGAATCATTTTTAGCGTATATTTCACTATCGGCATTAATATCAATAAGTTTATCGGATAATTGCTTAGCATAATCTTTATGCGTCTCAGCAACTGGAACTATAGCTACTTGAGTAGGAGCGATAAACATAGGAAACTCACCAGCATAATGCTCAGTCAAAATCCCGATAAAACGCTCAAATGATCCTAAGATTGCACGGTGAATCATAACAGGTTGAATTTTTTCATTGTTCTCACCATTATACTCTAGTCCAAAACGCTCAGGAAGATTGTTATCTAACTGAATCGTTCCACACTGCCACTCTCTACCAATAGCATCAAGAATTTTAATGTCGATTTTAGGACCGTAAAAAGCTCCACCACCCTCATCTATCGTATAAGGAAGATTATTTTTCTCCATTGCACGCACAAGTGCCGCTTCTGATTTTTCCCAGACTTCAGCATCACCAACTGCTTTTTCAGGTTTAGTACTTATAGTCATGCTGTACTTAAAGTCAAAAGTAGTCATAATTTTATCTACAAAGTCTACAACTTCAATGATTTGCTCTTCTATTTGGTCAACTGTACAAAAAATATGTGCATCATCTTGAGTAAATTCTCTTACACGGAAAAGTCCATGAAGTGCACCCGTCATTTCGTGACGGTGAACAACACCATACTCAAAGTATTTTATTGGTAAGTCACGGTAAGAGTGAAGTTCATCTTCATACACTTTGATATGACCAACACAGTTCATCGGCTTCACACCAAACTCTATGTCGTCAATCTGAGTGAAGTACATGTTCTCACCGTAGTTTTGGTAATGTCCAGAAGTTTTCCAAAGGTCAGCACGAAGCATTTCAGGACCACGAACTGGTTGATACCCGCGTTTACGGTGAGCTTTAAATAGAAGTGACTCTAAACGAGCACGAAGACGTCCACCTGCTGGAAGCCAGATTGGAAAACCTGCTCCAACTTCTTCACGGAAAGTAAAAAGTTTCATCTCATTACCTATCTTTCTGTGATCGCGTCTAGCAGCTTGAACTAACATCTCCATATGAGCTTTAAGAGACTCTTTATCTGCAAATGCAATACCATATATACGAGTAAGCATCTCATTTTTAGAATCGCCACCAAGATAAGCACCAGCTATTTTAGTAAGTTTAAAGTAACGAATGAGTCCAATAGAAGGAAGGTGAGGTCCACGACATAAGTCTTCAAACTCACCTTGTTTATAGATACTAATCTTGTCATCTTTAATTCTCTCCATTACAGAAAGTTTTAAATGATCATCTTTAAATTTTTCTTTGGCTTCATCCATAGAGATAGTGTATTTTTCTATCTTATACTTTTTCTTAGCAAATGAAAGCATCTGTTTTTCTATTTTTTTAAGATCACCCTCACCTATTTCAGACTCTGTTTTAAAGTCATAGTAAAAACCCTCTTTAACAGTTGGCCCTACATAAAACTCTGCATCTGGGTAGAGTGACTTTATAGCTTGTGCCATTAAGTGTGCAGTTGAGTGACGAAGTACATCTAAAGATTCAGGAGAGTTATCTAACTCTATCTCTTCACCTGTAATGCCTAACTCTTCTGCTGTGACGAGGTCTACTACTTCGTCATTGTGTTTTATTGCAATTGCGCTCAATATTTCTTCCTAATTTCTATTTTATAATTCAGTTTTTAAAATCGCACCACTAGATGCATTTGTTACTAAAAGTTGGTAACGTTTTAACCATTTTGAAGTCACTTCATTTTTATATGGTTTTAAGTCTTTAGTTCTCTGTGCTAAAGTAGCATCATCAACATTGAGTTGTAGTAAATGAGCATCAGTGTCGAGTTGTATCTCATCACCATCTTCTATAAGAGCTATAAGTCCACCCTCAGCAGCTTCTGGAGAAACATGCCCGATAGATGCACCTTTTGTAGCACCGGAGAAACGACCATCGGTTATAAGTGCAACAGACTCGCCAAGACCCATACCCTGAATAAGAGCAGTAGGAGCAAGCATCTCTTGCATACCTGGACCACCTTTTGGACCCTCATAACGGATAACTACAACATCACCAGCCTTAACTTTATGACTCATGATACCGTCTATTGCCTCTTGTTGAGAGTTAAAACAGATAGCAGAACCTTTAAACTGTCTCATACCAGCAGCGATTCCTGCAGTTTTTACAACAGCACCCTCTAATGCGAGGTTTCCAAAAAGGATAGATAATCCACCCACTTGAGAATAAGCATTTTCATTTGTACGGATAACATCATTACCTATGATTTCACAGCCTTCTATACGCTCAGCTAAAGTCTCACCTGAAATCATTAAAGCATCAAGATTTAAAAGTCCGTGGCGTTTGGAAACTTCTGCCATTACTGCATTTACACCACCGGCCTTATTTACATCATCCATGTGAACATCATATCTTGATGGAGAGATTTTGGAGATATGTGCTACTTTATCTGCGATTTTATTGATGTTTTCTATTTTATAATTAACATCTGCTTCTCTTGCTATTGCTAAAAGGTGTAAAACAGTGTTTGAACTTCCACCCATTGCCATATCTACAACAAAAGCATTATGAATTGCTTTTTCATTTAAAACATTTTTCATATTGTATTTTGGATCTTCCATCTTTGCAAGCTCTACAACGCGACGAGCAGCTTTTTTAACAAGCTCTATTCTCTCTGGAGACATCGCAAGTATAGTTCCATTACCTGGAAGTGCTATACCCATCGCTTCACAGAGTGTGTTCATAGAGTTTGCAGTAAACATACCAGAACAAGAACCACCTGAAGGGCAGGCTTCACACTCTATCTCATACAGCTCTTCATCAGTCATCTTACCATCAGCATGTTTTCCAACAGCCTCAAACGCAGTAGCAAGGTCTATAGGAGTACCATCTTTTTTATGCCCAGCAGCCATTGGACCACCTGAAACAAAGATAGTAGGAACATTAACACGCAATGCACCCATAATCATACCTGGAACAATTTTGTCACAGTTAGGTATACATATCATTGCATCAAGTTTATGAGCATTCATAACAGTCTCTATAGAATCTGCAATAATTTCACGAGATGGAAGTGAGTAAAGCATACCATCATGACCCATAGCTATACCATCATCAACACCTATAGTGTTAAAAACAAATGGTACACCACCAGCCTCACGAATTGCCTCTTTTACTATCTCTCCATACTCATGTAAGAAAAAATGTCCTGGGATAATATCTATATAAGAGTTCGCAATACCAATAAATGGCTTGTCAAAATCTTCATCTTTTAAACCTGTTGCGCGCAGCAAAGAACGGTGTGGAGCCTTATCAAAGCCCTTCTTAATTGTATCACTTCTCATAAAAAGCCTCTTTTATAAAGTTTATATTTTAACTATTAGTGTGATTATAGCATTTTTTTTATAATTTGTACTAAAAACTCTTTACAAATGAAAAACAATCGGCTATAATTCCGGCTCACTTACAGACTTAAGTCGTGTAAGAGTATGGATGCGGGAGTAGCTCAGTGGTAGAGCATAACCTTGCCAAGGTTGGGGTCGCGAGTTCGAACCTCGTCTCCCGCTCCATTTTATTTTTAAATACTAAACTGTGATTTCATAGCAGATGCCCGGATGGCGAAATTGGTAGACGCAGGGGACTTAAAATCCCCCGGTAGCAATACTGTGCCGGTTCAAGTCCGGCTCCGGGCACCATTGATATGAAAGATAACTGGTGCCATCGCCAAGTGGTAAGGCCGTAGCCTGCAAAGCTACTATCCCCAGTTCAAATCTGGGTGGCACCTCCAGTTTAATTATTTATACTACAACAAACACGTGGATCTTTGGCAGAGTTGGTCGAATGCACCGGTCTTGAAAACCGGCGAGGGTTACACCTCCCAGAGTTCGAATCTCTGAGGGTCCACCACTTATTACTTACAATCCCCTATTTTACTTACTTTACAGCACTTTTTACAAACACTATTTTACTGTTAATATTTTTGATATACACCAATTGTATAACCGGCGAGTGTCATATTTTTTGATAATTGGTCGCAGATTTGTCACACTTTTGACTGAGTCCTACTAAAACCAATTCTAAACAATACCCTTTTATTATTTCATTCTGGACAACTATATACATTACCTGTTAGAGTAAAATTTGTTTGCATACTTGAACTTCCAAATATTGATGTATATATCTTCAATGTTTTTCTCTTTACAATAATGACATAACCTTGCATATATTGGTGTTATCATTAACTTCTGCCAATTGTCATATTATGTCTAAAAGCAAAAAACATCTCTCCAAATACTGTAGCTAGAGAAGGCACCCTAAATTAAATATAGGGTACTGTTAAAGAACAATTATCCAAGCCATGCTAAAAATAATTTACATCCAATTTTAGACTCTTAAATGAATGAACTATGTTAAAATACCTTAATAGATAAATAACAATGAAAACTCAAAAGGAAGATATTGCAAATGCCTACTCCTAAAAACAGTGAAGGAGAAATAGTCAAAATGTCATTAGTGAAACAGTGTGAAGCACTAAAACTACCACTCCATAAAATAGACTTAGCCTATAATGGTAAAGTTGAGATAGCCCTAGTAAAACATTTTGAACAGTATGGTTATACTGGAGCTTATATTGAAGGGAAAGCTATTTTCACGACACTGAAAGGTTATTTACTAAAAGTTTTGACTAAATTTAATCATCTTAATTCCAAAGAAGATGCGGCATTTAGATATTTGGAGGCATCGCTTAGTTTAACAGCAGAACATATCAATGCTTATCTTCAAGAAATAGAGGATATAAACAGAAATACCTTTGTCGAGAATATGAAATATATTTTAAACATTCCTTTTATTCAAAAAGACTGTTCCGGATTAACATTAGAATTTGCAGTAGCCTTTTTCGAGGCTTTAGATAGGCAGGTACTAAAGAATTTACTATTAGAGATTCTGAAAAATCCTTATAAATATAGAAATGGTTGGTGCGATGTTACTTTGATAAAAGCCAAAAAAGTTCGCTTCATAGAGGTTAAAACAAGTGATAAATTACACGACAATCAAATATTTACAATCCCCAAAATACGTAATATTCTACCTTATGACTTTTGTATATATAAAGTAAAAAAAATCAAAGATGATGAAACTATTTAGGCTCCAATTTTAAGATTTAGCTAAATCTATGCTATGCTATTATTAAGAACACTAATAATAGCGGAGGTATATATATGATTTTGGCTCTTGAAAAACTCCTTAAAACACCTAACCGACATCATAATTTAAAATGGCTAATTAGAGAAATCAAGAGTCTAGATAGGCATAATGCTATAAGTTTTCTTCAAAAAGCAGATTTATTTATATATGGATATAATGGTATAAACATTGGGAAAAGTTCTGATGATACCCATGGTCTAATGGTTAAAATTTTAATTCCTTATCTTTTAGATAAAGTTATATCTTTTAGCGATGGAAGAAAAATAATTTATTTTGATGTTCCACATCTGCACAATATGAGTGTTTCTTATAATAAAAACAGTCATGTACTATTCTCTTCTCTTTACAATTGTGCTAGCAACATCACTAAAATATTTTTCTCTGATGAGATAGTATCAATAGCTAAGATAATGTTACCCCTGAATAAAGAACAAATGAAAATTCAACAAAATAATACACATAGCTTTAATAGATTTTATAATATATTTGCACAAGAAGATTCCATTTCGCAAGAATTTGAAAAGCAATTTGGTATTGATTTGCATCAAGTCTCTATTCTCTCTTGGGCTTTATTTGCTTATATACAAGAAAATGTTTTTGGTGATGAAAAAGTTGGATTTAAAAAAGAAGACTTTGTATCTTTTACTCATACACTACGTAATATTTCACATGAAGACAAAGAAAAATTCTTGAATTTCATATCATTATCTCCAAAAGATTACAAAGCTTATTACTTAATGGATAGAAAAGACAGTGATGGAAAACTTTATTCTTATGAAGAGCAAGAGTATTTTGATCGTGCTCTTCCAAAAGTTTCTTACCAATTCCCTTTAATTAAAGAGAGTAATATATATTACCCTATATCCCTAACATCTTTTTTTTACTTTATGAGAATGGAAAGGTTTTATCGTATCATGACACATGAGATAAAGGGTTTTAAAGGTTCCATTAGTGGTCCAAGGATAGAAACACATATTCGAGAACTAATGCAAAGATACTTGGATACTTCAAGTACAAACGGAAATGTAAGTGGAGATGCCAGATATTATCCTTTTGGAAAATCAAAACCAAAAGATGAACCAGATGCAATACTTGAAACAGATAACTATGTGCTTTTTGTTGAAAGTAAATCAAGTGCATTTAATCTCAAACTATATAGAGAAATGAAAGAAACTCATATTTTACGTTTGATAGAGAATATTAAAAAATCTCTTAAAAATATTGACCTTTATTGTGATTATCATAAAGAAAGGCTCAAAGGGAAAAAAATTTTAAAAATAATCAGCTTCTATGAAGAAGATACAACAACTATGGAATTATTACTTAATAATATTAGCAAACATATTACTAATGAAGAATATTTACTTCTTGGAATAGATGACCTTCATCGATATTTAATACCAAACAATAATTCTCTTGATAATATTTATACTTCTTATCTTCAAGTAAGACCTACACATACTACAAATTTTGAGTTTTTTATGCACAAACAAGGAGTAGAAGAAAAATCACTTTTTGGAGATGTGCATTATCTAAAAGATTTAGCAGAAAAGTTTCATCTTCCTCATAAATAATTGGAAAATAAAATTGGAAAAAACCTCTCGCCAAATATAGTATCCGGCGAGGCAATCCCCTCCTATTAAAGTACCTCACTATGTTTGTGTAACTTCTACTTTCTTAGTCTGTCTAAAACTATGTCTTTTTTGAGACTTTTACTTGATAATTGATAATAAAAATGAATTTTGAGTGAGAGTTGGGTTTCTATAGAAAAAAATTGATACTGCAGTTTTTCACTTAGAAATGTTATTTGAAGTTATTTGAGTAGTTTATGTGAAAATGTTAATTACTTACTCCCAAATATTCTGATTAAATATACCAAGAATAATAACCTTTTGAGCATCACTATCTATGTAAAATGGGATAGTATAGCCCTTATATATAAGTTCTCTAGTATTTTCACTGTGCGAGGACTTTCTTTGTCTATGAATATATGGATTATGAGGAATATCTTTAATCTTAAAAATCAATTTATCGAAGAACTCAAGTGCTCTTCTTGGATTGTCTAATGCGATAAAATCTACGATTGCACTTAACTCTTCATCAAACCTACTAGACTGTTCTAAAGTTAAAGTTGTGCTGATAATCTTTCTCTTATACTGTCAAGTCCAGTACCAAATGGAACTGTTTTCAAATCTCCATTTTTGTAATCATTAATTCTTTTAGATATCTCTTCATCTAATGAACTTTTTATCTCAATAGCATTATCGGGCAATGACTTTATAAAAGTTTCTAGTTGCTCAACATACTGATCTTTAATATTTATTCTCATAGTCATAGCAATTCCTTTTATGATATTTGCCCGTATTATATCAAAAATTTCATTTGAACTAGATGAAGCAATTATTAAGCTAGTATGTCTCAACAAACCTTATCAATTTTACCATAAGGCACGAAGAAGAAAGTCATAAATAAGACACATTTTAGACATACATATAATTTCAAAAACATACTATCGACTTAATGTAAAGGAGCAACGGTATAATTCTATATAATCTTGAAAACCGGCGAGGGTTACACCTCCCAGAGTTCGAATCTCTGAGGGTCCACCACTTATCACTTACAATCCCCCATTTTACTTACTTTCAAGCACTTTACAAATAATAAAAACTAATGTTAATATTTTTGATATACACCGATTGTATAACCGGTGCATGTGATAATTTTTGATAATTGGTCGCAGATTAGTCACACTTTTTTAAAATGAGTATTGGGGTAATAACCTTGTGCAAGTTCGATGATAGATTTTATGATCTACCAAACCGAAAAATATGTGATTTATAGTCGAAACTGTGTCGAATTAATCCTTTAATGATTTTTTTATTTCCAAATTAATTTCATCAGCTAACTTCTTATTACCTACTTTAGAAGCATAAGCGAGAACTGTTAATTGCATATGGTAAGAAGTTCCATCTAAAATTGATATCAACTCATCAGTTGAAAAATTAGGTCCAACTGTATCTTCAGTTAAACATCTTGACACCATAGAAGCACCTCCATGAGTAAAACTATGAAACACTCTCATAATATCTTTTAGCTTGACAGTTAATAGGTTCTCTCCAAATTCTTCATCTATCATGTCAATCATAATCCAAAATTTAGGAAAGTCATCTTTTCCTTTCTCTAACTGTCTAATCGCTTTCTTCACAAGTTTATGGTTTTCATTCAATGATAACCATGTAGCTCGAACAAATGCTTCAACTAATGGTCTGATAAGAGCACTTGCAGATATAGGTCTATTTGATTTTATAAGATCATTTATAGCATCATGATGATGCATAGTAATCAAAACATAAGAAGTTATAATTCTAATAGAGATATCACCATCAATTTTTTCGGCTTCCATTAAATATTTCATTGTTTCAAACTGTTTCTGCGATTTTTCGATTATTTTTTCAAGCTCATTACTCATTTTAGTTTGTGTCATTGATAAACCCTATAATTTAGCAATATTATAGCTAAAAACTCTCTCGCCAAATATAGTATCCGGCGAGGCAATTCTCTCTATTAAAGCACCTCACTATGTTTGTGTAGATTCTATTTTCTTAGTGTGTCTAGTTTACAGGGGACATTCCAAGTTGAAGAATTTCATAAGTCTATAAAGCATAATTCCGCTCTAGCTAAATCACCCACCAAAACAATCAGAACTCAAAGTAACTATCTTTTAATGTCAATATTGGCATTTTTTAAACTAGAGAAGCTGAAAATAAAACATAAATAGTTATGATTTAAGCACTCATTTTTTTGATTAAGTCCAACTTTCAGAAAATCGCTATAAAGTGAGTTTGAATACTGTGTATTTTACTGTATGCCATATTCTTCTTTGAATTTTTTTAATTCTTCAGCTATTGGGGGAGTATTTATAAAAGTGAATAGTACTTCACCTGATGCTGATGTTTTTGTTAAAATTGTCACATAAGCCCAAAAGAACTGTTTCCCATCTTTATGAACTTTTTTAATATGACCTGTCCAAAAACCTTTAATCTTGAAGCTTTTCCATGCCTCATCTAAATATATTTTAGGCATATCAGGATGAAAAACTATACTATGGTTTTTTCCAATAAAGTCATTTTTTGAGTAACCAATCATTTCTAAATACGAATTATTCGCATAAAGAATGGTATCATCTGCCTTAGTCTCACACAATAAATAAGGAAACCTTAGCTTTTGCTCGCTATTTAATACATCTGTATTCATAAGTAATATCCTTTGTTAATTATAACTATAAACTAAAGATAGTTAAACATAGTTAAAAAATAAAATTCGGGGACAATATACCAATTAAATTAAAGAAGTACATTTTATTCTTATATGATTTTACATCTAACTTTTTGGAGATAAAAATGGCAAGAATAAAAAGAGTCACGTTCAAAAGCAATAGGGGAAACTCAAAATATTAAAGATATGGAATTGACTTTTAAAAATACTGTTAATACTTATATTAATGGAATGTCCCCTAGAAACTAAACACTAATTAATTTAATAATTTAGACAAAATACTCATCAATAATATTTTCTATACTATCGACTTCATCCCTTGTCAATTTTGCATAATATTTTTCTTGTTTATTTTTAGAGAGTTTTCTATCATTTTGCAGTATAAATGTTATTAAGCTTTTTATCTTATTGTCGGGCATTTCGATAAAGTTATTAATCTCCTGATATGCTTTATCAAAAGAATTTAAATAACTTAGTTCATTAGGTAATGTTTCTTTTATTGTTTTTTCTACAGACTCATAAATGAATTCACAACTCTGAGTACAATTAAAATATCTATACAAATCTTGAGTATCATTGATAACTTTTACATTTCCTAAAGATGTAGCTTCCCAATCAATTAGACTCATTAAGGGTGCTGTATGAGCCACTAAAATATCTCTATATTTTTCTATTGTCTCTAAAATAACATTGGATATTGGAAAGATCATCCCTTTTGGGTAAAAATTTCTATGTGCTAGAACATGATGAATTATGTATCTATGTATTCTTCCATTTCCATCTTCTAAAGGATGAATGTATACAAAAGAAAAAGCGATAATTACAGCATGTAAAATTGGATCTATTTCATCACCACTGAGGATTTCATTTAACTCAATCCACTCTTGGAGTAGATTGTTTAAGTCTTCACTTTTGGCCCCTATAAATTCAGGTAAAGGGTAGTTCTCTCTATCTCTTTGACCTAAAAATACTTCTTCATCTCTAAGACCTATTTTCGTAAACCTTGAATCTTCTAAAAGTATTGCATGGAGTCTCTCTATCTCATCAATACTTAACTCTACTTTACCAGCTTCATTGATTATCTTTCCCCAGTTCTCAATTCTATTTTTAGTAGGTCTCTCACCCTCTATTTCAAATGATGCTTTAGAATCTGATAATAATAAAAAACTCGCAGCTCTTCTAACTAAGGATTTAGATACTGTTCCAATAACATTGGATATATCCTTACTTAAATCTCTATCTATATAATCTTGTAGTCTCTTGGTCTTTATAATAATTGGACACATTTTTGCAGTTCCAAGAAGATTATTATTAAGCTTGTGTCTTTGAGATTTTATTGGATGGTTTTTGACTATATACTTCTTATCATTTAAAAGGTCATCATACTTTCCAACTGGAAGATCATCAATTGGCAATTTTTCATCTAGTAAGAATTCATATAAGAACCATATCTTCTTACTAAGTATGCGTTTAGGATTAATTTGAATATAGTTGATTAAACTCTCTTGTGTCAATACCTTGAAAATTGATTTTAGTACAAGTAAATCTATCATTTCATGCTTCAGTGCAAATTCTAAATTAGCATATGGATTTTCTTCAACACTTAGCTGTAAATCAAAAATAGTCCAATTATTCTTTTGTATTTTTTGTGATGCTAATCTTTTTTCACTAATACAAGATAGTTCTCTTGAAGGCATCTTCAAATGAAAATGATATAGTAACCATGAGTATCCAATTAACCTACAAGAACTTGGTAGTATTTCATTTTGAAAAGCTAAAGGCATTTTACCTACTCCCTATGGGATTTCATGAAATACTTCGGGATTTTATTAATATTTTCATAAAATACTGTTTTTTTCATTATTAAGGTAAAGTATAACATAAGATATCTTTATCTTATTTGTCTTATTCATTTTTACCAATGTTATTCAACATCGTGCAGGAGTTTAATAAAAGGATAGATAACTTGACAGAGTAGTAAAACCTTCATATAGCCTTACATTAGGTAACTTTATAGATGTTTACACTACTTTAAGGAAGTATACAAATAGCTATACTTAGAATTCGAATCTCTGAGGGTCCACCACTTTTTAAACACAATCCCTTTATACACGATACTTACAGACATTTTCAACAACTAATTAGTATACTAATATTTTATTCAAACCTAATAGCTCACCGGTCATAAAACCGGAAGATTTGTACTTTTAATAGTAAATTTGTCGTAGATTTGTCACACTGTAATGCGAAATTAATTGCTTAAATTTCATCTTATGACTCACTATATCTAAGTACAAATCTAAATAAACTAACATACCAATATACTTAATATTTTATTCAGCTATACTTCCATCAATGAAAGATGATTTAAGTTACATCTTTAGTTTGCTTTACATTGATGACTTCCAGTTATACAGTATAATCCACCTAAAAGAAAAGCTTCATATTAGATTTTAAACCACCCCAGTAATGTGGTGTATTCAAACATAAAGGTATTACAATGGGAACATTAGTAAACGGTACAATTAAATGGTTTAACGAAGATAAAGGTTTTGGCTTTATCGAACAAGAAAATGGTGGAAAAGATGTATTCGTACATTTTCGTCAAGTTAACAACTCAGGTCATGGTCGTGTTTCATTAACTGAAGGTCAAAAAGTGACTTACGAAATTGGTGAAGGCGAAAAAGGTCCTCAAGCAGAAAACGTTACAGGTCTGTAATCTTTAATATGAGCGGATTCCCGCTCATAACATTTTGTATCTATCTCTCACAACACCTTCATTTATTGACAACTATTTTTATAACACCCATTTAACATACCGCCGGTCATAAAACCGGAAGATTTTTGATTTTTAGTCGCAATGTGGTCGCAGGTTTAACTTAGCCTTTTATTTAGCACCTTCTATAATAATTTTCAAAATTCACATCTCCATTCGTCTCACAAAATAAGGTATCCGGTGAGGAAAGACTCTTAAACTAAGTGCTTGATTGTGTTTAAGGGGAATAGCCCAAGTCATACGAGACCAATTTATAATAAAATATGTGGAATATATAGTACCCCCCTAATTCATGATGTAAGCCTCCCCAAAAACTGTACTACCTAAAACAGAATAATTCTGATAAAATAAATCAGGAGCAATTATGCGAAAAAGTAAGTTTAGTGAGAAACAGATTATAGAGATTTTGAAAGAGATTAAAGATGGGTAACCAGTAGTTGAGACACTTAGAGATAAAGGTGTTAGCAAAGACACATACTACAAATGGAAGCGAAAATATAGTGGCATGGAAACTGGTGACATCAAACGAATAAGAGAGCTTGAAAAAGAGAATGCCAAACTAAAAAAGCTTTATAAAGAGGAGAAACTAGCGAAAATAGAATCAAAGAACTTCATAATAAGTCCACTTATTATTGCTCCTGCAGGTAAAATCCATATACTTACAATAAAAGCCATTTTTCCAATATCTGCAGCTTGTTGCCCTGCTTCTTTATAGCTACCATTTTTAATATGCATAGGGATATCTTTAGTCTCTTGATACTCTTGTTTTAAACCAGAACTAACTTTATCTGTAAACTCTTTAAACTTTTTTTTCATCTACTCAACTATATCAAATAATCAGCTCTTTAGCTGTAACTTATGGCATCAAACCATATTTAGAAAGATCTACTAAAACTTCCTCGCGTTTGTCTTTGAGCATCTGTACTACAACTGGGTTTCTATCCATTTTGTAAGTTTCAGTTCTTATAACATGGCCTACTTTGTCATAATACTTTTTGAGTCCCACTCTGTAGTTGTTCTTATATAGAACTTCCGCAGATTTATACCCTGAAATATTATAATCAATCATAAGCCCCTCTCTTCTACCATTGTTATATGTCACAGTAGAACCTACGGCTCCATTATTGTAGTAGATTATCTGAGAACCATCTTTTTGACCATTAACATAGTGTACGACAATCTTTTTCTCTCCATTATCATAGTAAGAGGTGTAGAGTCCATTCTCTTTGCCATCTTTAAAGTTTACTTCTGATTTTATACTAGCATCGTCACGAAACCAGTAAGTCATACCATTGCGTTTACAGTTTTGATAGTGCGATTTTTGTGTTTTATCTGCGATAACATAAGGAGATGGATCAGAGCAAAAGAACTGTGTGTCTTTTGCTGTGAGAGTGAGCACTAAAGTGCTAGAGAGGAGAATAGTTTTAAGCATTATTTGTCCCAAAATATTAGTTTCTTTTATTTTAGCACAAAAATTTTTAATATTAGTGAGAGTTAAGACTTCATTTTTTATATCGTTCTATAAATCGTCTATATTTAATCTCAGTTGGTGTTTTGATCATAAAAAGTTCTGCACCATTCTTCACTTTAAAAGTAACACTAGAGGCATCTTGTAAAACATAAAAATCGTCTTTTATAAGTCTCTCTCCATCTAACTCAATTTCACCATCTAAAAGATAGTAGGAGTAAGTAAATGCACTATCAAGGACTTTATCAAACTCACCATTTTTATAGGTAGTTTTTTGTATCTCTAAACCCTCAGTTATACTCTGCACACTACCCTTATCCCCAATATATACAAGAGTTTCTTTGTCACCCTCACTTTGACTATGAAAACTATCTGCCCCATAGTCTTTATATGTTGCATCCTGAGACATAGTTTTTGAGAAATCAGGGTCGAACCAAATTTGAAAAAGTTCTGTCCCTTTTGTGATTCTCTCAGAGTGAGATACACCAGAACCAGCTTGAATGGCTTGAACGTCACCTGCATTTAGAGGAGTGTAGACTTGAGACACGGTATCATAGTGTTCAACACTACCCTTAAACACAAAAGTGATAATCTCAAAACCCTCATGAGGATGCAGAGGAAACTCTGCTGTCTCATGAGCCACTAAATGTGCCCAGTAAAAAATGTTTGAATATGCATTTGTCCCATTTCGATTTGGAAAACCAATAGGCTTATTTTCTGTAAATGCTCCATTAAAAAGAGGTTCTATCTGCTGTTCATCTTTTCTTAAATGTTTAACTTTACTCATAATAAACTCCTTCTACATTTATTAACTTTTCCTTACTTAAATATTATATCCACTTAATTGTTATTACACTATACTTCCACAAATTTGAAATCTCTTTTGAGAAGGAAAAGATACATGCAAGAACACAACAAAGCAAGTGCTTGGTTTGAAGAGCTTTATAAACAAAATGAAAATACTCATGAAAATATTCCATGGGCAAAACTCACTGTAAATCCTTTACTGCAAACTTACCTAGATACAAAGAAAGAGCATAAAGGTAAAGCTCTTGTCATCGGTTGTGGTTTAGGTGATGATGCTTATGCTTTATCAAAGGCGGGGTATGAGACTTTAGCTATAGATATCTCACAAACTGCACTTGATATCGCTGAGAAAAGATTTGTAGGAACAGCTATAGTCTATGAGAAGCAAGATATATTTGATATGCCAAAAAAATATTTTGAATATTTTGATTTTGTTTTTGAAGCACTCACTATTCAGTCTCTTCCACGAGAATTTCGCGAAAAAATGATAAAAGCAGTTGCTGATAGTGTCGCTAAAAATGGTGAACTGCTTGTAGTTGCTCACAAAAAAGAGTTAGTAGATGGAGGTCCACCTTGGCCTTTAACACAAGTCGAGATAGATCACTTTAAGAGTAATGGAGTGCAACAAATGAGCTTTGAGCTTATAAAAGAAGCATCTCATATATCCAACACTCGATTTAGAATTTTATATAAAAAGATGGCATGAAAAAAGCACAAGAAGCACTTTTAAAGTGGTATGAAACGAATGGACGCCATGAACTACCTTGGCGTTTAACAGATAATCTCTACCATATATATCTTAGTGAAATCATGCTTCAACAGACACAGGTAAATCGTGTGAGAGATGAGTACTATCCGCAATTTTTAGCAAAATTTTCCTCACTCAAAGCACTTGCAAATGCACATCAAGATGATGTTCTTGCTGCTTGGAGTGGGCTTGGGTACTATTCACGGGCGAGAAACTTACACAAAACAGCGAAACTCTCCCTTGATGGATTACCCCAGACCACAAAAGAGTTGATGGCTCTTCCCGGAATTGGTGAGTACACAGCATCTGCCATTTGTAGTTTTGGACTAGATCAAAATGTACCTGTTGTTGATACTAACATCGCAAGAGTCATCAAACGCCACTTCGCCCTACTCTCGCCTAAGGTAAAAACAGTATGGGCACAAGCAGAGGTTTTTGTCTATGCTAAAAGTCCGAGAAGTCATAACCTTGCTTTGATGGACTTAGGTGCAACCATCTGCTTGCCAAAGAATCCAAAATGTGAAGAGTGTCCTTTAAAAAGTTCTTGTTTAGGAAAAAATGAGCCTGAGATATACACTCAAACTAAAAAAACACTCTATGAAAATATGGAACTTTTTTTAGGGGTATGCATTAAAAACAATAAAATAGCCTTAGAGACCTCAACACAAAAAATGTATAAAGATATGTTAGTTTTACCCTCTGTTGAGCCGATTGAAGAGGATTTTATCGCCTCATTTAAGCACTCATATACAAAGTATAGATTAGTAGTCAAACTCTATAAGTCTCAAGAGCTAGACCAACAAGATTTTAGATGGGTAGATATAGATAAGTTTCATACTGCTCCCATATCTTCACTGACAAAAAAAGCAAGAAAATTTCTCTAAAACAGAAGTTTAAACTCGCTTCCCTTACCCAAAGTAGATGTAACTTGCACTTTTATCTTATACGTGTCACAAATCTGTTTTACTATATTTAGACCAACACCAAAACCACCCGCAATTTGAGAGTCACGACTATAGAGTTCAAATATAGCCTCAAGTTTGTCTTTTGCTATTCCAACACCTTCATCTTTTATGATAAAGAGACCCTCTTGAAGTGTTATATATATTGTACTCTCAGGCATGGAGTACTTGATAGCGTTTGAAAGTAGGTTAGAGATGAGTAGTTCTGCACGTGACTCGATGATATTTAAAGAGGCTTGATCTATATCTACTTCTATCTTTACACCTTTTGCCTCACTCAGTTCAGAGTAGTACTTTACAACCCTATTGACTACATCTCCAAGTGCAAGTTCTATACTCTCTTCTTGCTTATCACTAAAGTTTAGGTAGGTGAGTGAGTTATAAATAGTCTCTAACTGTTTTGTACTTATAGAGATATTTGTAAGAATTTTTTTATCATATACCTCTTTTTTTATAGCTCTCGAGGCACTCATTTTTAAAGCTGTGATAGGCGTGTTTAACTCATGTGAGACATCTTGAATAAACTCTTCTATCTGCTCTATGCGTTTATGTACAGGTCGCATAAACAGTTTTGCTAAAACAAATGATATAAAAAAGATGGCTAAAAAAACTAAACCAGCTCGTGTTGCTACATCAGCTTTTAGTTTTGCAAGATCTTTGAAGTACTCTTTTGTTTTGACTATTACATAGGCTATATTTAAATGCTCTTGGGGTGATCCTGAAACCAGAACCTTATAGCCATTTTCTTCATAGTAGCCAACCTTATACTTTAGTGTTTCATCAACAGGGATTAGCACATACTCATACCCCTCTTCATTTGGAAGAGAGAGACTTATCTCTTTCATCTGCGCATTGATAATTTTTCCTGAGATACTGTCTGCTAAATGTGTAAGTTTATAGTATGTTTCATTTTCAAGGGAGCTCTTTAAAGAGGAGTAGTACCAAAAAGAGGAGAGTAAAACAAAAAATAGAGAGGAGACTAGGTAAATCGCTAAAAAAGAGTAAAACGAATGTTTTTCCAAATCATTCATACTTATAACCCTCACCCCTAATGTTAAGGATATGCTCTTTGCCTATATACTTTCTGAGATTTTTTATCACTGTTCTAACAGCATCATCAGTCGGCATTTCATTAAAATCCCAAATATTTTGCAGTAGTTCATCGCTACTGACAACTCTTACTCTATTTTTATAAAGATAATGAAGAAAGTCACTCTCTTTATGTGTCATAGTATAGTTTTTATCTATAGTATGCACTGTATGTGTTTGTATATCAAAGATAATAGTATCTTCAATATTTATCTTGTCTGCTAAACCAAACTGGCGTTTGATGTTACTTATACGTTGTCCTAACTCTTCAAGATCAAAGGGCTTTTTTATAAAGTCGTTTGCTCCAGACTCAAAAGCAGCCTTTAGATACTTCGTGTCTCTAAAGGCTGTGATAAAGATAGTAGGAGTAGTGTCATTAAACTTCCGAAGTTCCTTGAGTAGTGATACACCATCCCCATCAGGAACATTTATGTCAAAAATATAGAGATCAAACTTCTGCTCTTCTGAAAGAGTGCTTGCTTTTTTCATGCTATATGTCTGAATAACCTCATTCTCATCTTCTAAATAATCCACTAAAATACTAGCCAAAGCTGTATCATCTTCAAGTAATAATATTTTCATACTCTAATTATACTCAAGATTTACATCCTCTACTATTTTGCATCTTCATCTGTTTTAGACTCAAGTATAAATGCTAAAACATCTCGTGTCTCTTGTCCTGTTAAACCAGCACGCACCCTCATATGAGTCATAGAGTATTTCCAAGCACGTTTACTAAGTGCCGCAGGTTCTCTTAGGTTGTGACAACGAGTACAAGTATCTGCCCATATTTGAACACCATTTATCGTATCTGCTGGTTGAACATCATTTGCCATTAGACTCATACTACTGAGTAGTGTTGCTATTATTAATAATTTTTTCATCTTTTTTCTCCTAAAAACCGAATGCTAGTTGTGCACGAACACGGCTAACATCATCGATATTACTATTTGTATCATTTTCATATGCAAGTTTTGCAATTAAGTTATTTGCAAAAAGATAATTAAGACCAACTGCTATCTGCTTTTTTCTATTTTCAGGATTTTCATAATCACTATAGCGCAGTACTGGTTCAATATTTAAACCATTAATCTGGTATGCTACTTGTGCATAAAAGGCTGTCCATGTACCACCTTCAAGTGTACTAGAGACATTATCTCCTACCTTCTGTTGTATATATTCTGCTTTTACATCTAGTCCCTGGTCGTTATACATAAAGTCAGCACCCATTGCAGAGTATGTTCTAAAGATATTTTGCGAAGTGCCCGAAGTGTTCGTATCATCAAAAGCCTCTCCTGTTGCACCAGAGATTCCAATTTCCATTCCACCGATAGGATTAAGTGCATAACGAGCACCAAGCAGTTGGGATGCTCCACCTGAACTTGATTTTCCAGTAGCATCAATAATAGTATCACCATCTGCCGCAAAACCAAATCGAGGAGCATTTGCTACAAATACAACATAATTACTTCTTAGGTTTGCTATCTTAGGGAGTCCACCACGTAAAGCCATACCAATATTTGATGTAGGGGCTGCTCCATCATGACCAAAACCAACAGGTGTACTTGGAAGTTTGTTTATCCACGATGGGTGAAGGTTTTGAACAAACTGTCCAATAGGTGACATGAACTGACCAATTTGTAAGCCCATATAATCATTTAAGAAAATTGTCCCTGCCGCATACTCAAGAGCTGTAACTGTCTCTCCCTTCTCATCTATCTCAAATTCTAACTCACCCTCAAATTGGAATATAGTTCCATACTGATAGTGAAAGATAGGTGCAAACTTTACACCACTAAAGTCATCCGACCCACCTGAACCACCTGTCCAATCAAAAGAAGCATATCCTGCTAGTTGAAATCCTGAGCGAGCATTTCCCTCTAAGTCGGCTTTCATAGCATTTAGTGCTTTGACATCTTTGAGTAACTGTTGGATTTTCGCATCATCTGCTTGGTTTGCCAGAAGCATACTTGCTACAAGCGAACTCAATCCGATACTTAAAATAATCTTATTCATTTTATATCTCCTTATATTCATGTTTCTACATAAGAAAGTATATTCAAGAACTGTGGTGAGTTTGTGTTTGCTATTAAATAGATTATCACAAACACAAATACAACACAAATTATCGCTATAATTACAAAACAAAATTACAAGGATATTTCATGATTTATAAAACAAGTACAAAAACTCCCCTGCAGAGAGTAAAAGATGAATTTGAAGAACATACAAAAGAGAAAAGTTTTGGTGTTCTAGGTTCTTACGAGTTTAAAAAGATTTTACACTCTAAAGGTTTTGACTTAGAAAAAGATATAACGGTATATGAAGTTTGTAATCCAAATGCTGCACTGAAAATATTAACAGCTTTTCCTGAAATCTCTGCTTATCTACCATGTCGTATATCAGTATATGAAGAGAATGGAGAAACAGTAATTACAACTATAGATATGCGCGATGTAGTGAAGACTTTAGATGTTGATGCTGATTATAAAGCCCATATGAACAGTGTCTTTGAGATTTTAATCAATATTATGAACTCTTGGAAGTAAATACATAGTCAGAGAAAATTCAAGCTATTATAAATCATAATCCGATATACTACGCGGACTATATAATCTGAGGAATAAAGATGTCTGCACCCACACCTACAAACACTGAAAAACAACTGAGCGTTGATGAGTTTATCGTCTCTAAAACAGATGAAAGAGGTAAAATTCTCTATGGAAATAAAACTTTCATCAAAATCTCAGGATATAATGAGGAAGAACTCTTAGGAAAACCTCACTCTATCCTTAGACACCCTGATATGCCTAAAGTTGTATTTCAACTACTGTGGGATAGACTCAAAGAGAAAAAAGAGATATTTGCTTATGTCAAAAACCTCTGTAAGGATGGTTCTTTTTACTGGGTCTATGCCAATGTAACGGTAACCCTAGATAAAGATGCAAAAGTCATTGACCTCCACTCAGTACGACGTAAACCCTCAAGAGCCTCTATGAAGGTTATCCCTGGACTCTACAAACTACTTTTAGAAAAAGAGAAGAGTGCTGGTGTTGGAGCTTCGCAAAAACTACTTAATGATACATTACAAGATATGGGAGAAAGCTATGATGATTTTATCTTCAATTTACAACACTAAACAAACTCTAGGGCTCTATATACTTCTTTTAGGGGTTATTATCTACTTCGGTTTTGAAGAAAACTATATTGCGGCTGGCATTATGTTTTTTACTCTTATATCTACACTTCTTCTTTCTCTAATGGATGGAGATGCATGTAGTAAAGTTTTTAATGACTCTCTTATGAGACAGATACGTACGGTTCTTCTCCAAGCTGGTCAAGGTCAACTCTCACATAGAATTACACACATAGATGACACGCATACCTTACAAGGTGTTGCCTGGGGTGTTAACAACCTCTTAGACCAGACAGAACAGTTTATGCGCGACATCAGTGCATCTGTCCAAGCAGCAAACACAGGGAGAGATACTAGAAAT
>NZ_JAEMVB010000024.1 GCF_029215995.1 Sulfurimonas sp. SAG-AH-194-L11
TCTTCTTTTTTCCATTATACTTGCTGGGAAAATTAAAGAGTTGCAAATAGATAAGATACAAAAGAAAAAGATAATTTTTGAACAATCCAAACTCGCTTCAATGGGAGAGATGCTAGGAAACATCGCACATCAATGGAGGCAACCTCTAGGCGAAATTAATGCAGTTGTTATGAAAATAGATGCAGATGTATATACAAAAAAACTAACTCCCATATCCCTTGAAAACGATATGCAACGTATAGAAAATATAACTCGTCATATGTCTGACACCCTTGAGAGTTTTAACTCCTACTTTAAAAAAGATAAAGAACATCAAAACATTACACTTCAAGAAGTTACAAATAAGGCACTTATGCTTATGGAAAACTCCTTACAAGATGTAAAACTCATAATGCGAGTCAAAGAAGACTTAGAGATTAATCTTAATGTATGTGAATTTACCCAAGTCTTACTTGTCATTCTCAACAATACAATTGATGCCTTTAAAACACGCAACACAAAACATAAACTCATCACAATCTCAATCACGCAATCTTCGACAAATCATATAGTAGAAATTGAGGATAATGCAGGAGGAATCAAGAAGAAAAATTTAAGTAAAGTTTTTGAGCCTTACTTTAGTACAAAATTTAAAGCAGATGGTATAGGAGTAGGTCTCTACATGGCAAAAATGCTTGTAGAAGAGAGTTTACAAGGCTCACTTACTGTACAAAATACAAAAAATGGAGCAAAGTTTACAATAAAATTATGAAAAAATTAAAATTACTTTATGCAGAAGATGAGTGTTCAACTCGCAAAGATCAGGTTATATACTTACAGAGTCGTTATGACTTTATTATTTATGAGGCAAATGATGGACTAGAAGCATTAGAACTCTATAAAAAGCATACACCAGACATAGTTATTACAGATATAACTATGCCAAGGATGACAGGTCTGCAACTTGCAAGAGAGATACGAAAAATTTCCAAACATACTAAAATCATCATAGCAACCGCACACTCTGAACAGGAAAAACTCATGGAAGCTTTTGACTCAAATGTGATAAACTACCTTATAAAACCTATAGATAGAAAAAGACTAAAAGACAGTATAGAGACTGCGATAGCAACACTTTCTCAAGCTCAAGAAGAAAATAATCATTTTATTTTTTTAAATGACAGTACTAAGTTTGATACACTAAAGTGTGAATATTTTGTTCACAACAGATATATAAAACTCCCAAAATCAGAAAACAGACTCCTCTCATTCCTCTGCGAACATATGAACAAAAAGTTGAGCTCTTATGATATTTTCATCTATATATGGGATGATATAGACAAAGAATATAATGCAGATGCAGTGAGAACCTTAGTAAAAAAACTAAGAAAAAAACTTCCTGATGGTGTTTTAGAAAATATTTATGGTGGGCACTACAGACTAGTACTAGCCTGATAAGCTCTCTTTTATAACATCAGCCACACGAAAAGAGTTTGCATAGATAGTCCATGTATAGGGGACACTTCCTCCTGTTGGCATAAAAGAGGCATCTGTTACATAGAGGTTTTCTAAGTCGTGTGCTTTACAGTTTTTATCTAAGACTGAACTCTTCGGGTCATCTCCAAAGCGACACCCTCCAGCTACAAGGTTTGGTGGTGGGCTTGCAGAGATAGAGTAGTCTATCTCAACTGCTCCCATCTGCTCTAAAACCTCAACAGCTTTTTGTGCTAAATGCTCTCCAACTTCTAAGTCTTGAGGGTGTGAGTTTAGATTTATAACACCAACAGGAATGCCCCATTTATCTTTGGCTTCATCATCCACACTCACATTACAGTTGTCAGTAGGTAACCAGTCATTAAAGACTTCAAAAGTAAGCACTCTTGAAGTGGTGAGTCTTTTATGTATTTTATCTTCTAGTTTTTTACCCCAAAGAAGATTCCCCTCTTCATCATACATCTCACGGTTTACACGGCTTATGAGATTTTGATGTTCAAAGAGAAAGTCGATTGTCCCACCCTTGTACTTACGACAGCCATCATCATAGTCATACCAGTCTTGCAAACTTCTATTAAAAAAGAGTCCCGGTTGCATGAGGGCAGTTTGTTGTTCCTTTGTAAGTTTCTCATAAACAAACCGTCCACTTCCAGCACCACCCGCAGAAAATATAAGATTTTTTCCTAACTCTCCGCTTGAATTTGCCATACCATTAGGAAATTCTTTGTTCTTAGAGTTGAGGAGTACACGCGAAGACTCTATAGCCTGTGCTGAGAGTACAAATATTTTAGCATTTATGATATGTTTTATACCATGCTTTGTATAGTAGTAAGCCCGAGTGACTTTACCTTTTTTTGAGTCTAGTTTATAGACAAAAGCATCCGTGATAACTTCGGCGTTACACTTTTGTAAGAGTGCAGCTCTCGCACTCCCTTTTGCTCCACTAGAACAGCCATAACTTCCACAAAAGTTAGAGTAGTAACAGCCATTACGTTCGAGTGCATTTTGACTCAGTACGGCTCGAGGAGTTGGGATGGATGTGAATTTCAACTCTTTACAAGCCCCGTCAAACCAAGAAGTCACTTCATTTGTCTCTAACATCGGGTAAGGTAAGTCAGCAGATGAACGCGGCTCTTGATACTTATGTTTTACTATCTTTCCACTTACACCTATGACTTTTTCTACCTTATCATAGTAGGGTTCAAGCTCATCGTAGGAGATACACCAGTCAACGACATTGGCACCTTTGACTGCTCCATATGAACTTAAAAGTGTAAAATCTTTTGGTTTCATACGGTGAAAATATCCGCTCATAAGGTTAGAACTTCCCCCAACCATACTTCCATTCCAAAAGTTCCAACCTGATTTTTCTCCATCATATCTGACGAATTTTCCCGACTGAGAGTACTCATTTATGATATGTCGCTGCTCGTTTAAAGGAGGGGTAAACATATCGCGCCGTGATACTGCTAACTCATCTTTAGAAAAATCTTTTTCTGTGTAGTTCTCACCCTTTTCAAGGACTACAACATTAAACCCTGCATTTGATAACTCATATGCTATGGGTGAGCCACCAGCACCGCTACCTATAATACAGACATCATACATCATAAAAACACCTTTATTGGTCTAGGTTTTCCACCACTGAACTCAAGCCATTTCCAGCCAGCTTCATTATTATTTGAGCCATAGATAGGATCACCAAAACTTGCCTCAAATGTATAACGAAGAATTGTATCTAACCAAGAACTACCCCAACTCTCTTGTGCAAAACTTTCTAAAACTTTTTGACGTTGATGTACTAAAAGTTTTGTATACTGTTTTTTTATACATATCTACTGCACTTTCATTGAGCCACTTCACCCCATTTTTTAGATAATGTTTATCTTCTTTAGTTATGCGTGAATGTTTTAGCACTATGCCTATGTAATCAGCCGTGTTTATTCCGAGTTCTTTTGCTTTTGGGAAAAGGTCATTTTGAAGCACTTTAATAGTATCACGAGGAGTAGTGATACCAAAAACACTACATCCATTCATCACAACAACCGCTGATGATAAAAATCCTGCCTTTAAAAAGACTCTTCTTTTTAAGTAATCCATTAGTCTAGAAGTACACTAAAAAAGGATTTTTTGCTTTTGGGTTCATATACTGAAGTTCTCTCATCTACAAAATCTGGATCACCTTTAAGAAACTCTTCTTTAGAGACTTTTGTGATATGTTTTTTTGGTTTCTCTTCTTTAATAAAACCATTACTTTTTGAGCCACCGGCTCCATGAGGAATACACATAATAGACTCCTTTTTTTATCTTAGATAATTATAGCCTATCTCTGTGTATATTTTGTGTACTATATTTATTTACTTTATTACAGACTCTTCAAAGTAATGATTTACATTCATATATGTTTTTCCTGTATGGTCTTTAAAAATCAGGTTTGATTTACCAAGTTCATTTATATTTCTTAGTCCCATAATAGCAAGTAAGTTTCGAACTCCATAGACAAGTTGATCATGATACGAAGCGACATTTATAGCTTTTTTCTCTGTCAAGAATGAAGCACGTTTTGATTTATCTTGTGTTGCTAGTCCAACAGGGCAAGATCTTCCATTTGCTCCGGAACACTCTCGTGCACGAATACAACCAGCACTCATCATAAATGCCCTAGCTATCGCTACATAATCTGCACCAACCCCAAAAAGCATAATGGCATCATCAGGTGTTAAAACTTTTTCACTCGCAATTATTTTTACACTATCACGAACACCAACATTTCTTAGTGTAGTATCAGCGATATAAAGAGCCTTAGCTATAGTCATTCCAACAGTCATCATCATCTCTAGTGGAGCAGCACCACTCCCTCCATCGCCACCGTCTATAGTTATAAAGTCTGGATAAGCATTACTTCCGGCCTTAATACGCTCTTGTATAAGGTCTGCATACTCTCTAAAACCCTCATGAGACGAGATAACTATTTTTACACCCACTGGCTTATCTGAGAGTTTTTTAAGTCTCCCCATAAAGTCAAAAAGCTCTTCTAGCGTTTGTGCGAAAGGAAATTGGTTTGGAGAAAAAAGATCTTTATGAGCCTCAACGCCACGATAATAAGCGATAGCCTCGCTCACCTTATTTCCAAGAAGTTTACCACCTGTCTGTTTTGCACCTTGTGCCATCTTGATTTCAGTCATTTTTGCGAATCGCATCGTCTTTTTATATCTATCTTCGTTAAATTCTCCATCACTATGACGAACGCCATACAGACCACTTCCCATCTGAAAAATGATGTCAGGTAAATCATCTGGTACTTCTTGAGGAAACTCTTCTAAAGGAGCTTTCCAATTTATACGATAACAGACTAAACAATCACAATCAAACAGATAACTCTCAGCATCATTTGCATCTATAATTAAATGTCTATACACTGCCTCTGCTCCTGCTTGATGAAAGAAAAACTTCATCATTTTATAGATACCTTTGGCAAAAAAAGTTCCCTCATACGTATCAAGATATTTATCATTCTCTTTTTTATACTTATGTGTATAGAGAAAGTTAGAAGTTAAACTCCCTTCCCCTGTATTTATAGGAAAATTTCCGAGATAAGCACCCTTGGAAAAGGCACGTGTTCCTTCAGGAGAGATAGCACCATCGCTCATAGCACTTCGACCAAAAATAGACTTTGTAGTAAATGGTTTTTTAATATCCGTACCAAAGGTCACACTAAACTTAGTACTAACCTCTTCAGTGTTTAAGACACAGTTAGCATTTTTGATACTGAGTCGTGCACTTGTTTGAGGTTGTGCTGGTGAGAAGGATGCATAGGGTGATTTTCTCTCTGCTGAGTTTAACACCCATTTTACTTTATCAAAAGACTCATAAAACTTCTCATCACCAAAATACTGACGCATGGGGTCACGGAGTGCATAAAAGAAGTAACGCAGACGACCAATAAGAGGGTAGTTTATGAGTAGTTGATTTTCACGTTGAATATATCTATCATATATAAAAAGAATGATAGATATTATTATAAAAAGTACAAAGAATGCTTTAAATAAAAATACTATTATAGGTAGATCAGAGATATGTAAACGCGAAGCATAGTCCGCAAATGATTCCATTTGCATCCTAATTTTTCTCCCCAAATATTAGTCTATCAAAAGAGAACTTTCCAGCACCACTTCCAACAAGTACAAAAAGCATAAGAGTATAGTAGAGAACTAACTCATAACCATTTTGAAGTTGGATAAGTGTTCCGCTTACTTGTGTACCATTTACATAAGCATCCGTGAAAGTTACTGCTTCATTTACAAAAGCAAAACCATTTTCTCCATGTACAGTAACAATAGCTACAAACATAATCACAATCAGTGGAATAGAGATAAAACGAGTTAAAAGTCCAAGTGTGAGTAGAACTACACCTGCCATTTCTGTTCCTGCTGCCATATAAGCATTTAGTGTTGGAAAAGGGATTCCCATATAGTCAAACCATTGTGCAACTGATCCTATATCATTCCATTTCATCATAGCTGGTGCGAAAAAAGTATATGCCAAAATAAGTCTCAAACCTAGTAAGCCTAAGGATTTTGTATACTCACTTAAACGTGTAAACTCTTTGTATATATCTTTGATGTACATAATAAACTCCTAATGTTTAATCTTAGAAGTATTGTACTCCCAAAGTGTGCAAGAAGCGTGTAGTGATTTGCATTAAGTTTGATATTAATCTGTGCTATACTAAAATTATTAAAGATGGAGACTATAGGCATGAAACAGTTTTTTTTATTACTACTTATCAGTTGTGTTTTATATGCTACTGAAGTAGAACTCGAAGTTTTGGGTTCAGGTGGTCCAGAGATTGATGGTAGAGCAAGTACCTCTTACCTTATATACATCGACAAAAAAGCCCGTCTGATAGTTGATATGGGTAGTGGTTCTATGTTGCGTTACGAGCAGAGTGAAGCAAAGCTCCAAGACCTTGAAGCTGTTGTCCTTACTCATTTACACATAGACCATAGTGTAGATTTACCTGCATTTATGAAGGCTGGTTTTTTCTCTAGTAGAAAAAATTCACTTGATATTATCGCTCCTGATGGCAATAAGTTTTTTCCATCAACAAGTGAATTTTTAGAAAACCTCTTTGGTAAAAATGGTGCTTACAGATATATGAATGATATTTTAACATCGGCTAGTGATTCATTTCAAATTATCCCTATTGATATAAAAGCAGCTAGTATAAGAGAGTACACAGACTTTATGCTCACACTTTTACCTGTTCATCATGGTATTGTTCCTGCATTAGCACTTAGAATTGATATAGGTGATAAAAGTATCATCATAAGTGGAGATACAAATGATGCAGATAAAACACTCAGTCGTCTTGCAATAAATGCGGACCTTTTTATAGCACATCATGCAGTTGCACAAAGTGCTTCTATTTATGTAACACATCTTCATATGAAACCATCAAGGATTGCGCATATTGCAAAATCAGCACATGTAAAAAAAGTCTTACTCACACATAGGATGAGAAGAACATTAGGATTAGAGAAGAAAACCAAAGAGTTAATTAACAGTATTTATAAAGGTGAAGTTGTTTTTGCTGAGGATAGAATGAAAATTAAAATATAAAGTGCCTAAAAAAGGCACTCCTTAAGAAAGATTACTTTGAACCACACTTACCTGTAGTCTTTCCTGCACCACATTTAGTAGCTTCTTTTTTACTCTTCTTTTTACCATCACCACATTTCTTAGCTGAATCACCACATTTGCCAGCACCACATTTCTGAGCAGCTTTTTCAGACTTAGCATCGCTACCACCACATTTACCAGCACCACACTTCATATCTTCAGCACTTAAACTAACTGCACCAAGACCTGTAAATAACGCTGCTCCTAAAAGCAGAGCTGTAAGATTTAATTTTGACATTTTTCTTTCCTTTTTTTTTGTGTTGAAGTATTCTACTTTAAAAGTGTGTAGTCTTTGTGTAGTCATGTAGAAGTGAAGTTATTGTATAATGTCATATATATATTAAAGGCTTACTCATCATACTAAGTAAAGATACTCTATTAGAGCAATTTAGAACATTTTATAAAGAACATAAACCCCAAGATATGCAAACTGCCCTAGAGAAGTTTTCTATCTTTGGTGGAGTAGACTGGGGAACGATTGACACTTCAAAAGAGTCAATTGAACTCATAAAAGAGCTTATCCTTCCTGACTTTAGATACATTCGTAACGATATCACAGAGCTTACCGATGGTCTTCCTCTTCATCACTCTATTCTCACAGGCTTAGCTATGGGGGATTCGCGTTTACAGACTGCATTTAAACGTGCAGGTGTCTCTAAAGAGGTCGGTGAAAATGCAATTTTCCAACTGAGTGAAGCGAAAATTATTCGTGTTTTTAAAGAGACAGCTATTTTCAACTCTCCATTTTTAAGATTTTGGTTTGCTTTTATATCACCTATCTTTAAAGGCATCAGAGATGGCGACTACAAAGAACTAAGTGAGCGATGGGAAAAACGAGGGAGTGATTTTGTACAACTTACATTTGCACAACTCTCATACGAACTTATAAAACTCAACTTCAAAGAAGATAGAATTAAAGAAATTCGTCCTCTCTTTGAAGAGGGAATTGAGCTTGATATCTATGCTAAAACTAGTGAAAAGAAAATTATTGCCGGCGTTTGTAGATACTCAAATGCAAAAATCAAGAAAAGTGAACTTACAAAACTCCAAGAGACTTGTAAAGCTGCTGGGATTGAGCCTGATATTTTCGTGATAGTCGCTAAAAATGGTTTCTCTAAAGAGTTAAAAGAACTAAAAAGTGATAAACTCAGACTTATCACTCTGAAAAACTTTAAAAAGCTAGTTGAGTAATGAGTAAAAAAGTTCTCCTAGTTCATGGTTGGGGTGGCAGTGACTCTCCGCATTGGCAGTCATGGTTAGCGGGAGAACTTGCAAAAGAGTATGGTTGTGTAAACTTCCTACGTTTTTCTGACTTTGATGCACCAAAGCTTGATGTGTGGAGAGATGAATTACTAAAAGCATTAGAAGGTTTCAGACCCGATATTGTCATCTGTCATTCGCTCGCAAATACACTCTGGTTTCACTTATGTAATACGGGCACACTAAAAATAATCCAAAAACTCTACCTTGTAGCACCTCCAAGCATGAGCTGTCAAGTAAAAGAAATCAAAGAATTTTTTCCTCAAAAAATACCAAAAAATCTATTTGCTCAAGAAGTTCTTCTTATCGGTTCAACTAATGATCCATATATGTATACAGAAGGACTCCAAGAGTTACAAAAAGGATTGGGTGTAGAGCTAAAAGTTTTAGAAAATGCGGGTCATATAAATGCAGATAGTGGTTTTGGGGAATGGCCGTGGATACTCGAAAAATTAAAAAGTGATCTATCTAACTCTTAAGCATATACATCAATGCTTTTAGTAGTGAGAGTTGGTTTTACTTCTTGTACTTGTGTCGCTGCAAAACTTTGAGCCTTTGCCTGTGTTTGGTTTTGCACAGGAGCAGTACTAGTTTTTTCTTCTTTTACTGAACTCGGATCAAGTCTACCAACCTGAACTTGACTCGTCGAAGGTGACTTGAATGTATACTGAGCTACTTGCATAACATACTCCTTCTAAAATATCTATGTTAAATTATAGCACAAGTCCGGATTAAAAGACAAATAGCTTAAGTACAGAGTAGTTCTATAGAAGATATTCTTAAACTACTAATATTGTTAAAAATCATGTTAGAGTCTTTATCTATGATAATAAGTCCAATATTTCTCTTCTTACAAAACTCTTGAATATACTGCACATCTTTATTAAATAGAGCTGTTGCGAATGCATCTAGCATATCTATATCAAAACCATTTTGTAAAATAGTTATTGAACTATATAAGTTCGATGATTTTCCTGTATCTGTGTTTAAGATATGGTTATTTGTTGGTGAATCGATAAATCTTTCATAGTCCCCACTAGTAGAGATTGAAATAGCTTCTTTAGAAGTTTTAATAAAACCAATATTACCCTCACTAAATGGATCTTTTATAGCGATAGTATAACTTTTACCAAAACTTACAGTTTCTCCTCCAACATCAACTAAGGCCTTGGATGCTCCAGATTTTTTTAAAAAAGCTACTATTAATTTTGCAACATATCCTTTGCCAATTCCACCCAAGTCAATTCTCACACCATTTTTTTTAAAAGAGACACTCTTTTCTTGTATGTCAAATAGTTGAGAGTTTACAAATTTTTGTTTTGCACTTATCTCTTGAGTGCTTGCTAGTTGTTGATTTAAAAAACCAAAGTGATATGCACCATGACTTAAAGAACCTATAGTAATGTCAAAAGCTCCCTCCGTTAATGCCGAAGCTTCCATACATCTTTTAAAAAGTATCATGTCCCTCTCTTGGCAACGAATACTTTCTTTGGATGCTTTAGCATTTATTTGGCTTAAAAAAGACTCTTTTTTATAGGCACTATATCTATCTTCAAAGTCAGTTGCTATCTTATAAGCAGCATGAAGAATATCCTTTGAAACATTGGCTCTAATGAGAATCTTTGTACTCATAACATTAGCTTTGAGAGCTTTTTCAAAGAATCTCATTTATTCTCCATTCTTATAAACTTTAAAAATCATACTCAATCGAAAATGTTGAGTAGACAGCAGTTATTTTATCACTATCATACCAGTTTTTTATATATGAATTATCACTTGTTTGGTAAAGGTCTATACTTGCTGTAATCTTATATGGACTATTCCTTGATGGTTTATATATAAAAGGAATACCTATATCATAAGAATCAAAAGCACTCATCCTATAATCAACTGCAAAATATTGATTACTTGCCCTATAAGTATCAACATCCTTAGCAAAAAATGCTTTTGTCTGTGTGTAGTACCTAAGCCTTACACCTGATATTATTGTATTGCTAAAATCACTTAACCATTCTGTGCTAAGTGTGTGAGAAGAGATATCCCAATCATCCATATAGTATCTATACGAGTAGTTCATACTATTTCTATCATTTAACATAAACACACCCTTGAGTGCAAAAGCATGTCCGCTGCGTGTCTCAGGATAGTTCTCAAACTTTGCAAATGTATCTTGTACAACATAGTTGTACGGAGATGCTAAAAAACCTTCACTATACATATTTGAGTAAACAAACTCAATTGATGCAGTAGGTGATATAAGTTGACTTATGAATATATCAATTTTACCTTCTTTTCTATCATCTCGAGGAAGATTTCTATCAATTGCAGGAATCCATTTATCATCAGATTGTGAAATCCCTATACCGATAGCTGTATTTTGTTCATTAAATTGTCTTACATAGTTCAAAAAAACTGCCCGACCTTCATAGTCACTCTCTGTAGAGTAGTAGACTCCACCACTTACTGCATTGTTTTGATCTTCATAAGCCATCGTAAAAGTTGGAGCATATCTCAGCTCATCAAAAACACCTTCTCTAGAAGATGCACCTATAACAGTATCAGGTATCGAGGGACTTCCACCATTTTTAAAACTTGCTGCACTAATAGCATCAATTCTTAGTTTTACTCCAAGTAAAAAGTTTTTTGAGAGTGTTTTCATAAGTGATAATGTCGGTGAATAAACTTCAACATCAGCATTGTCATTATAACTATTGAGACCTACAGATGTACTATCTTTTAAAGATGAAGCATAAGTTTTTAGAAATGGGACCAATAGCATTATGCTAATAAAAAGTGATTTAATTACCTGCATCCACAGCCTCCTTGAAAGCTACTATTTCCACCAGCAGAAGCTTCACGTATTAAAAATATATGTTCTTGTTGCTCAGTCCTCTCTGCTAAAGGAGATTGCTTCATCTTATCTTGTGCAAAATACTCTTTTTCATAAGGCATAACTCTTACTAATGTATCTGAACATCCTGTCAATATAAGTAACATTGTTAAAAATATGTATTGCATAGGAGACTACTTTAACTTTTCTATTTTTATTTCTAACTCAAGAATATCTTCATGAGATAAACTTCCAACCATAACAGCTGTAACAATACCATTCTTATCAATTAAGTATGAAGATGGCATTCCTCTTGCTCCATATGCTTTTGCAAGTGACTTACTTGGATTATATAAAGATATAAAGGGTGTTTTATAAGAGAGTTCTTCTTCAACACTACTCATAAAGTTTTGAGCATCATCACAAGATTTATCTATATTTACTGTCACTATCTTAAATCCATTCTTATGCTCTTTTTGAAGTTCAAAAAACTCTGGCATCTCTTTTTTACAACCACCGCACCAACTCGCCCATAGATTGAGTAAAATAACCTCTCCTTTAAAATCACTCATAGAGAAAGACTTTTTCCCATCAAGTGTTGTAAGTTCAAATGCAATAGCTTTATCACCAACGCCAACTCCAGCATATAGACTCAGTACTAGTGTCAGTAAAATAATAATTTTTTTCATAATTTTTTCCTATTTACATAAATTTGAGTTTGACTGTACATATAAAGGATTTGTTATCCCTCCATTATGACAAGTATTACAAGATATTCTATTTCCCAAATCTACTGCTGTAGATATAGAGTATGGGGCACTACTAAAACTGTGAGAGCCCGAACTAGATTGTGCTATACTCAGACCACTTACTCTCTCAACTATTCTCATAGTATATGTTCCATTGAGTGTAGAGTTAAAAAGTCTATCTAGTAAAAACACATTTCCTTGACCCCTATAACCTTTTGAACTTCCGTCATAATAATTTGCACTTGAGTAAACTACATTCAAACCACTATCTAAAAACTCTATGGCTAAGTCTGCATTACATGTCTCAGCTAAATTGCTCATATCTTGAACATTCGAACTTTTATATAATGTTCCCGCTACTACAAGATTTTTGCTTACTCCTAGGTCTATATTATGACAGGCAAGGCAATCTCGACCTTGAAAGTGAAAACCTCTATCCGCAGCACTCAATGTAGCACTATTTACATCCTCTTCATCCCCTCCACAAGCTGTGAAGAGAAATGCAATAACTATTAGGATTGCTAGTCTATAAACTTTCATTGAAGCTCCTTTATAATTTAATTTTTTAAGAAAAAATATTTAACTCTTCTATCGTCCCAGATAATGGATAATACTGAGTAATGAGATTATCATTTTGTATTTGAGCAAATTTTCTCATTGCCTTATTTATATGTGCATATGTAATATAAATACCACTTTCATCTTCTACTAGTGTTGTGGCATTTATTTTTTGTGCATCATGTCCATGTGTTGAAGAGCCTATCACTCTACCACCTCTAATACCTTTGCCCATAAACATCATAGAACTAACACTCCAGTGATCTTTACCGTTACCACCATTATAGCCAGGGGTTCTACCAAATTCGGAACCCATTACAAAAATAACATTATCAGATATGCCTTGGTTTAGTGCTTCTTGCTTGAGTAAATCAACACCTTTTAACAGTCTTGCTAACCTTGGAATATGACTTGCATCATGATTTCCATGTGTGTCAAATCCACTTATATTAATATTCACACTTGCTGTAAGCCCTGCTTTATAGCCTGCCATTGCAAAACGCCCTTGAGAAAAAACTGTATTATTTCTATCGGGATGAGTATTTATATCATCAGGTAAAAATTCGACTAATTTTTCAAGTTCATTTGAGCCACTATGTGCAAGACCATACTGCTGTGCCAATTTTTTTATTGATTCAAGATTCTGATTCGATATCGTTCTTTGTGTACGTGCTGCATTTGCAGCTTGGAGTCTCTCAAAATCATTTTGATGAAAATAATTTCTAGTATCATCATAACGATTTACAAATGCTAGTTCATTTATTGCCCTCATATTATTGAGTCTTGTTCCTGCAACAACACCGAATGTTTCATCATAACCACCACCTGTTATAAATGCCAAAGGTGAAGCAGGCATACTAATTCCAGCTATCAAAGCGGACAAAGCAGGATAACCTTCAGAGAGCTTTCCACTCATCATATATCTACGACCAGAATCATGACCATTTGTTTGTGTATCTATACCATTTACTACTAAAAGTTCAGAGCCATACCTATCAAAAAAAGTTGAAAATTCATAATCTACATTATTGTCATCTCTTCCTCTAATAGGTGCATATTTAATTGCAGGGGCGGAAGTAGAAGTTGCTATATCTGCATTTGCAAAACTTCTATTCATTGCTGCTGATGTTGGATTTAAGTTTGAATCCAAATCCTTTTCAAGATAACCTTTAGGGTCACAAAAAGATGTAGGATCCCAACCTCCTGATGCTTGAATAAAAATCCAAAGAGGAGCAGTATCTGTAGATGCTTGAAGTGTGTTTGGATATAGAGCCATTGCTACAACAACCGATGTGTATTTTAAAAAATTTCTACGTAACATAATATTCTCCTTACTCTGCACTATTTTCATAGACAAATTTAAAATCGCTTAAAAGATAAGCAACAACTACTTGCCAAGAACGAATCACATAATTTGGATCTCTATACACTCGTTCATCAGGTCTGTTTGTCCATAATCCCTCACGGGTAAGTGGATCATAATGAAGCTCACAAGCATCCATTATCTCTTGAGTCTCGCCTCCAATAGCTATACGGGATTTACCATCTTCATATGTTTGAATAAAAAGTTCATATGTTTTTTCTAATTCTACATCTCCAAGTGATAAATCTTCTCCCAAAATATGCTTATGTAAATACTGTATATTTTTTTTAATAGCAGCTATAAAGAACTCATTTTCAGGTTCAAGTGTTGTAGTCACATAGGGAAAGAGCTTACGCTCATCTGCAGGAAAATAAAAATCTCTTGATACGGGATAACATGACATTTGAATAGCCATACGAGTCTGAATGTTCGCCATTACACCATTTAACTCTTCTACTCTAGTTGTAATTGAACCGGAGTTCATACCGCCATAAAGTATTTTATAGTTATCCTCTCTTAGCAGCCTATGATTTGCACTGTTGTTATTATCTATATCTCCCTGTCTTGAATATCTATTCCAGTTGTAACCCATAACATCATAAATCTTTGTATTAAGTGCTTCTGGTGTAATCAACTTAGCTTGTCCTAGTCTCTGTGAGAGTAGCCTATTAGTACTACTCGTTGAAATGGCTCGATAGAGTGGTGATTTAATGATCTCTTTAATAATAAGTTTTGCATTCAGACCACTTGCTATAAATTTCTCTTTTATATCTTCAAGAATTGTATTTTCGTATTGATAAGCCTCAAGTTTATTTACATACTCAATAGCATCACGGGGAGGCATTCTTAAAGCATCTCTACCTAAAAGTGCTTTATAAAATATTTTTACACTTGATTTTGCAAAACGCTCATCTTTTACAATTTCACCAGCTAACCACTGAAGTAGATTACTTGAGGCTTGAGAGGGTGCAGTATTTTCTAGACTCATTCCCGCAGCTTGACTTGCATCACCTCGAAAATTTGGTCTATATCTACCACGATTATCCCAGTTTTTTAAAAGCACTTGAGATAGGTTCCATAACATTATGACAGACTGTACAGTTAGGATTTGTCCAGGTTGCCGTATCACTAAGCACTTCTGTTGAATTTATAGGGCGATTAGCAAGTCCTAAGATATCAGTATCAAGAAAAAAGAGCTGTGTTTTTGCAGATCTATGACGATCTAGATTTGTATTTGTTGAGGGAAATCTATTTAAATATGTAATAGTGCTAAGAAGTCCTGCATGCGGTATTGCATCTATTTTTCCTTCTCGAAATGAGTCCTGTGGATACTTTTGCTCAATATAGGCTCTTGTAACATTTTGCTCATACACATAAGTAAAATTATCTATATTTATGTCATAAGTTTTTGCTGAAAATGGATTTACCATTACATAATCAGCTGTTAAAATCTCGCTGAATGGTCTGTCTTCTTGTATGACATGTACAATTAACTCTATCGCTTCTCTAGAGATAGCATAATTTGTATAGTCATCAAGACCCCTATAGCCATCTGTGTTAGAGTACTCTACCCACCATCTCTTTTGTGGAAAGTCTGTACTATTTAACAGGTCTTCGCCCCTTCTTCCTGGTTTATAAAAGTCTGTCAATAAAAAGTCATTAAAACTCAGTCTCAACCACTCATTAAAAGCTTCACTCTTCATATACTCATCGAGTTTGGCATCTATATCTTCTATTGTGTTTACACTGCTCACTTCATCTGCACTAGGAGCTCTCCCTTGTATTGTATATGATGCATTCCTTAATGTTTTTGATGCTGAAAGAAGCTCTACTGATGTGTTTAGTAATGAAGTACTTAAAGTCGTACTTATACACTGCCCTGTTCCTTTAACATATCCTACAAATTCCTCCATATTATCTTTAGGGGTGCCAGTTAACTGAACACCACCTCCATGAGCAACTGCACCTGAAGCTTTCTCAACGAGTTGCGAACCAGCTAACTGTATATAATTTTTTAGCGTATTGTAATTTGCAGACTTATTGTCTGTAACTGGACTTAAAAGTATCAGTTGTGTTGTACTGGCCTGTCCACCAGACGAGTGACATGATACACATGAGTTAAGAGTAGAGGAGACTGAAGTGTCAAAATACTCCTGCTCACAGGCTTGGGAGTTCCCTGTCACTCCTTGCCCTGTATCATCGGTTGTTTCTTGGCTATTACATCCTGTAAGTAAAAGGGCTGTAATTATAGAGCCATGTAAAAGTAGCTTTTTCATGTTTTATTCCTAAGTAACTGTTTAAGAATCTATATAAAAATGTAGGTGCAAGTAAAAGAATGTAGTGTATCTGCAACCTGGCAATCTTAAAATATAAGACCCATAGCTTTCCGTCCTTGCTTCACAACAAGTTTGGCACGTAATATATGTATGGTTATATTCTATGAGAAATAATATTAAAAAACACTTAATTTATTCTATTAATATAATGAGAGTATAATTCCTAAAAAAGAGTCCTTATGACACCTATCCTCTATTTTCTACGCTCAAGTGAGAGTAAAATTGTCCAAAACATGACAAAACATGCACATAAAGACGCCCCTAACCTCAACATATATTATGATTTTTATGGTTTAACTCCAAAAGATATGGGACTCTATGCTCTTCTTGATAGTACTATTGTTGGTGCTATCTGGACGCGAGAGTTAAAGAGTAAAACTCCTAGACTCAGTTTAGCTATTTTACCTCAGCACAGAGGAGAAGGTGTAGCAAAAGCGATGATGGAGCAGTTTTTTCTTGAAGCTGGAGCTGTTTATGAGTCACTTGAAGTCGATACTTATGGGGCAGCAGAACTCATCAGTTTTTATGAAAAGTTTGGGTTTACCTCATCTGTAGATACTCTAATGATAAAAAAACTAGAGAAAAAAGAGCTTACTCGTCCTAGTGATGGTTATGACCCTAGAAAGTGGATGGACTAAAAAGAACCTTTAAACAGCCTCTTTTTTCTATACCACCTTATCGTTCCTGTGACAAATAAAACTAAAAGTGCAAACGCAGCGAAGTCATTTATCCACACCCACCATTCACTAAAAAAACTCCCATCATGTAGTGCTAATAAAAGCGAGTAAAGAGTAATATCGTTTAAATTTGGCAATGGTAATTTGTTGTGCATTGTAGAGAAATACTCTAGCTTCTCACCTCTAACAATAACATCACGAAACATATGCGGTGTATTTGCTAATGGCATATAGACTGCATCTATTACAACTCTGTTTGGTGCACCCATACCACTTATGTAGAGTGTTTCACCTTTTCGTATCATCTTGTATGCAAGTCCTCGGTTCTCTAAACGCCACTCTTTTAAATCTTCACTCTTATATATTCCATATCTATTTCCAACTCTATAAACCTTACCATCATAGTCAATACTCCAAATATCACTTTTCAAAGAGTCATACACAGGTGGCAGTATAGAGTGCGAAATCTTTACAGAACTCATCAGTTTACTCAAAGCAGAAGAGTGGTCTAAAAATACTCCTGTAATAGCTAAAATAAGTAGGGGAATAATAGCAAGAATTGAAAAGATATTTGCATGTGTTTTAATGAGTGCACGAGAGAATTTTACATGTCTCTTTCTTTTTATAAAAAACCATACAGTGTAACCACTCAAAGCTAAAAATGTCAAAACAATAGCCCCATAGTCATTTATAAGTAGTGAGATATCTCCATCAAAAAGACCCCGTCCATAGTGTAAGTCTCTGACAAAACGCGAGAGTTTTATATCTTCTCTAAGTTGTGACTTTTTGATGTTCACACTACTTGTATGGAGCAGTTTTAAACTCTCTCTATCAAGGGTAAAAATTTTCTCTTTATCTTCAACTGCTACGATATATTTTTGAGAGATACTCAGTGAAGTGATATATCTATTTTGGAGGGCAAGTTTTTCGAGCGTGTTAACATAAATATATATACCATCTGAAGTAGCACAGTATATCTTATCTTCATAAGGAGTAATTGCTAAAATCTGAAGTCTTGATACATCTACAAACTGCTCTCCTCCATCAAAACTCTCATAAAGCCCACGATAACCCCCGACAAGAATATGTTGTGGATTTTTTTTATCTATATGATACGAGTTGTAGAGTCGTTTGTCTGCATCTAGTATATGTGAAGGGACACTCTTAAAAGTAGTAGTGTAGAGAAAACTCCATTTGTCATGGTCAAGAAAAAAGCCGCTGATAGAGAGGATGAGAAGCACTATCCCCCCACTCAGTCCTGCGAACTTATGTAGTCTGTAGCTTTTTACCATTTATACTCTAAACCTGCATAAAACTGTCTTGGGTCTGCTGGAGTATAATCCTCTTTACCATAAGCAAAGCGTGCTCGGACGGCATACTTCTCATCTGTGATATTTGTCACTTTTGTAAAAATTCTTAAACTTTTTGAGTAGGCATAGTCTGCTTTTAGATTTCCTACACTGTAGCCTTGATATTTATTAACTGTATGTTCATCATCCATCCAGTACTCACCTACATACTGCCACTCAGCCATTAGTTTTAAACCCTTTAGGTATGATGGCATATAAAACACTCTTGCGTTTGCTAGATGATTTGGAGCATTAGAGATTTCATTATCTCCAAGTACTGGGTCATTATCGTAGTTATGTGTAGAGTAAGAGTAGCTCAGACTACTCTGCCACTCTTGTGTTATCTCAGACTTCAGTGATGCCTCTACTCCTTGATGAATCGTAGAACCACCATTTCTATACCCGAGTGTATTAGAGTCTCTTACTATTGTATCGCTGATAGTCATATAGTACAGAGCCAACTCAAATGAGCTTTTCTTTGAAAAATTCTTCTTTACTCCTATCTCATAAGTATCTGAGATTTCTGCATTTAAGTTTATGTTTTCAAACCCTACTTTTACAGAGTAAAGTCTTGAAGCCTGTGGTATTCTAAAACCATTTGCATAACGAGCATAGAGGTTTAAATCTGCTTGAGCCATATAAGAGAGTGCTAGTTTTGGGCTCAAGTGTTTAAAAGAGTCTGCTCTATCAGCAGGACGGTAGTAAGTTCCTGAGCTATCTTGAGAGTTTTGTGCTAAATTATTTGTATAATCATATCTGTTGTAGTCAAATCGCAAACCTGGACTTAACTTCAACTGTTTTGTAAGCATATAGTCAACATGAACATAGGGAGCAATAGCTAAATAATCGACATCATAATCATACAGAGCACCCGCAGTAAATGTAGCCGCGTTATAGCCTGTCGTGGTTAAGTCAAAATCTTGATTATATTTGAGTGAAGATTTTGTGTACTCTGTGTCAAAACCAAACACCACTTTTCCCCAACTCTGCTCATAAGTATTTCTCTGTAAGAAACCTAGAGTATAGAGTTCATTATCATTGCTTGGGAGATTATTTTCCCATGTCGCTACATATCTGTTTCTATTGTAACGGATATAAGGTGTGAGTGTAATCTCTAAATCATTAAATGTATAGTTATTAAACTCAGCACTTATTTTTGCATAGTCAAATTTTCTACTAACATCTGTTTTCTCTAAGGCAGTAAAATAGTTAGAGTCATCACTTGCGGCTGTTGAACCATTTTCTACATTAGCATAGTCGTTAAAACTATCTGCTTGTTGTGCTTCTGTTTTAGAAAAGTTAAAAAGAATTTTCACATCGTTATCATCATTTAGTGTGTGATCATAACGGATATTTGCTTCTGCTCTATCTGTTTTTGTGTTATCTCTCCATCCATCGCTATGCATATATGAGGCATTGGCACGGTATGCATTATCTTTATCTATCGTATCACTTACCTCAAGAGTCGTTGTTGCATAACCATAACTCCCTAACATCCCTTTGATAGAAACTTCTTTAGTTTTTGATGGTTTTTTTGCTGACTTTACATTTATGACAGCAGCAACTGCATCAGAACCATACAGAGCAGTTCCAGCACCCTTTAAAACCTCTACTGAAGATGCTGACTGAAAAGTTGTATAAGCCAGACCATTGTGGTTAAAAAAACCGCTTGATTGAACTGGTATGCCATCTTGCATAAAAAGGTAGTAAGGACCTGTGCCTATTGGCATTCTAATAGAGGTCATATGTCCAATAACTGAACCTGTTTGCTCTATTCTAACGCCACTTAAAGAGTTGAGTAAATCTTTTTGAAAAATCACCTGATCAAGTTTAATCTCCTGCTCTCCTTTAGTTGAAATACTCAAAGATTGCTCAATAACTTTCTCATCAACCCCAGTAGCAGTAACACTAATAGGGGAAATATCCACAACAGACTCAGCAAGTAATGCACAAGCGACTAAAGAAACACTCAATATACTTTTTTTCATTTTTTATACTCTCTTGGTAAAAATTTTCACAAGTGTATAAAAGTAGTGTTACAAAAGTGTTAAGTATATTATGAGCTGACAAATCCTGTCAAAGTCACTTGTTATACTTTATTCATAAAAGAGGAGTACCTATGAATGAACACTACTTACTGCACCTACCACATGCAGGAACATATATACCAGAGAAATATCTTAGTGATTACTATCTCTCAAAAGAAGAGCTACAAAATAACATCTTACAATATGCCGACCTTTATACAGATGAGCTTTTTTTGCAGATGTATAAAAAGTTTGGAGGGGTTAAAAACGATTACTCTAGACTACTCTTTGATGCTGAGCGGTTTTTTGATGATGAGATGGAGTCTATGCAAAAAAAATATAAACTTGGTTGGTTTTATGAAAATGCGATACTTCAGAACAAACCTCTACGAAGTACAAAATCAAAAGAGGAGATAACTAAACTCTTTCATGCTCACCATAAAGAGTTAAACGCCAAGACACAAGCTAAACTAGACCTTTACTCAAAATGTAGTGTGATTGACTGTCACTCTTTCTCAAACGAGAGGTACTGGTTTCATGATAAAGACATCAAACTACCTGACATCTGCATAGGTTATGAAGAAGCACACAAAGACCCTGTGTTAGTACAGAGAATACTCGAAGAGTTTAAAGAGTTTGACATAGGGATAAATGAACCATATCAAGGA
>NZ_JAEMVB010000025.1 GCF_029215995.1 Sulfurimonas sp. SAG-AH-194-L11
TACTTATTGAAATTGAAGAAAAATATGAGGAAATTTTAAAAGAGGCTATAGATAAAAAATAATCTCAGGAAAACCCCTGAGATTATAAAGGCAAGAGAACTATTTACTACTGTAAAAGTCTCATTACATTTTGTTGTACAGAGTTTGCCTGACTCATAGCATAAGAACCTGACTGAGCAAGTAGGTTTCTTTTGTTAAAGTTGGCGGACTCGGCGGCGAAGTCAACATCTCGGATATTAGATTCTGCAGCAGAGATATTTACCTGAGTTACAGAAATATTACGAATAACAGACTCAAGTTGATTCTGATTCGCACCAATAGTTGCTCGAGTACTATCAATAACCACAAGTTTTGCATCCATTGCACTAATTGAAGCATTTGCAGCAGTCTGAGTAGATACATCAACCGTACCAAAAGCACCAAGACTTGAGATACCAACATCAAGAGTATCTGCAGCTTGATATCCGACTTGCATAGTTAATACTGCACTTGAACCGTTAAGTAAACCTTTACCGTTAAAGTTTGTACTTGTAACAATCTGATCAGCTTCTACAATAAGTGCATCAACTTCCATTTGAATATATGAACGAGATTGAACATCTTGAGTATCATTCGATGCTTGAACCGCAAGAACACGAATACGTTGTGTGATGTCTCCATACTCGTTTAATGCACCATCAGCAGTCTGTAAAAGACCAATACCATCATTTGCATTACGTATCGCTTGCCCAAGACCTTGAGACTGAGCTGAAAGTTTGTTAGCAATAGCAAGACCAGCTGAATCATCAGCAGCTTTGTTAATTCTAAGACCTGAACTTAATGAGTTTAAACTTTTACTAAGTTCTACATTGTTCATTGTGGAGTTTCTCCACGCATTCATTGCACCGATGTTTGTGTTAATTCTAAAACCCATAATAAATCCTTTTCTATGGAAGAGCCTTTGGCTCTATGTTTTTTATTTTATCTTTTGGCTTCCTTGCCTCTAGATGTTAATAATATCGGTAAGAGAAAAAATAACTTTAGGGAATTTCACAATTTTTTCATTATTCACACATCTTAGGTCTCCTAAATCAAAACAATTTTCACTATTTTAATCTTTTTTTGCTACACTTCCAAAACTAAAACCAATTTACTATACTATATATAGGAATACTATTTGAATTTAATTATCGTAGAGTCACCGGCAAAAGCTAAGACTATAAAGAACTTTTTAGGCAAAGGCTATGAAGTTATCGCCTCAAAAGGTCATATCCGTGATTTACCTAAATCTCGTTTTGGAATCACACTTGATGAAGAGAGTGGACACCTTGTGCCTACTTACTCTGTGGCAAAAGAGAATGCTGCCATCGTTAAAGAGATAAAGGCTCTTGCCAAAAAAGCAGATACTATATATATCGCGACCGATGAGGATCGCGAGGGTGAAGCTATTGGTTGGCATATTGCCCATGCTATCAAAAAAGATCCTGCTGAGTTACCTCGAATAGTCTTTCACGAAATTACAAAGACTGCTATAAAACATGCTCTAGAGTCTGCTCGTACACTCGATATGGATATGATAAATGCACAACAAGCTCGTCGTATGCTTGACCGTGTTGTTGGCTACAAACTCTCCCCTCTATTAGCATCTAAGATTCAAAAAGGTCTCTCAGGTGGTCGTGTTCAATCCTCTACTCTTAAACTTGTTGTAGATCGTGAACGCGAGATTCAAGCCTTTGTTCCTGTTGAGTACTGGTCTATTGACACAGTTTTTAAGACAAACATCGATGCGAACTTAATCATCCATAAGGGTGATAAGATTACGAAGATGACAATTGAGAACAAAGAACAAGCACTTTTAATCGAGAAAAGTGTTAAGGCTGATAGTTTTGTTATTTCAAAGTTAGAGACAAAACAACGCAAATCTGCAACGCCACCACCTTTTATGACATCAACACTACAACAAGCAGCATCCTCTAAGTTAGGATTTACTCCTAAACGCACGATGATGATTGCTCAGTCTCTCTATGAGGGTGTAAAAACTCCTGATGGAACTTCTGGTGTTATCACTTACATGAGAACAGATTCATTGAACTTAGCTGGGGAAGCAGTTGGAGCAGTTCGTGGCATCATAGAGAGCCGTTACGGAAAGAAATACCTTCCAAAAGAACCAAAAGTTTACACGAAAAAGTCTAAAGGAGCACAAGAGGCTCACGAGGCTATCCGCCCGACTATGCTTGCATTTACTCCTGAGGTTGCTCAGAGTTTTTTAAAGGCTGATGAGATTAAACTTTACCGTCTTATCTATGAGCGTTTTATGGCGTGTCAGATGGAAGATGCACAGTTTGAACAACAAAGCATTATCTTTAAAGGAAATGAGAACCAATACCGTGCATCTGGTAGAAAACTCATTTTTGATGGTTTTTATGCTGTAACAGGAACAGAAGACAAAGATAAACTGCTTCCTACTCTTAAAGAGGGTGATACAGCAGAGATTCAAACGCTAAAACCAGAGCAACACTTTACAGAGCCTCCTGCTCGTTACTCTGAGGCATCTCTTATCAAAAAACTAGAGTCTGAGGGAGTTGGTCGTCCATCTACTTATGCTCCAACAGTTGCGACACTTTCTCAACGTACCTATGTAAACATCGAGAAAAAACAGATAGTTCCTACTGAGATGGCATTTACAGTTACAAAGATACTCGAAGAGCATTTTGCCAACATCGTAGACATTAGCTTTACTGCAAATATGGAAGAAAAACTTGATGAAGTAAGTGAAGGGAAAACTGACTGGCAAGAGCTTTTAGCTGAGTTTTATGGTCCTTTTATGCAGCAAGTTGCAGATGGTAAAGAGAATATAGTAAGCCTTAAACTTGCAAAACCGCTCGGTCGTACTTGTCCTAAATGTGGAGAGAGCGAACTACTTCTCAGAAGTGGACGTTTTGGAAACTTCATAGCGTGTAGTGGTTTTCCTAAGTGTAAATACACGGAACAGTGTGATGAAGAGGGAAATGCGGTAGAGAAAAAAGAGACTACAGCAGAAGAAAAATGTGATAAATGTGGCAATGACATGGTTATAAAAAATGGTCGTAATGGTCAATTTTTAGCATGTTCTGATTATCCTGATTGTAAAAACACTAAGAGTATCAATGTAGAAGAGAAAAACTCTGATACTCCTTGTCCTGATTGTGGAGGGACTATTAGCCTTAAAAACTCTCGTCGTGGTCCATTTTGGGGATGTAATAACTACCCTGAGTGTAAGTTCATCTCAAAGTTTGAGCCTACTACTATAAAGTGTAAAGAGAAGGGCTGTAAAGGAGTTCTTGCTCCAAGAACTTACAGAAATAAAGAAGTATATGAGTGTGTTAAATGTAAAGCAAGAACTCCTCGTGAAGAAGAGACAACTGAGTCAGAGAAGAAATAGAGTATGAAAATAGGGATTCTCTCAGATACTCATTCTAAGGTAAAAAGAGCAAAGGCTTCTTTAGATTTACTTATTGAAAATGGGGCTGAGTTTATCATTCACGCTGGTGATATTTGTGAGCATGAGACCTTAGAACTTTTAAAGAACTGTGGTAAAAGATATGTCTGTGTATATGGTAATAATGACGCTCATTTAGTAGAGTTCCATAATGAATATAACCTTGTACAAGAGCCTTACTACTTTAAACTTGCAGACACAAAGTTCAAACTCATGCACCTCCCTTTTTATATGACTCCTGATGCTGAAGTAGTTATCTTCGGTCATACACATGAGTTTAAGTCAGAGTTTGCAGAGGGTACACTTTTTTTAAATCCTGGTGAATCATGTGCGAGGAATAAACCTGTATCAGAATGTGCTCTTTTAGAGATAAAAAAGAAAAAATTTAAAGTCACTTACTTTAGCAAAGAGAAGAGTGCAAAAAAATTTCAAAGAGAAGAATTCTCATATGAGAGGAAATTATAATGAATCAAGAGATATTTTTATGCTCAATCTGTAATATAAATAGTGGAACATGCTTAGAAGATTGTAAATTTTGCTCTCAAAGTGTTCGTTATAAAGCAGATATAGATAGATATAAACAAAAAGATATACAACGTATTCAAGAAGAAGCTATCACTGCTAGAGATAATGGTGCCCTTGGTTTTTGTCTTGTAACAGCAGATAAAGGACTCAAGCCTAAAACACTAGAGTTTGTTTGTAATGTTGCCAAAGCAGTACAAGAAGTAGCACCCGAGCTTCGTTTAATCGCTTGTAATGGAACTGCATCAGTAGAACAACTTCTTACACTAAAAGCAGCGGGTATCAAAGCATATAATCACAACCTAGAGACAAGTGAGAGTTTTTATAAAGAGATATGTACAACGCATCCTTGGAGTGAACGCTATGAGACTTGCCAAAATGTAAACAAAGCAGGACTTACACTTATAACCGGTGGTATCTTTGGACTTGGTGAAACACAGGAGGATAGACTCAGTATGCTCAAGTCCTTAGCATCTCTAAATCCAACTTCTGTTCCTATTAACTTTTACCATCACAATGAAGCATTAGAATTAGAACCAAATGCTTTAAAAATTGAAGAAGCTTTTGAGCTTATCGCGTTAACACGTAAACTTATTCCAAATGCAGACAGAATTATGGTTGCCGGAGGGAGAGAGCTTATGTTTGGTGAGAGACAATCTGAAATCTTTGAGTATGGGGCGAACTCTATTGTTATAGGTAATTATCTCACAACAAATGGTCGTGCTATGAATAAGGACTTAGATATGCTACAATCTCTCCAACTAGAAGTCGCCAAAAAAGTCTAGAGAGGAAAGGTACTTACTTACTAATGAATGAGAATATAACATTAATTATTACTATATCACTCATCATTATATTCTCTCCATTTTTTGCTAAATTTTTAAAACTTCCAACGACTCCTATAGAGATAATCCTCGGTTCACTGCTTGCTTATCTTGGATTAATACATGATGCTCATCTCTTTGAGATAGTTGCTGAGTTTGGATTTCTTTATCTTATGTTTATTGCTGGAACAGAGATTAACCTCAAAAAAGTACTCAATACCTCCTCTACTATTATGAAAAAAGTTATCGTTTATCTTATCTTTTTATATGCTTTTTCTATTCTCTTCGCTATACAGTTTTCACTAGGCAAAATTTTTATGGTGCTCCTTCCTCTTATCTCGGTTGGGCTGGTAGCAACACTCTCCAAAGAGTATGGTAAAACTGACTGGCTCTCAATGTCTATGACTGTTGGAGGGATTGGAGAGGTTGTAAGTATCGTTATCTTAACCATTACTTCTGCTACTTTGAGTTCAGGTGTCGGACTGGGACTCTTTCAAACTATCATGGCACTTCTCGCCTTTTTACTCTTTATGTTCTTACTTTTTCGTTCTATGCAACTTATCTTTTGGTGGTTCCCTAAAGTATCACTTGTCCTGATGCCCTACGAAGATAACAAAGAGCAAGATATTCGTCTAAGTATGGGGATTTTCTTTTTGCTAGTTGGTGCGATGCTCTATCTACATCTTGAACTCGCATTTGGAGCATTTTTAGCAGGTATTTTTATCCCTACCTTTTTTGAACATAAACATGCACTTCCTGAAAAGCTTGCCTCTTATGGTTTTGGCTTTTTGATTCCTATTTTCTTTATTCATATTGGAAGTTCATTTGACCTCGATGCACTTCTTATACCAGGTTTAATAGAAAAAGCTCTCATTATTACACTAGTGATGATTATTATGCGACTTATCGCTTCTTTAGTTTTTATCAAAGAGCTTGGTATTAGCGATGCTATTTTAATGGGGCTTTCACATGCTATGCCTCTTACTCTGCTCATAGCCATGGCGACCTTAGCATTTAATGCAAATTCAATAGACAAGCTTCATTACTATGCTTTTATTTTAGCGGCACTCTTTCAGGTCATAAGTGTTATGATTGTTATCAAAATTATTCATAAATATAAACTAAAAAAAGAGTTACAGGAGATGTCATGAGTCGTTCAGTTTTACTACAACTTGCTCGTGATTCAATAGAAGAAGTATTTCATGCACAAAGAAGTATAGATAAAAATGCCCTTCTAAAAGAACACCCTCTTTTAAATGAAAAGATACAAACAACCATAAATCTCTACATAAACAAAGAACTCACCGGAACTCACACTACACAAGACACTACAAGCTCACTACTAAACAACATAATTTTAAGTGCAAAAAAAGCTGCATTTGAGAATGCAACTACACTCAAAACATCAGAGTATCTTCACTGTGATATAGAACTTCTCTTAGATACACCAGAGGGTCAACTCAGTGAGACTGACCCCTCAATACTTCCTTAAACTACTATTTTTTCTCCATAATAGTAAAATTAATTCCCTCAAGAATTATCTCATCAGAGACCTGAGTAAAACCAATTTTTTTATAAAACTCTATAGCATTTGCAAAAGCACCTACAGTTAAAGAATCACTTTTTTTATGTTTATATGCATACTCACATAAAGCCTTTGCATGCCCTCTATTTTCATCTTTAGAAAATAAAAATGCTATGTGTGAGTATGTCTCAAACTCAAGAACTGCCGTCATCTCTTCGTTTATATAAAAAATATTTTTTGCATTATAACTCTCTTGTAAGCTTTTGAGACTTATCTGATTTAAAAAACCTTTTTGTGCTTGAGTGTCATAAAACTTTCGCATTTTTGACTCAAAGACTTCATGCATTAAAACAGATATGGCTTCAAGCTCTTCATACTTAGCCTCTCGAATCATAATTTTTCTGGGAAACTCATCATAAACTTTTGAAGTTTTGGTGCTATGACTGCTTGACAGTAGCCCTGAGCAGAGTTTAAAGCATAGTAGTTTTGATGATAATCTTCAGCAGGATAAACAGTCTCAGGAAGAGGACTAACCTCAGTTACGATAGCATCATCATAATTTTTTTGATTTCTATAGATTGCATCATTGATAACTTTATGTTCTTCATCACTAGTATAGTAAACAACTGAACGATACTGAGTCCCTCTATCCCCACCTTGAACATTAAGAGTAGTTGGATTATGCACTACAAAAAATATATCTAGTAGTTCACTCAAAGTAATTACTTCATCATCATATTTTATATCTATAACTTCTGCATACCCACTGACCCCTGTACATATCATCTCATAGTTAGGATTTGGACGATTTCCTCCTGCATATGCACTCACAACACTTATCACACCTTTTACATTTAAATAGATTGCTTCTGTACACCAAAAGCATCCCCCACCAAGTACAATTCGTTTCTCACTCATAAAAATTCCTTACATATATTATTTTCCAATTATACACAATATACTTGTTAATAATCTTGTCATATAATTACTTACGGGCACCTCTAAAAACCCTAATATTCTCAGAGGTGCCCGTAAAGGAGTTATTATGAAACGTTATCAATGTCCTACATGTGATTACATATATGACCCGGCTGTTGGAGATCCAGAGGCAGATATTCCTGCTGGAACTGCATTTGAAGATTTACCAGATGATTGGACTTGTCCAGACTGTGGAGAAGAAAAGTCTGAATTTGTTGCAATAGATGAGGAGTGATGCCTAAAATAGATAATTTTAAGTTCTACTCTAATGCTATAAAAAAACATGGCTTTAATGCTAAAGGGGTCAACTGGTTATCTAAAGAAACCCAAGAACTTCGTTTTGATGAGATTTTACAACTACTTCCAGATGCATTATCTGAGTCTTCACTCGGTGATGCAGGCTGTGGTTTTGGAGACTTTTATCATTACTTAGTAAAACAAGATAAAAAACCAAAATACTATACCGGTATTGATTCATTGTTAAAAATGGTCCACCTTGCAACTACTAAAACACAAGAAGAGATACTACACCTAGATATATGTAAAGAGACACTCCCAATTAAAGACTATTATATCTGTAGCGGAGCATTAAATATCCTTACCACTTTTGAAACACATCTTTTTATTCAAAACTGCTATAAATCTTCAAGAAAATCTTTTATTTTTAATACTTTATATGGAGATAAACAGAGTAATACATATAATTATATGCAAAAAAATGAGATTGAAAATATTGCTAAAAGATTAGAAGTAAGAAAAATAGTTTATAGAGAGGATTATATAGAAAATGACATTACTGTCATGTTTCTTAAGTAGAACTAAATCCCGAAGGATTTAGATTACTTAGCTAGTGCTGCTTTAGAAGCGTCTGCAACTGCAGTAAATGCTGCTGCATCATTCATTGCCATATCAGCAAGAATTTTACGGTCAAGCTCAACACCTGCTTTATGTACACCATTCATGAAAGATGAATAGTTCATTCCATTTAAACGAGCCGCTGCATTAATACGGATAATCCATAGTTTACGGAACTCACGTTTTTTCTGCTTACGGTCACGGAATGCATAATAAAGTGAACGTTCAATTTGCTCTTTGGCTTTACGGAAGTGCTTACGACGACCACTATAAAAACCTTTCGCTAATTTTAATATCTTTTTGTGTCTTCTTCTACGAACAACACCTGTTTTTACTCTTGGCATTTCTTTCCTTTTTCTTTACCCAGTCACATAAATGTAATCAAGGTGCCACTACTTTGGTGGTCTTGCCCAATTTATTTAAAAATTGGAGATTTAATAATAAACTAAAATTAGTTTATCATAGCCTTAATATTTTTTGCGTCAGCTTTAGCAACCACAGCTGGGCTGTTTTGGTCACGACGAGTTGATGCATCTTGTTTAGTTAAGATATGACTTCTAAACGCTTTACCACGTTTAATAGAACCATTTTTCTTAACTTTAAAACGCTTAACAGCGCCTTTTACCGATTTCATTTTTGGCATCGATAATCCTTTAGGTAAAAATATCATTGATATGTTTTTTATGAATAACATCCATAAAAAAGCGCTAACCGCTTAGGCACTAAAGCTAATCTCCTAAGAGATAGATTTGTACTTAACATACTTTGAGGGCGAATTATACCCAAAATATTATTATCTTTAGCTATAATTAGCGCATGAACTCAATAAAACATATAAATAATGCCCTCAAAGAGCTTGATGATGAAGTCCAAACTATACTTTTAAACTGGGATATTCCACTCAATGAAAAAGACAATTTAATGCTTCCAATTTTACAACAAAAAAAAGTACTCACTCAAACACTAGAAGATTTAACATACTTAAAAGAGCATCCACCAACACCGAACCAAGCATGTGGTATCTCTAAGCATCGAGTGGATTAAGTTTTAGCAGTATCTCTGTTGTGTCTTTAAAAAGCAGATGAACAAGGTATGAATTTACCTTAGCATCTCCTGATTTATATATACGAAATATTTTTATCTCCCCTAACTCTTCTACTACAAACTCACTATCAGCAACTAAGGGAAACTCTCTTAAAACTTTAAATGACTCTATTCTGTAGAGTTTTTCATCCTTAACTATATAGCCTACATATGGATTTATTCTCTTATATAAGGAGTGAGTTGTTTGTAAAAATCCTATATCAATTTTTGTATCTTGTGGGAGTATATTTACACTCAAGGCTCTCGTAAAATCAAGAATAAGTGTTCTCTTTATTTTTTGAATCTTTGATATTTTTTGTACCTCTTCATTTAAGAGTGCATTAGAACGATTAAGGTTTGCATAACTTTTATATAAAAAAAGCATCAAAATAGTGAGTATTATGATAGATATTAGAAGTTCTATGAGTGTAAATGCTCTTCTTGTCATTGAATCTTCACCCTAATAAGTTGTGTGCTAAAGTCTTTGCTAATTAAGCTCGTTTTTCCTATCTCAAAGACTAAACCTGTACTTCCACTTTGACTTGAATCTTCTTCATCCTCAAGTTCACTCGTATCAATAGTTGTAAGTACTTCATACTCTATCTTTACTTGCATAGATTTTAAACGCCGACGAAGGTCACTCTCTAACTCAAACTCATCCACAAGTTGTTTCATCTCTATCTTTGAAGACTCAAAGCCATACTTATCTGAAGTGGAGAGTAAAAAAGAACTATAGGGATTTGTTTGCATCATCTCTTTTAGAGTAAAAAATTTATGGGTAGTGTTGCCTTGCATCTGTAAAAGTGCCGCTATAACGACAGAGACTATAACAACAGAGACCATAACCTCCATCAGTGTAAAAGCACTGCGTTTAGGCATGACCTAAACCGATACGTATAGCTTCATCAAGAGAAGTTTCTCCCTTAAGTAACATTTGTGAGAGTTGCATAGATATAGTCTGCAGTCCATCTGCTTCGAGTTGTGCTTTAATGGTGTGCTCATCAGTCGTACTTTTTAACAACTCTTTTATAGAGTCATTCATCACAAGCAGTTCACCAATAGAACGCCGACCTGAGTAACCGCTGTAGTTACAAGCCTTACACCCAACAGACTTATAAATAACTGCATCTTTAGCGATATTGTAATCCTCTGCGAAGTTCTCTGCTAACTCATCTTCTTCCTTACACTCATCACAAATAACACGCACGAGACGCTGTGCTAAAATCCCTAAGAGCGAAGAGCTTATCAAAAATGGTTCTACTTTCATATCTGCTAAACGCGAGATAGTTGCTGCAGCTGAGTTTGTATGAAGCGTTGAGAAGACTAAGTGACCCGTAAGAGCGGCTCGAACAGAGATAGCTGCAGTCTCTTCATCACGAATCTCCCCTATCATTATGACATCTGGATCTTGACGCAGGATTGAGCGTAGAGCTGCTGCAAATGTTAGCCCTACTTTTTCATTTACCTGAATCTGTGCGATATTATCACTCTTGTACTCAACAGGGTCTTCAACTGTTATGAGGTTTTTATGAGGCTCTTCAACTTCGCGCAAAAATGAGTGCAGAGAGGTTGTTTTACCCGAACCCGTTGGCCCTGTTACTAAAATAATTCCATGAGATGAGCGAAGTAGTTTTTTCATCGTCTCTATAAGTGTATTATCAAATCCGAGTTCATTTATCTGTGGTATCTGTGAGCTTTGCATCAGTAAACGCATAACAACACGCTCACCGTAAAATGTAGGAAGGATTGAGACACGAATATCGAGTACTTCACCTGCTATTTTAATCTGAGTACGACCATCTTGAGGGATACGTTTTTCCGAGATATCAAGGTTTGAGATAACTTTTATACGACTCACTATCAGGCTCACAACTTTTTTATCTAGGTCTGCATTTTTACTCAGCATTCCATCAACACGAAAGCGTACTACACCCTTTTTCTCTTGTACTTCTATGTGAATATCTGAGGCTCTTTTTTTCACTGCTTGATAAAAAAGAGCATTTACAAACTTGATAATAGGAGCAGACTCTTCACTTGTTAAAATATCACTAGATGTACGAAGAAAATCTGTAAGAGAAATGTCCTCATCCTCATTCTCATCAGAATCTTCTTGCATAGTCTCTATCGCTTTATCAGTTCTGAGCTCTAAAAAACGGTTAAAGAGTCTCTCATATGACTCTTGGGTCAGCAGACAAAGTGGGTACTCTTTTTCAAGTTTAGTGTAGTAGTTACTCGCACTTACATATGTTTCAAGAGAGGTAAATGCCGTAACAACACCCTCTAACTTACTAAAAAGAAGAGCATTTTTTACACTGATATCTGTATCTAACTCTTCTGGTTCATAGACTTCTAATTTTAGGTTATGAAGGGGTTCTTGCTGTAACATCTACTCTTACTCTTCATCTTGTATATATTTTTTATTTACTCTATCTTCTAATTTTTGAAAAACTTTTACATTGTACTCTTTTTGTACTTTTGCTAATAGACCTAAGTCAGCTTGAAGTTGTGATAACTTCTCGCTTTTATCTATGATGTATGGTGTTAACATTACAATAAGATTATCATGTTCCACAGTTGTAGTTTTAGATGAGAAAAGATACTCTCCTAGCCATGGTATATCACCTAAAAGAGGTACTTTACTCACTGATGTTCTATCATATACTTTTACTAAACCACCGATAATAATACTCTCACCATGTCGAAGAATAGCCTGTGTTTTCACCTCTTGTTTTGAAGTAACAGGTTGACCGGTTGCATTGTTACTTCCATCATCAAGTAGATTTTCCAAAATGGCCTCTGCATCAAGTGTAACCTTATCCCTTGAAGAGACACGTGGTTTGATTTTTAATGTCAGACCTATATCTTCACGTTTAAAGCTACTTGTTACACCATTGAGTCCAGCAGTATTGGTTACTGTTCCTGTTGAGATAGAAATTGTTCTACCCACATAAATTGATGATTCTTTATTATTAACACAAAGGATAGAAGGGTTTGAGATTGATTTTGCGGCACCATTTGTTTCCAAAAAATCAAGTGTTGCTCCAAGTGCAAAACCACGAGTAGCCCCTGAACCTACTACTGTACCTGCGAGTGAAGCTCCTATACTTCCAGCAATAGCATTTCCACCGAAGTTTGTTGCTAAAGAGTAAAGTCCTTCCGATGTAAGAACAGCTACATCAAAACCATACTTCATTCCTATTGATTCTGTATTACTTTTATTGATTTCAATAATCCTTGCCTGAACATAAACCTGATATTTTTCTTTATCTAGCTCATCAATAATGAGTTTTATTCCTTTTAAAATTATAGGATCACCGATGGCAATAACGGCATTAATTTCTACACTTGCAGAGATATTTGGTTTAAGAGAGGGGTCTGAGAAAACCTGCTTTGCAATAATCTCATTGAGTGTAGCAGCTACTATTTTTGCATCAGAGTTTTTCAGTTCATATATCTCCACACTATTACTTCCATTTGATTCAACATCCATTTTTTCTATTAAAGATTGGATTTTAGCTACATTTGGTGCTAAGCCAACAAGGACAAGTGCATTAATATTATCATCATAAATAATCTTAACAGTTTGAGAAGCTACTTTTGCATTAAAAATAGACTTAGCTATGTCAAGTAATCTTACTTGTAATTTTTTTGCATTAGCATTTTGAATTGGAATGATTTTTACAATAGCTTGAGTATTTGAGTTTATATCTTTTATAACTTTTTTAACAGTTGCTATATTTTTTGGATAGTCTGTGAGTATCATTGTGTTACTCTCTTTCATAGTCATAAGTTTTGCTGTTTTAGAGATAAGATAACGTACTTTTGCAGCTACAATATCTACATTTTCAGCCTTTACTTTAATGACTTGTGTTACCATTAAAGAGCCATAAGAACGCTTATCTTTTGGCACTACAAGCACATTATGTTTTGCAGCCTCAGTAGAACGTACGACCTCATACAGAGAACCATTTTTGATTAAAGTAAAACCCTTAGACTCTAAAACAGAGACTAAAATACCAATAAGCTCATCATCATAGACGGGTGTTGTACTTACAAAGTTTACAGTACCATTTATCTTATTGTTGATGAGTATATTTTTTTGTGTGATTTTTGAGATGAGTTTTATGAAATCATTTATCTGCAGATCTGAAAAGTTTACATTTACCCGCTCTCTCGCATGGAGTGTAAAGACTAAAAGTGTTGTTAAAAGTACTATTTTAATGAATTTCATAAATTATTTCCCTCTCTTGATTATTTCGCAAAATGACTAAGGATATAGTCTCTATGGTGTCGATTTTATTGTATAACTTGAGTGCATCTTTAAAAGATTTTAACTCTATGTTGTTTGCTTTAATGATAACATCCCCTTTTTTGAGCCCTAAACTTGCCATCTTAGAACCTGCTTTAATTCGGTTTACTTTAAAACCTACTATTTTACCAGCCTTTTTAAGTGGTGCAATAGCAATGTCTTTCCAAATTTTTGACGGATCTTTGGAGTAACTTTGGATATCTTCTTTGGAAACACTTTTTTGTGTACTATCATCTAAAGTATTATCTATTTTAGATGCTTTAGATATAGTTGAGTTGCTTTTGCTTACTTTATCCTCTAAAACTAAAACATAATCTTTATTCGATTTAGTAAATATAACCTGTGTTAACTCTATCTCTTTTAGTCTATACCCAGCATATACCTCACCAACACTAATTATAGTTGTTTTTTTAGGAGAGGCTTTTTTTGCAACTATTGCAAAGCCCTCTGAACGTCGTCCATACAATCCTTTTAAAACAAGAGAGTTTATACTATATGCTTTGCTAGTTACTTCAGTACTTTGTGGAGCTTGTCTACTTTTAGATTTTATAAGCATATTTTTAAAGTCTACTCTTTGATAGTGTGCTCCATAAGATTTTTGCCCATTAAGTTCTACACCTTCACTTGGTAAATACCACCAAAGCAGTATGGATATCATCTTTGCTACTAATATAAGAATCAGCAAGAGTGTGATAGGGCGAAGAAACTTAGTATTAGAAAGATTTTGCATAAATATATACTCCATCTTTAGATTTTTTAAACATTCTCATACTTTTTTTGTATCTCTTTAGCATCATATTTGTTGGATGAAGTTGTACACGCAAGCTTCTCTTGAGTATGTCAAACGCGGCATCTATCTCACCAAACTCTCCCCTTCCCTCTACTTTGAGGACTAAAGGATTAAAAATTGTATATGTTATTTGTAGTTCCTCAACCTTAGATGGTAAGTATGCTTTAACCAAAGAAGAGAGCTGTATCTTTTTAAAGTGTAGTCTATTGTAAAATAGCAGTAGTTCTATATCTGCTTCGTCTACAACACCCACTTCTATATCTTTAAAACTAAGGTTTAAGTTTTTTACCCCAAGCGAAAAAATATTCTCTTTTAGAGTCTCTTTAGAGATAACAACATCAAAGTTCTTTATCTTTTCTTCTAAAAGATAGTAAACACTAGACTTAGGAATAAACACCATAAGAGCAAAAATAAAAAAAAGTGTATATGCTAAAAATTTTAAAACTCTCTTTACCATTTTATCTCCATCTCTAAACTTGCTTTTGTCTCACTCAGTCTCTTTATCTTTAATGTAGTAATGTTAAAAGAGGCATTTAAAACTTTATCCATAAGTCTATTTAAGACCTCTGTATCAACACTTTTTGAACTTATGTGAATAAACTTTTTTCCACGTTTAACACTTAGGTTTGCTTTTTTAATACTCTGATTTGCAAGAATACGATTGATACTATTTTTTATCTTTTTTGTATCTGCATAGACAGACTTTAACGCATGTAAATCAATAGCTAGTTCTTCACTCACTAGAAACTCACTCTTTGCCTCTTTAAGTCCCTCTTTTGCACCAGACAATTCAAAGAATAAAAACATTATCATTACAAGTAGGAGTCCACCTATATGAAGAGGATTTACTTGATTCATAAACTGAGCTCCACTTTTATACTATCTCCATTATAAGATGTTTTATATTTAATATTTTTTTCATTCAACTTTGAAAACAATCTATTTTCACTCTCTTTTTTAACACCCTTTATATTTACAAACAGTTTTTTATTTTTGTACTCAAGTAGTGTTATCTTCTGTGTCTCTTTTAGAGGCATTGTCAAAAGAAACGCTATTATCTCACGAAGCTTTGTCTGCCTTTTATAAATTTTCATATATTTATCATATGTAGACCTATTTTGAAACATTGTTGGTTGCAGTTTATACTTTGCGAATAGAGCCTCTTTCTTTTGCTCTATTGTATCCGTTTTACTATTTGTAACAAAAATTTCAATGATAAGTATAAGTGCAAAGGCAAGTAAAATTCCACCTATTTTATAAAGGCTTTTATTATCAACTATATGTCCAAACTGTTGGAGTTTTATAGAGTGTTTTGAGAGTCTTATATTCTCAAGGTCTAACTCTTTAGACTCTTTTATCCAGCTAGTTGGTGCTAAAACAAGTAGTCTATCTTTAGAGTACATACTCTCTTTATCAGTTACCCTAACCCCACCCTCTAAGTCTTCAAACTCTGTCTGAGCGAAATGTATAGATCCTATATCTGCACTACTAATTCCCTTACTTGCAATCAAATCAAGAATTTTTTTATCCTCATATGCAAAAAGAATAAACTCATTTTCATGTTTATAAGCATAGTAGGAGTAATGTCCTAAAGGAAGAGAGTCTTCAAATATAGAAGGCAGGAGTTTTGTCACTTCTCTCACAGTAGAAACAGGTAGAGTCATCTTCTTCACCCAGTAGATTCTTGGTGAGAGTATTATATCTAGCTTTTTCCCTTTCTCGCATACAATAGTTTCACTGCGAAGTGGGTCTAAAAAAACAGCATTAACACTGCGTTTAAATTTCGTAAGCAAAGTTAGACCCCTTTTTCTTTTTTATATCATACTCAAAACTCATTGTAGTATTCTCTCCATTAACACTTATCTCTAGTTCTATCTCTACTATTGGTTCAAGAAAACTTCTCTTAAAGTTATCTAGTCTCTGAAGCTCATCTTCATTTAGATTTAACTCTTCATCTGCACTATAGTAGCCACCACCTGCACTTAAAAGCTCTGCTTTAGTTCTTGAGCACCCAAGCATAAACTCCCACACCTCTGGTGTAGCATAGTTTACATCGATGCTCATGTTCGTATCTTTACTATAATAAAAAAGTTTATTAAAGTTTATATTTTCTAAAGAGTTATCGTTATTTTCACGCGTATAATACTCATTTATAATGGCTAAATGTTTGGCAGAAGCGATATAGTCTCTAAAAAGGTATGGATTTTCATCAAATATGGTGCTATTATAGCTATTATCTGCTTTAAATCCTCCAATATTATCACGTAATATCTCTACATACTGTGTATTTATATTGTAGTTTGATAAGTATTGTTTTAAATACTCAGATCTTATGTTGTTTAGCATCGCAGGATTAAACTTTGCTCTAGCACTTTTAAGATGCAGTAAAATCTCAACACCCTTATATTCAAAAGGGATAAAAGAGGCTTGCGTTAAAAGTAAATTAAACTCAGAGATAGAGTTGTTCTCAACCGCAGCTTGTAACTCTCTTGAGTTCTTTAAAATATTTAAAATATCTTCAATAAGTAGATTACTTTGATAGAGAAATTTTTCTTCTTTTACTACTTTTGTCGCATCATTTACCTGTTTGAGTCCATACCCTATAGCCACCGTTATAACTATAACAAACATCAGCGTTATAAGTAGTGCAATACCGCTACGAGCTCTGTGCATTAACTAATACTCATCGAAAAAATTGGTAGTAACATCGCTGCTACTATAAAACCTATACTTCCACCAACAAAGAGCATAAGAGCAGGCTCTAAGAGCGTCAGTAAAAGAGAGATTTTGTCACGATTTTCTTCAAAGTAGAGCTCAGAGGTATGTGTTAAAATATTTTCTAACTCTGAAGTCTCTTCACCTAAGGCTATAGACTGAATAAAGGCAATATCAATCTTCTTTCCTGACTCATTGAGTGCAGCAGAGAGAAGTTTACCCTCAACCACTTTCTTACTTGCCGCTACAAAAATCTCTTTTATAACACGGTTGTTTAAGATGTTGGCACTAAGGTTTATAGTCTGGACAAAAGGTACACCTGAACGAGTAAGTAGTGAAGCTATGTATGCAAAACGTGCCAACTCACTCTTCATCGCTATACTTCCAAAGAGCGGTAAACGTAACATGAATTTATCTACACCATAGGCAAAAGCATAGACTTTTTTCTTTAAAGTCACAAAAACAACCACTATAAGAAAAATAAGCCCTAACATCGTTTGGAAGTTTTGGGAGAAAAAGTCTCCAGCAGCAATTACAAACTGTGTCGGAAGTGGTAACTCTTGATCCATACTCTCAAATATACCTGTGATTTGAGGCACAACAAAAGTCAGCATAAAAGCAATCATAACAAGTGAGATGATAATCATAAACATAGGATAAGCAAAAGCACCCTTTATCTCTTTATGAATCCTATCTTGCTCTTTTAAAAAACGAGAGAGTTCAAGGAGTACTTCATCTAAAATACCTCCACTCTCACTCACCCGAATAGACTCTTTAAAAAAGGGGGGAAGTTCTACTATAGTCTGTGCCTCTAACGCGGTGTAAAAGTTCTGTCCCTCATCAAGATGAGTGCTAACTGTAGATAAAAATAGTTTCATTTTTTTGTTGCTGTCATAGTGAGACTGCACAACCTTAAGCGCTGAAACAATGCTAATACCTGAACGAATATACATAGAGAGTTCACGAGAGAGTGCAGCTAACTCTTTTGGTGGGATTTTATACTTTGTGGAAAATTCAAACTTTTCAAAGATACTAGGAGACTCCTCTTCTAGTGATGTATATATAACACCAATCGCCTTGAGTTTACTTCTAGCCTCAGAGATACAGAGTGCTTCTACTCTATCTTTTACTCTCTTACCCTCTGCGTTAATGCCCTTATACTTAAAAATCATCGTGCTACTTCTTGTACTAAAATCTCTTTAGCCTCTAGTAACTCTTCTAAATGACTATATACCTTTGTAGGAGTAAAATATGTTGTATAGTCATAAGCTTTTTCTTTAAAAACTACTATAAGTGGGTCTGAGACTAAATCTTTACTCACACTCAATGAAAAACAGACATCTTCTTGTCTCCCCTCTTCGTTAAAAATAATTGCATCTTCTTTTCTCACCGCACCTTGTAAAAAATCGTATCTATAAACCTCTATGCTCTCATCAAAAAAAGAGTCTATCTCTTTGGCTTGTTTAACGCCATCAACATACACACTACAGCTCTCACACGCATCAAGACAGAGTAATTTTACCTCTTTTGTATCCTCTTGTATGTAAGTAAAAAGATACTCTTTAAGATTTTTTAAACTTGGAGTGAGCTTTTGAGTCCCTACATTTTGGAGTTTACTCACAGCAAGAGTATAAATCACTCCTATGATGACTATAACTATCATCAATTCTATGAGAGAAAAAGCTCTTTTCACGTCTCTTATTTACACTCACTAAGTCGTATGTCTTTTCCTTCGTTCTTTCCACCCTCTTTTTTATCAGCACCTAAAGAGATAAGCTCAATATCGCCATCATTATTGAGATATATAAACTCTTGACCCCATGAATCTTTTGGCATTTTTCCATCTTTAAAGTAACTATCTGTCTGTGTAAGTAACTTCAAACCCTCTTCTGTACTAGGGTAGACACTATTTTTAATCTTGTACATATCTAAAGCACCATCATAAATAGACTTCATCTGCACACAAACTAAGT
>NZ_JAEMVB010000026.1 GCF_029215995.1 Sulfurimonas sp. SAG-AH-194-L11
AAATTTGCCTCATTTTTAATGATACCAAGGTTTTGAAACCTATCCATATCCAAAGTTTCATTTTCAGTAAAAAACTCTTCAAAATCTTTTTCGCCTGTTGTATCACTTACTGTAAAAAGACAAGGCCATTTTCCCTCTTTTGGAAGTGTATGCACAAGTGCTCTTGCCTCATCTTCACTCTTACACAGATAGGGCTCATACCCTTTTTCTTTGAGATACTTCACTGCTATGTCAGCAAAAGAGATGAGATTAAGCTCAGCACTCAGTTTTGGGAAAAAGATATCGCGATTTTCACCAAATATACAAGACATAAGGCAGAGCTCACCACTCTCCTGAGGTGTAACAAAGTAGCGTTTTATGTCATTTGGAGCTACTATGGGCTGTCTTTTTTCTATGCGTTGATTGAAGCCATGTAAAAGGGAGCCATCACTAAACGCTACATTGGCAAAACGAGCCATTGAAACTTCCATATTGAGTGAGTTACGATGCACAAACATCTCCATGATGCGCTTACTCGCTCCCATCATATTGACAGGGTTTGCAGCTTTATCTGTTGAGACACAGAAGTATTTTTTCACTCCATTTTCTATGGACTGCTTGATGGTTTTATCTGTATTGAAAATATTGGTATCAATCATTCGCATAAGAGTAAAGGGGTCTTTTTCACTGCGGACATGCTTTAAGGCTGAGAGATTAAGTATATAGTCATATTTCCCATCAGCTTGTATAAAAGCATCATATTCAAGGGAGCCAATATCGAGTGCATATGTAGCAAACTCTCCATCAATGTAGCCATACGAACTGCGTATATCGCGAACTAGTTCTACCATGTTGTTTTCACTAATATCCACAACATGGAGTTTTTTAGGTTGGCGTTTAAAAATCTCTTTTGTTACAGCTTGTCCAATACTTCCTGCTCCACCAAGGACTAAAAAAGATGATTGTGAAACTATCTGTACAATTTCTTCATCTAGTGTGCTAAGGTCATTTGTAAAGAGTAGGTTATTCCTACCGATAAGTTTGAGTATATTCATATAAATGACTAGCAAATAGAGTACCATTAAAGTTTATAAAATATATGTCGATAGTGTAAGTATATAAATATAAAGTTATAAAAGATTATTTACAAAAGGATTTGTGATGGGAGTTAGTGCATTAGGTACAGGGTCAGGAATATTAACACAGGATTTATTGGATAAGTTACGAGCTTCAGATGAGGCTGTTCAAATAACTCCTATTGATTTAAGTATAGCTTTTGAAAATGATAAGAAAAATGCTTTTGAGATATTAGATGCAAAGATAACAAATTTTAATGATTCTGTATATGAATTAAAAATACCAGCTCTTTTTGATGAGAGAACAGTTGATGTAACTGGTACTTCTGCAAGTGTTACTGCTGCTGCAAATAGTGATTTACAAGACTTTACACTTGATGTTACACAACTTGCAACAAAGCAGATAGAACAGTCAGGTTCTTTTGCTACTACAACTGACCTTATAGCTACTGCAGCAGGTAGTATGAACTTAAATATAGATGGGCTTGATTTTACTATTAATTATGATGCTACAACTACACTAAGCGATTTAAAAGCATCTATCAATACTGTCGCGGGTGATAAGGTAAATGCTACTATCGTTCAAATTGCTACGGGAGACTATAGACTCTTTTTAAATTCTGCTGATACTGGAAGTACACAAGATATTACAATCACTGACACAGATGGGAACCTATCAGATGATGGGGGAACAACAGCTGGAGGTACAAAATTAACAACAGGTTTAACTGCTGCGCAAACAGGTGTTGATGCAAATTTTACTTATAATGGGCAGGCTATTGTCCGTAGTTCTAATAATGTTACAGATTTGATTACAGGCTATGATATAACACTTCAAGAGTTAGGAGTTTCTCAAGTAAGTGTATCTCAAAATACTCAAAACATACTTGATAGAGTTGATAGTTTTGTAACAAAATATAATGATTTAATTGATGAATTGTCTAAGCTAACACAAGCAAGTCTTGATAGTGCTGCAAAGGGTATATTTTCCGGAGACAGTATGATTAAGTCATTTCAAAGAGCTATAGAGAATACAATTGGTAATGTTGGTGAGGGTGTGGCTAGTATGTATGAGTTTGGTTTTGATGTAGATAAGTCTGGAAAACTTTCACTTGATACTACTATAATAACAGATAAAATCAAGAATGATGGAAAAAATGTAGAGGCTATGTTTTCTGGCGGTGATTATACAAATGCAAATGGTGTAACAACTACAGTAACAGGTATGTTTACAGAGATGTATGCTGTGAGTAATGAGTATACAAAATCAACAGGAATACTTGGAGACTACCAATCTACAATAACAGCAAAGATTTCTTCTTTAGAAGATAATAAGTTAAAAGCAATTGAGAGATTAGATTCTCGATATGAAATTCTAAAAAAACAGTATGCAGCATATGATTTACTTATTTCACAATTTAATAACACATCAAATATTTTTACTGATTTACAAAATGCAGCAAGTAACAACTAAAAGTCTATACTTTTTAGTAAAGAAAATGCTAAATATACCGATATATGATAAAAGGATTTAACATGTATACTAACACAGCACACAGTGTTTATGCTCAAAATAATGTAAACATAGAATCACCAATGAAATTGGTTGAAATGCTTTATGAAGGGGTACTGCGTTTTAATGCACAAGCAAAAAAAGCGATAAAAGATAAAAATGTAGAAAAGAAAATGTATTGGATTAATCGTTCTATTGCAGTTATAACAGAACTTTTATCTTCACTTGATATAAAGCAAGGGGATATCGCTTTATACTTAGATGGTTTATATAATTATCAAATTCAGCTGATTACAGAAGCAGGCTTTAAAGATAGTACAGAAAAGATTGATGAGTCTTCTCATGTATTTAAAGAACTTTTATCTGCATGGAGAGAGACAGCAGGTGTGGATTAAAGAATTTCAACTTGCATTAGTCCTCAAGGATGTTGAAAAATTTACTAAGTTGATGGAGTGTGTACCTAATTTTACAGATAAAAAAGAGATAGATACACTTTTGTGTCTTGTAGAAGAGGCAAAGTTATTAGTAGAGGGGCTTCAAGATGAGACTCGCATATCAATGATTCAGATGAAGAAAAACTTAAATTTTTTAAATGCGACTCAAGCACCGCATACTTCAAAACTAGATATAAATTCTTAGACTACTTTTTTTTACTTATCCCAAAGTTTAAACTTCTAATGGTATAGTCACTTACAACTGCACCTTTTCTCATCCTGAGTATATGCTCGACACTATCAGCGATATCTTCACTGAGTAACTTCTCATTCTCTTTTTTGCTGACATCAAAACGAAGATCATTATAAAATGCAGACTCAGTCATATCGGGATTGATGTTAGTGATACTAAGTCCACTCTTTCTAGTCTCTTCAAAGAGTGCATCACTAAAAGCTTTGAGTCCAGCTTTTGTAGCGGAGTAAACAGCTGCAAACTTACTCGCTCTGATGGCTTCAATGGAGTTGATGTTTATGAGATAACCATCATCTGCTTTTAAACTTCTTAGAGTGGCGTTTGTGAGTAAGAGAGGAGCTGTTAGGTTTAAAAAAGTCATATCTATTATGGTTTTAGAGCTCAGCTCTTCGTGGGGTTCAAACTTGCCAAATCCAGCTGCATTTATGAGTATAAAAACATCTTTTTTCTTGAGTTCTTGACATAGGAGAGCAGTCTGATTCTCCTCACTTAAATCTACTTTATAATGCTCATAGTTTTCATCTGAGATACTAGATGTCCGACTTAAGCCTAAAACAGAGTAGCCTAAAGATAATAGTCTAAGAGCTATCGCTTTACCGATTCCAGAACTAGCACCACTTACAAGAGCTAACTTACGACTCTCCATTCACACCCCTTTTAGATATAATTCTTTTATGAAAAATATTTATATAACAGACTTAGACCATACATTTTTAAAAAATGATTTATCTGTAAGTGATTATACTAAAAAAATCTGGAATTCTTATGCAACTGACTCTATTGTAAGCATAGCTACTGCTAGAACTTACATGAAAACAGCACAGTTTTTACAAGGTGTAGAGATAAATGCACCGATGATCTTACTTGATGGGGCACTCATAGCTACCATGGATAAAAAAATCATCGCTACAAAAACTTTAGGGAGAGATGCAACAGATACCATCATAGAAGAGGGTTGGAAGTTTGGGATTTATCCTTTTGTATTAGCTCTAGAAGATGCCAAAAATTTGAGAGAGAGTTTTGTGCATGACAAGGTTTTAAATAGATACCAAAGAGAGGTGCTCACTCGTTACTCGAGTGCTGATAATATCCAAGTAGAAGATGGCATTAGAGGTAAAGAAGAGAATTTTAAAATAGTCTATATGGGTGAAGAGGAGTTACTTAGAGAACTACACGAACACTTTTTGACAAAATTTGGAGAGAGTGTGAAGTATATCTTAGCTCCTGAAACCTATACAGGCTGTTACTTTTTAACCATACTCAATAAAGAAGCAGATAAATCATATGGCATACAAAGTGTAAGTGAAGCTATGGGATTTGAACTTGATAATCTCACAGTCTTTGGGGATAATTTTAACGATATGGGGATGTTTGAGTTAGCAGGAACTTCAGTTGCTATGAAAAATGCACAGCCTGAAGTTAAAGATATAGCTAAAATAGTACTGCCACACACAAACGAAGAGGATGGTGTGGCAAAATACCTAGAAGGACTTAAAAATGGATAAAAAATCGAGTTTTGTCCCTATGATGATAATAGGCATACTCTTTTTTATATTTGGTTTTGTAACATGGCTCAATGGCTCTTTAATCCCTTTTTTAAAAGTCATCTGTACTCTGAGTGACTTTGAAGCCCTCTTTGTTACTTTCGCTTTTTATATCGCTTATACTGTTATGGCTCTGCCAATGGCATACTTACTTGATAAAACGGGTTACAAGAATGGTATGAGTCTTGGACTTGTTATGATGTCTATAGGAAGCCTACTCTTTATTCCCGCTGCATTAAACGCAGAGTTTATCTTCTTTTTAGTAGCACTTTTTACCTTAGGTTCTGGGCTTACACTCCTTCAAACTGCTTCAAATCCTTACATAGTTTTAATAGGTCCTATAAAGAGTGCCGCAATGCGCATAAGTATTATGGGGCTTATCAACAAGAGTGCCGGTGTTTTAGCTCCTATCGTTTTTTCTGTTTTAATTTTTTCAGGTATCGGTTCTGTTGAAGATTTATCAGCTGAGCAGATAGATACACTTGCTCAAAAGCTGATAGTACCTTATGGAGTGATGGCACTTGCTCTATTTCTGCTAGCTATGTTTGTTCACTTTTCACCACTAGAGGAGTTGAAATTTATAGAAGATGAGTATGATGCGAGTTCTATTTTTAGTTTTCCTCGTGTTGTTTTAGGTGCGATTGCACTTTTCTTTTATGTAGGGATTGAAGTTATAGCGGGAGATACTATTGGACTCTATGCACAGAGTTTAGGTTTAGTAGATGTTACAGCTTTGACCTCATACACTATGGTTTTTATGGTTATCTCTTATCTTGTTGGAGTCTTTTTTATACCTAAGTACCTCTCTCAAGAAAAAGCACTTACAGGCTCTGCTATCTTAGGTATAACTTTACTTATAGGAGTGGCGTTTAGCTCTACAACTGAGCATTCACTATCTGAGATACTATGGGGTTGGAGTGGTATAGCAACACTTCCAGACAGTGTGACTTTTGTGGCACTGCTGGGACTCTCTAATGCTCTTGTCTGGCCAACTATTTGGCCTTTAGCCTTAGAAGACTTAGGAAAACACACAGCAAAAGGTTCAGCCCTCTTAATCATGGCAATAGCAGGTGGAGCACTACTTCCACTAGCTTTTGGAAAACTAGCAGAACTTGGTGGAAGTATGCAAGAGGCATATCTCTACGGCATCATCTCTTATAGTGTCATCCTTTTTTATGGACTCAAAGGTCATAAAATAAGTGTCTGGTGTAAGCAGTGTTAAATGTTTAAAAAATTAGAGAATGGTTTTACATACATAGAAGTAAAAAACAAAACAGCTTCTGCAAAAGTAGCCCTTCAAGGCGCACATATTTTTGAGTACAAATGCAAAGATAAAAAAGATATGCTTTGGTTAAGCCCTAGTAGTTATTTTGAAGAGGGTAAGGCTATTCGTGGTGGTGTTCCTATCTGTTGGCCGCGTTTTGGAGTGCTTGATAAGAGTATGCCTGCACATGGCTTTAGCCGGGCTGCTATGTTTACTTTCGTCGCGTTAAAAGAGATAGATGAAGATACTACAGAGCTTATTTTACGCCTTTGTGATACAAAAGAGAGTAGAGAGATTTGGGACTATAAGTTTGAACTTGATGTAGTGTTTAGTATCGCTGATACTTTAACTATTGAGATGATTACAAAGAACTTAGACACAAAAGAGTTTATGATAACGCAGGCACTGCACACTTACTTTAGTGTCTCACATATAGATGATGTTGTTATAAGTGGTTTAGAAGAGAAGGTCTACATAGATACACTTACAGGTACAACGCAAGTACAAAAGGCTTTAGTAAAGGTAAATGCAGAGATAGATAGAGTCTACCATGGGATTGATACAGAGATAATTTTGGCAGATAAAGAGAGAAAAATAAGATTAAACGCAGTAGGGTCTGCCTCAGCAGTTATCTGGAATCCTTGGATAGAAAAAGGCTCAAATATGAGTGGGATGAGGCCAGATACTTATAAAGAGTTTGTCTGCATAGAGACTGCTAATGCATTTGATGACTTTAGAGTAATAGCACCAAATAAGAGCCATACTCTGAGTGTGACTCTTCATAGTGACTAAAGAGTTTTAAAAGTCATCATCTTTGTCAAACTCGGCAGCTTCTCTTTGATACTCGGCTTCTTCAAGGGCTTTGAGCTCATCTGCTGACATCATTTTTAGGGCTACATTTTGACCAAAAAATGTTTTGTTCTCAAGTTTGTAAAAGTATGAATACCCTGCATATACAAGCAAGATAAAACTGATAGAGACTATGGTTTTTTGCACAGGGTTAAAAGTCTGTATCTTCTCTTTAAATTGAACCTCACATACACCACCGGGGCAGTATTTAGAACTGTTTTTCATAACGAGATTGTAGATTTTACACCCTAAACAGATTGAAAATGCAGACTCAGCTATGAGTAAAAAAAGACAGAGTATGCAGATGAAAACTTTTATGGGGTTTGGCTGCCAGTTTATGACTAGGTAGTAAAACATAGGCAGGGCTAAAAGCAGTCCAATACTCCAAGCAAATCTTTTTTGAGTAGCACCTACATACTCAGGCTTTTGGTTCTGCACAAAAAAACGTCCCATAAGCATAGATGGAGAGTAACTCGGGTTTATCACTCGGATGAGAAAATCTAAAGTGAAAAAAGAGATAAAGTAGCGAGTTACAACGCCATGACCTAACATCACTGCATTTGTAAGGCTAAGAAGTCCAATGGCAAAGAGTATTCCAGCAGCAGCACGAGCTTCTCGTTCGTTTATAACTCGAACATCATAGCCGGGAACCTTTTCACCGTATTTAAAAAAATCATTCATTTATAGTAAACCTTTGTAAAATATATGTCGTATTTTAGCATGAGAGTGTAAAGATACATCTTCTATCTCTCGTTTAAGAGTTTACGAACCTCTTCTTGAGATAGAAGTTTTCCTGTACTTTTGACTTCACCATCAACTACAAGTCCCGGAGTACTTACCACTTGATAAGCCATGATGCTTTGAATGTCTTGAACTTTTACTACTTCAAAGTTACCCTCTAAGGTTTTGATGACATCTTGTACTACTTTTTCTAAGGTGATACACTTTGCACAACCCGTTCCTAAGATTTCTATCTTTCTTGGTTTTTGTGCTGAAAATCCACCGACAGTAAAGTTAGGTGTTGTAGGTTTACTTAGCCCTGTTACGAGAGACTCTTTTGTGGGTGATGCTTGAGTAGGAGTAGCACACTCTTCTGGAGAACAACAACCACTCGCTGGGTCACATCCACCTACCTTACTCTCTATGGGACACCAGTTTATGATGGCCGTAATAAGTGGTAAAGCTCCTAAATAAAACCAAATATTTCCACTGTAAACGCCATATCCTATTAAACCTAAACCTATTATTGCTCGTATTATTCTGCTTATCATACTGTTTCCTTATAGTAAAAAATTAAAAAGATACCCAATAGCAATAATCCCACTTCCAACAATAGCAAAAAAGATTGCTATGAGTTTGAGTGAGATGATTCTTTTGAGTATCATCGCTTCTGGAAGGCTAAGTGCTGTGACTGCCATCATAAAACTGAGTGCTGTTCCAAGTAGCATGCCCTTATTTGTAAGTACCTCTACAAGAGGCATTACTCCTGCTGCATTTGAGTACATTGGTATACCCATAAGTACAGCTATAACAACGGCAAAGGGATTTCCCTCTCCTGCATAAGTGGCTATAAAGTCAGTTGGTACATATCCATGTATCCAAGCTCCTAGACCTACACCAAGCATCACATATATATAAATCTTTTTAAAGATGTCATAGGTATACTCCCATGCCTCTTTGATTCTAGCTTGAAATGTTAGTTTTGTCATATTTGCATGGAGTTCTGACTCGAGAGGTGTTACATCCATGAGTATCTCTTTTTCAAGTCCTAGCTTTCCTATAATAAATCCACCCAAAATAGCAACAAAAAGCCCAAAGACTATGTAAATCGCTGTAACTTTAAACCCAAAGAGTCCAAAGAGCATGGCGATTGCTATCTCGTTGTTCATCGGTGCTGATATAAGATAGGAGAAAGTGACTCCTAGAGGAATCCTCGCCTGAATAAATCCTAAAAATAGAGGAATCGCTGAACAAGAACAAAAAGGGGTAATTATCCCAAATAAAGCGGCTACTGTATGCCCATATAGAGCCGATTTTCCTTGAAGATGTGCACGAACATACTCGGTGTTAAACCATGTTCTCAAAAATGAGACAGCAAAGATGATAGTGACAAGTAAAAACCAAATTTTAGCAGTATCGTAGATAAAAAAGTGACTCGCTTGTGCTAACTTACCGTTTAAGCCGACACTGTCGTAGATAAAATGGTGTGTGAGTTCATACCACATGATTAATCACACAACTCTTTACGAACTAGAGGGAGTAAATTTGACTCTATAAGTTCTAATGCTCTGATATAGTCTGCTTTGTCTTTACCACTAGGATCCTCAAAACCCATGTGGATGGTCTTAACAGCCTTTGGAAATATTGGACAACTCTCTTTTGCATTGTCACAAACTGTTACAATGAGATCAAATGGAGTGTTTAGAACACTCTCTATGACTTTAGAGTGATATGTATCTTTCCATAAACCATGTGACTCTAAAAGTTCTTGTGCGACAGGATTTACTACTCCACTTGCACTCACTCCTGAACTTTGCGCAGAGACACACTCACCTAGTTTTGCATTTATGACTGCTTCTGCCATAATGGAACGACAACTATTTCCAGTACATAAAATCAGTACATTTTTTTTACTTTTACTCATACTTTACACTCTCCATTTTGTGATATTTTTTGCAGTTTTGGTAAGGAGATATCTAAGTGCTTTATCTCCTCTAATGCCTCAAGTCGAAACCTATCTAAAGGTGTGCGAATAGAGTAGTAAGCCCAAGTCCCTTTACGCTCAACTTTAATAAATCCTGCCTCTTTAAGAATCCTAAGATGCCTTGATAAACGCGACTGAATCATTTCTAAGGAGTTTTGAAGGTCACAAACACAGCACTCACCATACTCCTCTAAAAAACGAAGCATTAAAACACGTGTCTCATCATTTAAGGCGGCAACACTTTTTAAAAACATTTCCATATCTATTTTCCTTTTATTTCAGAAGTCTAGCATATTATAACTAATATATCAAGATATATTGATATACTAAAGCTTATTTAAATTATAAAAGAGTTACCATAAGTGCCTGAGTATAATAAAACAAGGAGTAAATCATGAAAAAATATGAAAGTTATAGATGTGAAAAATGTGGTAATGTTGTTGAGGTTCAAGAAGTAGGTGGTGGAGAACTTCACTGTTGTGGACAAGCTATGAATAAAATCACAGTTGATTTAACACTTGTAAACCTTCTCAAAGCATTTGCTGGTGAGTCTCAAGCGCGTAACCGTTATGAGTACTATGCTAAAGTGGCTCAAAAAGAGGGTTATCGTGATATCGCTGCACATTTCCAACGTGCTGCAGATAATGAAAAACAGCATGCTAAACTTGAACTTGCACTTCATAACCGTATGAGTAACAATAGTGAAGAGTCATGGGGAGATACTATTGAAAATCTTAACGATGCAATCGCTGGTGAGAGTTATGAAAACCTTACTATGTACCCTGATTTTGCAGAGATTGCAAAAGAAGAGGGACATAAAGAAGCAGCACGTCTGTTCAAAAACATAGGAAAAGTTGAAGTAGAACATGAAAAAATGTACCGTGAACTACTTGCTCGTTTAACTGAGGGTCATGAGTTTACTAGTGATGAAGAAGAGGCTTGGATATGTGAAGTGTGTGGCCATGTTCACTATGGTAAAAAAGCACCTGAGAAATGCCCAGTATGTTCTCATCCAAAAGAGTTTTTCTCTCGTAAAGTACAGAGTAAGTAGTAAAAACTAAACGATGTGGAAATTTTTAACTTTTAACACCTTTATAGCGCAAGATATACTCGCTTTATTTTACTACATCTTTGCACTAGCTTTGCCATATTTTTTATGGCATTGGCGTTTAGAGATAAAAACTTTTTCCTATCGTTTTATTAGTAAACGCCATGCTGTTTTCATTGCTATATTCATCTTCGTATTCACAGAACTTTTTTTACGAATGATGTTTGAAGCGATGATTGGCTACTTTGATATGCACGACTTTCTCTATACTATCTCACAAAAACTTTAAAATATATAACTATATCAAGATATATTGATTTAATGAAATTATTTAGATATAGTTTCATCACTTTAATATATAGGAATATTTATGATTTTAGCATTTAGTCTCTTTTTAGTGACTCTCACTTTCATTATTTGGCAACCGCGTGGTTTACAGATAGGTACTTCTGCCGTTGTTGGTGCGGTAATAGCAGTTCTCATTGGTGTTGTGAGTTTAGATGATGTACTTACAGTTACAAGCATAGTTTGGGATGCTACACTCGCGTTTATCGGTATCATAATCCTCTCCATGGTTTTAGACGAGATAGGCTTTTTTGAGTGGGCGGCTATAAAGATGGCTAAACTCAGTGGAGGAAATGGTGTAAAACTTTTTATATACATTTTACTGCTTGGGGCTTTAGTTGCAGCATTTTTTGCAAATGATGGAGCGGCACTTATTCTGACACCGATTTTACTTGCAAAGATGAAGTACTTAAAGATGAAACCACTCGCAATTTTTGCATTTCTTATGGCAGGTGGATTTATAGGCGATAGTGCTTCAAACCCTTTAGTTATCTCTAACCTTACAAACATTGTGACAGCTGGATACTTTGACATAGGCTTTGTAGAGTACATGAAAAATATGTTCTTGCCAAACATCCTCTCAATCATTGCATCTATTGTAGTGTTATTTATCTACTTTAGAAAGGATATTCCACTCAAAGTAGATGTAGATGCACTCCCAGAGGCTTCAAGTGTCATAAAAAATCAAACAATGTTCAAACTCTCTTGGGCTTTTTTAGCACTTCTAATGGGTGGGTATTTTATAGGAGATTTTTATAATTTACCTATTTCTGTTTTTGCTCTAGGTGGGGCACTTGTCTTTTTAGCAGTAGCAAATTACTATAAAGCAGTAAAACCACTAGAGACTATAAAAAATGCACCATGGCAGATAGTATGGTTTAGTATAGGACTGTATGTTGTTGTCTATGGTCTTAAAAATGCAGGACTTACTGACATCATCGCCTCATGGATAGTAGAGCTTCAAACACACGGGAGAACTGTAGCTATCATAGGAACAGGCTTTTTGTCTGCGTTTATATCTTCAGTTATGAACAATATGCCTACGATTATGATTATGGATATTGCCATTGATAAAGTTGGGTATGTTGGGAATGAAGCACTAGTTTATGCAAATATCTTAGGCTCAAACCTTGGGCCAAAGATGACACCTATAGGCTCTCTTGCAACGCTTCTTTGGTTACATGTACTCGCTCAAAAGGGTGTAAAAATTGGCTGGATAGAGTACATGAAAGTAGGACTTGTTATAACGCCACCTGTACTTTTTGTAGCACTCTTAGGATTATTATAAAGATAAAACTTAAAAACGAATCTACAAGGATAGTCAGCTCTTTTATGCTATTATCCCGCAATTATAAACTTATGAAAAAAGGAAAAAATATGGAAAATGGAAAAGTATTAAATTTATACATAACTATGCCAGATATGATACGTGCAGGTCATAGAATGGCTTGTGATGATTTTGATTGTGATGCGAGTGGTATCGTAGGAAGTCGTGATTATGAAAATGGTGATGATTTTACAATGGTTTTAGTCTCTAAAAAGAGTTATGATATCATTGAAGAAGCTGAACTTGTTCTTGGTGATGGTGTTTTAATGGAAGATATTTTTATTGATGTTGATTTGTATCATTTAAAACCGGGTTCTATCCTTGAGATAGGTGAAGTACTTTTTGAAGTCAAAGGTTTATGTGAAGACTACCGTTATCTTTATGCTTTTGCTCCTGAACTTCCTGAACTTCTTGAAAAACAACGTGGACTGATCATTTCTCCTATAGATTACGGTGGTATCGCTATTGGAAATGAAGTAAAAGTAATACAAGAAGCTTAAGCGATGAGTATACTTGGAATAGGAATAGACTATAGTAACATCTGTAAAGATTACAATACAAGCTATCTTGATAGAGACAACTTAGATCCTGATACTAAAAAGTGTATGAAAAAAGTGCTTACTTGGACAAAAGAGTTTATCTCTGAACTTCTTGAAAAGTTTGAGTACAATCTTTATAACTTAAGTTCTGATACTCCAGTAGATATAGATAAAATCGCTGCAAAAAGATTTCTATTTTACTCTCTTGAAAAAGAGATAACACTTCAAAGTTTTGTGATAGACAAAGAGTATACTGAGTATAGTAGTTTAGTGGATTGGGAGTCTCAAAATAAGACGAGTCTTCTCATCCGAAATGATGAAGATGGTGGGTCGATTTATTTTTATGTAGATAAGAATCCTAAGGTTCGTGAATGGATGCTAGAGAGATTAAGTGATTTTTCTTTAGATGAAGTAGTTTTTGAAGCTAAATAAGTACTAATATCATGGTCTTAAACAAGACCATGATACTTTTGATAAACTCTCTTTACATACTTTGCTTTTAAGCCTGAAGTATTTATCTCATATAACTCTTGTTTGATATGCTCTTTTTTGATGTTTATAAGACGTTCCCATCTTTGGTTTAAGAGAGCTCTTGCCTCTGCTTCAAAGTCACCCTCATACTCAGGAAACATAGCGTTAAAAACCTCTATCATCTCAGTAAAGTCGGTTGCTTTAATGAGGTCAAGTTGCTCCTGTGGGTGTGTTTTTTGAACTTCAACTAAGTCTGTCCATCCAAGTTCTATGATAGTGTTAAGTTCTGCTAAAAAGTCTCTATCTTTTTCTTTTGGAAATGCTTTATGCATCTCATCTGCCATATCTTTAAAAGAGTGTTTATTTACTAAAAAGAGCTCATCTTCAAAGGCTTTTAAATCTGTTTCATACTCTGCTGCATCATTATACATCTCAGCGATAGCTGCATTTTTAGCATTGTGGTTAGGGTTTATTTTTTTCTCAGTAGGGTTTTGTGCGATATTATCAGCATGAGCTGCTTTTAGCTCTTCCATTTGTAGTTCTAAATATCGTTTTGTTTTTTGCTCAGCCATATTTTTCGTTCCCCTAATAATTTTTTCGTATTTTAGCAGGAAATTATACTTCCCAAATTAAATAAATAAAGTTAGACTCTACATTTAAGCAAGAAGAGTAACTAAGTAATACTAATGTAATAAAGGAGAGGTACAATCCCCAAAAAACTACAAGAGGATACTCCTTAAATGATTTTAAAAAATGCATATATTTATTTGTCATCGTTATTATTTATAGTAAACCTAAATGCTCAAACAGGTAATTGTGATGCAACTGTTATAGATGAGAGACTCCCAAATATTATATCTACAGATATGAAACTTTTCGCTTCAAAAGTTTATGGAATAGATAGAAGAGTAGTGGTAAGAGATGGTGCTACTCTGAGTATCGAAGAGGGAACTACATTAGCAGGTTGTAGCCTCTACTCATTTTTAGTTATTACAAGTGACTCTAAGATTATTGCCAAGGGGACAGAAGATAAACCTATAGTATTTACTTCACAACTAGATTTACATGGATTCTCCAAAAATGAAAGTGCTCCTGGGGAATGGGGTGGTTTAGTAGTAGCTGGTAGAGCATATACACACTATAAAGAGAATAAATATGAAGCAGATGAGTCTATATCCTTTGGAAGTCAAACACATGAACATGATCATGATAGCTCAGGAGTACTTGAGTATGTAGTGATAAAGCACACAGGGTTTGAAGTCAAAAAAGATAAAGAGCTTAATGGACTCTCTCTAGCTGGTGTGGGTGATGGAACGATAATTAAAAATATTGCTATTATTGGTGGTGGAGATGATGGACTAGAGATATGGGGTGGTAGTGTTAACATAGATGGTTTGTACATCTACAATGCGAGTGATGATTCTCTTGATGTCGATTTAGGCTACCGTGGAGAGGTAAAAAATGTTCTTATAATCCAAAAAAATGTTGCAAGTAAAAATAATCACGACTCATCAGCAATGGAATTTGGTAATGATGAGAATTTAATTACTACAAATAAAACAAATGCTACCTTACCTAGAGTAAAAAACCTCACAGCATACATAGCAGGTGGTGCAATATATAATAAATATGATGCTGGTTTTGAACTGAGTAACATTAAAATTGTAAGTACAAAAAGCAAAGATTACGAGATAGTACATTTTAGGGGTAAAGATTCGTATACAACAGGAGCTAAATCTCTTGTGGGTGATGTATGTTTTTCTTATAAGGCAAAATATTTACAACTCAAAAATGTTTTTTCTCGTAAAAACTCTAAAGTACCAAAAAAGAGTTATACAGCATACAATTACTTTATAGTAAATCATCATCAGTCTGGAAATGGAAAGTTTTTACTTAAGAAAGAGTGTCATAATGGTGTTGATGAAAAGAGTGTCTGGAGAGGAATCTAGTTATAGAATGGTAAGTTTTGTGTTTGGTAATATTATTGTTGAAATTTAAAAGTGTGGTGCGGATGGGAGAACTTAAAAAATATGATTTTTTCAAGTTCCTTAAAGTATTGTCAAGTAACCTCAAACAACACCTATATAACGATTATCACTATAGCAAGTACTATCATCTTAAATCAATTTCAGCAAAAATGGTGACGAATTGGTCACCTCTTTAGTCACTTAAATATGCTACACTTTGTTTAGAATTATATAAAAAGTATCTTAATACCTATTTTGTATATAGAAATAGGTATTGAGATACTTTTATTTTAGATATAATAAGTTACTAAAAACTTATTTAATTTTACTCTTTACAAGTAAATGTAGGAACACACTATGATAACAAAACTAGTGATAGAATCAAAAAAATTTCTTCAAAGAAAAAATCTTCCTTATCAAAGATATTTTATTAAAGAGGGAAAAATAAAACATCGTTTAACTATTATAACAGGGCAAAGAGGTATTGGTAAAACAACTACAATAGCACAATATATGGAATTACATAAAGATAAGAAATCTCTTTATGTCAGTATGGATAGTTTTATTGTTGGTGAATTGTCAATGTATGAAATTGCGGAGCAGTTTGAGCAAGTCGGTGGTAAACTTCTTTGTTTTGATGAGATCCATAAATATACAAATTGGTCGCAAGAGTTAAAAAGTATATATGATTCATTTGAAAATCTTCAAATTATTGCATCTGGTAGTTCTACATTGGAGATTAATAAGGGTAGCCATGACTTAAGCAGAAGGGCACATATCTTAACTATGCATGGTATGAGTTTTAAGGAGTTTTTAGAATTAGAACTAGATATAGAGTTACCAAAGCTCAAGATTGAAGATATATTAAGCAACCATACTGAGATAGCATTTGAGATAATTTCTAAATTAAAAGAATCTGATAAAAGAATTATTCCAGCTTTTAAAAGGTATTTGAAAATCGGGTATTATCCATATTATTTAGATGTAAATGATGATGATGTGTTTTTTGACATGTTAGAACAAAATATTAATATATCAATATCAAGTGATCTTTTATTTGTATATCCTAGCTTAGATGGAAATAGTATAAAAAAATTAAAAATGCTTTTAAAAATAATTATGCAAAGTGTTCCTTTTGTGCCAGTGATAGAAAAACTCAAAACTACATTAGAAATTGGTGATGGAAGAACACTAAAAGAGTACTTTATAAAACTAGAAGATGCAGGAATAATAAAACTTCTTATGAAGTCATCATCTAAGGGGCTAAAACAGCTTGAAAAACCTGAAAAAATATACCTAGACAATACAAACCTTTTAAATATAGCAGAATCAGAGATAGGTACAGCAAGGGAAACATTTTTTTTAAATACTCTTAGTCAAAATTATAATGTCACATATCCTGTAAAAGGTGATTTTTTAGTTGAAAATAAGTTTTTATTTGAAGTTGGAGGAAGAAATAAAAGTTTTTCTCAAATAAAAGACATAGAGAATAGTTTTATAGCTTATGATGATGTAGAGATTGGCCATGGAAACAAGATTCCCCTATGGTTGTTTGGGTTTTTATACTAACTTCACTATAAACCCCTGATTACTATGCTATTTAAGGGTTTTAGTCAAATATATTTTCTAAATAAATACATTTAAAGTCAATAAAATACATAGTAAAGTGTATAAAAAAGGGCTATTTAATTCATATACTGCTATAATCTTTTAAAGGTTGAAACATGGCAAAGAAAAAAGAAGAAAAAACTTATAGTGGTATCACAACAAAAAAACTTAAAAACGGTGAGACTGCTATTATGGTTCGTTTTAAATATTTAGGTAAAACTTATCCATTAAAAAACTTTACTAAACTTTTTAATTGTAGAACTGAATATCAGGCATTTATCACACTCAACGAGGAAGTAAAAAAACAACTAACTGACGGGAAAGACCCTTTTAATTCTCAAACTAAAAATCTTGATTATTATTTTGACGAAAGATATAAAATACAGATAATAAAAAAAGAGTGGAGAGAAGATACAACAGCAAAAAATTATTTAAAGTTTTATAATAAATATATGAGAAAATCATTAGGTTGGAAAAAATTATCTAAAATCACTTATACAGATTTAGACGATATTTTAAAGTCTATTTCTCACACAGGAGCAACACAACACAATCAACTCAAAAAGATACTCAATCCAATATTTAAAGAAGCAATGAGACGGGGAGAAGTTGATACAAATCCAGCATCTTTACTACAACGACACAAAGAAAATAAAAAAGAAAAGATTTCTAAAAGAACAACAGAAGATAATTTAATAATAGTAAGGAAATTATACAAAGGAATAGGGTTATATAAACCCAAGGAGACACTAAAAAACGAACTTAATGCTTATCTATATCTACTTCTATTAACTGCTCACAGATACGGAGAATTACTCAAACTTACAAGAGAAGATATTTATTTAGAAAAAAATCTAATCATTTCTCCTGCTGAAATCACTAAAACAAGGGAAGATTATCACTACCCAATCCCAGAGGAATGTTTAGAGTATTTTAAAAGTGTAAAAAGTGGAAAACTATTTCCAAATTTAAGATATTCCTCTGTTGCTGATTATTGGAGTAAGTTAATGTCATTATCAGAAATTGAGTTTTTTAACGGAAAAACTTTAACCCCACACGATACACGAAGTTTAATGCTCCATGTAATGATGCGAAATTGTAAAATAGATAGTCGTTTAGCAGATTTTTGTTTAGAACATTATCAAGGGGAAGTTATCAGTCATTATCTTGATTTTACCTATGAAGATAAGAGAGAGGCTTTCTTTGAT
>NZ_JAEMVB010000027.1 GCF_029215995.1 Sulfurimonas sp. SAG-AH-194-L11
ATTTATGGAACAAACTTAGATGAGTTTTATATGATTCGAGTGGCAGGGCTTAAAAAACTTTTTGCTGCTGGTATCATAGTCTCTGGTGCTGATAAACTCACACCTCTACAGCAACTTCGTGAAATTCGCTCATATCTACACCAAGAGCAACAAGTTGTTGAGCACTGTCGTACAGAGATACTCAAAAAGCTTGAAGATGAGGGTGTATGTGTAAAAAGTTATGATGAAGTAAATATACAAGAAAAACATAAACTCAAGCAATTTTTTAATGAGAACATTTATCCTGTTATCATTCCTATTGCTATCGACTCTACACACCCTTTTCCACACCTCAACAACCTCAGTTTTGGTCTTATAGTCAAGCTTCAAGACCTTGATGATGAATCTATACAGCGTTTTGGTCTCATCCGTGTGCCTCGTGTTTTAGAGCGATTTGTAGAACTTGAAAATGGAACATATATTCCCATTGAATCTTTAGTGGCACAACATGTACAAGATCTTTTTCCAGGCTTTACTCTTTTAAAGTATGCTGCGTTTAGAGTAACAAGAAATGCAGATATTGCCATCGAAGAAGAGGAAGCTGATGACTTTATGGAAATTCTAGAAGAGGGTCTAAAACTACGTCGAAAAGGAGAGATGGTTCGTCTTGAAGTTGGCTCAAACGCCGATGATGAAATCATTAACTTTTTTAACCGACATACGAATGTTTACAAAGATGATATTTACAAGTTTCACACTTATTTAAATCTCTCTAGCCTCTGGCAAATAGTGGGTAACAAAAACTTTGCACACCTCCTAGCAGCACCTTTTAAACCAAAAGTTTTACCACCCTTTGACTCAAATGAAAGTATCTTTACAACATTAGAGAAACAAGATGTGCTTATGTATCATCCGTATGAGAGCTTTGATCCTGTTGTGAAGTTTATTCAGGTTGCGAGTAAAGACCCTGATGTTGTTTCTATCAAAATGACACTCTATCGTTCTGGTACAAATTCTCCTATAGTAAAAGCACTGATGGAAGCGAGTGAGAGTGGTAAACAAGTCACCGTTATGGTTGAGTTAAAGGCACGTTTTGATGAGGAGAACAACCTTATTTGGGCAAAAGCACTAGAAAAATCAGGAGCTCATGTTATCTACGGTATTAAAGGGTTTAAGGTTCATGCTAAAGCGACACTTGTAACGCGAAGAAAAAATGGAAAACTCAAACAGTATGCACACTTAGGTACAGGAAACTACAACCCCTCAACGGCAAAGATTTATACAGATATGTCTTATATGACAAGTAAGGATGAGATTACCAATGACCTTACACGATTTTTTCACTTTCTAACTGGTTTTAGTAAAAAAGGAAAACTCAATGAACTCTATATGGCACCTTCTCAGATAAAACCAAAAATACTTTCTCTCATTCATAATGAAACAAGACAGGGTCTAAATGGTCAAATCATCGCAAAAATCAACTCTTTAGTTGATGAAGATGTTATCCGTGCACTTTATAAAGCGAGTCAAGCAGGTGTAAAAGTAGACCTCATAGTTCGTGGTATCTGCTGTTTAAAACCAGGTATAAAAGGGGTAAGTGAAAATATTCGGGTTATCTCTATACTTGGAAAATATCTTGAGCACCCTAGAACATTTTACTTTAAAAATGATGCATCTGCCGTTTATATCTCAAGTGCTGACTGGATGCCTAGAAACTTAGTTCGTCGTATTGAGCTTTTAACTGCCATAAAAGATGAAACAGCAAAAAATAAGATACTCCAAATACTACAACTCCAATGTGCAGACAATGCACTCTCACATGAACTTCAAAGTGATGGTTCATACATCAAAGTAAAAGGCGATGATGAAAATGTCATTCATAACCATAGACATTTAGAAGAGTATGTCAACCGCATAGTAAAAGCAAGTAAAAAAGAGTCTATTAACTATACTGCGAACTTAGCAACTATGATTTTTACACAGAACAAGGAATAAGAATGTTACATAATTTTAAAAACTTCACACCAAAAATTGGCAAAAACACTTGGATAGCACCCTCAGCAGATGTAATCGGAGATGTAACTATAGGCGAAGATTGTTCTATCTGGTTTGGGACAGTTGTCCGTGGGGATGTTCACTATATCACTATTGGTGATAGAACAAGTATACAAGACCTCAGTATGGTTCATATCACTCACCATAAAAAAGCAGATAGAAGTGATGGAAGTCCGACTATCATAGGGAGTGATGTAACAGTTGGTCATAGAGTTATGCTTCATGGTTGTACTATAGAAGATGCCTGTCTTATCGGTATGAGTGCGACTATTCTTGATAATGCTGTTATAGGAAAAGAGTCTATAGTCGGTGCTTCTTCACTTGTAACTAAGGGAAAAGTATTTCCTCCGCGTTCACTTATCATGGGAAGTCCTGCTAAAGTTGTAAGAGAGTTAACTGATGCAGAGGTAGCTGAACTCTATGCAGGTGCTCTGCGTTATGTTAGTTTTAAGGATGATTACAATGTCTAAGAACTCTATTTCTCGAAGAAATGCTCTCAAATATATAGGTCTTTCTGTCGCTGCAACTTCTGCACTGCATGCAAACTGGGGTGAAGCACCTAAAAAAAGTGCTACAAATAAAAAAATTCTTATTGTTGGAGGTGGAAGTAGTGCTATAATCATTCTCTCTACACTCCTCAAATCCATGCAAAATCCAGATATAACAATCATCGCTCCAAATGAGGTACACCTTTACCAACCAGGTCAACTCTATGTTGCGACTGGAGTTTTTGATAAAGATGAAATCACCAAAGATAATGCAGACTACATTCCAAAAAGTGTTCACTGGATAAAAGAGAAAGTAGAAAAGTTTTTACCTGAACAAAATGCAGTTATAACAGACAATGCTAAAAAAGTCTCTTATGATTATCTCATAGTAGCTACAGGAACACAGTATCGTTTTAACTATATAGAAGGTCTTACTCAAGATGACATAGGAACAAACAATCTAGCGAGTGTCTACATAAACGATACAGATAAGGGAACAGCAGATGGTGGTCCACTTACATGGAAATGGCTAAACGAGATAAAAGAAGCAAGTAAAGAGAGAAAACAGACTGTTCTTTTTGTAAAAGCGAGTGGAATGCTCAAATGTGGAGCAACTGCACAAAAAATCATGTATATGAGTGCTGATTATCTTAAAAAGAGTGGTTTTGGTGCTAACTATATCTACTCAACTACTTCTAGTAGGCTTTTTGGTTCTAAAATTGTCTCTGGCGCACTAGAAAAAGCACAAACAAAATACGACACTATTAAAAATCTCTATAAGCATAATATTATTGCCATTGATGTAAAAAATAAAATAGCAACTTATGAGCATAAGTATCAGATAAAAGAGGGATGGGACCCTGACTTTAAAGAGTGGGAAAGTATAGAAGATAAACGCGATATCATTAAAGTAAAATATGATTTTCTTCACCTTGTACCTCCTATGTCAGCACCAGATGCTCTTGTTAATTCTACTCTTTGTAAAAAAGAGGGTATGTTTAAAGACTGGTTAGATGTAGATGAAGAGACACTGCAGCATACTCAATATGAAAATATTTTTGGTATTGGTGATGTTTGTGGAACGCCACTTGGCAAAACTATTCCAAGTGCACAACATCAGGCAAAAATAGTTCTTAAAAATTTACAATCTGTCATAAGTAAAAAAGAGTTACAAGCGAAGTTTGATGGACACTCAGTATGTCCTATTAAAGTTGGATTTGGAGAGGTTGTAATGGTAGAGTTTAACTATGCAGGTCTTAACCCAAGTATCTCTTACCTTGATGCAAGTAAACCTAGTTGGTTATGGTGGATATATGATGTTTACGCTGCAAAACCACTCTATTGGAACGCTATTTTACCTGCACGGATATAAAACTTTTAGGTTCTATAATCCGCGTTTATCTTAACATACTCATACCCTAGATCACATCCAAAAGATGTGAACTCACCCGAACCTAAACCTAGATCACAAGAGATACTAAAAGCATCAAGTTTCATTATTTGTGAAGCTTCTTCTTCCATCGTCTCATCAAAAAGTAGTCTGCCCTTGTTGTAAACACACAAATCATTAAAAGAGATACTAAGTCTCTCTTCATCAGCCTCAACGCCACTAGCACCAACTGTGGACGCAATTCGACCCCAGTTTGGGTCTTCTCCATAGAGTGCTGTTTTCACAAGGAGTGAGTTGGACAATGCTTTAGCAACTATCTCTGCTTCTCTATCATCTTTTGCTCCAGTCACTCTATAAGTCACAAGTTTTGTAGCACCCTCTCCATCTCTAACCATTTCACGAGCTAAAAAGAGCATTATCCTCTCTAGTGCAACTTTGAAAGCATCTCTATCATATACATCTGAGAGACCATTACTTAAAAGCATTACGGTGTCATTTGTTGAAGTATCACCATCTACACTTGCAGCATTAAAAGTTGTGAGTGTAACTTCATCAAGTATCTCTTGCATCTCTTCTTTTGTGACTTTAGCATCTGTGGTAATAAAACAGAGCATTGTAGCCATAGCAGGGTTTATCATACCAGCACCCTTTGCCATAGCACCTATACTAAAACTACTACCATCTTCAAGCTCTACTCTGAAAGCTTTTTGTTTTGAGAAACTATCTGTTGTCATTATTGCACTAGCAGCTGCGTTTGGCTCTTTTTTACTAAGATCAAAGAGTTTTGCACCTGCAATAATCTTTTCTTGTGGTAAACGCACACCAATTACACCAGTTGAACTCATAACAGGATTTATTATATTGGTTGGTAGTGTTTTAAGAATCGTGTTTATGTCACTTACTCCTGCTTTTCCTGTCATTGCATTCGCATTTTTAGCATTAATAAGTACAAAATTTGTCTTAAACTCACCCTTAGCTCTAAAGTGTCTTATAGGAGCTGCTGTCATCTTGTTTGTAGTAAAGACTGAAGCAATCTCACACTCTTTTTTCGAATAGATAAACGCCATGTCTTTAGCACTATTAGCCTTTAGACCAGCACTAATGCCATCAGCGAAAAAACCTTGGGCACTACAGACACCAGTTTGTAGTTCTATTAATTTATACAAATTTGAGCTCCTTAGGTTTAATTCTTTGTCTTACTAAACCTTTCGTTGTTGCTATACCTTTTTGTGTTCCAATCACAAGTAATTTACACTCACTAGTAACCAGAACATCCCCCTTAGGCATACTTATAAATTTTCCATCTTTTTTTGTAATCCCAACAACTGAAGTGTTTGTCATCTCACGGATATGTGTCTCTTTTAGTTTCTTTAGCACTGCCCATGAGTACTTAGGTACAAATATCTCTTGCATATCTAAAGGATTATCACTCTTGTAAAGAAACTCTTCTAGTAAGTTTTCCATATCAGGACGAGCAGCCATTGCACTTACTCGTTGTGCTGTAAGTTTTGTTGGACTTACAACTGTATCTGCACCTAGTTTTTTTAGCTTTTCGACATCACCCGAACTCTCAGCAGATGAGATAATATAATAGGGACGAGGAAGAAAATGCTCTTTTTCAAAAAGTCTTACAGAAGCGATAAGTGCGATGTTGTCTGAGATAGAGCTGGAGAGTGCTATAAGCCCTTTTGCTGATGAGAGGTGTGCTTTTAACATCGACAGTTCAGCATGAGGTTCAGCTTGTAAATAGTTTGGATACTTATGCTCAATCGCCCACTCATGTATCTCAGGACGAGGGTCAACTACAACAAAAGGAATATGGTTTTTACGAAGTTGATTAGTAACTTCAATAGTATAATCATTATGATGACAAATAACAAAGTGCTTTTTAAGTCTAACAATTTTGTATAACATTCTTCTTTCCTTTAATATTGCAACTATTTTACCCTTGTTTAACTCAGAGACTAAAATACCAATTGCACTAGAGAATACTGCGAAACCTGCGATTATTAAGTTTATCGTAAATATTTTTCCAACATATGAAAGAGGATGCACCTCTCCAAAACCAACTGTAGTAAAAGTAATTGCTGTTTGATAAATAGCATCAAATATAGGGAAGTCTTCGATTATTACATAACCGATAGTTCCGATAAGCATAACAAATACAGTAAGTATTAGGGGTAAACGAAAGTGTTTTAAATGTGGATAAACTTCAGGGAGAAGCTTAGGGTCAGGTTTGGGAGTAATCTCCCAATTAAGAAACTTACGAATCCTTACTAAAAGATTCATAATTTTTTCCTACTACTTACGAGTTTTTCTTAAGTGTACGAAGCTCTCTTGCAGAGATCTTAATCTTTTTTGTAGTACCATCTTCTAAAGTGATACGAACTGTTCTTAAGTTTAATAAAAAACGACGCTTTGTTCTGTTCTTTGCGTGAGAAACATTGTTCCCACTCATAGGGCCTTTGCCGCTAATAGCACATCTTCTTGCCATGTTAGAGTCCTTGAATGATATTTTAAAGTTGCGAATTATACCAAATCAAAGCAAAACTTCAACTTAAGCCGATATTCACTTGTAGATATTTGATAGTTTTAGATAACTTTTATATGATTGTAGCTAAAATAATGTACATTAACATAAAGTATCCAATTATGATTACAAAAGAGACCATTGATAGTTTCATAAATAAAATACCACCAGCGCCCAAAGCACTTAAAGAGACACTCTTGCACTTAAATACAGGAGACTTAATCAAAGCTGCTAATGCTGCCAAAGAGGATAAAGCCTTAAGCTCTTATCTGAAAATTCTTGTAAATAAGCCTATATATGGTTTTAAAAATGAAGTGAGTGAAGTATCTCAAATCTTTGGCATACTTGGTGTTTCTCGTTCTCGCCAAGCAGTTTATAACTATATGATGACACTACTTTCACCTTCTAAGTGGGTACTATTTAAACTTAATCGTGTTGTTTTTTACAACCTACAAGCTGATTTATCTATGAACTGGCAAAAGATATTAACCCATTTAGATATTGATGATAGTGATATCCTCTCTTCTATTTCTCTTCTTCCTGCTAGTATTATCGTAAGTGAAGCACTCTTTTGTGAAAAGAAAAAAGATGTTGAACTGCTGAGAAGTGTTAATCAAATTGATTTAAACACAATTTTGCAAAGACTCTGTGGCGTTGACCTTTTTGACATTTGCCAACAAATCGCACAAAAATGGGAAATGCCACAAAAAATTTCAGATATTTTGCAAGCGGCCTCTGGTCTTAAGCCATCAGAGGATGAAATGACAAACAGATTAGGAAAATGGATGCATTTACTCCTTTTTTATACACTCTCACAATCAAAATATATCCAAGCAGAACTTAATGACTTTATCGACTTTCAAATTGATTATGTAAGCGATATTTATGAAGAATTCTCAAACCTAATGGAGATTACATGAGAGCAGTTTTAAAAGATGGTATTGGATTTTTTACACCACAAGGTTTTTTAGATGGCTCTTCTGGTAACTCTTTTTTAAGTATTGATGACATAGAAGCAACTATCGCTCAAAATGCAAATATGATTTTAGTATCTTTAAAAAAAGTTATCTTTTTTAACCGTAATGGACTTGACTCTTTTGTTAAAATGTTTCAAAAAGTACGTTCTGCGAACCATTGTACAGTAGGTTTTTGTGATTATGATACAAAAAAATATAATGCAATCATTAATTTTTATCAAGATGATTTAAGTTTTTCGCTCTTTAAAACACAAGATATAGCAATGCTGTTTTCAGCTAACTATAAAAACCAAAATAAAAATATACTTCTATACAATGAAGATAAGTCTCAACGCGCAGCAATGGCAATAGAACTTCATGACAACGGACACAATCCGATAGTAGCACAAAGCTTAAATGAATTTAATGAAAAATCAAATGCTGAGAATGCCTATGACATAATTATCACTGACACTTATCTCGGACAGATGGGACAAAAAGTAGCGACAAGGGTTACTGGTAATGCTATTATCTACACAGTAAGTTCTTTTTTAGATGCGGAGATAGGAAATACATTTAATATCGCTTACCACAACAACTCTCTAAATGTTGGGTTTAGACTTTTTATATTTGATACATATAAGGTTATAAGTATGAATGTCCATGCCCTCAACTTCTTCTCAAAACTCTCCTCTGCAGGTGCAGAGTATAATGCCACTATCTGCTTTGTTGGTATGAGTTTTGATAAAACACCAAAAGAGTTTAAAGAGACACTTGAAGACTCTGGTATCATGTTTTTTAATCAGATGGATGACATCTTACAAAATAAAGAACTACTTGAAGAACTAGGAGCGAGTAGTGCTTCAAATGTAAAAGACAAACGAGCTATCAACAAAACAACAGTAACTGAACTTCCAAACTTTATCGATGCAACTGTCGCTACAATTGAGATGATGACAAACTCTAAAGCTATAAAAGAATCTGCTAATGTCAGTAAAATGGAGATAGGTTCTAAGGATGGAAAAATTGCAAGTTCTATCGGTTTTTATGGAGATATGGATGGGATGATTGTCTTAATTTTTCCTATAGGAATTGCAAAAAAAGCTTGCGAACTGCTTATTGGTGAAGAGACTAATGATACAGAACTAGTCTTAGATACCTTAGCAGAACTTGTAAATATCGTAGGAGGAAAAGTAAAAACTCTTTTAGCAGATGAAAAGATAAGTGTTAATATCACTCTACCTCGTACCTATCCAGATATCGACTCTCTCCTTGAAATTGTCCAAGATAAAAAAGGTGTCCAAGTTGACTTGTCCTTTAACAATGACAAATTCATTTTCTTCTTAACAAGATAAAAAGCTACTTTTATCTATAATTTCATTAATAACATTAAAGGAATTTGACAATGAAAGTAGCCCCAAGTATTCTCTCCGCTGATTTTGGAAACTTACAGCGCGATGTAGAAGAGATATGTAATGCAGGCTGTGACTTCGTTCATGTAGATGTAATGGATGGTCATTTTGTACCAAATCTTACTATTGGGCCTGTTGTTGTTTCTAGTGTAGCTAAGTGTGCTACAAAGCCTTTAGATATTCACCTAATGGTTGAGAATAATACATTTTTTGTAGAACTTTTTGCACCTTTAAAACCTGAGTATATCTCTTTTCATATAGAAGAGGAAAAACATCCTCATCGCCTTATTCAAAAAATTCGTAGTCTTGGCATTAAACCCGCTATAGTTTTAAATCCTCATACACCACCTGAAGCGATAGAGTTTTTGATTAAAGATTTAGATATGGTTTTACTTATGAGTGTAAACCCTGGTTTTGGTGGACAGAGTTTTATCGACTCTGTTATAGAAAAAGCATCGCGTTTAAATCTTATGAGAAATAAGTTAAATCCTAATTGTCTTATAGAAGTCGATGGTGGTGTCAATGATAAAAACATTCATGCCCTTAAAGAAGCTGGTGTTGATGTTGTTGTTGCTGGATCATATGTCTTTAAAAGCCAAAACCGTAAAGATGCTATAGAGAGTTTACAGATATAATGCGCACAAAAATATGTGGTATTACATCTTATAAAGATGCTATGACTGCAATAAAAGCTGGAGCTGATGCTCTTGGTTTTGTTTTTTATGAAAAATCCCCTCGATATATCTCACCACAAGATGCAAAAAAAATCATCGCACAACTCCCTCCTTTTATAGAAAAAGTTGCTCTTTTTGTCAATGAATCTGCTACAACTATAAATGCTTTCATGAAAGAGAGTGGTGCAACACTTGCCCAACTTCATTTTACTACAACTCCCGAGTTAATAGATGCACTCTGTGTCCCTTACATAAAAGTAACACGTGCAAAGAGTGCTCAAGATATTTTAGAGTTTGCAGATGAATACCGACTTGTTGATGCCTATTGTGAGGCATATGGAGGAGAGGGTAAACGCATAAATATAGAATGGTTCGATGGTGTAGACTGCTCAAAAATCATCTTAGCTGGTGGACTTGATAGCTCAAACATCATATCTCTTAAAGATTACGGTTTCTATGGTCTTGATGTGAGTAGTGGCGTTGAGATTAGCCATGGTAAAAAAGACCCTCAAAAAGTACAAGAGTTTATAAAAAATGCTCAATAAAGCTTTTCCTCTTGATGCAAAAAGTATATCGCGTTTAGCAACTCGTGGTCTTCCCTTAGAAGTATTAAAATCCCAAATAGATGAGAGTATAGATGTTTTTATAGAGATATCTAAGGCTCAAGGAATCAATATTATTAAGAGACAAGGCTACTTTTTCTTTGATACAAAGTATATAAAAATGCAAGATGCAGAGTTTTGTATAGTAGATATAGAGACAAATGGCTCAAAAGTAGATAAACACCAAATTATAGAACTCGCAGCTGTAAAAGTAAAAAATGGTGTGATAACTGATAGATTTGATAATCTTGTTTTTACAAAAGAGATAAATCCAGTAATAAGCGAGCTCACGGGCATAAAAGTAGAAGATACTCTTGATGCACCTGAACTTAAAACTGTACTCATGGAGTTTAAACTCTTTTTGGGAGATGCAATTTTTGTAGCACATGATGTGAAGTTTGATTATAACTTTATATCTGCTAGTATGCAAAAAGTAGGTTTAGAGTCTCTACTAAATCGTCCACTTTGTTCACTAGCACTTGCTGAGAGAACTATAGTCTCTTATAGGTATGGACTCTCATACTTAAATGATATGTTCGCCCTTAACCCTAATCCATCACACCATCGAGCTATGAGTGATGTAATCACTACATATGGTCTATTTCTTTTATCTTTAAAAAATTGTAATGAGAGTTTAAATAATGTAGAGGATTTGATAAAGTTTTCTAAGAGTGCTCCAAGATTAAAACGACCAAAATTTGATCCTCTCTTTAAAGAGGATGATGCAGTAGTAAAAGAGTCTACTCTTTAAATGCACCAGGAGCTGTAAGCTTTTTATACCGTGCGTCCATTCTTTCGTCTTTGCTCATAGCTTTTAGTGCTTCTACTTGTGTTAAGAAGTACTCTTTAATAGCATCAGCTGCTGCCTCTTTTTCTCTATGAGCACCAATAAGTGGCTCATTAATAATATCATCAATTAAGCCAAGCTCAAAGAGGTCTGTAGGTGTAATTTTCATCGCATTTGTTGCAGCTTCACTCTTTTTAGGGTCATTCCATAAAATAGCTGAACAACCTTCAGGAGAAATAACTGAAAATACCGAATAACGCATCATTGCAAATCTATCTGCAACACCAATAGCAAGTGCTCCACCAGAACCACCTTCACCAATAACAATAGATACAGTTTGAGTATCAATCTCAGCGAGTTCAATTAAGTTTCTTGCAATTGCTTCTGACTGATTTCTCTCTTCTGCACCTAAACCAGGATATGCACCCGGAGTATCTACTAGCATTAAAATAGGCATACCAAATTTTTCTGCCATTTTTGCAGCACGAAGAGCTTTTCTATAACCCTCTGGATGTGGCATACCAAAGTTACGCTTGAGCTTATTTTTAGTACCGCGACCTTTTTGCTCACCTATAACCATAACTTTTTCACCACCAATATAACCCATGTAACAGATTATAGCGGCATCATCACGGAAATGTCTATCTCCATGAATCTCATACTTATCTGTCATCATCATGTTTATATAATCTAGTGCATATGGACGATCAAGATGTCGTGCTAATTGTAATTTTTGGAAGTCGCTTAGATTAGAGTAGATTTTTTCTACTTCTTTATCTAATATAATCTTATGTTTTTCCATCTCGGCATGATCGTGACGAACTCGTGCAGAGATAATATCTTCTTGAATAAATTTAATTTTATGTTCAAAATCTAAGTATGTAGCCAAATTAAACCCTTCTAGTTAGATTTTTTTGAAGATAAGTACACCATTTGTACCACCAAAACCAAATGAATTACTCATAGTTATATTTACATCCGCTTTTCTTGCACCTTGTGTAATATAATCTAAGTCACAATTCTCATCTTTTCTTGTGTAGTTAATAGTCGGAGGTAAAATACCATCACGCATAGCCATTAAACATACTACAGCTTCAATTCCACCAGCAGCACCAAGACAGTGACCAATTTGTCCTTTAATAGAAGACATAGGAACTGAATCACCTAACAGAGTTTTTACGGCTGCTGTTTCATTTTTATCGTTAATTGGAGTTGAAGTACCATGTGCATTCACATAATCAACTTTTGGTTCACCTGCCATCTTATATGCAGCTTTCATTGCACGAGCTGGACCATCAAGAGATGGAGTCGTAATATGATTTGCATCTCCACTCTCACCAAAACCGATAATCTCACCATAAATATTTGCACCACGAGCAACAGCTGCATCATACTCTTCTAAAACCAAAGAGGCAGCTCCCTCACCCATAACAAAACCATCACGATCTGCATCAAAAGGACGAGATGCTTCTTTTGGGTTTTCATTATTAGTTGAGAGTGCTTTCATAGCCGCAAAACCACCAATTCCAGCACCAGTAATAGCCGACTCAGCTGCAACTACTAGCATTCTATCAGCACCATTACACATAATAGTTTTCACTGCTTCACTAATTGCATGTGTTCCCGCAGCACAAGCTGTAACAGAAGAGAGGTTTGGACCTTTTGTTCCATGCTCAATTGAGACAAATCCACCAAGCATATTTACTAATGCTCCGGGAATAAAGAAAGGAGAGATACGACGTGGTCCTTTTCTCTCAATAACAAGTGAATTTTTCTCAATTGAAGGAAGTCCACCAATACCAGAACCAGCAGAAATACCGAATCTTTCATAATCAATACCATCTGAAAAATTTGCATCTTGCATCGCTTCTTTTGCCGCTTTAAGTCCAAGGTGAATAAATCTATCTGCTTTTTTTACCTCTTTTGGAGCCATAACAGTTGCAGGATCAAAATCTTTTACTTCACCAGCTATTTTAACAGCATAGTTTTCTGGATCAAAAATCGTAATAGTATCAATTCCACATACACCATCACAAATAGCTTTAAAAGAACTCTCTTTATCATTTCCAACAGAATTTATCATTCCTAAACCAGTTACTACTACTCTTCTCATATATACACTCTCCACATAAATAATAAAATACTTTTAAAAATATAGACTTAAGAAAGTATACGTTTTTAAAAGTATTTGGCCTAAACCCAGCATCATTGCTCGGTATAGGTTAGTTTAGACTACTTGCTTTCTATGTAAGCAACTACATCTGCAACAGTTTGAATTTTTTCAGCTTCATCATCAGGAATTTCGATATCGAATTTTTCTTCAAGAGCCATAACTAATTCAACTACATCTAAGCTATCTGCACCTAAATCTTCTACGAATTTTGCATCTTCTTTTACTTCATTTACGTCTACGCTCAGTTGTTCTACTACTACTTCTTTAATATCGTCGATAAGTGCCATTATAGCTCCTGTATTTTAATTTAATCGAATAATTATAACAAAATTAGCTTAAATAAGTGCCTAACTCTTCCTAAAATGTATCTGTAATGAGAAAAGAAGTTACAAGATATGAGACGAAACTTCTTAGGAGCTACAAGTAGCTTCAAGAATTTTCAACGAAGTAGGTTGTGACTTCTTTTCTCACCCATAGGGTAATATTTAAAAGACTCATCTTCTTCGTTGAACTTAGGATAACGATACCAGTATCGTTATCCTAAATTCGCCTTGAATCTAAACCTTTTAAATATTATTACAGATACATTTTAGGAAGAGTTAGGCACTAAGCCATTATGCCATATTCATTCCACCATTTACTTTGAGTGTTTCACCTGTTATATAACTTGCATGATCAGAGAGTAAAAATGCTGTTGCCTCAGCCACTTCTTTAGCTTGACCCATTCTATTCATAGGAATCTTCGCATTTATCGCATCTTTTATCTCATCACTCAGTACTTCAGTCATCTCTGTAGAGATAAAACCAGGAGTTAAAGAGTTATATCTTATACCACTTGTTGCCGACTCTTGTGCGAAAGATTTAGTCATAGAAATTACACCACCTTTACTTGCTGTGTAGTTTGTCTGTCCTGCATTTCCTGTCTCTGCAACTATTGAAGCTATGTTCACAACAGCACCAAATTTTTTCTTTCTTGCCGCTTTAAAAAATTCACGACTTCCAATAAAAGTTGCTGTCAAGTTTGCATTAATCACAGACATAAAATCTTCTGTTTTCATACGAAGGGCTAGTTTATCATTTGTGATACCAGCATTGTTTACAAGGTAAGACAACTCACCGTCACTGCTTAGTATCGTTTTTATAGCATCTACATAAGCAGCTTCATCGCTTACATCAAAACCGATTACAGCAGCAGTCCCACCAGCAGCTTCTATAGCCTCTTTAACTGCATCTGCCTCTTTAGCACCACTTCGGTAGTTCACCCATACTTTAAGACCAAAACCTGCTAGAGTTTTTGCAATCTCAGCACCAATTCCACGACTAGATCCTGTTACTAAAACATTTTTTCCACTAAACTTCATTTAAAAATTCCTTATTTGATTGTATTAAGAGCACTAAGTGCGTTTAAATTAGAGAATGATCCATCTCAGATGGAATATCAAGACCCATAAGCTTTAAAACAGTTGGTGCGATGTTATTTAAGGCACCTGATTCAACCTTACTTACACCATCAGCCTCAACAAAACACCAAACCTTACCAACTGTATGGTTTGTTAATGTATTTCCTGAGTCATCTTTCATCTCTTCACAATTCCCATGATCAGATGTAATCACAAGAGCATACTCTAACTCTTTTGCTTTGGCTAAAATTTTACCTAACTGCTCATCTACTGCACTTACTGCTTTTTTTGCAGCTTCAAAATCTCCAGTATGTCCTACCATATCACCATTTGCAAAATTCACCACTATAAAGTCATACTCGCTATCCATTGCATCAAGAACAGCAGATCCAACAGCATCACAGCTCATCTCAGGTTTCATATCGTAAGTCTTTACATCCGGAGAAGGAATGAGAACTCTTGTCTCGTTTTGGTAGGGTTCATCTATACCACCATTTAAGAAGAATGTAACATGTGCATACTTCTCTGTTTCTGCAGTATGGAGTTGTCTGAGACCCGCATTTGCAATAACCTCAGCAAGTGTGTTTTTAGGTACATCTTTTCTAAAAAGTACTGGATATGGAAAACTTTTATCATACTCTGTAATTGTCGCGATATTTAAATGTAAATCCTCTTTAGAAAATTCACTAAATTCTTGAGCACCTAAGGCTGTTACCATCTCACGCATTCTATCACTTCTAAAGTTTATAGTAAGAACACTATCTCCCTCCTGCATACCATCATAACCATCAAATGCCACAGGTTCAACAAACTCATCTGTTTCACCAAGTGAATAAGAGTGTCCAATGTATCCCTCAGGATTAAATCTTGTTTTAGGCTCTGCATGGACCATTGCATCAAATCCTCGCTTGATTCTTTCCCAACGGTTATCTCTATCCATGGAGTAAAATCGACCTGCAATTGTAGCGATAGTGACATTCTCACTTAAATGTGGTTTCACTTGTTCTAAATACTTCTGTGCCGAAGTTGGAGAAACATCACGACCATCTGTTATAAGATGAAGAAAAACTTTTTTTCCATTTTTCGCTGCTATATCTGCTAAACCCATAAAGTGATCAATATGAGAATGAACACCACCATCACTCAAAAGTCCAATAAGGTGAAGTCTATCAGAAGTAGTAAAAAGTTTTTGAAGTTCTTCGTTTGACTCTAGGTTTTTTTCACTTAAGGCTAAGGAAATTTTCACTAAGTCTTGATACAAAACACGACCACTTCCAATACTCATATGCCCTACTTCAGAGTTTCCCATCTGTCCCTCAGGAAGACCAACACTCAGTCCAAATGTATCTATAAGTGAGTGTGGTGTCTCTTTAAAGAGTTTATCATATGTAGGTTTTTGTGCATTATAAAATGCATTATATTGAGTCTTCTGAGAGTATCCAATACCATCAGTGATGACTAAAATTGCTTTTTTACTCAATTTTATTCCTATATAGTAAAATTTATTTTTGGATTATACTATAATGTCACTTTAAAAATACAAACAGATAAATAGGACATCCATTGTTATACTGGTTACATGAGTTTTTTGACATAAATATTTTAGGCTATATTAGTATACGAGCAGGAATTTCTTTTTTCTTAGCACTTATGTTTACACTTTTTTTTCTCCCTATCTTTATAAGATGGGCACAAAAAACATCTAGTGTTCAACCCATAAATGAGTGGGCACCCGAGCGACATAAGGAAAAAGCATCTACTCCTACGATGGGAGGTGTTGTATTTATCATTTCAACTATTATCGCATCCCTTTTAAGTATAAAACTTTCTAACTTTTATGCTATTGGGGGAGTTATTACACTTGTTCTTTTTACCCTAATTGGTTTTCAAGATGATTATGCAAAAATCAGAAAAAATGAAAACCTTGCAGGACTTAAAGCAAGAACAAAGCTTTTATTGCAAGTAATCTCCGCTCTTATTATTGCTACATTTTTATGTTTTATAGCAGACTTTAATACAGACTTTTATGTTCCTTTCCTAAAATACCCCCTTGTAGATATGGGTGCTCTTTCTCTTATTTTATGGGTATTTGTTATAGTTGGAACATCAAATGCAGTTAATTTAACTGATGGACTTGATGGATTAGCGACCGTGCCATCTATAGTATCACTGACAACTTTGAGCATTATTATTTATGCTATTGGACATATAAAGATAAGTGCATATCTACTTTTACCTCATTTTAATATTGGAGAAGTCATAATCATTGCAAGTGCACTTAGTGGTTCACTTTTTGCATTTTTATGGCACAACTGTCACCCAGCAGAAGTATTTATGGGAGATAGTGGTTCACTTGCGATTGGTGCCTTTTTAGCCTACCTTGCTATCATCTCTAAGAGTGAAGTTCTGCTTATGCTTATCGGTTCTATTTTTGTCATAGAGACGCTCTCTGTTATATTGCAAGTTGGTAGTTTTAAACTTCGTAAAAAAAGAATCTTTCTTATGGCACCTATTCATCACCACTTTGAGATGAAAAACTGGGCAGAAAACAAGATAATCGTACGTTTTTGGATTATCGCTATTCTCTCAAACCTCGTTGCACTTATTACTCTAAAGATACGTTAAATGAAAAACATTGCAATATTTTCTTCGCATAATGGAAGTGGTTTCGACACAATTTTAGCAGCTATTAAAGAAAAAAAACTCCCTATAAACATTAGTTTAGTTATCTCTAACAATACTAACTCACCTGTTTTACAAAAAGCTACACAGAACAAGATAAATAATTACATAGTAAATCAGAACAATTGTGACGATGTCAACATAAAACTTACAGAACTACTCAAACAAAATAGATGTGAGTATATATTTTTAGCCGGTTATATGAAAAAACTTGGCCCAATAATCACTGATAATTTCAAAGTACTCAATACTCACCCCGCCCTACTTCCTAAGCATGGTGGTTCAGGTATGTATGGAAAGTATGTCCATCAAGCTGTAATCGAAGCTAAAGAGAGCATAAGCGGTGTTACTATTCATGAAGTAAACGCTGAATATGACAGCGGGGAGATAATTTTACAAAAAGAGCTAAAACTGGCTGAGAATGAAACAGTTGAGTCACTTCAAGCTAAAATAAAAGAGCTTGAGAAAGTAGCTATTGTGGAAGGTTTAGTTAAATATCTAAACATAAGCTAACTTTCAGTACTTACGGGCTATAATTTCGCTCTTTAAAATTACGGCCAATTAGCTCAGTCGGTAGAGCAACTGACTGAAAATCAGTGTGTCCTTGGTTCGATTCCGAGATTGGCCACCACCGTAAC
>NZ_JAEMVB010000028.1 GCF_029215995.1 Sulfurimonas sp. SAG-AH-194-L11
GTGAGGTCTGTAATTATTATAGTCATAAACCCATTCTTCTGTCATAATTTTCACCTCGGAGAGAGTATCAAATAGATAAGCATCGAAGAATTCTCTTCTCATTGAGCCATTCAATCTCTCCATTCTCGAGTTCTGAGTAGGCGATCCAGGCTGAATAAATTTAAGCTCAATAGAGTGAATATAACACCACTGCTCAAGTTTATGAGAGATAAACTCTGGACCATTATCAACTCTTATTGATTTGGGCTTCCCTCTAAATTCGATAGCTCTGTTTAAAGCTTGGATTACTTTGATAGCTGGCAGTGCGATACCAACTTCAAATTCTATGAACTCACGATTGAACTCATCCATAATATTTAAGATACGATAGCGCTTACCACCAAAAAGAGTATTTGACATAAAGTCCATTGACCACTGCTCATTAGGTTCAAACAAGTCTTGAAGTGGGTGCTGCACTCTAGCTGGAATCCTTTTCTTCGTTCTTTTCTTGAAGTTAAGCCCTAAAGCCTTATAAACACGATATACACGCTTATGATTCCAAGCAAAGCCTTGTTTCCTTAAACGATTAAAGAGCAACCAAAAGCCATTTCGTGGATGTTTTTCAACCAGTTCGTTCAGTGTATTAATAACGGCACTATCATCTTTTAGTTGTCTCACATAGTAATAAGATGATTTACTCAATGTTAGTGCTTTACAAGCCTGATTGATACTCAAAGAAAAATGCATATTTATATGCTTAACAATCTCCCGTTTTTCATCAGGCTTTAGAGCTTTTTTTCGATAACATCTTTGAGGGCATCATTCATTAGTGCCATTTCTGCATACAACTTTTTTAGCTTAGCATTCTCTTTTTCAAGCTCTCTCATTCGTTTTACATCACCAGTCTCCATCCCACTATATTTTCGTTTCCACTTGTAGTAGGTATCTTTACTAACACCTTTATCTCTTAAGGTCTCAACAACTGGTGCACCATCTTCAATCTCTTTGAGAATCTCTATAATCTGTTTCTCACTGAACCTACTTTTTCGCATAAATGCTCCTGATTTATTTTATCAGAATTATTCCGTTTTTAGTAGTCTAGTTTTTGGGGAGGCTTACAATGGTTATGATAATGCACAAGAACATTTTTTATCAAATTACTATGTAAAACGTAGAGCAAAAAAAGACTCTGAGTTTTTAAATGTACTTTATGGAAGATTGAATTTTCTTAAATATATCAGGGGTGAAGAAGATGAAATATTTATAAAATTAGCTAAAAGATTCAATACTTTATTTATAAGAGATCATTCATCATTTACAAAAATAAAAAATGTAAATAAACTCACATATCATGATATAAATAATTTTGATGAAAAAGTATTTATTATAGAATATACACATTCTGATGGTAATGAATCAACAGGTAGTGCATTTATTTTACATAATTACCCTTACTTAATTACATGTAGCCATGTAGTTGGAGAAGTTAAAGGAAATAATTTTTTTCATGATGGTAGTATTACTATCATTAATTACAAACATCAAAAAGAAAAAGTTAAATTAATTACAAAATGTGACCATCATGATATTGCTATACTTGAACTACCTAACTTCCTAAAAAACAAATATACCTTGTATAATGCTTCATTAAATCAACATTATTTTTCAAATCTAAAACTATCAACATCTATAAAGTATTTAGGGTTTCCTAACTATAAATTTCCTGATGAATATTCCATGACTGAAGCAAATATTACTAGTATGAAAACTTCATCATTAAGAGAATATATAGAAGTAGATAAAACAATTAAATCAGGTAATAGCGGTGGTCCAGCAATTTTTAAGAATAAAGTAATAGGTTTATGCACAAATGGAGACCATACAATGGGGAGTATGCCAAATAGAATATTATCTGTTAAGCATATTATAAAACTTTTAGATTCAATCTAAACACATTTCTCGGCAGCATATAAACAGCAACTACTCCAAAAAAACAAGTAAAACACTCATAATCAGTCATATTCACAATAAAAAGCTATAATTCCATCAATGAAAAAGAAACCAGAATTTAAAGCACATACTCCTTATGAACCGGCAGGTGATCAGCCTACTGCTATTAAAGAGTTAAGTGAGTCGATACTAAAAGGGAATCGTTACCAAACACTTGAAGGTGTTACAGGTAGCGGTAAAACGTACACTATGGCGAAGGTTATAGAGAATGTGAAGATGCCTACTATCATCATGACACATAACAAAACTTTAGCGGCTCAGTTGTACTCAGAGTTTCGTCAGTTCTTTCCTAACAATCATGTTGAGTATTTTGTTTCGTATTATGATTATTATCAGCCTGAGGCTTACATACCTCGTCAAGATTTGTTTATAGAAAAAGATAGTGCTATTAACGATGAGTTAGAGCGTATGCGTTTAAGCTCTACTGCAAATCTTCTCTCTTATGATGATGTTATAGTTATCGCTTCTGTATCTGCGAACTATGGTCTTGGTGACCCAGAAGAGTATCTTAACATGGTTCAAGTTTTGACAGTTGGTGATGAGATAAACCAGAAGAAATTACTACTGCGTTTAGTGGATATGGGATATTCAAGAAATGATAGTTATTTTGACTCTGGGCATATTCGTGTGAATGGTGAAAGTTTAGATATTTATCCTCCATATTTTGAGCAAGAGGCAATTAGAGTTGAGTTTTTTGGGGATGAAATAGAAGCAATTTATACTTTTGAAGTTATAGATAACAAACGACTTGAAGAGCATAAGGATATAACTATTTATGCTTGTTCACAGTTTAGTGTAGGACAAGAAAAAATGTCGCGGGCTATCAAACGCATAGAAGAAGAACTCGATGATAGACTTGCCTACTTTACAAAAGAAGGAAAACTCCTAGAGCATCAAAGACTTAAACAGCGTGTAGAATTTGACCTAGAAATGCTACAAACAACGGGAATGTGTAAGGGTGTAGAAAACTACTCGCGTTTACTTACAAATAAAAAACCAGGGGAAGCTCCTTTTACTTTACTAGATTATTTCGCTCAAAACAACAAAGAGTATCTTGTTATAGTAGATGAGTCCCATGTCTCACTACCTCAGTACCGCGGTATGTATGCTGGAGATAAGGCTAGAAAAGATGTTCTTGTGGATTATGGTTTTCGTCTTCCATCTGCATTAGATAACAGACCACTTAAAGCAGATGAGTATATAAATAAAGCTCCGAAATATCTTTTTGTTTCAGCAACTCCTGCTGAGTACGAGTTGGAGATGTCTAGTGTAGTTGCAAAACAGATTATACGACCTACAGGTTTACTTGACCCACTTATAGAAATAAAAACATCTGATAATCAAGTTGAAGATATCCATGATGAGATAAAAAAAGTGACTGTGAATGATGAGAGAGTCCTTATCACTGTTCTTACTAAAAAGATGGCAGAAGCATTAACAAAGTACCTCGCAGATTTAGGCATTAAGGTACAGTATATGCACTCTGATATAGATACGATTGAGAGAAATCAAATCATTCGGGCACTACGTTTAGGTGAGTTTGATGTACTTATAGGGATAAACCTACTGCGTGAGGGTTTAGACCTACCAGAAGTTTCACTCGTTGCTATTTTGGATGCAGATAAAGAGGGCTTCTTACGTAGTGAGACAGCACTTGTTCAGACTATCGGTCGAGGGGCTAGAAATGTAAATGGTCGTGTCATTCTTTATGCAAATAGGATTACAGGTTCCATGCAAAGAGCTATGGATAAAACGAGTGAGCGTCGTAAGATTCAAGATGCTCATAATAAAAAGCATGGTATCACACCAACCACAACAGTAAGGACACTTGACGAAAATCTAAAAGTTGATGATCATGGTGATTTATATGCTAAACACAATAAAAAAGATAAAATGCCTGCATCAGAGAAAAAAGCGATAACAAAAGAGTTAATGCTTAAAATGAAACAAGCAGCAAAAGAGTTAAACTTTGAAGAAGCAGCAAGACTTCGAGACGAGATACAAAAAATAAAACAACTTTAGGAAATGAAGCATGGAAGATACATTTAGCAACTTAGAAACTTATGGATATATAGGACTGTTTCTCTACTCTTTAGGTGGAGGGTTTGTAGCACTCTTAGGGGCTGGAGTTCTTTCTTACTTAGGAAAGATGGACTTGGCTACTTCAATGAGTGTCGCGTTTGTTGCAAATGCCTTAGGTGATGTACTGCTTGTATATCTTGCACGTTATCAAAAAAGTATGATGATGGAGGGGATTAAAAAACATAGAAGAAAGTTAGCACTTTCACATATCCTTATGAAAAAATATGGCTCATGGATTATCTTAATTCAAAAGTTCGTTTATGGAATTAAAACTCTTATTCCTATTGCAATTGGACTTACAAAATATGACTTTAAAAAGTTTATTGTACTTAATATTGGAAGTTCTGCTATCTGGGTACTTGTTGTTGGTTTAGGAAGTTATTACTCAGGGAATGCTCTTATAAAAGTAGCAGGAGTTGTGAGTGAGAGACCGTGGATTGCTATTGTTATACTTATTGTATTTGCAGGAAGTTTATGGTTGTATTTAGAAAAAGCGACAAAGAAAAAGATGAAGTAGAAAGTTTTAACTTTCTACTTTCCATCTTATAGGTTACTTTTCTAAGATAGGCCCATATGGTGCAAAGTCTGTATGATCTTGCGTTTGGTACTTTTTATAGTTATCGATAAACATCTGAGCTAGCTCATCACGAGTTTTGTCAAATAAATCCTTATCTTCCCAAGCATTTCTTGGATTAAGTATTTCAGGTTTGATATCACCCAATGTTGTTGGAACTTGAAGTCTAAATGTTTTAGTAGTATCAAACTCAGAGTTCTTGATAGTCCCATCTAGGATTGCATTTATACAAGCACGTGTGTTTTTGATACTCATACGTTTTCCAACACCATAAGCACCACCAGTCCAACCAGTGTTTACTAGATAAACATTTACATTGTGCTCATCTATCTTTTTACCAAGTAAGTCAGCATAAACAGTTGGATGTAGTGGTAAAAATGCTTCACCAAAACAAGCACTGAATGTAGCAACAGGTTCAGTGATACCACGCTCAGTTCCAGCTACTTTAGCCGTATAACCACTTAAGAAGTAGTACATCGCTTGCTCTTTTGTAAGTTTAGACACTGGAGGTAGTACACCAAAAGCATCAGCTGTTAAAAATATGATATTTTGAGGATGACCTGCCATTAAATCTTTTTTGTGATTTTCTATATGCTCGATTGGGTAAGAGACACGAGTGTTTTCTGTTTTAGTTCCATCTTCGTAGTCAACTTCACCCTCACCATACATAACAACATTTTCTAAAAGTGCATTCTTACGAATTGCATTGTAAATTTCTGGTTCACTTTTACCATCAAGGTTAATAACTTTAGCATAACAGCCACCCTCAAAGTTAAATACACCATGATTATCCCAACCATGTTCATCATCACCGATTAAAGCACGGTGAGGATCAGTACTTAGTGTCGTTTTACCAGTTCCACTTAAACCAAAGAAAAGTGCAGTATCGCCATCTTTTCCAACATTTGCAGAACAGTGCATAGAGAGTTTACCCTCTAATGGTAACCAGTAGTTCATCATAGAGAAGATACCTTTTTTAAGCTCTCCACCATACCATGTTCCACCGATGATAGCCATGTTTCGCTCTACATCAAAAAGAACAAATACTTCAGAGTTCAAGCCATGCTCTTTCCATTTATCATTTACTGCTTTACAAGCATTCATAACTACAAAGTCAGACTTAAATACTTCTAGTTCTGATTCTGTAGGACGAATAAACATGTTTTTTACAAAGTGTGATTGCCATGCTATTTCTGTTACAAAACGAATAGACTTTTTTGAAGCAGCACTTGAACCACAAAAAACATCAGTGATGTAAAGGTCTTTGTTTGAGAGTTGCTCTTGTGCCACAAGAAGAAGCTCGTCAAATATTTCGGCAGTTACTTTCTTGTTTACATCACCCCAAGCTATATACTTGTTTGATGGATCACGGTCAACAAAGTACTTGTCTTTAGGAGAACGTCCCGTAAATACACCAGTATCAACAGCTGTTGCACCTTTTTTTGTTAATGTTACTTCACCATTATCTAACTCATGTTTGATGAGTTCATCATAACTAAGATTGTGGTGGATATTTCCAACATTCTTAAGTCCTAAAGCTTCTAATTCTGATACATTCATAGTTAACCTTGTCCTACATTTCGTAGATATATTATAGATTTGAAATTATACTACTAATAAACATAAATTAAAAGTAAATAGTAAAGATTTTTGAAAATTTAATAAATAGAAAGAAGATTGAAAATAAGTTTAAAAAACAAAATTAGTTTAAGAATAGTCTGATAAAATTACACTCTTTTAAAGAGCTCGGTTAACTCAGCGGTAGAGTGCCTCCATGACATGGAGGTGGTCACTGGTTCAAATCCAGTACCGAGCACCATCCATGCTTAAAACACTCACTGTGTTTAGAGAATTTCCCACTATTTTTTATCAATTTCATTTTCCTCAGAGTAACCCAAACTATAAAATATATCATCTGAAGAGTGTTAAATTTTTGTTTAGAGATAGATAGCCAGACATAAAGCTGTCAAATACTTATCTTAAACTTCGACTTAATTAAAAAAACTTTTAAAGATAATGCTATAAAATCGTTCATATATTTCTTATTTCTTTAAAATATGTTATTATTCGATAATATATGAACGAAAAGAGAATAATAATGAATAATGATTTAAAAAATAATTACGGATTTATGACATCGGATGAAATAGCTAAGTCTTTAGCTATAAAAATTAAAGTACTCCGTAAAAAAAAGTTTAAAACACAAAAAGAATTTGCACAACATATTGGCATGAGTCATGGTGCATATGCTAGATATGAAAAGACTGGGCAAATCTCTTTTTCTAGGTTTATTGATATTGTCAAAGGTATAAACAGAATAGATGAAATAGCTGCACTATTTGATGAGAAAAAAAAGACGATTACATGGTAAAGGATAAGAAGTGGAAATAGTTGTAAAAGCTTGGGGTGATGTAGTAGCTAAGATAAAGCATCAAAATGGAATAAATCACTTCTCCCTCTCTCCTGAGAATAAATTGAATTTTTCACCCATTAAACTAAAAGAGAAGGGTGTAGATTGTGAATTTTCTCATCTTAAATTTCAAAAAGGATTACCTGGTATGATTAGTGATAGTTTGCCAGGAATTTATGGAAAAGCGTATATAGATGAATTTTTTATGAAGCATTTAAAGTTTAAGCCAGACTACCTAGAAACACTTCAGTTTTTAGGAGAAAATACAATGGGAGCACTTACTTATTCACCTGCATTAAAAGAGCTAAAAAAGACTAAAAAAAACCGAACTAATGCTATCTTTGATGCTGTTGAACTTTATGGAGAAACAAAAAAAGCCTTGATAGGTGATGCTAATTTTTCCATTAATAAGATAATTGCAATTTCTAACTCTGCTGCATCTGGAGCAAGACCTAAGGCTATTGTAGGTTTCAACAAGGAAACAAACAAGATGTTTGTCGGTTCAAAATATGAAGCACTTCCTGATGGATTTGTACATTCAATTGTAAAGTTTGATAATCTAATTTATAAAGATGTTTTAAAAGACATCACAGAAAAAGAAAAAGCATCTCAAACAAAAGGTGAATATATTTACTATTTAATCGCTAGAGAGCTTGGAATAAATATGGCAGATTCTCATCTAGTAGAGGCTCAAGGGAATTGCCATTTTGTTACCCAACGATTCGATGTCACAGTTGAAGATGGAGGTGTACTCAGGAAGCATATGCACTCGCTCTCAGGCTTAATGCATCACAACCCAGCCGAGACTTCATTTGACTATACAAACCTCTTTAGGGTTGGAGGGTTGTTAAACATCCCACATCAAGACAAAGTACAATTTTTTAAAACGATGCTCTTTAATTTAATATTCGGAAACAGAGATGATCACTCAAGAAATTTCTCGTATCTAATGGACTCAACTGGTAACTGGAGAGGAGCACCTGCTTATGATTTAACATTTACAACAAATAAAAAACATCAAATGCTCTTCGATTATACTAGTGGGTACGATTTAAAGAAAAAGCATATTAAAGAAATTGCTAATGCATTTAGTATAAAAGGTTCAGATGAGATGATTGAGCAAATGATGGATATAAAACACTCATTGTTGCCTGATTTAGCGATTCAATATGAAATGAAAGAATGGTATGAACAAATAGTTAATTCTACAGATTATGTATTGAAGGATTAAAAAGTGAGTTTTCTATGCAAGTGTTCAATTGTTATAATTAAGTCTAAAAAGTAACCCAAAATGTAACCCAGTACCGAGCACCCCCCCCCTTTAGCCTACATCACCAGTTTTCGGATTAAATGTTGCAATGTTTTTTAATGCTTCATCAAAATAACTCGGATCAATTACAACTACATTAACACCTAACTGACTCAGCCCAAAAGCAAGGTCCTCTGCTGTATCTAGAAGCAAAGTAAATATAGCTTGCATAGATTTTTTTTCTTGTATCTGTTTGATAAATCTTATTTTTTCTGGGTGCATACTAATGTCATATAAAACAATATCATATTCATTCTTGTCGAATAAGTGAAGTGCTTCATCATAGTATGCTACTTTGTCTACATTTGCATATAGTGTTTTAAGTAAGTCAATGTTTGTCTTAAATTGTGACTTTGGGTCTTCTACATATAATAAATTCTTTTTTTTAGTTACATTCATTTTTTTCCTTTTATTTGAAAAATCGCACTTGATGTGAGAGTTTTTGGCTTGTTGTTTATAAACTCTCGTGAGAGTTCTCGTCCTTTTTCTTTAAACATAGTTGCTAATTCTGGTGTATAAATTGTATCTGCTGCATTTGAAAAAAGATTAATCCATATTGCAAAGAGTTCATTTTTTATATAGGGAAGTTTAATATGTGCACCAATAAAATTTCCTATGTAAGTTTTATGACCCAATAGTTCAGCCAACCAAAAGTCTGCTAAAAGGTCTATGTGTCCAATCCAGTCTTCATCTGACATGTCACTACCAAGTTCATGTATGAAAAAAGGGCCTAAGTCTGGGTCGAGTATAGCATTCTCATAAAAAACAGTCATTAGAGTTCTAAGGTTCTCTCGTGTTATACTTTTTTGAAGTTCCAGTTTATATCCTTTTGAAAATGTAATTGTAGCAAAATTTGAAAATGATAAAAGTTGTTGGATTTGTGAATATTTACATTGTGAATTATAACTAAGTATTAAACTTATATCAAAGAAGACATAAAGCTGTCCTTTATGCATTGTAAAATACTCGCCAAAGGATGAGTAATGCAAAAATATTTTTTAGAGTAAATTAAAAAAATTATTACTACTCAGGCAAGGTTAGAGAAGTTTCTATATGAGTTGACAAACTGTGTTACTGCCAAAGATTTTGATTGAAAATTTTGAGACACTTTACAAATCTAAAGAGAAAAAAAAGTTTGATAGAATTTCTAGTTGGTCTAAACTTGCATCATTTGAAAATATTGAAGAAGATATTATTTATGATTCACGGGTTATATATACATTAAATTGGCTTATTTATAAATACAACAAAGAAAATGATAAACAAGAAAAGTATCTTTTTCAGCCTGATGACAGAAATAAAAAACTCTCTTTACTCTCTGTAAACGCCATTCTCTATTTTGATAATGCGACTAAACTCAAAGAAGATGAAAGAGGAGATAAAATTTATAATGATATTTTTATAGAAAAAAACAGCTGTTATGATTATGCTAGAGAGATGATACAGTGTATAAATAAGCTTCTATTTAAAGATAAAAAAGTACCAATACTATCTCAAAATATTGAAGCAGACACATATCCTTTTTTTACAGAGATGCTACTGTTTGAAATAGCTGATAAAGCTGTATTTCAAGATATAAAAGGCTCTGTTAAAATTACTTAGTATTTGGGATTTTAAGTCTTTTTGTCCAATAGTTTGGGTTTCTATGATGATGAGCAATAGCTATTATTAATATACAATCTTCTTCTATGGAATAGAGTACATTATATGGGAACTTATGCATTATACATCTTCGTATACTTGGTTTTATCTCTGTCCATGCTATTGGAAAGGTAGCTACTCTTTTAATAGTTGATTTGGCTATATCTTTAAAGGTTTTGCCTAATCCTGACACTTGGAGTTCGTAAAAGTCCACAGCATCATCTAACTCGTATTTTGCTTCTGGTAAGAACTCAATTTTCATTAATTGAAAACTTCTTCAAAAGAGATAGTTTGCACTTTGTTATCTTTATAGTTTTGAAGTCTTTGTTCTGCTTCATTAGCCCAAATAGTATCAATATTTTCATCTGGTATATCTAAACTTTTTAATAGGCTTTCAACTACTATATACCTTTCTTGAGGATTTAACTGTAGGGCTTCTTGTAGTATTTGAGTATTACTCATGATGATACTCCTCTGATTTAGTATTGGCATATTATATCAAAATAATGATTTTAAATTGTAGCAGATAATTTTAAAACAGACATAAAGCTGTCAAACTATCTTCTTATAATTAACCCATAAATGAAAAAGGCTTGATTATGAGAATGTACTTAGATGATATTAGAACACCTACTGAAGAGTTTGATTATGTTGTGAGAAGCTATGATGAGGCTATTGAAATAATTCAAAAACATGGCATACCCGAGTTCATATCTTTTGACCATGACCTTGGAGTAGATGAAGAGGGTACTTTACTTAAAACAGGACATGATTTAGCAAAATGGATAGTAGAAAATGATTTAAACGCCACCTATAATCTTCCTAGTGATTTTAGTTTTAAGGTACATTCTCAAAACCCAGTAGGCAAAGAAAATATTATCTCTTTGCTACAGAGTTATCTCAAACATAAATCTTTAAAGAAAGAGTCTTAGTATGGCATATCTTGTTCCAGTGATAGAGGGAAAAATAGAAAAAATTACTATATTCCCACCTGTAAAATCTATAGAGATTATAGATATACATCGTTTGATGATGAAAAAGGATGTTCTTCCTGCAACTATCATGAGAGCTCAAACAGAGGAGATGAGACTGCTCCGTGATATCTCCCTTACTTTAGTAGTTTTGCATATTTCAAAAGATGATAAGATGCAGTATATTGCTGAGTATTTTAAGCTAAGTTCACAAGAAGTAGATGTTATACTAAGTGAAACTATAACTACTAAACACAAAGATTTACTCTCATATCAGGAACTTTTAAAAGATGCTGTTTCTCTTAAAATTGCATGGGATGTTGAAAAAAATTGCCAGTTGAGTTTTGAAAGAGCTGAGGAGCTAAGAAAAAATACTATAAAAGAGATGTATAAGTATGAATGGTTCTCACCATCCTATATGAGATACAAAAAAGAGGTATAAAATGCAAATAGAGTTGATAGAAAAAGCAAAAAAAATTATAGAAGAGTCCCCTGCAGTTCTCATAACCGCAGGTGCAGGGATAGATTTAAACAACTTTTAGAGTTAGTAGCCAAAAAAATGATAACTATTTTGTAGTGACTTCTAATGTAGATGGACAGTTCCAAAAAGCTGGATTTAGCGATGAAAAGATCTGGGAAGTGCATGGAAGTATACATCATTTTCAATGTTTACGTAACTGTAAATGTAAAATATATGATGCTAAAAACGAGAAGATAAAAGTAGATATACAAAAATTTGAGGCTGTAGATAAGCCACTTTGTCCAGAGTGTGGTGGTATGGCTAGACCAAATATACTGATGTTTAATGATTGGGGTTGGAATACTAAACGTAGTGATAATCAAGAGCATAAATATAGTGTATGGCTTGCCAAAATCAAAAAGGAAAAAACGAAACTTACTATCATAGAGATAGGTGCAGGTACTACCATACCCACCATACGAAATATAGGTGAAAGATTGTCAGGTAATCTCCCAAATACCTCACTCATTAGAATTAACTTGAGAGAACCTAAAGTTTATAATGACAAAGATGTAGGGCTTGAGATAGGTGGTCTTGAGGGAATTAGATATGGATTAAAAACTCATTTAGAATGAGAGTGTAAAAATATCGTAGTTTAGGAGTTTTATTGATATTTTTGGATAAAGTTTTGGTGGAGACGTGCGGGATCGAACCGCAGTCCTAAAGCTAATTTTCTACGACGTCTACATGCTTAGAAAAGTTGTTTATGTTTAATTGTGCTTCACACAACTTGCAAAGCTACACACAACGAGTCTCGGGATTCGTATGAAGCTGAGACAGACTTCATATATATCTACATAAGGGTTATACTTCGAATCCGACTTATCTAGAGTCCATCGGTGAAGCAGCCCGTCCTCTAAGAGGGGGTAAAACTTATGCTACTGCGTAAGCTGGGCGGTAATTTGTATTGTTTGCATTTAAGCAATTGTGAGCCGTGTAACGGAAGTGCTCAGTCCGACATGCAATCGTAGACTATTAGCTCCAGTCGAAGCCAAGTCGTCCCCATTAATTTGGTTTGCAAGTATACCTAAATCAAGTAAAAAATTCTAGTTAATCAAAATCATTATTTGTCTGTGATTATATTAAGTTGTTATTCGATAAGATTTAATATACATTCTTATTTGGAGTGACATATGTATAAAGAAATCTTTGACAAATTAACAGATGCGATACTCATAATTGAAGATGATAAATTTGTTTATTGTAATGAAGCAGTTGTTATGATGCTTGGCTACAAGGATAAAAAAGAATTTTTAAATACTAACCCTGCAGAACTTAGTCCGGAGTATCAACCTGATGGGCTAACATCACGAGAAAAAGTAATGCAAAACACTAAGGTTGTGCTAAATGAGGGGCATCGAACATTTGAATGGGTCCACTTGAGAGCTACTGGTGAACCTTTTTGGGTAGAGGTTCAGCTCAGTGATATGAAAACTGATGCTAAGGTGACTTTTTTAGTAGTATGGAAAGAAATAGGTGAGAAAAAAAGATTAGAAAAAGAGAATAAATATCAAGAAATGGTTTTAAACTCTGTTCTCAATTCAAGTGATGATTTGATTTTTTACAAAGATTATGTTAATGAAGGTGGAAAGTATATAGGCTGCAATAAAGCATTTTCATCGTATGTAGGAAAAGAAATTGAAGATATTGTAGGCTGCACTGATTTGGAGTTATTTGGCAAAGAAAAGGGTACTCTAATTAGAAATAAAGATCAGAGTATGATAGATGAGAACAAAACTGTTTTAGATGAAGAGTGGGCAACTTACCCAAATGGAAAAAGGGTTCTGCTCAATATCTTGAAGTCATTACTAAAAGATGATAGTGGAAAAACTATTGGTCTCTTAGGTATCGCAAGAGATATGACAACTGATTATAATTATAAAGAGACACTAAAAAGAAGTATAAAAGAACAAAAAGAACTTGCCAGTATAGATGCTTTAACAGGTATTAAAAATAGACGTTCTTTTTTTGAAGTCTCTGAAGAAATATTTGAGATTTCAAAGAGAACTAATTTGTCATTATCCTTACTAATGATAGATATAGATTTATTTAAAAATATCAATGATACTTATGGTCATATTATTGGTGATGATATTTTAAAATATATTGCTAATACAGTCAGTGAGCGCTTAAGACAAAGTGATATTTTCGCTCGTTATGGAGGTGAAGAATTCATAGTATTATTGCCTGATACTGATTTAAAAGGTAGCTTGGAAATTGGAGAAGAGATATGTTCTTTATTTTCAAACAATGTATATAGTGATGGTAAAATTTCAGTGAAAGTTACTATAAGTATAGGAGTTAGTCAATTTACGGATGAATTATTTATGCGACAGTTTATTCAAAAAGCGGATTTAGCCCTTTATAAAGCAAAA
>NZ_JAEMVB010000029.1 GCF_029215995.1 Sulfurimonas sp. SAG-AH-194-L11
TTTGCCTCTTGTAGTTTTTTTGCCAGTACCCAAACTGACTCCTTTTTATCATCTATAATAAATGAGTCAATAAAATCACATTCATTGGCTAAAGGAGCATTAATCTTTGAGATACAGACAATTATTTTATTTTGAGGATTATGTTTTTTTAGTACATATATAGCAGGTAAGGCAGTTATAAAATCACCCAGTTTATCACTACGTACTATTAAAATATTCATTACTTTATTTATCCTCTCTTTGTATTGGCTTATTTTAGCTCAATATTGCTATAATTGCACTTATGAAAGCACCTTTTAAATGGGATAACTATTCCGATCAGCCAGCACTACTTACAGATAAAGTATATAAACAAGAGATGCGTAAACGCCAACTTTTTTCACTTATAAAAACGGCACTAAGTGCCTTAGTTATACTGCCTATCTCCCTTATGGCTATGCCTTTTGTAAGAAGAAGAGTGATAGAGCAGTCCTCTTTTATCTCTTTAGGTGTGGATTTCGAGCGAGAAAAAGATGCAACAGAGGCTCTACTAAAAGAGTTGGAAGTTAAAAATATTCTACTCCGTTTCAAACTTTGGGAGATGGACAAACTCGATGCACTACTTCTATTTATAGAAGAACATTCTGAGAAAAACATTACACTCAAGATATTACAAGATAGAGAAAATATTGAAGATTTAAAACTTTTAGAGAAAAACTTAGAAATGATATTCTCTAAACTCGATGGTTTAGTAATAAGATATGAGATTGGCTCTACCATTAACCGTACGAAATGGGGCTTTTTTTCAGTTGATGAATACAATAGATTTTTTCAAGTGGCGTTTAGACTCAAACAAGATAAGTTTCCTCACCTAGAACTCATAGGAGGCGGGGTAATCGACTTTGAGTACCACTTCACAGCCCATACTCTTTTTAACTTTTTTAACTTTAAGTATGATGGGGTAAGTGCACTTTTATATGTCGACAGACGTGGAGCTCCCGAGAATACACAACTCGGCTTCACCCTTTCAGATAAAATAGCATGGCTAAGCACTATGCTTTGGCTTAGTCCAAAAACAGCGAAAAAACTATACATCACTGAGACCAACTGGCCACTTAGTGGTACTGCACCCTATGCTCCAACGAGTGAGAAAGAGTGTGTAAGTGAAGAGGAGTATGCAAACTATATGCTCCGCTACTATCTTTTAGCATTTGCTTCACAACAAGTCGACTCTGTTGCTTGGCATCAGCTTATTGCACCTGGATATGGACTTGTTGACAATAGGGATGGTATTAAAAAGCGAGTAGCTTATGCGACTTTTAAGTTTATGCTTAAAACTTTACAAAATGCTCAGTTTTTACGTCTTGACATCAAACGCGACTACTATATACTTCAGTGTTTAGTAGATGAGACCCTCCTCCAAATTCACTGGTCACTCATAGATACAGACCTGCACAATGAAGATTTTTTTACTGTATATGATAGGGATGGAAAACTTATAGAAAATGAAACCTTAGAAATAGGTCAAAAACCAACATATATTTATGTAAAAGATGCTGTAAAATAATGTTTCTTAAATATAAACTACTCAATACACCTCTGTATATTTGGATAGCATTTTTACTCTCTTCTTTGATTTTTATTCTATTTCCACAGATAGACCTCTCATTTTCATCTCTTTTTTATGATAATGGCTTTTATCTCAAAGGCTCTCTGTATGAGAAGTTTTTTTATAAATCTGTACCTATTGTAGTTGCTACACTAGCCCTCTTTAGCATAATACTTTTTTTTTATAATACTCTACAAAAGAAAAATATCCTCGGAGTTGATAAAAAAACTATTATATACATTATTTTAGTTTTAGCTCTCGCTCCGGGGCTTATTGTAAACACCACATTAAAAGAGAACTGGGGACGAGCACGACCTGGTGAGATAGTTGCATTTGGAGGAGATAAAGAGTTTACTCCTGCATTTGTACTCTCAAATCAAGGTGGTAACTCTTTTTCAAGTGGACATGGTTCCGCTGCGTTTAGTGTTTTAGGCTTTGCTCTTTTAGCGAGAAGTAGAAAAAAACTTTGGATTAGCCTTGCACTTATGTATGGTGTTGCAGTGAGTTTCGCCCGTATTATCGCTGGTGGCCACTTTCTCAGCGATAATATAACATCATTTTTTATAGTTTATATCACTACATATGCACTCTATGGTTACTTTTTTAAGGATGATATATGCGAATCTTAGTTGTACTACCAAACTGGTTGGGAGATGCTATTATGGCGACGCCTGCTATAGAGCTTTTAGCACAAAACTATCCTCATGCTAAGTTTACATTTGTTGGAAGTTTTGTGAGTATTGAAGCACTCAAACACCACCCTTTATGTCAAAGTGCTATTGTTGATGAGACAAAAAAAGCACCTTCGCGTTTACTTGCTACATATAAACTTGCAAAAAAGCTAGGGGAATTTTCTCTGGCTATTACCTTCAGAAATCAGTTACACTCTTCACTTTTACTCCGTTTTACAGGCAGTGTCATCTGTTTAGCAAAAAGTTCATGGCACTCAAAACTTTTACTCTCACATACTCCAAAGATAAAAACAGACAAGCATTTAGTAGAGCAGTACAGTGAACTCGCTATGATAAATAGTGACTCTTTTGATGGTCATATACCAAAGCTGACACTCTTCATAAAAGCAAAGAAGTTTGAGAAGCCAACCTTAGGTATAAATGCAGGGGCCACATATGGTAGTGCAAAACGCTGGTACCCTGAGCGTTTTGCAGAGGTCGCTGCTGCGTTTAGTGATAGTTATGAGATTATTATTTTTGGTGGGCCTAGTGAAGTGGAGATGGCACAAGAGATAGAAGATAATCTCATCCGTTTAGGTATTAAGAACTATACAAACCTTGCTGGAAAAACAGATATACAAGCATTGTGCAGCAATATAGCAGGATGCTCACTGTTTCTCACTAATGATAGTGGACCGATGCATGTAGCAGCAGCATATCAGGTCCCAACAATCGCCATATTTGGTCCGACAAAGTATAAAGAAACATCACAGTGGATGAATGAAAAAAGTGTTATCGTAAGAAAAGAGATGGAGTGTAGTCCTTGTATGAAACGCGAATGTCCATTAGGACATCACGAGTGTATGAAGAACATCACCTCAGCAGAGGTGATTGATGTTATAAAAAGTTTACAGATTTAAAACGCGAACTTAAAACCTACATAATAAGAGTTATTGTAGACCACTTTACCAGATACAGTATCGTAGTTTGTATTAATATTTCTATATCCTACAGTTACTCGACCATTCTTTATAAGTTCTATATCATAGCTTATACGATACTCAAGAAAATCTTTAGCATCATTAAAACTTAAAGCACTAGGTGCAAAATACAGAGAACCAGATAAGTACATTGGAACAAGTTTTTTTGCAGGAATGACATACTCAAACTCTAAACCTAAAGGTAAAGATGAAAAGTTTTTTGTTCCTAAACTAGTATAGTTTAACTTAACACCCATACCAAAGCTCATACCCATATCTCCCATAGGTCTTTTCATTAAAAAGCTTAACTCATAGTAAGGATCTAAACTAGTAGGAGAACCTCCTGTTTCAAGTTGGCTATTCTCTTTTTGACCATTTAAAAATCTTCCGCCTATAAACATAGTATCTGGTTCAACTTTATCATTAAACTGTCCTATGTCAAATTTTGCTCCGATTTCTAAATCTCTATCATTGATATTTATTTGCGCTGTATGGAGTGCAAAAGCAGATACTGCTGTTGCTGTAATTAAAATTGTTTTTTTTAACATATTTGTCCTTTAATTTTTTCTATTGTTTTTGTTGTACTTTTGCCATCAACAAAGTCGACTAGCTTTAATTCACTAGCAAATTCTGTTCCGACAACTGCTTTTCCTTCGTAGTCACCACCCTTTACAAGAGTATCTGGTGCTATCATTTTTATTAGATTTAAAGGAGTATCTTCACTAAATGGAACTACAAAATCAACTGCTTCTAAAGCAGCGAGTAAATAAGCTCTATCTTCTGCTATATTTACAGGTCTACTAGGTCCTTTTAAACGCGATACTGACGCATCAGAGTTTAAACCAACTATGAGTATATCTCCGAAGCTTTTAGCAATTTGGAGGTACTTAACATGCCCTACATGCAGTATGTCAAAACAACCATTGGTAAACACTATCTTTTTTCCATTTGCTTTAGCATGTTTCACTAAAGTAGCGATATCTTCAAAACTTTTTATATGTGCATCTGAAGTACTCTTATGCAGCGTGGCCTCATACTCCTCAATTTCAGCAATACTAACAGTAGCCGAACCAATTTTTCCAACAACTACACCTGCTGCAAGGTTTGCAAACGCAGCACTCTCTTGTATACTTTTTCCTGCAGACAATGCAAATGCGATGGAAGCAATTACAGTATCACCCGCTCCTGTTACATCAAAAACTTCTTTAGCAACAGTGGGAAATATTTCGACTCTCTTATCTAAAGTAGCGATACCATCTTCTGAAAGGGTGATAAGAGAAACAGCTAAGTCACATTCAGATTTAAGTTTTAAAAGAGCTAACTCTAAACTTTTGGCATCATTTATCTCTATGTTTGTTGCTAAAATTGCCTCTTTTTTATTTGGTGTTAAAAGAAAGGCACCTTTATACTTTGAAAAGTCACTCCCTTTTGGATCTACTAAAACTTTTATATTGTTTAGTTTTGCAAGACTTATCACACCTTGACATAGCTCCTCAGTTAAAACACCTTTACCATAATCAGACAAAATAATCATCTCATATGATTTAATAGAAGACTCTAGAGCATTGAGTATATTTACAACAGAATCTGAACTAATCTCATCTTTACTCTCTCTATCGTAACGCAGTATCTGTTGAGAAACAGCGATAATACGACTTTTTTTAGATGTTTTTCTTCCGCTTTGTGTAATTATATTTTTAGAATTTACACCTATTGTCTCGAGCATACCAAGAAGCTCTTTGCCATTTTCATCATCACCAATAATACTACTAACACTGACAACCGCCCCTAAAGTTTTAAGGTTATTTATCACATTTCCTGCACCACCAAGAACGGTTGTCTCTTTTGCAATATCTACAACTTGAACAGGTGCTTCAGGACTTATGCGCTCACATGAACCCCAAAGATAATGGTCTATCATCAAATCACCAATTACAAGAATATTAGGTTGTGCTTGTTTTAAACTTTGCATCTACTTCACTTCTGCATCATATATACGTTTAATCTCTGATACATATGCTTTAATACCATCTTCCATCTCATATGCTGGCTCATACCCAAGTGCTTCTTTTGTTGTTGCGATATCTGCTTCTGTGTGAAACTGATACGAACCTATAAAAGGATTAGCAATATACTCACATGGAAGTGATGTACAAAGCTCTTTTTGTAAAATATCTACGATATCTTGAAAACTTCTTGCTTTTCCTGTACCGACATTATAAATTCCACTTTGCTTTGGTTGCATAGCTTTTACATTCGCTTGAATAATATCCCCAATGTAGATAAAATCACGCAATATTTTATCGCTATCTTCAAAAAGCTTAGGATTTTTTCCTGCAAGTATTTGATGCCCAAACTGAAGAACCATTGATGCCGTTGTATTTTTAAAATACTCTCCTGCTCCATATACATTAAAATATCGTAGCCCTACTATACTAATGTCAGTTTTTTTCATATACTCCCGACTGAGATTATCCATTGAAAGTTTTGAGAAACCATACACATTTTGAGGAGCCTCACGACCTACTTTTTGAGGAGACTCAGCATTTCCATATGTTGCTGCTGAAGAGGCATAAATCATATTTGCCTTATGTGCCACAGCTAAATCAAGTAAATCCTTATAAGCATTCACATTTGTTTTTATCATAAGGTCTTGTTCTAATGCTGTTGTATCACTAATAGCCGCTTCATGAAATATATAATCAAACCTATACTCATCTCTCAAACGAGCAAGTAAATCTTTATCATTTATATCACCACTGATAATTTCACCACTAAAACCTATAAGATTTTTAAAGTGTCCAAAACTTTTTAAGTTACCATTACTCAGTGTCTCACCACTTCTAAAGCAGTCTAAAATAACTACTTTTGCATCAGGGTGATTGTTTTGAAAATAAAACGCTAAATTTGAGCCTATAAAGCCAGCTCCACCAGTTATTAATATTGTTTTATTTGTTAAATCGTCTTCTATGTATCTCATCTTCACACCTATAGTAGTTTATTTTAATAAAATGATACCTTTTAATTTATTAACAAGCATTTAAGATGCAAAGTATTATAATCATCTTGAAATATTAAATTAAGGAATTCAAATGAAAAAAATAATAATCGCTTCAGTAACAGCATTAACATTAGTATCAACTTTAACTGCAGGTGTAGTTGCAGGTAAATGTGTTGGTTGTCATGGTAAAAGTTTTGAAAAGAAAGCTATGGGTAAATCTAAAGTAGTTGCAGATATGACTCATGCAGATATCGCAGCAGCACTTAAAGGTTACAAGCACGGTACTTACGGTGGTCCAATGAAAGGTCTTATGAAAGGTCAAGTTGCTAAGTATAGTGATGCTGATTTAGAAGCATTCTCTCATACTATTGGTAAATAATTTTTAGCACTAAATTCCGATATCCCCTTCGCTAAAGCGAAAGTGGGATATTATCTTGAGTTATTCTATTCAGGTCTATAATTCTTTTTTCTTAACTCATCTTTTTTTCTCTCTTTTTCTACAGCATCATTTAAATCATCAACACTATCAAACTTTGTAGCATTTAAAAACTTATTTTCATCATCAAATTGACCATTTTTAACAGCCCAAATAAAACCCAATAGAGCTAATGCACCTAAAAAAAGTGATCCACCTAACATCATACTAATTATCCAGCTATCCATATTCTAACTCCTACTCCATTTATATTTTATACGTAAAGAATTTCCAACAACTAAAAGTGAACTAAAACTCATAGAGAGTGCTGCAATCAAAGGTATGATATACCCAGCCATTGCTAAAGGAATTGTTATAGCGTTGTAAACAAGAGAAATCCCAAAGTTTTGTTTAATAAGTTTAAAAGTAGTAGAGGAAATTCTAAAGGCTGCAAGTAGTGATATAAGTGAGTCATTAAGTAAAACAACATCACTAACATCTACAGCAATATCACTACCACTACCCATAACAATTCCAATATCTGCACTTGCTAGTGCCAAGATATCATTAACACCATCCCCAACCATAACTATGATGTTTCCATTCTTTTGCAACTCTTGAAGAAACAAGAGTTTGTCTTGAGGCGATAAATTCGCATGTACATTATCAATACCTATAAAACTAGCAACTTTCTCAGCACTTTGTTGATGATCACCAGTGAGCATAATAGTCTCAATATCTTTTTGTTTCAGAGTAGAAACAAGCTCTTTTGCACCATCTTTTATAGTATCACTTAACTCATATATTGCTATAAGTTCTTTATTTATTGCAAAAAAGAAAAGACTATTTTCACTCATATAATTAGGTGTAATTCCATTGTCCCTCATAAACTCTGCATTACCACCTATAAGTTCTAGATTTTGATACTCAGCCCTTAGACCTCTAGCTGCAATTTGTTTAAAAGTATCAAATACAAGTTCTTTTAACTTCTTCTCTTTGAAAAAATCCACTAAACCTTGTGATATAGGATGATTAGAATATTTAACAAGAGAATATAATAGACTCCTATCAAAATCATGTACAATAGTTTCTTTCATTACACTAGGTTTACCTAGGGTTAATGTACCTGTTTTATCTACAACAAGTGTAGTTACTTTTGCCATTGTCTCTAACTGTGCAGCTTCTTTAAAAAGTATGCCTTTTTTAGCGGCAAGATTAAGTCCAACAAGAGTAGCAACAGGCGTAGCTAGGCCTAAGGCACATGGGCAGGCGATAATAATGACAGATACACCAACCATCAGTGATTCTTCAAGACTATGTGGCCAAAGCCACCATACAAAAAATGTAAGAACTGATAATAATAAAACTGCTGATGAAAAATGTTCTGAGAGTCTATTTGCAAGAATTTGTATTTTTGGTTTTTTCTGTATCGCATTTTCTAAAAGCGATACAAGATTTGAGAGTGTTGAATGCTCAAAATCTCGTGAGACAAGAAAATGAATATCTGCATCTATACTTATAGTACCGCTAATTACTTTATCACCTACTTTCTTATAAACAGGTTCACTTTCACCCGTTAAACTTGACTCGTTAAACGACCCTTCTCCTGTAAGTATCTCCCCATCAAGTAGTACTCTCTCACCAGAAGAGACCACAACAATATCTCCGACACAAACATCTTCAAGTTTACTTGCAGTTATTTCTTGATTTTTTAGAATATTTACTTCACTTGGTAAATGTCTCCCTATAATATCTAAGGTATCGGCAGCATTCTTTTTACTCAGTACTTCTAAAAATTTTCCAATTAATACAAAAGTAATTATCATACTGACAGAATCAAAATATGCTTCACCGTGCTCTACAAGAGTTATATAAATAGAATATACATATGTAACACTAGCTCCAGTTGCAACAAGAAGATCCATATTTACAACACTGTTTTTCATGCCATAATAGGATCCTCGAAAGAAAATCCAGCCACTATAAAAGAGAACTGGAGTGGCAAGAGCTCCTTCTGCAATATTTAAAATAGTCTTTATATCTTGAGTCATTCCTGTGAAAAATCCAGCATACTGAGCAACTGCAATCCACATAATATTCATAGAAGCGAAAATAGCAACTGCCATTCTCATATAGTAATCTTTTCTCTCTTTATGTATATGGACTTCTTGTAAAGAAGCATCATACGGATAGGCATTGTAACCAATTGCACGAATCATATCCACAATATTTGATAGTTTAATTACATCATCCAACCAAACAATATTTGCTTTATTATTAGTAAAATTTATTTCAGCTTCAATTATACCATCCATTTTATGTAATGCTTTCTCATTGAGCCATATACAAGCAGAGCAGTGAATCCCTTCAATTATTAAAGAGACACTACTACTCCCATCCTTATTAACTGTAACAAATTTATCATAAAATGCAGGTGCATTAAAATTTGAGGAATCTTCATACTGGGTCGTTGGAGAGGACAGTTTAGTATCACCTGCTTTATCATAAAAGCTATCAAGCCCCTCATCACTTAAAAGGTGAAAAACTCCTTGACATCCTTTACAACAGAAGAAGTATTCATCCTCTACAATCATCACTTCTTTAGTAAATTCTAAATGACAATGAGAGCAAATGACTTTATTTGACAAGTTCAAACCTTCCTAAAGCTCTATTTTTTTCTATTAAATCATACTTTTCTACTAAACCATTCATACAGATATATATACCATTTTTAGATACTGCTTTAGAAAACCCAAGTGCTATACCAAGGTTTAAACTAGCTTCAACTTTATCAATTTCATAAGGTACCATTGCAGCAGTTAAAATGATTATTTTATCTTCAAAAATTTCTGCAAAGAACTCTGCAGATAAACTGATAGTATCAGTACCATGAATAAGTACAAAAATATTTTCAGTTGATTCTCTTATGATATCTGCAAGTAAACTTCTATCATCTATTGTCATATCTAAACTATCTTTGTAAACAGCCCCCGCAATAGTATAAAGATTATTTGTACTTTTGAGTATTGAATCAATTGCATAATTATCAAAGGGAACTTCAAGTTCTCCATTTAGACTGTTATATCGTTTATTAAAAGTTCCACCGCAGTTAAGAATAAGCATTTATATCTTCCAAATTTTTTCTAATTTATCTACAATTTTAATAGCTCTAGACTCTTTAAAAGTATTAGATTCATCAAAAAGGTAGGTCTCTATAAGACCAGCATTTAAACCAGCTTCAATATCTCGTTGTTTGTCCCCAATAATTATAGATTTTTTAAGATCAATATCATAATCTTTTTGTGCATCTAACAACATTCCAGGAAGTGGTTTACGACAAGTACATTTTCCAGAAATAGTTTCATGATGTGGACAATGATATACATGTGTAATATCAATACCATTAGAATAAAATTGTTTTATCATATAATCTGTAAGCAAAGAAAAATCTTCCTCTGTGTAATATCCTCGAGCAATACCAGATTGATTAGTTACAACTATAATAATATATCCAAGAGCTTGATAATGATGACATAAATCAAATATACCATCAATAAATTCAAAATCTTCTATCTTATAGAGATATGCTTTTTCAACATTAATTACACCATCTCTATCTAAAAAAAGTGCTTTTTTCATCTACTAAAGTGAAACACCATCAGCAAATATCTCTTTTTCTATAATATCGCAAAGAATATGTCCTATTAATATATGAGATTCCTGAATACGTGGTGTTGAGTTTGAAGGAACAATAAGAGCTATATCTGCTAATTTAGCCATTTCTCCACCATCACGACCTGTTAAAGCGACTGTCATAATATTCTTTTTCTTGGCAGACTCAAATGCTTTAATAATATTTACAGAGTTACCAGAAGTTGAAATTCCTATAAAGATATCTCCATCTTGACCCATACCCTCAAGTTGACGGGAAAACACATGATCATAACCATAATCATTTCCTATCGCTGTAAGAGCAGAAGTGTCAGTTGTAAGTGCTAAAGAGGGAAGAGAAGGTCTATCAAAGCCATAACGCCCAACCATTTCAGCTGCAATGTGTTGTGCATCAGCAGCACTCCCACCATTTCCTGCTAAAATAGTTTTTTTATCACCCTTATATAAAGTGACACAAGCTCTTGCAACCAGTTCTATTTTATTTAATAGGTCTTCATCTTCATAAATTGTTTGTTTGGTCTCATATGATTTTTTTATTTGGTCTTTAATATATTCTTTCATAAATAATCCTAAAATTGTATATAAAATAATATCATAATAGATATAACCAGAGGTTAAATCAGTAGTATA
>NZ_JAEMVB010000003.1 GCF_029215995.1 Sulfurimonas sp. SAG-AH-194-L11
AAATGAAAAAAGAGCGTGATGGTATGGTTAAGTATATGCAAATTATTCGTTATGCGACTATTGTTATTACTATTATCCAAGCGATAGGTGTGAGTGTTGGACTTCAGAGTCTTACAGGACCAAGTGGTAACTCCGCTATACTCGCTGATCATAATACATTTATACTGCTTTCTGCACTCTCAATGCTTGCAGGAACTATGTTACTTATGTGGATTGGTGAGCAGATAACTCAAAGTGGTATCGGTAACGGTATCTCTCTTATTATCTTCGCAGGAATAGTATCAGCTATTCCATCAGCAATTGGTCAAACAATTACTATGGTTAATTCTGGTGCTATGAGTTTCATCACAGTTATTGCAATACTTGCTTTAATTTTGGGAACTGTTGGAGTCATTATTTATGTTGAACTTGGTGAACGTCGTGTTCCTATTACATATGCTAAAAAGACTATGATGCAAAACCAAGACAAACGTGTAATGAACTATATTCCTATCAAAGTAAACTTAGCTGGTGTTATTCCAGTTATTTTCGCATCTGCGATATTAATGTTTCCGATGACAGTTTTATCTTCTAGTACTAATCCTACTATGCAGATGATTGCTGACTTTTTAAATCCAAATAGTTATTTCTTTAACTTTTTGACTTTTACATTTGTAATCTTCTTTGCATTCTTTTATGCTTCGATTACTTTTAATGCAAAAGATATTGCTGATAACCTTAAACGCCAAGGTGGATTCATTCCTGGTATTCGTACTGGTAATGCAACAAAAGACTTTTTAAATGACACAGCTAGTAAACTTACTATGACTGGTGCTCTTTATCTCGGTCTTGTGGCAACTTTACCATTTATGATTATTAAAGGAATGGGTGTTCCATTTTTCTTTGGTGGTACTGCAGTTTTAATTGTTGTTCAAGTTGCACTTGACACAATGAGAAAAATTGAAGCACAAGTTTATATGAGCAAATATGAAACATTAAGTGCGGTCGGTCTCTAAAAATGGCGATTTCGCTTAAAAAACCTCAAGAAATCGAAAAACTTCGTGCCGCTAACAAAATTGTTGGCGGTGCACTCGAATTAATGCGAGCCAACACAAAAGTTGGTGCATCTTTAAAAGAACTTGATGCGATGGCTGAGGATTATATCCGTAGTCATGGTGCTAAACCCTCTTTTAAAGGTCTCTATGGCTTCCCAAATGCAGTATGCACTTCACTTAATCAAGTTATCATTCACGGTATCCCAACTGACTATAAGCTTCAAGCAGGTGATGTAATTGGTTATGATATTGGAACACAACTTGATGGTTGGTTTGGTGATGCAGCAATTAGTGTAGGTGTTGGAAAAATAGATGCACAAGACGAGGCACTTATCGCATGTGCAAAAAATACGCTCTATAATGCGATAGAAAATATCAGAGATGGTATGCGCTTTAAAGAGCTCTCAGAGATTCTACAAAGTTCAATTCTTGATGCTGGATATGTGCCCCTTCGAGATTTTTGTGGACATGGCATAGGAAAAAAACCTCATGAAGAACCTCAAATTCCAAACTATTTAGATGGAAAAGCTAAGGCTGGACCAAAGATAAAAAATGGAATGGTTTTTTGTTTAGAACCTATGATTTGTCAAAAAGATTCTAAGCCTATTATTTTACAAAATGGGTGGGATGTTGTTAGTGCCGATGGTTTACGCGGTTCACACTATGAGCATACTGTTGCAGTTATCAACGGTAAAGCTGAAATACTATCTCTTGCTTAAAGAGTAAAAAAAGGACTTAAATATGGCTAAAGCTGATGTTATAGAAGTTGACGGCAAGATTATTGAAGCATTACCAAATGCAACTTTCCGTGTTGAATTAGAAAATGGACATATTATTTTATGTCACATTGCTGGAAAAATGAGAATGCATTACATAAAAATTCTTCCAGGTGATAAAGTGAAACTAGAGTTGACTCCATACTCACTTGATAAAGGTCGTATCACTTACAGATACAAATAAGTTATACCTGTAGGGACACTGCGTCCCTACAAGCCTCTAAAGCTAAAATACATTTGAGTTTCTAAACTCAGATATCTCCATCTCTACCATTTCATCAATCATGATTGTAAAAAGCTCACTTATCATATTTGGATTTATTTCAAGTGCAATAGCTTTTTGTCTCACATGTTGTAGAATAAATTCAATTCTATCTTGGGCTTTAACTTCTTCAACTGAGTTTTTAAAACCAGCCGCTTGACGAATAAGGTGAGAACGCTCAGAAATTAACTCTACTAATTTTGTGTCAATTATATCTATTTCAGTTCTAACTTCTTCTAATGAGTTACATTTTTTCATTGTATTCCTTTGTCATTAAATTGTTATTATTTTTCATAGTCTTTGCTAATGTATGCTAAGTAGCCAACACCGATTATAAGTATACTAAACATAACAGCCCAAATATAAAAGTCACCACCACTAGCAGCTAAATTTACTTGTTCATTCATCTTATTGAGGCTTGAGTATCTTTTTTGTTACTTTTGGAAGATGTGCAAAAGGTATATTTATTATACCCTGTTTTTCTACATCATCAATTAGTATTACATCGAGTGTCATTTTAGATTGATAAAAACGAATCGCTTTATACCTCTGGTTTAGCATTTCAAACTCTATATCTTTACCGCGTAAATCTTCATTAAACTTTTTCTTTATCATGCTTAAGCCTTTATATATATACCAGTATCTTTTACTTCTATTTTACCTGCATCTTGAAGTGAAGTAAGCGTGCGTTTAAACTCTTTTTTACTAAGACCAAATATATCTTTGATAAGTTCTGCATCACTTTTATAGTTGTAGGGCATAATGCCTTTGTTTTCTTTAAGAAGTGATAAAACTTTTTCATCACTTCCACCACTCTTTTTACTTCCTGCTTTACGAAGTGTAAGGTCAATGTTTCCATCTTTACGAACTCTTTTGACAAAAGCAGTTCTTTTATCTCCAAGGTTGATAGTTTCAAAAATTTCATTATGATAAATGAGACCTTCATATTTATCATCCACGACACATTTAAAACCCAGAGGTGTCTTTGATATTATAAGAATCTCTACTTGTTTATTAACTGCTAAGTTTTTTACATTTTTATCTAAAAAATCACCAACTTTTTCTGTTCCAACAAGCCTGTGTGTTCGCTCATCGTAGATTACTTTGATAAATCGCTTTTCACCTACTTCAAATTTTGTTTTTTGAAACATGTTTGGTACAAGAAGGTCTTTACTAAGCCCCCAGTCCATAAATGCACCAAAGGGCGCGACATCTACTACTGTAAATAGAGCTAATTCATCTAGCATAGCTACAGGTTTCTTAGTAGTAGCAACCAGCCTATCTTCTGAGTCTGTATAAAGAAACACATCCACTAGTGTTTTCTCTTTCATTTCAGGGGTAAGGTATGGTCCAGGTAAGAGAACATCCTCCCCATCTCTTGCCATAAGGTATGCACCGGGTGTTGTAAGTCTGTCTATAAGAAGAGTATTTATAACTCCGAGTTCTAAAAAGTCGCTTTGTATATTTTCTGTCATTTGGTTATTCCGTATTGATACATTTATACAATGTATATTAGTTATGACATTATATCTATATTATGATGAATATTTAAACAAAGAGAAAGTTATATAGGTTTTTCTAAAGAGTAAAGTGTTAGAATTATCTATATAAATATTTGGAGTTTGGATGCATAATATTTTTGCAGTATTATTTGTTATTACAATCTTATTTTCAAACTCTTTACATGCAGAGGAAAACTCTATTCCAATTCATGGTTTTTTTGATATAAATACAGATTATACAGGTGCAGACAAAAAAGTAAAATTTACAACTGGCTCATTAGACTTCTACTTTACAAAAAACTTAAGTGATAGAATATATATTTTAATAGATCTTGTGTTTGAAACAACGGGGGATAGTTTTATAGTAGACCTTGAACGACTCAAAATTATGTATGATGTAAATGAGTACTTAACAATCACTTCTGGAAAATTTCACACTCCTTATGGGTACTGGAATACAGGTTTTCATCACGGACTTCAGATTCAAACATCAATTCTTAGACCAAAATTTATAGCTTTTGAAGATAGAGGTGGAATTCTTCCTTCTCATAGTGTTGGTATGATGAGTGAAGGTTCAGTCGGTGACTTTGATTATAATTTTTATGTAACAGCAGGAATGCATATCCAAGAAACTAATGATAATAATATTACAGCAGGTCAAATTAGTACTAGTGATGGTCAGTCTCAAGATGGAAACACACTAGTTGGAGCTACTTGTGCTTATAACTTTGACACGATAAAAGTAGGTTTACATACCTTTACACAGACGGTTAACACTTTAAATAATCAAAGCAGTGATGTAAATATGGGTGGAGGCTTTTTAGTAATAGAAGAAAATAATTTAGAGTTTTACTCTGAGGCATATATCTTCGTTAACCATAATAACACTAACACCTCTACTGATGAGTATCTTTTCTCGGAGGCATATTATGCACAAATTGCATATGACTTTGATGGTATAAAACCTTATATTCGAGTGGAATACACACACTACAATGAAAAAGATGTCTATTTTACTTCACAGGTTGCGACTGCTGGTGGCTCTTATAATAGATTTGCTTTAGGATTAAATTATTCACTTGCCGAAGATGCAAATATAAAAATTGCAGTTGTTAGACATAACGAACACAATACCCAAAGTATTTATTATGATGCTCTTGTTCAGTTTGCAATAAGGTTTTAAGATGAAAAAGATGTTATTTTTACTTTCATTAACAACTCTTCTTTTAGCAAATAAAATTTACATTATTGCTGATGAGGAGATTAGTGTATCTAAAAAGGAACTTCAACACTTTTTTTCTGCAAAATCAGACTACCTTAATGGTAAAAAATATAAACGAGTAAGTAACAAGGAAGCTTTAGGAAGTTTAGCTAAGCTGATGTTCTCAATATCAAAAAAGAAACTATCAGAAAAGTGGATTAAACAAAATTTTCGCAAAGGTATTCCTTTTCCTTTGAGTATCAAAAATGACACCAAAACAGTAGAATGGATAAAAAATCATCCTAATACAATTGGTTTTATAACTAGACCTGATGAGAGTGTGCATATCATTTACACATTTAGTGAGTAGATGATGCTAAAAAGCTTAAAGGTACGTTTTATTTTAGTTATTATATTTGTTATAATAAGCATTGTAGCTCTTAGTATAGTTCAAAATAGGTTCTCTACTAAAGTACAAAATTTATATGAATCACAACTCGCACTTAAAGAGTTACAAATAAAGTATCTACAAATGCGTGCAACTCGAATAGAATTTTTACTTAATGATGAACATTCTTATATAGCTGATGTTGAAGTGTATGCTAATACTATTGATTTGTATTTTTCTATTATTGACGAGTATTTAGAAGAATTTCATTATCCAGAAGAAATAAAAATAAGTATAGAAAATTATTTACAAGTATTTAAACAATTAGGAGAGCATAAAAATCATAAAGACATTAAGTTACTTAAAAAACTTTCATACTTTTCAGAAAAGATTCGTAATTACATTCAAAACCAACAAGCATTATTGATTCCTTTGGTGAGTGAAAAAATCGAATATATATTTCTTATACAAAATATCGTATTTCTTGTAGTTGCTCTTTTTATAATATTTTTACTTTTTATTGTTTTAGCTCCTATCATTCGATCTATTGTCTTTTTTAAAAAGTTCTTCTCAGAATATACAAATCTTCATAATCGATTGAATGTTCACAAACTTTATTTTACAGAGGTTAAAGAGATAGGTGTTTTTGTAAACAAAATGTTAGAGAGTCAAGAAAAAACTCAAAAAGTAAAAGATGAATTTTTAAGTAATATGAGTCATGAACTACGAACTCCTTTAAATGCTATTAGTGGCTTTGCAGGTGTTCTGCAACGTAAACTTCCGCACGAGTCCAAAATTATAATACCAATTATAGAGAGTTCAGAGCACTTGCTACAGCTTGTTAGTGATATATTAGACCTCTCTAAAATCCAAAGTGGAAAGTTTAAAATAGTAAAATCACCATTTGTTTTACAAGAAGAACTTAATCATTTCAAAGAGTATTTTAAACCTCTTATGCAAAAGAAAAATATTGATTTTTCTCTTACATATAAAGGGGATACTCGTATAGAACTAATGGGCGACTGGTTTAGAATCTCACAGATTTTAAATAACTTTATATCAAATGCTCTCAAATTTACACCTGAGAATGGGAAAATAGCACTAGATGTTAGTTATAAAAACTCTAAGCTTATAATGTCTGTCAAAGATAATGGTATCGGAATAAAAAAAGAATCTTTAGAAAAAATTATGATACCTTTTGAGCAGTCTAATGATGATATCTCTAAAGAATATGGTGGGACAGGCTTAGGTTTGAGTATCGCTAAAACATTGACAGAAATGATGGATGGTGACTTTAAAATTGAGAGTGATTTTGGAAAGGGGAGTACATTTAGTATTTCCTTACCTCTTCAAGTTATGCATATGGAAGTAACAGCCTCTAAAGAAGAAAAAAAATTTGATGAAAATATTAGCTTTACAGCACATGTGCTTATTGCGGAAGATAATAAAACTAATCAACTTTTATTGGGTATGCTTCTTGATGATATAGGTATAACCTTTGATGTAGCTGATGATGGAGCAATTGCCGTTGAAAAGTTTAAAGAAGGCAAATATGACCTTATTTTAATGGATGAAAATATGCCAAATATGGATGGAAGTGAAGCGATGCTTATGATTAGAAAATATTTTAAAAATGTTCCTCCCATCATCGCAGTTACAGCAAATGCGATGAAAGGGGATAGGGAAAGACTTCTAGAGATGGGTATGGATGATTTTTTATCAAAACCTATTGATAATAATCTACTAATAGAGATTATAAGAAATAATTTAAAATAATTTATAACTCTAATATGTCTCTTGTGATGGGGATTAACTCCATCTTTAAGGTTTTTATGAATCTCTCCATTTGTGTAGAGTTTTCATAGTTAGGGTGTTCATACTCTATCTCTATAACAATAGTGTTATCTGAAAACTCTGGCATAGCTTTTGAAGAGAGAGAATCTAGTGCTATGACTAAATCAAACTCTTCTTCAAGTAAGCCTAAAACAGCCTTACTCATATATGTATCACTCCAAGAAGTATCTTTAATTAGGGCAGTCTGAACAGCAGGATTAATTGCTTTTATCTTTTTTACTGCAGCACTAGAAGCATCTACTTCTTTGAGGTATTTGTTGAGCACTGCTTCTGCCATAATAGACAGAGCAGAATTATCTTTACATAAAAGAAGTACTTTTTTATTCACTAGAGAAAACCTTATGGAGACTATTAGTCTTTAATAGTGCAATTATATCTTAAAATAATATGCAAAGTTATTAACTAAGACCGTACAAAGAGCTTTTAGCTATTATTTCACAAAAATAAAGGATTAAATATGTTTAAAATAGTAGTAGATAGAGAGTGTGGTTGTTTTAGAAGAAGTGACTTAGAAAATAACCAAGAGATTGAGTCAAAAGATGCGGCACTAGAAAAAAGTTTAGAAATGATAGAAATCATGAATGAAAACTTTTGTGATAAGCATAGTTTTACACTTCAAGAAAATGGTGATACATTTTTAATAACAATGAATTAAAGTTATTTAGCAGACAAAGCATTTAAAGCTTTAATCCAAAAAGTAATACTTTTACATATCTGGCACCCCAAAGTACAAAGAGTATGAGCCAGAGTGTAAAAGATATGTCAAATAAAAAGTTTAAGCCCCATCCAAATGCAATATTAAGACTAAAAAGAACTCTTCCCAAAACTACTACCTGAATAAACCAAAATAGATTTGTAACAAACCTGTCTGCATTAGGAGCTTGTCCTGAATGACCCAATGTTACTCTAGTCCCAAATCCTATAAGTAAAGTAGTTAGAAAACTAAGTGCAAGTAGGTGAATATTTAAAAAGTAAAAAGATGTTTCTAAAAATAGTTCAGCTGTTGATATTATAGCAGAGAGTAAAAATGCTATAGGTAACCAAAATAGTGCTAAATGTAGTACCCAAAGTATGGAAGGGGACTCGAACGGTTTTAATTTCCACCGTAATATTTCACGTAGTATATAAGAACCAATAACAATATCGAGTATAATTTCAAAAGGGACTATATGCAAATAGAGAAACATTATCTTAAGCATAAAACCGGCAAAAAGTAGACTCATAAAATTTTCATCTTTACTGATAAGGGAATGGGAGAAAAAAGGTATCATTTTTTGTGCAACACTGAGACTTAAAAAGATAAGATAGCCATAAAATGACAAAAGTATAGCTGCGTTTATGAGAGGGTCTATCCAGACACCAGCAATAAAAAATAGATGTGCAATAAGACCAAAGTAGTTGGATAAAAGTATCCATCTGGAGTCTGTTTTATCAGTAGCATTTCCTCTGTTGTAGATAATTTGGAGTTGTACAAGACTCAGTATATGAGAGATAAAAAGCATACTCATAGTAGCAATTACGAGTGAAATAGAAGTAAATAGACCTATGATAAAAAGTAAGGTACCAATAGTATTAATAAAAAAGATACTGAGATAGGCTTTTTTAGTAATCGCATCAGTTTGATTAAATCTAGGAAAAGTAGTAAATAAAAAACCTAAAAATAGATTAGTAAATACAAGATAAGTGAGTGAATATACATGCAGTATAGTAGTGTTTAAAGTAAGTGTAAGAACTCCTTTATAGCTTAATGCAAAAAGTAAAACCATAACAATGGCATTAAAAACACCTAGAATAAAAAAAGGTTGATGTGGCTGTGATAAAAAATAGTTTTCTTGAGTTTTGTTTTGCATAATAGTCCTATATTAAATAATCTTGTCCAAGTTTATTGGAGTATGATTCAAGCATAGCATGTTCAAAGTCATTGTTTGTTGGGTATTGGTAGCCAAAGGTTTTTGTCCACATTTGGTGTTCTTCCATACAGAGGTAGAAAAACACTCTCTCCTTTCCTTGTTGCCAAACAGAAAAACTCTCATATGCATGTTTAAACATTTCAACCTTTGTTGTGTCCGGATATGATGTTTTTCCGCTTGCATCTACATGCTCTATCTGTGTTATTTTTGTTCTAAACTCACGACCTCGTAGCTGTTTGATGATAGGCTTAATAAAAGTAAGGGTACCAAAACTTACAAGAGCAACTTCGCTAGCTTTAAACTTTTTTGTTAACATGTCGTACACTTCTTTATATTCATCTAGGTATCCAATATATTCAACTATTGGGTGAAAGTGAAACCCAACCTTTATACCTTTGTCTGCAAGTTTTCTTGCTGCGTTTACACGTTTATCAAGTGAAGCAGTTAAGTGTTCTTCATTTTCTATGATAGTTTTTGTATTTAAACTCCATGTACAGAGTATGTTTGGTGGGACATCATTTTCTAAAAAGTGTTTAATGTTATCACTCTTTGTTTTAAACTCTAAAATGACATTGGGATTTTTAAATGCAAACTCAAATAGTGCATCTAAAACACCTTCACGATTACCAAACATAAGTGAATCGCTAGCTTGTCCTGTGCCTATATGATATGTTTTGCTTGGGTCAAGTTCAAGTTTGAGAAGTTTATCTTTAAAACTACTATCAAAGGTAATGGTGTTTTGATTGTAAAAACTCTGTATAGAACAGTAAGAACAGTCAAAACCACAAGACTCCACCGCATCTAATGTAAGCAAGTTACAGCATCTTGTCTTTTCACTAGCTACTGGACAAAGACCCAAACCAAAACCTTGTTTCTCTGCTACTTTAAAAGTGAACTTCTGCTCTTTTGGAATGTTTTTAAGGCTGAAATTATCATAAGAGTTTTTCTTATTTTGTATCTCTGTGTAGGCTTTAATCAAGCGAGAAAAGACAACTTTTTTCTGAGAGTGCTCAGGAAAAAGAATAGAAATTCGTTTTTCATCCCACATCTCTAAATCTCGAGTAATTGTGATAATACGCTTTATCTCTTGGTTGGAAAATTTATAAAAAAATGACTTCTCTCTTATGAACTCCTGTTCATGAAGAGGAAGTTTTGTAAAAAATGTATTTTGTATTGCTAAATTAAATTTATCTGTATATGAATCCATAAAGGAATTTTACCCTAAAAATCTAACTACTTTATAGGGATAACTTTAGAGTTAAGCTTTTTAGTCTCTTTTTTAGGGATACTTAGAGTTAAAATACCTTTATCGTATTTTGTCTCAACTTCTTCTTGGTTTGCATCTTGAGGAAGTTGTATAATACGTTTAAAACTTCCATAATAAATCTCTTGTTTTACATAACCATCTTTTTCATCTGTAAGTTTAGACTTTTTTTTACCCTCAAGTGTTAAAAGATTATTTTCATTAATAGTAAGTTTTATATCTGCTTTAGCAACACCAGCTAAGTCAAATTCATAAATATACTTCTCTTTAGTGTCTCTAACATTTACACGAGGGTAAGTAAAATCAGTAAGTTTTGCATTGCGAAGATGCTTCTTCATCATAGAGTCAAAGAACTGATTAATCTCCTCAATTTGGCTATCATAGCCAAATGAGTTGCCACTTAGAGCTGTAGAACTTATAAGCGATACTGCTAAAAGAGTAGAGAGTAGTTTTTTCATAATAAACCTCCTAGTTTATAGAAATGCTTTTTGTTTTTTTAGACTCTTCTTTTTCAAGTGTAAGTACAAGTCTTCCATTATCATATTTTGCTTTAATAGAATCACGGTTTATATTGTCACCTAGAACAAAACTTCTTGAAATTACTCCAAAATTTGACTCACAAAGGTAGTAATCTTCCTCTTTTGTTTCATTTTTGTATTTTCTTACTGCTGTAACAGTTAAGTAGTCATCTTCAACTTTTAATTCTATATCTTCTTTTTTAACCCCAGGTAAATCCACTTCTATAGTAAAAGTGTCATTAGAATGCTTTGCTAAATTTGCAAATGGAAGATGTGATGCCAAATTATTAAAAGTATCTTTGACTACTTCAAAACCTTTTTCTACTTTTTCTTCAACTTTATTTACTACTTCCCCAGTTGTTTTTACTAAATCCATGATACATCTCCTAAAATAATTTTTCTAATTTATTGAATTTCAATTTTTTTCGTACTATCGGTTACAACAGAGAGTTTTGGTATTATAATTTCTAGAACCCCATTGTCACTGGCTGCACGAATATTCTCTACATCAATTTTTTCTGGTAGGGTGAAGCTTCTACTAAAACTACCATAACTTGACTCTATTTTGTAGTAGTCTTCCTCTTTTACTTCATTGCTAATTTCACGTTTACCAGAGATAGTAAGAACATTTTTTTCAACACTGATATCTACATCCTCTTTCTTAATTCCTGGAAGATCTATATCAATATGGTATGCCTCTTTTCCTTCTCTAGTATTTACAGATGGAGAAAAATCAAAAATCTCTTTTGTTTCATCTTTTTCAAGTGAATTGAAAAAATCATTGAACAAATCTAAACTTCGACTTCTATTGTAAGTTGGATTGCTAAATCTTCTGACTAACATAATGAACTCCTTAAAATATTTTTATTTACAAGAGAATTATAGAGGAAATGAGAAAGTACTTGTGCTACTTAAGTAGCATTTGTGAGGTTTTATCCAAAAGTTTTTGAAAGTTTTTTATTTTGATGCTTTTACGGCTTGTTTCTACTAAACCTTCATCCTTAAGTTCCTTAAGTGTACGCTCTATAACATGACGAACCGTACCTAGTAGTTTTGCTATCTCAGAGTTAGAGAGATTGTTGAGTAGGTTGTACTTAAATCTTTTTTCAGTGTTTAAGTTATCAACAAGTAGATTTATCATTCTATCTTTTGTGTCATAAAGTGTAAGTTCTGTAGCAAGCTCTTCAGTGTGACGCATCTGTGCTGCAAGATAAGGAAAAAATATTTTGTTAAATTTTATGTCGTTCTCCAACCAGTATCGTACTTTCTCTATTGGCAACTCTAAAACACGACACTCTTCTACTACTTCATAGATTACATCATGCGGTTTATCATCTAAGAGAGAGATAACATCGAACATGTCTCCACGTTTATAGATAAAGATTGTCTGTTCTTTATTTGTATTAAAATTTAACTGATAGGTTTTGATACGACCATCAATAATAATGTAAAAATACTTCAGTAAATCATCAGCATAAAAAGGAGAACTCCCTTTCTTAAACTCTAATGATTTTGCATATTTATAAAATTCATCTTCAAAAGTTTTATCAAAATGACTAAGGGGATTCAGGTTTGAGTTTTGCATAAAACATTCTAGCATAAAAAATTAACACTAGTTTTATGACAATATGCAATAAAATCGAAATCAAAGCATAAAAATTGATAAAGTAACAAAATAAGCAATAGGAGTAGGAAATGAGACTTGGTAAATGCCCATACTGTGATGATGGACAGATAGAAGTACGTGACAAAGAAGTAAGTGGAAAAAAAGTAAAACTATATGCTTGCTCAAATGCACACTGGAAAACTGAAGATGGAGAGGTGTTTGAACTACGAGAAGATGCAAGTTGTGATTTTAAAATTTGGCAAAACTCTTTAGCAAAGTATGGAAAGTGGTTACAGTATAAAGATATACGTGCTCTTTTAAATGAAGAAGATTTAGAAGTAGAGCTTTTGAGTAAAAAATATGGTAAAAAAGTCTACTACAAGAAGTATGTCATACTAAATCAGGAGTATGGTGTAAGTATCTTATGGGATTAGTCCTTGTGTTGTTTTGAGTTAATAATTTTCTTTTTATCTTTCATATGTTTTCCGACATAGGCCATAGCTATGATATCTTCAGTTGCATCAGGACGAAGATGATCACAAATAGCAACTGTTTTTTTATCTACCAGTGCAACAAACTTAAACTTTGCATCAACTACTGATTTTAATTCTGAGAGTTCATCCTCTTCATCTATACTACGTATCTTAAAGTCTACATTAATTACAATTGAACTATACCCAATATGTAATATTTCTGTATAAATGTAAAAAATATCCCCATTACTTACTGGATATTTAAAATGAAGGTCAGCAACAGAGACTGTGACAGCACCACATTTTATAATTTCATCTACAGCTATAGAAGCCGCTTTGTCCATTTTTCCCATAATCCAGCCACCAAAAACACCACCGTTATGATTTAAGTCTGTGGGATAAACTCTTCCTTTTACTGATAAAGATCTCATATTTTCACCTTATTATAGATAATATATATCAATCATAACTCAAAAATATTTAAGGCTTAATAAATTCTTTAAATATCTTTGGGTATAATTCCCATCCGCTTTGCTGTTTTAACGAAATAGACAGAGTATTTCTATCTTTATAGGTACTATATAGATAAAAGTATTGGTAAGAAATTTTATTTCTAACCTGAGAATGGCAAAGATGTACAAACAAAGGACGACTTATGAAAGTAAGAGCTTCAGTTAAGAAGATGTGTGATGACTGTAAAGTTGTCAAAAGAAAAGGCATTGTAAGAGTAATCTGCAAAGTTAAAAAACATAAACAAAGACAAGGATAAGCATGGCACGTATATCTGGTGTTGATTTACCTAAAAAGAAAAGAATAGAATACGGTCTAACGTATGTCTATGGTATTGGTCTTCATGCCTCACGTCTAATTTTAGATGCTACTGGTATTGACTATAACAAAAGAGTTTTCGAATTAAACGAAGCTGATGTTGCTGCAATTACTGCTGAAATCCGTAAAAGCCATATGGTTGAAGGTGATTTACGTAAGAAAGTAGCTATGGATATTAAAGCCCTAATGGATCTTGGTTCATATAGAGGAATTCGTCACCGTCGTGGTCTTCCATGTCGTGGTCAAAAAACAAAGACAAATGCGCGTACTCGTAAGGGTAAACGTAAGACTGTCGGCGCTGCGTAAGGAATAGATTATGGCAAAAAGAAAAGCTGTTAGAAAAAAAGTAGTAAAAAAGAATATTGCACGTGGTATCGTTCATATCGCTGCATCATTTAACAATACACTTGTAACAATTACAGATGAGATGGGTAACATGATTGCTTGGAGTTCTGCAGGTTCACTTGGTTTCAAGGGTTCTAAAAAATCAACTCCATTTGCTGCACAAGCTGCAACTGAAGATGCAATTGCAAAAGCACAAGTACATGGTATTAAAGAACTTGGTATTAAAGTTCAAGGTCCTGGTTCAGGTCGTGAGACTGCAGTTAAAGCTGTTGGTGCTATCGAAGGAATCCGTGTAACATTTATGAAAGATGTTACACCATTACCACACAATGGTTGTCGCGCACCTAAGCGTCGTAGAGTTTAAGGAGATTACTGATGGCAAGATATAGAGGTCCAGTAGAAAAAATCGAAAGAAGATTCGGTGTAAGTCTTAACCTTAAAGGTGAGCGTCGTTTAGCGGGTAAATCTGCATTAGAAAAAAGACCTTATGGTCCTGGTCAACATGGTCAAAGACGTAAGAAAGTTTCTGAGTATGGTTTACAACTTAATGAAAAGCAAAAAGCTAAATTCATGTATGGTGTTTCTGAAAAAGGCTTTCGTGCTTTATTCGTAGAAGCAAAACGTCGTAGTGGAAATACAGGTACAAACCTTATTACACTTATCGAAAGCAGACTAGATAATGTTGTTTATAGAATGGGATTCGCATCTACTCGTAGATTCGCTCGTCAACTTACAACTCACGGTCACATCTTAGTAGATGGTAAAAAACTTGATATTCCTTCTTACCGTGTTAAACCGGGTCAAAAGATTGAAGTTAAAGAAGCAAGTAAGACAAATGCACAGATCGTTCGTGCAATTGAATTAACTAACCAAACTGGTCTTGCTCCATGGGTTGATATCGATGCTGAAAAAGTATACGGTATATTTACTCGTTTACCAGAACGTGATGAAGTTGTTATTCCAGTTGAAGAACGTTTAATCGTTGAGCTTTACTCTAAATAGTAATTAATAATAAAAGGGCGTTAATATATGAAAAAAATTAAAACTACTCCACTTGCTCCACAAGAGTTTGAGGTAGAACAAATTAGTGAAAATGAAGCTAACATAATTGCATACCCATTTGAAACGGGCTATGCTATCTCTTTAGCTCATCCACTTCGCCGTTTTCTATTAAGTAGCTCAGTTGGTTATGCACCAATTGCTATTAAAATCGAGGGTGCTAAGCATGAGTTTGACTCTGTGCGCGGTATGCTTGAAGACATTTCAGATTTTATTTTAAATCTTAAAGAGATTCGTTTTAAATTAAATGATGATGCTTCAGAAGCAGAAGTTAACTATAGCTTTGCAGGTCCTTGTACTATTAAAGGTTCTGACTTAAGTTGTGATGAAGTTGAAGTGGTAACACCTGATGCTCCACTTGCTACTTTAAATGAAGATTCTACTCTTAACTTTAGCATTAAAATTGCTCAAGGTATTGGGTATGTTCCTAGTGAAGATACTTATGAAGAGTTAGAAGATGGTTATATCGCTTTAGATGCTTTCTTTACTCCTGTTAGAAGTGCTACTTACAAAATTGAGAATGTTCTTGTAGAAGACAATCCTAACTTTGAAAGAGTAATTTTAAGAATTAAAACTGATGGTCAAATTACTCCAGTAGATGCCTTTAGAAACTCTTTAGAAGTTATGTACGCACAACTTGCTGTATTTAACTCTGAGATTAGTATTAAAGCACCTATTACTATAGAGAGAGTTGAAGAGTCACCGGACCTTAAAAAACTAACTACCAACATAGATAGTTTAGGTTTAAGTGCTCGTAGTTTTAACTGTCTTGATCGCTCAAACATTAAACTTATAGGTGAAATTACACTTATGAGTACAAATGACTTGAAAAATGTTAAAAACCTTGGAAAAAAATCATACGATGAAATCGTTGAAAAAGTTCAAGAATTCGGTTTTGCAGTTGGCGCTGACTTAGCTGATGACGTAGTTACTGCGTTAAAAAAGAAAATAGAAGCTTTACAAGCTTAATAGAGGATTAGATATGAGACACCGTCATGGATATCGTAAACTAGGTCGTACAAGTACACATAGAGCTGCACTTCTTATGAACCTTAGTATTTCGTTAATAGAACATGGAAAAATCGAAACTACTGCTATTAAAGCAAAAGAGTTACGTTCATACGTAGAAAAACTTATCACAATTGCTGGTAAGAATGACTCTAATGCTCACAGATCAGTATTTGCTGCGCTTCAAAGTAAAGAAGCTACTAAAAAACTAGTAAATGAAATCGCTCCTAAGTACGTTGAACGTGCTGGTGGATACACAAGAATTACTAGAACTAGAATTCGTCGTGGTGATGCTACTACAATGGCATTTATCGAGCTAGTATAGTTACTACTTTTTAAATCTAAACGTAGGTTATCCTACGTTTAACCCCTTTTTTATTCCCAATTCTAAAATACTTTTATAAAGAGAGAGAAAATGAGTAATTTCGCATTTGGAACCTATAGAATAACCGATAATAATCCAGAACATATTCAAGCTTTAGTTGAAGCTATAGAAGCTGGTGTAAGAGTGATTGATACTTCTACAAACTACATGAATGGTTCTGCAGAAAAAGCTATTGCAAAAGCACTTCGTCATTTTGATGATGATATACGAGCTGAAATTGAGATAGTGAGCAAGTTTGGTTATATTCAAGGCTCAAATATGGCTTCACATAAAGAAGAGCCTTTCGAAGATGTAGTTGAGTATTCTGAGTCTTGTTTTCACTCTATTAGTAAATCATTTATGCTTCACCAATTAGAACAATCACTCCTACGTTTAGAATTAACACAAATAGATTGTTATTTACTACATAATCCCGAATATTATATTTTTAATGCATTAAATAAAGGGATGCAAAGAGATGAAGCACTTGATAATATGTTTGATAGAATCTTTGATGTTTTTGTTGCTCTTGAAGAGCAGGTGAGCAATGGTACAATCAAGAGTTACGGAATCAGTTCAAATAGTTTTTCAAAAGAGCATAATGATAGTGAGTTTTTACCGTATGAAGATTTAGTTACATTAGCAGATAAAGCAGCTGAGATAACAGGAAATGAGAAACACAGCTTCACAACTATTCAACTTCCAATAAATATGCTTGAAACAGAGGGTTTAAAATGTGCAATGTGGGCTAAAAAGAATGGACTAAGAGTTCTAGTAAATCGTCCTTTAAATGCACAAGATGGTGAGTTGATGTATAGATTGGCTGATTATGATGAAAGTAGAGAGTACTACAATCATCTTAATGAACTGCTTAATATTAGTGATAACGATGAGTTGCGATCACTCTATAATTTAGTGGAGCAGTTAGATGATAACAAACATAAATATGGTTGGATTGGAGATTATGATAGTTTTTTATATTCTCAAATAATTCCTCATATTCAAAAGAGTTTAGAGGGAATTGATGCACAAAATTTTGAAACATTATTTACTTATATAGATATGTTTTTAAAAGAGTATAGAAAGATGGTCTCTTACGAGTGTACTAAGAGTACTAAAATACAATTAAAAGAAAAACTAGGAACTTGCAGTGCTTCTTTACAAGAGTGTGCTTTAAAGTTTTTATTAGAATGTGAGAGTATAGATTATATCTTAGTAGGTATGAGAAAATCATCTTATGTGCATGATATTATGGCTTTAAAAGAATAGTTAATATATTATTTTAGGACTTGTTAAGCGATATTGTCATATTTTATGATACAGAAAAATAAATATAAAATTTAAGGATAAATATGATTCCGTTTACAGATGAAGAGTTACTAGACCCAGTAAAAGTAGTTATAGATAAGGTAAGACCTTCTTTGGCATTAGATGGTGGGGATATTGACTTTATTACCGTGAAAAATGGAGCTGTCTATGTACAGCTTAAAGGTGCATGTGTTGGATGTGGTAGTAGTGGTAATACTTTAAAATACGGTGTTGAACGTCAGCTTCGTATGGATATACACCCAGAGCTTACAGTTATAAATGTACCACTTGGTATGGAAAATGATATAGATAATTTATAAGCTAGAAAAAATGAGTACAATTAGTAAATATCAAATATTATCACAGGCAAAAGATAGCTTTTCTAAAGCAGATTATAAAAATGCTTTAGAACAATTTGCAACTGTTTTACAAAATTATCCAAACTCTACAGAGGCTTATAATGGAGTAATTCTTTCAGAAATGGCAATGAGTGGAGAGGGTGGGGCAGAAGCACTTTTTGATTATTATGAAGTACTAAAAGTTGATGATCAAGAAGAAGCAGATACAATAATGAGAGAAATATTAAAAGATATAGATGGTTCTTTAGAAAAATTGAGTCAACTATTTACTGACCCCATTCGTGATCGTTTAGAATTTGAAGATGGTATACTTTATAAAGATTTTCAAAATATTTTAAATGAGGGTGGAGAGTTTAGAGAAACTTTTGAAAATATCATGTTCTCTACTCGTGTTATCATTACACAAAAAGATGATTTTATTGATTTTTTAGATAAACTTATAGAGCATGATTTCGCAGAGATGGCACTCACATACTTAGAAAATGCATTGAGCATTCATCCTAGTGACAAACTCCTTCGAAAACTTTTAAAAAAACTAGGCAAAGGCAACAATAGTTGAAAATAGAACTACCAAATCAAAAGTATAAGTATGTAACAGAAAATTCTCAAGAGTGTGATAGTGAGACAGCCTTTGTTCTCACTACACAAAATGAAAAGTATCTTCAAAATGCACTAGATAACCAAGCACACTCAATTATAAAAATCAGAGACATAGCATCACTTTTTGGTATAGATAAGATAAAAATTGTAGGTATTACGGGTACAAATGGTAAGACTACAACAGCAAGTGCTATTTACTCATTTTTACTAGACTTAGGGTATAAAACAGCTATGCAAGGAACTCGTGGACTCTTTATGAACGATGAAGTGACAGAGGGTAAAACACTTACTACTCCTTCTGTTTTAAATACGTATAAGCATATTTATCAAGCCGTTCAAGCTGGATGTGAATACTTCATAATGGAAGTAAGCTCACATGCTATCGTTCAAAAGCGTATAGAGGGGCTTGATTTTGAACTTAGAATTCTTACAAATATCACACAAGACCATTTAGACTATCATAAGACTTTAGAAGATTACATCTATGTGAAAAACTCTTTTTTCCAGGGTGAGGGAAAAAAACTTATAAATAAAGATGAGCCTAGAGCAAACTTTAATTTTAAAAATGCATTTACATACGGTATTGAAAACCCTTCGACATATAGACTGATGGCATACTCACTTAATGATGGAAGTAGTGGTTTGATTCAACATTTTGCTGACATAATTCCTTTTACCGCTTCGACTCACGGTTTTTTTAATCTTTACAATTTGATGGGAGCTATAGCAGCAGTTCATCTTATAACAGATAAGAAACTAGAAGCGATAGCAGATGTAGTAGACAACTTTGCTGGTGTAAGTGGAAGAATGGAACAGGTGTGTGTTTTACCAAATGTCATAGTGGATTTTGCACATACTCCAGATGGTATGCAGCAAGTTCTTAATGCACTCAAAGAGAAAGAGCTTATAGTTGTTTTTGGAGCAGGTGGCGACAGAGATACAAGTAAACGTCCACTAATGGGAAGAGTTGCTGCATCTTTAGCAAAAAAGGTGTTTATAACTACTGATAACCCTCGCCATGAAGACCCTGAGAGTATTGTTAAAGATATTCTCGATGGTATCAAAGATAAATCAAATATTGTAGTAGAGTTAAATAGAAAAAGAGCTATTGAGTTAGCACTAGAATCTCAAGAAGAAGATGAAGTAGTTGTTATACTTGGTAAGGGTGATGAGTCACATCAGATTATCTATGATGAAAAATTTCCTTTTGATGATAGAGAAGTTGTAAGAGAGATTTTAAACCTCTCTTAATAGCATAAAGTCACTTTAAAATGTTGTATTGAAATCTTGAGTATTGTCTGTGTTTTCAAAAAGGACTGCTCTTATTGCAATTGAACTTGTGTTGACATCAACTGTGAGTGTGAATTGTGTTGCATTTATATCAGTTATAGTTGCATTTTCATCACTATAGTAAGCTATATTTGTCTCTAAAGTGACATTTGTCTCATTGTTTTCAAAGGTACCACTAATATATATTATTTGAGCTGTTCCTACATCACTTACATTAACATCACTGTACTGTATTGAGAGTAATTCCTTGACATGAACAGTTGTTGAGTCATAAAATGTATCTGCATATGATGCTGTTAGATTTGCATCCCCACCATTTTTTGTTGCAAGGACAGACCCAACGGTTGCTTGAAATATAGTACTATCAGAGCTACTCCATAAGAGGTTTGCAGTTGCATCAGCAGTAGTAGCATCAGCATATGTAACAGTAGCAGTTAAAGGCTTTGCAAGCTGTGTTGAGTAAATAGATATATTTGAATCATCTAATGAGATAGAAACAACATCAGCTATTGGAGCAGTTGTAGTATTTTCGCCACAAGAGATAAAAAAAGTTGTCGATAAGAGTATGAGTAGTGTTTTTATGTATTGCATATATTATTTCCTAAAATCTATAATTAACGCCTATATAGGCGATATTTGATAGTGAACTTTCACTTGTTTTTTGAGTTATGGTATCAATCCCTTCATATGAAGTTGATCGGATTTCATACCCTAGTTCTAAGTCAAAAGCATCGCTCAAAGGTACAAAACTACCAAGTGATCCTTGAAAAGATCCGTATGAAAGATTTTGTTGAAGTCTCCTGTCAATATCTAAAAAACCACTACCAAATCCTACTCTTATAAAAGGTAAAATATAGATATCCCAGTCAAAAGATTTTAAAAGACTTACATTGAAGCCATATTTATTTCCATCATTTGAGTTAGTGTTTGGTGCAGAAAATATTTTTGAACTATTAGTTGCATAGTCTAGTGAAAATTCAACTGCATAAGATTTGATGTCGCCATATCCGATTTTTAGTGTAGCCATTGTTGAAGAATTTGAAGCTTCAAGAGTAGTAAAAGTTTCATTATAGAGACCGCCACTGACTCCAAGATAAACTCTACCTTGTGCATACAGTGATGAGATTAAGAGTAAAAATAGTATTGTTTTTTTCAAGTTTAATATTTCCTATCTGTTTAAGGTAAAGAAATTATATCGAAATTGTTCCTAATAAACTTAAAAGTGAAAGAATTTCGATATAATTGCAAAAATTAAACTAAGGAAGTTTTTATGGGAATCCCTCAACCAACATTTTACATTTTTAAGTGTGAGCAGTCAGCTCCTCCAGGTATGCCAAAACCATCTTGTGTTACACCAGACAACAAAGATTTATATCAGTATACGGCTAAGAAACTAATGATGGAAGGTGTTATGATGGCAGCTCCTATCGTTCGTACTTCATGTATGAATAGATGTCAACAAGGTCCAGTTATGTTAATTGAGCCAGGACACACAATGTATGTTGGTCTTACAGAAGAGAAAATCGATAGAATTATTACAGAACACATTATCGGTGGAAATGTAGTGCAAGAGTATGTAATTGCTGAAGAGGCTTGGGATGAACCTATGACTATCGCTGCTGCACGTAAGCTAATGGGTAAATAGGAAATACTATGTTAATTGATATGTTGTACAGCAAAATCCATCGTGCTACAGTAACTGATGCCAACTTAAACTATGTTGGTTCTATCACTATAGATGAGGAGCTTTTAGAAGCTTCTAAGATGAGGGTTGGACAAAAGGTTGAAATACTCAATATAAACAATGGTGAGCGTTTTAGCACTTATATTATACTAGGTGAGAGGGGCAAACGCGACATCTGTTTAAATGGTGCAGCTGCTCGTAAAGTTCATCCAGGTGACAAGGTTATCATAGTTGCATATGCAAGTTACAGTGAAGCTGAGCTTGAGAACTATGAACCTAAAGTTGTTATCTTAGATGATAAAAATGATATAGAAATAATAGCGGATTCAATCTAGTTCATGTTTGATATGGGCGAGATGGGTAAAATGCTTGAGGGGATGCAAGAAAATGCAGAAAAACTCCAGCAAGAACTTGCAAGTAAAACTTACAGTGTCAAAACTGGAGGTGGACTTGTTGAGTTAAGTATTAATGGAAACGGAGAAGTTGTCGATTTAGTGATTGACGAATCTACTTTAACGGATAAAAATATGCTACAGATTTTACTCATTGGTGCTATAAATGATGCCAATAAAATGGTACAAGATAACCAGCAAAAGAGTGCGGTGGGTATGCTTGGCTCTCTTAATAATATGGGGAACCCATTTGGTGGGAGTAAATAGGTGATTCGCCTATTTGTTCTTACAAATTTTTTACTTTTAAATCTATATGCCTGTCAAGGTGGTTACTTCTCTTGCATAGAAAAAATCAAAGACTCTAAAACAGTTCAAAATAGTTCTCTCTACATACCCGTAAAAAACAATAAACTTCTTGTCTACTCAAAAGAGAAACCAAAAACAAAAATTTTAAAATATGACCCTTTCTTATCCCTTTATCTTATAGAAGATACAAAAAAATTTAAATATCCATTTTTAATTAATATGAGACTACAACTTGGCAGTGCCATAGTAAACGATAAACTCTCTAAAGAGGGTAAAATAGTTAAAAATCAGATTGGTTTAAACTCTTTAGCACTCTATAGCACAAAGCTCACTAAACTAGCACTTATTACAAGTAGTTGCTGCTCTTTAGAGGGGATAGCTACTCCTCGTGGAGTTATTCAAAAAGAGTATATAAAAAGATTTCTCTCTGCATCTCCTGCAACATACTCAGACATTGGAATTCGAGTGAAGAACGAAAATGGTTTTGTTGTAGTAAGTGCTGCAAATCCTTACTTAGAGAACAATCCATTACAAAAAGGTGATTGCATTGTAGAGTTTGATTCTAAAAAGGTAAGGGCAGCTTCTGTTTTTATGCGGCATGTACTTTTTTCTAAACTAGGTTCAAAACATACTATCAAAATAAAGCGTGGAAATAAATTTATGACTTTTAAAGTTGTGAGTTCTAAACGCTATGGTGGTGGTATGGTTAGTGATACTTTTTTAGAACATAAGGGTATCTATTTTGATGATACACTCCATATAGTAGCTCTTTCAAAAGAGTTTATAGACTACGGTTTACTCTTAGGTGATCAACTTTTACAGGTAAATGCTATAGATGTTACAAACCAAAATGAGCTACTGAGATATATTGAAAATTTCAAAGACTTCTCCTTACTACTTTTTTCACGAAGAAATTTCCAATTTTTTGTAAATATTAAGTAGAATAATCATACAATTTCATATGCAAAACTTTGAGCAATTCTTGATTGAACATTTACCTACATCTAAGAGTATTCACCCTGACTATGAGTCAGCTCTACAAAATATGCTTATTGCTGGTGGAAAACGATTCCGTCCGGCACTATTACTTGGTGTGGTTAAAGCATATAACCCGCTCATGTTAGATTCTGCCAGACATGCTGCATTTGCGATAGAGCTTTTACATACATACTCACTTATTCATGATGATCTTCCAGCAATGGATGACTCTCCTCTTCGCCGGGGTAAACCTACACTTCATGTAACTTTTGATGAAGTGACAGCTATCCTTGCTGGAGATGCTTTAAATACCTACTCTTTTGAAGTTTTAGCGAATGCACCTTTTTCAGATGCTACTCGTGTAAAGCTCATCCGTGAACTAGCATCAAATGGTGGGCTTAATGGTATGGTTTTAGGTCAAGCTATAGACTGTTACTTTGAGAACAAACCACTTAATGTAGAAGATATTAAGATACTTCATACAAACAAAACAGCAAAACTTATAGCAGCATCTATGAAAATGGGAGCTATAATAGTTGGTCGAGAAGATGTTGCAGATGAGTTATACGATTTTGGTATAAAACTTGGACTTCTGTTTCAGATACAAGATGATATTTTAGATGTAACACTCTCAAGTGAAGAAGCAGGAAAACTAACAAACAATGATGAAGATAAAAATAGTTTTGTAACTATTTTAGGACTTGATGAGAGTTTAAAACAGGCAAATGAGTTAGCAGATGAGCTAACAGAGGCAATGCTTAGTTTTGATGAGAACTTACGAAGTGAGTTATCCTCTTTACTAACAAAATATATTAACCGACACAAATAAGGAAATAATTACTATGAATGATACACGTCAAAGAATGGCAGATAGCATAAGATTTTTAGCAGCTGACATGGTTCAAGCGGCTAACTCAGGTCACCCAGGTGCACCAATGGGGCTAGCAGATATTGCTGTCGTTTTAGGCGAACATCTCAACCATAATCCTAAAAATCCAGACTGGTTAAACCGTGATAGATTAGTCTTTTCAGGTGGACATGCAACGGGGCTTATTTACTCTCTTTATTATCTTTGGGGATATGGTTTAGAGATTGATGATTTAAAAAACTTTCGTCAACTAGATTCTCTAACTCCAGGTCACCCAGAGTATGGTCATACTAAGGGTATCGAAATTACAACTGGTCCTCTAGGTCAAGGTGTAGCAAATGCAGTTGGTTTTTCAATGGCGTCAAAGTTTGTTGGCTCTCAAGTTAATAGTGATACAGCTGAGTTAATTGACCATACAGTATATTGTTTATGTGGTGATGGTGATTTAGAAGAGGGTCTTTCTTATGAAGCTTGTTCTATTGCTGGTCACAACAAACTTGACAACCTTATCCTGATTTATGACTCTAACAAAATTACGATTGAGGGGAGTACTGATTTAAGTATTTCTGAGAATATTCCTATGCGTTTTGAGTCTCAAGGCTGGGATGTTATAGAGATAGATGGGCATGATTTTGATGAGATAAATGATGCTATCATTCAAGCAAAACTAAATACAAAACCAACTATCATCATCGCAAATACTATCATTGCAAAAGGTGCAAGTGCACTTGAGGGTTCACATCATGCACATGGTGCTCCTCTTGGAGAGGAAGTTATAGCTAAAGCAAAAGCTGATGCTGGATTTGACCCTGCAAAGAAGTTCTTCGTACCTGAAGATATTTTAGCGAGATTTAGATGTGCGATTGAGCATGGTGACTTACTTGAACGTGAGTGGATTCATAGACAAAAAACTCTGCCACTAATGGAGCAAAATGAAGCTTTAGATGCACTGCAAAATCCTGATTTTTCTCGTATCAACTACCCTACATTTGATAAAGCAGAGGCGACTCGTGGTACAAATGGAAAAATTATGAATGCTATTGCTAGAGGGATTCCAAGTTTCTTAGGTGGTTCAGCTGATTTAAGTCCATCTAACAAGACAAACCTTAATGACATGGGTGTGTATCCTAAGGGTAGAAATATCTACTTCGGTATTCGTGAGCATGCAATGGCGTCTATCGTAAATGCGATGGCACTTTATGGTCCACTTATGCCTTTTTCAGCTACATTTTTTGTATTTTCAGACTACCTAAAACCAGCAGCTCGTATAGCAGCACTTACAGGAATCCAGCAGTTTTTTATCTGGACACATGATAGTATCGGTGTAGGTGAAGATGGACCAACTCACCAACCTATAGAACATCTTTCACAGTTTCGTGCATTACCTAACTTTTATGTATGGCGTCCAGCTGATGGAAGTGAGAACATAGAGGCTTGGAAAACAGCTTTAGAGATGAGAAAATCTCCATCTGCATTTGTATGTTCACGTCAAAACCTCTCTGTTTTACCAAAATCAGTGAGAGGTGATGCATCTCGTGGAGGTTACTTACTAGCACAAGATGAAAATGCAACTGTTACTCTTATAGCTTCTGGAAGTGAAGTTGAGTTAGCGCTTAAAGTAAAAGAGACACTTAATGCAGAGGGTGTACAAGCTAATGTTGTTTCAGTTCCATGTTACGACCTTTTCATTGAACAAGATAAGGGATACATGAACTCGATTATTCTTGAGGGCACTAAAACTGTAGCTATTGAAGCTGCTCGTGGTTTAGAGTGGTATAGACTTGCAGATACTGTCATAGCTATGGACACTTTTGGTGCATCAGCTCCAGCTCCACTACTTTTTGAGAAGTTTGGTTTTACAGCAGAATCAATCGTAGCGAAGATTAAGTAAGTTTTAGACTTACTTAATTCTCTTTTTTTATCTCTCTTCGTAAGCTACCTGTGTTTGAATACGACTATCAACATACCCACGACCGACTGTAAAGTGATAGAGTACTTGAAACTCATTTGATTCTAAACCTAAAACAGAGTGCATCATATCATCTAAGAAACATCCTATTCCTGTCCCACTAAGACCCATGGAAGTTGCATCAAGGTAGAGCTGTTGCCCTATAGCTCCACACTCCCAGTAGAGTTCTTTATATCTATGTGCTCCATGAGTATTTAATTGCTCTGAGAAGTTACATAACATTCCAAGACTAAATGCACCATCACTTGCTATCTCTTGTGAACAGCTGATAGTCTGACTTGTTACCATTACATCTCTTTCATCTAAAAGATAGAGACCTTCAAAGTCACACTCTGTCCACTTAAATGCAGAGAACATCTTCTCTTTTAGTGCTTCTTTATCTCTTTGGTTACGAATAAGTATATAGATACCTGATTTATACTCTTTAACACGATGTACAAAAATAGCTAAATGTGCTGAATTCTCTTTACCATCAAGAGAATTTACTACACCTGTTAAAAGTGTATGAAACTCATCTTTTGAGATGACTGAACGAACTTTATCCATAACATGGATACTTCTTCTTTGCATGACTACTTTTTTTGATTCCCCAGTAGGTTTTGGAGTAACAGAACTGAGCTGTACACTTTTTTGAGGTATTTGCATAACTGAAGTTGCATTTTCAATCTCTGTTATTATTTCCCAGTTTTCCATCGTAGGACTGAGTTTATTTGCTATGCCATCAAAGCTAAGAGGAACATCTTGAAGTAGTCTCTCTATAGTTGTAGAAGTAGCAACTCTTTGGGGAGAAACTACAAAAAGCATATCAGCATGTTCTCTTTCAAAAAATCTCTTTTCTTGTGAGAGTCCTAAAAGAGTTGCAATGTCAGCGTCACTTACACTATCAAGTGAAGTAAGCTTCCATCCGAGCATTTTAGAAGATACATTTATAGACTGAAGAGCATGTCCTGCATCTAGGTTTACATAACGAAACGCACGTTCACCATATTTCCACGCTTCTCTCCATGAGATACCTGAGAGTCCCATCAAAAAACTACCGCTTGGTAGTGTGTCCCAAAAAGTTGTATCAAATGAGCTAAGTATTTCAAGTCCATGGTCTTTTGGGGTGTAGTGAAAAACAGTTGTTTTACTCTTTTGCTCATCTATAGTCGGTGGTAAAATGAGGTATGTTTCAGTAGGGTGTAGGTTACCACTCGAAGCATTACATCTAACAGCCCATGAACTATCTCCAGAGACTTTCCAAGCTGCAATTCCCATAGAGAACTGTAAGAGTTGAGAAAGTGACTCTTTTAAAAGAGGAGCAGGGGGCAGGTCAGAATCAAGCAAGTGATAAGGTGGAGTAGGATTCTGTAGAGCAAGAGGTAAAAGAAATGAGTCCGCACCATTATAGTTTCTAAAAGGGTTAGGCTGTGTTTGCCAGTCCATGTAGCCCAGAGAACGAGCATATCGCTGTTGTGAGTGTTTAGTTGTTTGGTGGTAATTAAATACTGTTTGTAGGTTTTTATTCATAATATGATTTTAGTTAATTTATCTTAATCTCCCCTCTAAAAATAGAGTTAAAAAATTATTTTAGTTAAGTAAGAGACTATACATAACTTCATACTCAATGAAAAGAGAAGTTATGAGATACAAGGCAAAACTCCGAAGGAGCTACTAGTAGCTTTGAGATTTTTTAACGAAGTAGCTTATAACTTATCTTCTCACCCGTAGGGCAACATTTAAAAGGAGTAGCTTCTTCGTTGAACTTTCATTAACGATACTAGTATCGCCAACAAAAGTTCGCCTTGAATCTAAACCTTTTAAATATTGTTGAGTATGAAGTTATGTATAGTCTCTTACTTATGTTTAATCTCTATTTTGATAAAACCTCTTTATGAAATTCTCAAACCTAAAACTAAGCACTCCATACTTAAAACTTGACTCAGTGTTTTACACTAAAGTTGAACCAACGCCACTAGAGAAACCTTTTCTTATCTCTACATCAGCTAATGCTGCAAAACTTTTAGGAGTCGATGAAGATTTAAATCTTGATGAGGCACTTGTAGCAATTGTAAATGGCTCCCAAAAGTTAGAGGGAAGTGAGACTTTTGCTATGTGCTACTCAGGGCATCAGTTTGGACATTTTGCAGGTCGTTTAGGTGATGGACGGGCTATAAATCTTGGAAAAGTAAATGGACAAAACTTACAGTTAAAAGGTGCAGGACTAACAGAGTACTCTCGTCAAGGGGATGGTCGGGCTGTTCTTCGCTCATCTATAAGAGAGTATCTTGTGAGTGAGGCGATGTTTGGTTTAGGGATAGCGACTACTCGTGCTTTAGCACTCATAGGAAGTGAGACTGATGTTGCCCGTGAGCGATGGGAAAAGGGGGCAATAGTTCTGCGTCTATCTCCTACATGGGTACGTTTTGGTACCTTTGAGTACTTTAACTCAACAGGCGAGCATACAAAACTCAAAGAACTCGCTGACTATGTGATAGAAGAGTCCTTTGCTCACTTAAAAGGTCAAGAGGATGTTTACCTTAAAATGTATGGGGAGATAGTTAAAAATACAGCTGTAACTATCGCAAAGTGGCAGAGTGTAGGTTTTAACCATGGCGTTATGAATACAGATAACATGAGTATAGATGGTAGAACTATAGACTATGGACCTTTTGCCTTTTTAGATGATTATAAAAAGGAGTATATTTGTAATCATACTGATAGAGATGGACAGTACCGTTTCTCAAACCAACCCGCAACAGCTCGGTGGAACTTAGAGCATTTAGCAGTAGCACTCTCTCCTATGATACATTATGAGTTGATGGATGAGATTCTAGATGATGTCTTTCGGCCAACTTATGAAAAAGTATATAACAAAATCATGTGTGAAAAACTTGGGCTTCAAAGCGAAGATAAAGAAGATAAAGATTTGTTTTATGAACTACTACGGTCTTTAGAGTTAGCAAATGTAGACTACACACTATTTTTTAGAAAGCTCTCTTCTTATGATGGCGATAGATCAAGTATCTTAGACATATGTGTAAACAGAGAATATACAGATAAATGGTTAGGCATGTATGAGTTGCGTTTGGAAAAGGAGGAGTTGCCTACATCTAAACGCCATGAGAAAATGCTAAAAGTAAATCCAAAGTATATACTGAAAAACCATATACTCCAAGAGGCAATAGAAAAAGCACAAGAGGGAGACTTTAGTATGGTGAATGACTTACTGATAGTTGCATATAAACCATTTGATGAGCATCCTGACTTAGAGTATCTTGTAAAACCTGTACCAATGAGTGCAAAAAATATTAAACTCTCTTGCTCTTCTTAAAGAGAACTGTTTTATAAATACTTGAGTAGTTCTACTGCAATAAATATAATACCCAAAAACAAAAATGAAGAGACAAAGATTAGGGCGGTTACAACTCTTGGTTTACACTCATAAAGTGAAGCGATGTTTACATTTGCAACGGCTAGTGGCATCATAAGTTCGATAAAGACAATCCCTTTTAGCATTGGCTCTAAGTCTAAGTTTACTAAGACTACAAAGGCACTCAAGGGTAAAACAATAAACTTTACTCCCATAACCCAGAGTAAAAGTTTTCTACTTATCTCTTTTATCTTTGTCCCGTAGAGGTAAATACCAAAAAGAAAAAGTTGCATAGTCATAGAAGCATATGCACCCATCATTAACATTTTCATAATACTTTCATGAATTGGCACCTGATAAACACTGAGAAGTATCGCTACTATAGCCGCCCAAAGTATAGGGAGTTTGATGATGTTAGTAAGAGAGGTCTTCACATTATAAGTCCCGCGTGAGTAGTAGTAAACACCGAGGGTGTAAACCACAAAAACATTTACAAGGTTTACAACTGTAGTATAGGGGATGGACTCTTCTCCAAAGATAGCGATATTTATAGGGATACCGAGATTTCCAGTATTTCCAATAATCGCCGCAACAGTAGCGATGGAGTACTCTTTTTTATTCTCAAAAAGTAGTTTCGCACCAAAGGCAGAGATAAGCAGGACAATACCAACAATAGCGAAATAGCTAGAAGGTGCATATAAAAGTGAGATATCAATAGGGCGAATAAGGAGACCCCAAAAGGTTAAAAAAACTTGTAAAAAGTAGACATTTATAAGGGTGATAGTTTTATCATCAATGCGTTCTTTAAAGCTGTATTTAGCCATATATCCCATAACAATAAAAACATAGATACTTAAAATACTAAATATAATTGAACTCATAGAGGAATTTTACTATAATTTCTTATGCAAACAATAGAAAATATAAATAATACAATAAAAGAAAACATAGCAGTGATGGTTTATTTCTCAGCACCCACTTGTAATGTCTGTCATGCGCTAAAGCCAAAACTCTTAGAAGAGTTAGATAAAAACTTCCCTGCATTTAAAGTTGAGAGTGTAGATATATCAGTTGAAGAAGATATAGCACCGCACTTCGGTGTGTATGCCATTCCAACTGTACTTATATTTTTAGATGGTAAAGAGTTTGTAAGAAAGTCTCGTCATATGTCTGTGAGTGAAGTCTTAGGTGAGATACAGCGCCCTTATGAGATTATGACCTCATAAATGCGATAAGTGAAGCTGTGACTGCTACATTTAATGACTCAACACCTCTTTGCATTGGTATAGAGATAGAGTCGTTACAAAGCTTAGTGACCTCTGGACTTACCCCATCACTCTCATTTCCTAAAACAAATATGCTCTTTTTACTTGGGTTAACATCATAAATATCATTTTTTGCATGAGAAGAGAGTGCATAGATTTTGGTCTCTTGGAGCTCTGGTAGTATATCTTCGAGTGCATTGCAAAAGTAGATAGGAAGTTTAAAAAGTGTACCAGCACTCGCTTTGATGACAAGAGGAGAGATTTTAGCGGAGTCCTTTTTAGGCAAGATAATCCCATCAACATTTCCAGCAGCACAGCTTCTTATAATCATGCCTAAGTTTTGAGGATTTTGTATACCATCGAGTGCTATGAGTCTAAACGCAGTCATATCTTTTAACTCTTTTGCATTTTGATAACTCTTAGAGATGATGTCTATGGCTACACCTTGGTCTTGTTTGGCATTTTTACTTATGCGTGAAAGTGAATTTTTCTCGTGGTAAGTTACTTCTATCTTACGACTTTTTGCAAGAGAGAGTATAGTCCTCACTGCTCCATCAGGTTTATTTGAAGATGCCATATGCAGTTTATGTACTTCTACATTTTCATCTTGAAGCACTTCTATAACAACATTTCTACCATATAGTGTAATTATCTTCTCAAAAAAAGCCTTTTTATCTTTGTACTCTTGTGAATCTTGCATGGGTTTCCTTTACTCTACTATATCGTAGATAATTTGGGTTTTATTTTTACTTGTCTTTGTCTCTTTGAGAACTAAGCCTTCTATCTCTAGGTTCATAAACTCTTCAAGCGAATTGATGTTGTGTTTTGCACATTCGCGAAGGACTATACCTCTATAGGCTTTCGCCCAGTGACTTACAGTTTTGCCATTTTTTAAAAACTTTAAAGTTGTATATGCTTGTGTAGTTTTATAAAACTTATCATAGTATCCAGCTCTTAGGTCTAAAATATCATGTGCACTGAGATAGAGGTCTAGTTGATAGGAAAATCTATCTTTGTAAAACTTATCAGGCACAATAGAGCCTATATTATTACCCTGTTTTACTTTATAGTTTGCAATAGCATCTCCACCTAAAAGCGGACCATAGAGATTAGAAAATATAATAGTATTTGTTTTTAGGTACTCTTGTTCTATGGCTTGTAGTTGTGTATATTTTAAATAATCATAAGCGACACCTTGATAGCGCTCAATAGCAGACATAAGAGGAGAATCAAAAACATCATTGATATAAACCTTACAAGCATCAAATTTTTTAATGCCAAAAAGTTCTTTGATAGCTTCTTCATTTTTACTCAGTACAATTGTATTGTAAGCATTAAGTATCTCATCTCTCGCATTAGTCGCACCAAAAAGTTCTGTTTTAGTGGCATTGCCACCATTGTTCTTTCCCTCTGAGGGGGAAAATAGTATTTTTAACATAGTTTTGCTCATTTGTTGTATTTATGACATTATAGTGATATAAATATAATAGGAGATATTTTTCAGAAGTAATGATATAATCATGCAAACATAATGGGGATTTTATGCAAAAAAAGGTGAAAAGTTTAAGTGCACAGCGGATACTTGAACTTGTTTTTATTTATCTAGCAGAGGTCTCATCATTAAAAAATTATGATGAGATACTTGAAGTACTCGCACGTATGGGTAAGGTACTTACAAATGCTGATAGATGTACAATATGGGTAGTGAGTGATGATGATACAGAAATATGGACAAAAGTTGCCCACGGTATTGGCACTTTACGTATCCCAAAAAAATCTGGTATTGTTGGAGCTTGTATTAGTTCAGGTGAGAGACTAATTGTTGATGATGTATATCAAGATGATAGATTTTACAAAGAGATAGACATAGAGAGTGGATATAAGACTAAAAGTATGATTGTTATTCCTATGTATGATTATGATGATAATATTATAGGTGCTTTTCAAGTTATAAATCATCAAGGCGAAAAAAGTGTTTTTGATACAAGGGACATCAACAACTTGACACTTGCAAGTTCATATGCTGCTGAAACTCTTAACTCTGCAAAATTATCTACTGAAATACAAGAGACACAAAGAGAGATAGTCTTAACAATGGGCTCCATAAGTGAGAGCCGGAGTCAAGAGACTGGTAATCATGTAAAGCGTGTTGCTGAATATTCAAAACTTTTAGCATTGGCTTATGGTTTAAGCCAAGAGGATGCAGAGTTACTCAAACAAGCGAGCCCAATGCATGACATAGGAAAGGTTGCCATACCTGATAGTATTTTAAATAAACCAGGTCGTTTTGATGAGAATGAGCGTTTTATCATGGATACTCATGCGGAACTTGGCTATCAAATGATTAAAAATTCAAAGAGACCACTACTTAAAGCTGCTGCAATTGTAGCAAGGGAACATCATGAAAAATGGGATGGAACGGGATACCCAAGAAAGCTTGCTGGTGAAGATATCCATATATTTGGACGTATTACAGCGATTGCTGATGTGTTTGATGCACTTGGTAGTGACCGTGTTTATAAAAAAGCTTGGAACGATGAAAAGATTTTTGAACTACTTCATGAGCAAAGAGCAACACATTTTGATCCAAAACTTATAGATCTTTTCTTTGAGAATTTAGATGCTATTAAAGAGGTACGTGAGACATTTAAAGATATATACTTAAAAAAAGTTGATTTAAAAAGAGATAAACAGATTACTATTCTTGGAGCATATGGTACAAAATCTAAAGGTTATGGAACTACAGCTTTTTATCTTAATAAAAAGAATGTAATAGATGCAGGTAATCTACTTGAGCCACTTAATATTGAATCAATTGATATAGAAAATATTTGGATGACACATTCTCATCTAGATCATATTATAGATATAGCATATATACTAGATAACTATTTTAATCTTCGTAAAAAATCACTCAATATAATAGGCTTACCAGAAACTATAAAAGCAATAAAAGAAAATTTTCTCAATGATACTATTTGGCCAGATTTTTCAAAGATACAATTAACACTATCAAGGGAGATGGCTGTAACGTATACAGAGCTAGAGTTAGAAGAAGAGTATGTCATAGGTGAAAATGAGTCTTTAAGAGCATTTAAAACTGATCATACTGTTGAGAGTTGCGGTTATATTTATACAAAAAAGGGAGCATCAGTTTTAATAACAGCAGATACACACTCTTTAGATAATGCGATAGAAGAAATAAATGAAAATACAAATATTAGCTCGATAGTCATGGAGTGCTCTTTTCCAAGCGAGATGAGAGAATTAGCAATTAATTCAAAACATTTAACACCAGAATTACTTTTCGAAAAACTTGAAGCTATAAAAAGAGAAGATATTGTAATTTATATTCACCATATTAAACCAGCATTTTTCAAGAGAATTAGTGATGAAATAGCTATCTATAAGGGAAAATGGGAGACAAAAATCCTAGAAGATGGCTTTTTTGTAAATTTCTAACCAAAACCCTTGACATTAAAAACATATTGCCCTATAATTCTGACTCAATTTCGATGCCGACATAGCTCAGTTGGCTAGAGCAGCTGATTTGTAATCAGCAGGCCCGGGGTTCAAATCCTCGTGTCGGCACCATTGAAATTTGAATATTAGAAACAGTGTTAGACCAGAGAAGATGTAATTTATTTACATAATTTGTGGTGAGGTAGTCAAGTGGCCAACGACGGCGGACTGTAAATCCGCTCCCTACGGGTTCATAGGTTCGACTCCTATCCTCACCACCATAAGTTTAATGCGGGTGTAACTCAGTGGCTAGAGTTCCTGCCTTCCAAGCAGGCTGTCGAGGGTTCGAATCCCTTCACCCGCTCCATAAACGCAAAACATCTGGAAGCTGAAGTACAATTTCGTCCTTTACTTCATATCAACTATATATTATTTAATACAAATATACAATTATAGTAATCTAAACACATAAAACTAATATAAATTAAGAAGAATTATTCAATTATTGCTTACAATACTCTATATGCTGTCGTGGCTCAGAGGTAGAGCACTTGCTTGGTAAGTAAGAGGCCGTGGGTTCAAATCCCACCGTCAGCACCATCGTTGTAAATAATTAAATGAGCAAAGCCCATTTAATTAGCATGGACTTAAGTCCCTACAACCCACTAAAGCTACAAAAAGTCAACTTTTTGAGAATGACTTAGGATACTTTAAGCAATAATTGAATGATTTTTGGATATAATTCCATTTCAATTCAAAACTAAGTAGGAGAACACTATGGCAAAAGAGAAATTTGAACGTGGTACGAAACCCCACGTTAACATCGGGACAATCGGACACGTTGACCACGGTAAAACAACATTAACAGCTGCAATTACAGCAGTATTAGCAGTAACTAACGGTGCTGAACTTATGGATTACGATGCAATCGATAATGCTCCAGAAGAAAGAGAACGTGGTATCACAATTTCTACTTCACATGTAGAGTATGAAACTGATAATCGTCACTATGCACACGTTGACTGTCCTGGTCACGCGGATTATGTTAAAAACATGATTACTGGTGCTGCACAAATGGATGGTGCTATTCTTGTTGTTTCTGCAGCGGATGGTCCAATGCCACAAACTCGTGAGCATATCCTTCTTTCTAAGCAAGTTGGTGTTCCTTACATCGTTGTTTTCATGAACAAAGAAGATATGGTTGATGATGAAGAACTTTTAGAGTTAGTTGAAATGGAAATTCGTGAACTTCTTGATATGTACGATTTTCCAGGTGATGATACTCCAATTACTACAGGTTCTGCACTTAAAGCTCTTGACGAAGCTAAAACTGGTAACCTTGGTGAATGGTCTGAAAAGATTAAAACACTTATGGCTACTGTTGATGCATGGATTCCTGATCCAGTACGTGAAACAGATAAAGATTTCTTAATGCCTATTGAAGATGTTTTCTCAATCTCTGGTCGTGGTACAGTTGTTACTGGTAAAATCGATCGTGGTACTATTAACGTTGGTGAAGAAGTAGAAATCGTAGGTATTACTGATACTCAGAAGACTACTGTTACTGGTGTTGAAATGTTCCGTAAAGAGATGGATCAAGGTATCGCTGGAGACAACTGTGGTATTCTAGTTCGTGGTATAGCTAAAGAGCAAGTTCAACGTGGACAAGTTCTTTGTAAGCCAGGTACTATTACTCCACACACAACATTTACTGCAGAAATTTATGTTCTAAGTAAAGATGAGGGTGGTCGTCATACACCATTCTTCTCAAACTACCGTCCTCAGTTCTATGTACGTACTACTGATGTTACTGGTGCTATTACACTACCAGAAGGTACTGAAATGGTTATGCCAGGTGATAACGTAAGTATTACTGCTGAGTTAATTCACCCAATTGCACTTGAAGTAGGTACTAACTTCGCTATCCGTGAAGGTGGAAGAACTGTTGGTGCTGGTGTTGTTGCAACAATTATCAAATAATTCACTTACGTGAATTATTGATAAGAATTAAAAAAGGTAATATAAAATGAGAGAAGCAATTCACTTAGGTTGTGAGAAATGTACTAGACGTAATTATCACACAACTAAGAACAAAAAGACTCACACAGAGAAATTTTCAGTACGTAAGTATTGTAAATGGTGTCGTGAGCATACAACTCATAAAGAGATGAAGTTATAATAACTTCTTTTCTTACGAGAACTTGAGTTAGATTTATCTAACTCTTTTATAGGCGTATAGCTCCAATGGTAGAGCACCGGATTCCAAATCCGGGTGTTGCGGGTTCGAGTCCCCCTACGCCTGCCACCATTTATTATCAGTGAAGCTTTTTGCTTTATTTGTAATAAATGATATTTTTAAATTAAATGGATGAAATGATGAACTTAGGTAAACATATTAATAGTGCTCGTGCAGAACTTCAAAAGGTAATCTTTCCAACATCTGGACAGGTAAAGCAAGCATATATCTCAGTTGTTATAGTTGTTTCTGCAATTGCTGCATTTTTAGCTTTAGTTGATTTAATCATGTCATCAGTTATGACATCAATCTTAGGTTAAGGAGTAAATATGGCACAACAATGGTACTCCATTCAGACATATGGTAGTGATAGATTAGTTAGAGATGCAATCTTTAATATGATAGAAGAGATGGGTCTTCAAGAGTTCATTACTGAAGTTATCGTTCCTACTGAAGATGTTATTGAAGTTAAAGATGGAAAGAAAAAAGTAACTGAACGTTCTTTATACTCGGGTTATGTTTTTGCAAAATTAGAGTTAAATACAGAAATTCAACACTTAATTCAGTCAATTCCTAAGGTATCAGGCTTTATTGGTGAGGGTAATACTCCAACACCATTAAGTGAGCATGATATCAATGTTATCTTAGATAAAGTAAATAATCGTGCTGCACCAAAACCAAAAGTATTTTTTGAGAATGGTGAAACAGTTCGTATTATTGAAGGACCATTCGCTAACTTCACAGCAACGGTTGATGAGTATGATTTAGAACATGGTACTTTAAAACTCAATGTTTCAATTTTTGGACGTGCAACTCCGGTAGATATATCGTACACGCAAGTCGAAAAAATTATATAAATTTAAATTTAAAACAAGGAAAATACAATGGCAAAAAAAGTAATGGATTATATCAAGTTACATATTGAAGCTGGTAAAGCTAATCCGGCTCCACCAGTAGGACCAGCTCTAGGACAACGTGGTGTTAACATCATGGAGTTTACTAAAGCATTTAACGAGAAGACAAAAGATAAGATGGGATTCAAAGTTCCAGTAGTTATCACTGTTTATACAGATAGAAGTTTTTCTTTTATCACTAAGCAACCACCAGCATCTGCTCTTATAATGAAAGCAGCTGGACTTAAGAAAGGTACTGATAACCCTCTTAAAAATATTGTTGGACAACTTACTCGTGCACAACTTATGGAAGTTGTTGACGCTAAAATTGCTGACCTTAATACTGATGATAAAGATATGGCTGCTAATACTTTAGCAGGTACAGCTCGTTCAATGGGTATTAAAATAGTAGACTAATCTACAACAATCATCGACCACAATGATTTAAAATTATGTGGCAGAATTAATATGGAGATTTGACAATGAGCAAAAGATATAAACAATTAGTAGAAAAATTAGATGCAAGCAAAGCTTACGGTGTAACTGAAGCTGCTGCAACTTTAAAAGATTTAACAAGTGCAAAATTTGACGAGACAGTTGAAATTGCTATGAACTTAAATGTTGATCCTCGTCACGCTGACCAAATGGTTCGTGGTGCATTAGTACTCCCACATGGTACAGGTAAAACTGTTCGTGTTGCAGTTTTTGCAAAAGGCGTTAAAGCTGATGAAGCTAAAGCTGCTGGTGCTGATATCGTTGGAACTGACGATTTAGTAGCAGATATTAAAGCAGGAATATTTAATTTTGATGTAGTTGTTGCTGCACCAGATTGTATGGGACTTGTTGGACAGATTGGTCGTATTTTAGGGCCAAAAGGTCTTATGCCTAACCCTAAAACAGGAACTGTAACTCCAGATGTTGCAACTGCTGTTAAAAATGTTAAAGGCGGACAAGTAAACTTCCGTGTTGACAAAAAAGGGAATATCCATGCGGGTATTGGTAAAGCAAGTTTTGGTGCAGAACAAATAGCAGAGAATCTTACTGCTTTTGTTACTGCTATTAACAAGCAAAAACCAGCCTCTGCAAAAGGTCGCTATATTAAGAATGCTGCACTTTCATTAACTATGAGTCCAGCTGTTAAACTTGATTTAGTAGAATTAGCAGACATTAAGTAATTTTAAACGCCTTTGGCGTTTGAATTATTAAAATTTTTAGTTAGAGATATTTATACCCTTAACTAAAGATTTTTATTATAAAAATCTGAATTTATACTTGGACTAAAGATAGTTGGGGGTATCTACCGTGTTGGTAGTTAGCTTAATCGAGCCTTTCTCGCCCCTCTTGAAGTTATGTCTGGAAAGGAGAAATAAATGTTAAAATCAAAAAAAGCTGAAGTAATTGCAGAATTAACAACAGCATTTAGTGATACGACAGCAGTTGTTATATGTGACTATAAAGGTTTAACTGTAAGTGACCTTGAAAGTTTACGTACATCTGCTAAAGCAAAAGATACAAGTGTTCAGGTTGTTAAAAACTCACTTGCTACTATCGCATTAAAAAATGCTGATATGAGTGGTGTTGAAATTAAAAACACAAATATTTTTATTTGGTCTGATGACGTTATTAGTGCATCTAAAGTTGCTGCTGATTTCGCTAAGAGCAATGAGAAATTTGTTATTAAAGCTGGTTATTTAGATAAAGAACCTGCAGACATAGCTAAAATACAAGCGTTCGCTCAACTTCCTGGTCGTGATGAGTTACTTGGTATGCTTGCTGCTACTTGGATGGCTCCAATCACAAATATGGCTGTTGGAATCGACGCTCTTAGAAAGAAACTTGAAGAAGAAGCTTAGTCTTCTCTTCTAAACTGTGATTTAATTCACAAACAAAAAATATAAAACAATGAAGGAGTCATTATGGCTGTTACTAAAGAAGACGTATTAGAATTTATCTCTGGACTTTCTGTTCTTGAGCTTTCTGAGCTTGTTAAAGAATTTGAAGAAAAATTTCAAGTATCTGCACAACCTGTTGCTGTTGCTGGTGGAGCTGTTGCTGGTGAAGCTGTTGCTGAGAAAACTGAATTTGATGTAGTACTTACTGATGTTGGTGCTAAGAAAATTGCAGTTATTAAAGCTGTTCGTGCTCTTACTGGTCTTGGACTTAAAGAAGCAAAAGAGGCTTGTGAAGGTCTTCCATCTACAATCAAAGAGGGCGTAGATAAAGATGCTGCTGATGAAGCTAAAGCTGCTTTAGAAGAAGCTGGAGCAGTTGTAGAAGTTAAATAATTTCTCACTACTTTTTATGAGAGTTGGCATGTAAATGTCGCTCTCAATTTTGGGCGCTTTTACGAAGAGAAACTCTCTCTTGGTAAAAGTGCCCTTATGTCGTTTATAAGCACTATAAAATCGAGCTCTTAAAAGAGCCTCAAAATTAATCATTCAAGGACGCTTGAATCGATACAAATATTTAACGAGGTTAGCAAATGTTAAACACTTTATATTCCGGAAACCGTCTTCGTGTAGACTTCTCAAAAACTCCTCAAGAAATTGAAGTTCCAAATTTACTTCAACTCCAACAATCATCTTATGATACTTTCTTAATGTTAGATGCTAAAGATAGATCTGCTAGTGGTATTGAAAAAGTATTTCAATCAGCTTTCCCTATTCATGATACTCAAAATAGACTTACAATTGAGTATATAGGTAGTGAAGTTACGAACCCTAAATATACGGTTCGAGAATGTATGGAAAGAGGACTTACTTATGCTGTAAGCTTAAGAATGAAAACTCGTCTTGTTTTATGGGACAGAGATGAAAACACTAAAGAAAAACTTGGTGTAAAAGATATTAAAGAGCAAAATATATTTGTTCGTGATATTCCTTTAATGACTGATAGAACTTCTTTTATCATTAATGGTGTTGAGCGCGTTGTTGTAAATCAACTTCACAGATCACCTGGTGTTATCTTTAAAAAAGAAGAATCAACTACAGCTGGAAATAAACTTATCTACACTGGTCAAATTATTCCCGATCGTGGTTCATGGTTATACTTTGAATATGACCCTAAAGATATTCTTTATATGAGAATAAATAAACGACGTAAAGTTCCTGTAACTATTATGTTCCGTGCCTTAGGTTACTCTAAGCAAGACATATTAAAACTCTTTTACCCTATTCAAACAGTAAGTTTAGAAGATAACAGATTTACTATGGCATTTAATCCTAAAGATTATGCAACTCGTATTTCATATGACTTAGTTGATCTAAATGGTAAAGTGCTTGTTAATTCAGGTAAAAGATTATCTGCGAAAAAAGCACAAAAATTAATTGATGATGGTTTAACACATGTTGAGTATCCATTAGAAATTTTATTAGATCGCTATTTAGCTGAAGCTATTATTGACCCAGAAACTGGTGAAATTCTTTTTGATGCGATGACTCATATTGATGAGACTAAGCTAAAGAAAATGGTAGAAATTGGTGTAAGTGAATTTAAAATTGCAAATGATTTAGCTGAAGGTGTGGATAGTTCAATTATCAATGCATTTAATGCTGATGCAGATTCACTTAAACTACTGAAGCAAACTGAAGAGATAGAAGATGAGAATGATTTATCTGCGATTCGTATCTATAAAGTTATGCGTCCAGGTGAGCCAGTTACTAAAGAAGCTGCAAAAACTTTCGTAAATCAACTTTTCTTTGATCCAGAGAGATATGACCTGACTCGCGTTGGTCGTATGAAAATGAATCATAAACTTGGTATGAGTATTCCTGAATACATAACAGTTCTTACACATGAAGATATTATTGAGTCTGTAAAGTATGTTATTAAAGTTAAAAATGGTCAAGGTCATATTGATGATAGAGATCACCTTGGTAACAGACGTATCCGTTCAATCGGTGAGTTACTTGGAAATGAGTTACATAATGGTCTTGTTAAGATGCAAAAAGCTATTCGTGATAAACTCTCTACGATGAGTGGTCCAATGGCTGAGCTTATGCCACATGATTTAATTAACTCAAAGATGATTACTTCTACTATTATGGAGTTCTTTTCTGGTGGACAACTGTCTCAGTTTATGGATCAAACGAATCCACTTTCAGAAGTAACTCACAAACGTCGTCTATCGGCACTAGGTGAGGGTGGTCTTGTTAAAGAGAGAGCTGGATTTGAAGTACGTGATGTTCACCCAACTCACTACGGAAGAATCTGTCCAATTGAGACTCCAGAGGGTCAAAATATTGGTCTTATCAATACACTTGCAACTTACTCTAAGGTAAATGCACATGGTTTTATTGAAGCACCATATAAAGTGATGAGTGATGGAAAAGTAACGAAAGAGATTGTATACCTTACTGCAACTCAAGAAGAGGGTATTAAAATTGCAGCCGCTTCAAATAAGTTAAATGATGATGGTCAATTTATAGATGAACTCATCGCAATTCGTCAAGATGGAGAGATCTTACTTCAAAGCCCAAAAGAGTGTCAATATGCTGACCTTTCATCTCATATGGTTGTTGGTGTAGCTGCATCACTTATTCCATTCCTTGAACATGATGATGCCAACCGTGCACTTATGGGATCAAACATGCAACGTCAAGCAGTACCACTTTTACGTGTGAACTCACCGATGGTAGGAACAGGTGTTGAAAAACTTGTTGCTCGTGATGCTTGGGAGTGTATAAAAGCCAAACGTGCTGGTAAAATAGAAAAAGTTGATGGTAAACATATCTATGTGATGGGTGAGGAAGATGGAGAGATTTATATTGATTACTATCCATTACAAAAGAACCTTAGAACCAATCAAAATACTTCATTTACACAAAAACCAATTGTAAATATTGGTGATGTAGTAAGTAAAGGGCAAATTATTGCTGATGGTCCAAATATGGATCAAGGTGAGCTTGCTCTTGGTGTGAACGCAATGGTTGCATTTATGCCTTGGAATGGTTATAACTTTGAGGATGCTATTGTTATCTCTGAGCGTATGATCCGTAAAGATCAATTTACTTCAGTTCATATTTATGAGAAAGAAGTTGAAGCTCGTGAACTGAAGCATGGAGTAGAAGAGATTACTCGTGATATTCCAAATGTTCGTGATGATGAGTTAGCTCACCTTGATGAGTCTGGAATTGTAAAAATAGGTACAGCTGTATCTGGTGGTATGATTTTAGTTGGTAAGGTTTCTCCTAAGGGTGAAGTTAAACCAACTCCAGAAGAGCGTCTTTTACGTGCTATCTTTGGTGAAAAAGCGGGTCATGTTGTAAACAAGTCACTCTATTGTCCTCCATCTATGGAAGGTGTTATTGTTGATATTAAAGTATTTACAAAAAAAGGTTATGACAAAGATCCTTGTGCCTTAGCTTTAGAAAAAGAAGAGAGAGACTATTTAGAGCGTGAACACTATGATCGTCTTTTAATGATAGATAAAGAAGAGATGTTACGTGTAACTAAACTTCTTACTCGTGAACCTTTACGTACTGATATTAAAATTGGTGATACAGAGTATAAGTCTGGAGATACTATTAATGGTGAGGATCTTAAAGAAGTAAACCGTTTTGCAATGAATGCTATTGTTAAATCATTTAGTGAAACAATTCAAGATGAATACACTAAGACTAAAAATCACTTCCAAAAACAAAAGCGTGTTTTTAGAGATGAGCATGAAGAGAAACTTACTATTTTAGAAAAAGATGACATCCTTCCAAATGGTGTTGTTAAATATGTGAAGATTTACATAGCTACAAAACGTCAACTTAAAGTTGGTGATAAAATGGCTGGTCGTCACGGAAATAAAGGTATCGTCTCAAACATCGTTCCTGAAGTTGATATGCCATACATGGAAGACGGACGTTCAGTAGATGTATGTCTAAATCCACTAGGTGTACCTTCTCGTATGAATATTGGTCAAATTTTAGAGATGCACTTAGGATATGCTGGTCGTGAACTTGGAAATCAAATACAAGAAGAGTTTGATAATAAGCAAAAAGATTACATAGATAACTTACGTAAAAAAATGATAGCGATATCTGATGTAGCAGGTCTTATGAATGCTGGTGAAGTTATAGGTAAAATGGATGACGAAGAGTTCTTAAAGCATGCAAGAGACTGGGCTAAAGGGGGAGTGCGTTTTGCAACTCCTATTTTTGAAGGTGTTAATGCAGGAGAATTTGAAAAACTCTATGCACTTGCAAATATGGATAAAGATGGTAAAGTAGTACTTTTTGATGGTAAAACTGGAGCGCAAATTAAAGAGCGTGTAAATGTTGGTTTTATGTATATTCTTAAACTACATCACCTTGTTGATGAGAAGATTCATGCTCGTTCAACTGGGCCATACTCGCTTGTAACACAACAACCAGTTGGTGGTAAAGCACTCTTTGGTGGGCAGAGATTTGGTGAGATGGAAGTTTGGGCTCTTGAAGCTTATGGTGCATCTGCTGTTCTTAAAGAAATGTTAACTATCAAGTCTGATGATGTTGATGGTCGTGTACGCGCTTACAAAGCAATTACTAAAGGTGAATTAATACCAGAATCTGGTATTCCTGAAACACTATTTGTATTAACAAAAGAACTTCAAGCACTTGCACTTGATGTAGAGATTATGGACGAGGTGGAAGACGATGAGTAAATTAGTAGCAGTTCAAGTAACAGAAGATAATAGACCAACAGATATTAAACAACTACAGTTTAGACTAGCATCACCTGAGAAGGTTATGTCTTGGTCAAATGGTGAAGTAAAAAAACCAGAAACTATAAACTACCGTACACTTAAACCTGAACGCGATGGTCTTTTTTGTGCCAAAATATTTGGTCCTGTAAGAGATTATGAGTGTCTTTGTGGTAAGTACAAAAAGATGCGTTATAAGGGTGTAGTTTGTGAGAAATGTGGTGTTGAAGTAACATCTACTAAGGTTCGCCGTACTCGTATGGGTCATATTGAACTTGTAACTCCTGTTGCACATATTTGGTATGTTTCTTCTTTACCTTCTCGTATTGGTACTCTTTTAGGTATCAAAATGAAAGACCTTGAGCGTGTACTTTATTATGAAGCTTACATAGTAGAATCAGGTGGCGAGGCATATTATGATGCTGAAGCAAAAACACCAGTACTTCAGTATGATGTTTTAAATGAAGAGCAGTATAGAACCTTGATTCAGCGTTTTGGTGAGTTAGGCTTTAAAGCTCGTATGGGTGGTGAAGTTGTTCGTGACTTACTTGATTCAATTGACTTAGTTGATTTATTTACTAACTTGAAAGAAGCTATTGGTGAGACAAAATCTGTAGCAAAAATGAAAACTATTAATAAACGCCTTAAAGTTATTGAGTCATTTTTAAATAGTGGTAATAACCCTGCTTGGATGATGTTAACTGTTTTACCGGTACTTCCACCTGATTTACGTCCACTTGTTTCACTTGATGGTGGTAAGTTTGCAGTTTCTGATGTAAATGATTTATATCGTCGTGTTATTAACCGTAACCAACGTTTAAAGCGTCTTGTTGAGCTTGAAGCACCAGAGATTATTGTACGTAATGAAAAACGTATGTTACAAGAGTCTGTTGATGCACTTTTTGACAATGGTCGTCGTGCAAATGCAGTTAAGGGAGCAAATAAGCGTCCTCTTAAATCACTCTCTGAGATTATTAAAGGTAAACAAGGTCGTTTCCGTCAGAATCTTCTTGGAAAGCGTGTTGACTTCTCTGGTCGTTCTGTAATTGTTGTTGGACCGAGTCTTTCAATGGATGAGTGTGGTCTACCTAAGAAAATGGCTCTTGAGCTTTTCAAGCCACATCTTATTGCTAAACTAGAAGATAAAGGTTATGCTACAACTGTTAAAGCTGCAAAGAAAATGATTGAAGCTAAAACAAATGAAGTATGGGAGTGTCTTGCTGAAATTGTTGATGGTTATCCTATTATGCTTAACCGTGCACCAACTCTTCACAAGCTCTCTATTCAAGCATTTCACCCAAAACTCATTGATGGAAAAGCTATTCAGCTTCATCCATTAGTTTGTGCTGCATTTAATGCCGACTTTGATGGGGATCAGATGGCTGTTCATGTACCTTTATCTTCAGCAGCAATTGCTGAGTGTAAGGTGCTAATGCTTGCATCTATGAATATTTTACTTCCTGCATCAGGTAAGGCTATTGCTACTCCTTCACAGGATATGGTTCTTGGTATATACTATATTTCTTTAGAGAAAAATGGTGTAAAAGGTTCTAATAAACTCTTTGGAAGTGTTGATGAGATTAATATCGCACTAGAACATAATGCACTTGATCTACATGCAAAGGTAAGAACTCGTATTGATGGTCGTATTATTCATACTACTGCTGGACGTCTTTTAGTGAAAGCTGTTCTTCCAGATTTCGTTCCTGCTGAGTTATGGAACAAAGTTATGAAGAAAAAAGCTATTAATGAAATAGTTGATTATGTTCAAAAACATGGTGGTATTGGTATAACGGCAGGTTTCCTTGATCGTCTTAAAGATTTAGGTTTCAAACATGCAACTGAAGCTGGTGTTTCTATATCTGCAGATGATATTCGTGTTCCTGCAATGAAGCCTGCTAAAATTGCTGAGTCAAAAGCTCGTGTTATTGAGATTCAAAAGCAGTTTGAAGCGGGTCTTTTAACTGAACAAGAGAGATACAATAAAATCATTGATGTTTGGACAGATACAAATAATGTTCTTGCAGCTGAAATGATGGAGCTTGTTGAGACTGATAAAGATGGTTTTAACTCTATTCACATGATGGCTGATTCTGGTGCTCGTGGTTCTGCTGCACAGATTCGTCAGCTTGCTGGTATGCGTGGTCTTATGGCTAAACCATCTGGTGATATTATTGAAACGCCAATTATCTCTAACTTTAAAGAGGGACTTAATGTAATTGAGTACTTTATTTCAACTCACGGTGCTCGTAAAGGTCTTGCCGATACAGCACTAAAAACTGCCAATGCGGGTTACCTTACTCGTAAGCTTGTTGATGTTGCACAAAATGTTAAGATTGTTGAGCATGATTGTCATACTCACGAAGGTATTGAGATTTCAGATATTTCTGATCAAAATACTCTGATTGAGTCTTTAGAAGATAGACTTCACGGCCGTGTTTTAGCTGAAGATGTTATTGATCCAATTTCTAACGAGATTCTTTATGCTGAGGGTACACTACTTGATGAAGTAAGCTCAAAAATAATCTCTGAAGCTGGTATTAAAACTGCACATATTAGAACTCCAACTACTTGTAAGAGTATAGATGGTGTATGTGCACTTTGTTATGGTGTTAACCTTGCAACTGGTTTTATTGTTAGAACGGGTGAAGCTATCGGTATCGTTGCTGCTCAGTCTATTGGTGAGCCTGGAACACAACTTACACTTCGTACATTCCACGTTGGTGGAACTGCGAGTTCAACTGCACAAGAGCGTCAAGTATTAGCTGATAAAGAAGGATTTATACGTTACTATAAACTAAAAACTTATATAGCAAAAGATGGAAAAAGAATTGTTGCTAACCGTCGTAATGCTGCTATACTTTTAGTTGAACCTAAAATTAAAGCTCCATTTGCTGGTAAAGTTGAAATACAAACAGTTCACGATGAAGTAATTGTAAGTATTATTGGTAAAGATGAGACTACACGTTATTCACTGCGTAAAAACGAAATAGCTAAACCTAATGAGCTTGCTGGTGTAAGTGGACAAATTGAAGGTAAATACTACTTCCCATATACAAATGGTTCTGAAGTAGCTGAAGATGAATCAATTGTTGAGACTATTAAAGATGGATGGAATGTTCCAGCTCGTATTCCTTATGCATCTGAACTTATGGTTGAAGATGGTGCTCCAGTTACTAAGAAAATTCTTGCAACTGAAGAGGGTACAGTGAAGTACTTCTTACTTAAAGGTGATTACCTAGAAAGGTTTGAAGGTCTTAAATCTGGATATGCAGTAACTGAAAAAGGTCTTTTTGCAGCTGTAATTGATCCAAATAACCGAGAAGCAGTTCGTCATTATATCGCTCGTGGTTCTGTTATCGTTACTGATGATAATGAAGCTGTTGATGCTACTACACTTATAGCTAAGCCTGCAACTGATGAGTCTGTTGTAATTGCTGAGTGGGATCCATATTCAAATCCTATCATCTCTGAGGCCGCTGGTACTGTTAAGTATGAAGATATTATTGTTGGTACAACAGCATCTGAGCAACTAGATGAATTAACTGGTAAAACACGTTTAATGATAAACGATCACATCTCAAGTGAATATAAACCAACTATTGTTCTTGCAACTGAAGATGGTGAGCTTTTACGTTATGCTATTGATCCTAAGTCATCTGTGTTTGTTGAAGATGGTGCTGATGTAAAAGTTGCAGATATTATCGCAAAAGTTCCTAAAGCACTTCAAAAGTCGTCAGATATTACAGGGGGTCTCCCACGTGTTTCTGAACTATTTGAAGGTCGTCGTCCTAAGGCTACTGCACTTATCTCTGAGATAGATGGTACAGTTAGTTTTGGTAAGATGCTTCGTGGTAAGATTCGTATTATTGTAAGTAATTCTGAAAATGGTATTGTTAAAGAGTACTTTGTTGACAAATCACATGAAGCAGTTGTAAGTGTTGGTGACTTTGTTCATGCCGGCGAGCGTCTTACTACTGGTATTTTATCTTCACATGAGCTACTTCGAATTATGGGTGTCAAAGCACTTTATAACTACCTAGTATCTGAAGTACAACAAGTTTATCGTTCTCAAGGTGTTAATATTGCTGATAAGCATATTGAAGTTATCTTTACTCAAATGTTACGTCAGATTAAAATTGTTAGATCTGGAGATACTAAATTTATCGAAGGTGATTTAATTTCTAAAGCAAAATTTAGAATTGAAAATGAGAAGATTATGCGTCTTGGTGGTCGTCCTGCGATTGCTGAACCATTCCTTGTTGGTATCACAAGAGCTGCAGTATCAGCAGATAGTATTATCTCAGCTGCATCTTTCCAAGATACAACTAAAGTATTAACAGAAGCTGCAGTTTCTGCGAAAGTTGATAATTTAGAAAACCTTAAAGAAAATGTTATTATTGGTCGTACCATTCCAGTTGGAACAGGTATTTATAAAAATCAAAGAGTTGTCTTTGAATCAGAAGAAGAGTAGTTACTACTTTTCTTTTTAATATATGAGTATTTTGCTCATATATTCCCATCTATTCTTCCAATTATTAATTTCCACTTAAAATAAGCTAACTTTAATTACAATTTCTGTATTATCTCGTGTCTATAACTCTAAAATTACTGTAGTAGTAATGGAGTTAAATTCTACTGGAAATTTATATAAAGGAATTGTATGCCTACAATCAACCAATTGATTCGTAATGAGCGTAAACGTGTGATTAAGAAATCTAAATCACCTGCACTTGTTTCATGTCCTCAGCGTCGTGGTGTATGTACTCGTGTTTACACAACTACACCAAAAAAACCTAACTCGGCTTTAAGAAAAGTTGCAAAAGTTAGATTAACATCTGGTTTCGAAGTTATTTCGTATATCGGTGGAGAGGGTCACAACCTTCAAGAACACTCAATCGTACTTGTACGTGGTGGTCGTATTAAAGATTTACCTGGTGTTAAATACCATATCGTTCGTGGTGCTCTTGATACTGCTGGTGTAGCAGGCCGTATGGTTGCTAGATCTAAATATGGTACTAAAAAGCCTAAAAAATAGTTTTAAACTATAGATGGTTAACACACACACTTACGCTTTAGCGACGGTGGTGTCGGCGTTTACGCCAGAAAAGTTCAATAGCTACAGGATTAATCTTAAGTGATTAATTTTGAGTAAATTTGAAAAAATTGAAGAATAAGGATACTCTAAATGAGAAGAAGAAAAGCTCCGACTCGTCCAGTTATGCCAGATCCAGTTTATGGAAGCAAAATACTGACGAAATTTATAAACAAAGTAATGTTAGATGGTAAGAAATCAATTGCAGAAAAAATTATTTACAGTGCACTAGACATAATTAGTTCACGTGGTGAAAAAACTGGAATAGATACATTTAATGAAGCTATTGAAAACATTAAACCAATTATCGAAGTTAAAAGTCGCCGTGTTGGTGGTGCTACTTATCAAGTTCCAGTAGAAGTGCGCCCAGTACGTCAACAGTCATTAGCTCTTAGATGGTTAATCGATGCTGCTCGTAAGAGAAACGAAAGAACTATGGCTGAGAGATTAGCTAATGAGTTCATGGAAGCTGCAACGGATAAAGGTTCAGCATTCAAGAAAAAAGAAGATACATACAGAATGGCTGAAGCAAATAAAGCATTTGCTCACTATCGCTGGTAGGTTCTACTTATTTCTAACGCAAAGAGGAGTAATCCTCTTTACTACGTTAACACTTGGTTTTACTCAGCGTAAGGCTCAAGTTTGTTAACAAACTTTTAATAGAGATGGAAACATTCTCTTTAGATATTAGCTCTTTTGTAAGTAAAAGATGCTTTACATTATAAACTCTCAAAATTTATATTTTGTAGCTTTAGGGGGTTGTAGGGACGATGAGTCCCTGCTAATAAAATGGGCTTAGCTCGTTTTATTATTTAATAACAAGTAAAGTTACTTTATTTATAAAAGAGCTTATCTCTCAACTAATATAACAAGGTACTAAAACTATGGCAAGAAGTCACAAACTAAACGACGTAAGAAACATCGGTATTGCTGCACACATTGATGCAGGTAAAACTACAACTACAGAAAGAATTTTATTCTACACTGGTGTTGAGCATAAAATTGGTGAGGTACATGATGGTGCCGCAACTATGGACTGGATGGAGCAAGAGCAAGAGCGTGGTATTACAATTACTTCAGCTGCAACTACTTGTGAGTGGGATGGTAAACAGATTAACATTATAGATACTCCGGGACATGTTGACTTTACTATTGAAGTTGAGCGTTCTATGCGTGTTCTTGATGGTGCTGTTTCAGTTTTCTGTGCAGTTGGTGGCGTTCAGCCTCAATCAGAAACAGTGTGGAGACAACGTAACCGTTATAAAGTTCCTTCTATTGTTTTTGTAAACAAAATGGACAGAACTGGTGCAGATTTCTACGAAGTAGAGCGTCAAATTAAAGAGCGTCTTAAAGGTAACCCAATGCCTATTCAACTTCCAATTGGTGCAGAAGCAGAGTTTGAAGGTGTTGTTGATTTAGTTACTATGAAAGAGATCGTTTGGGATGCAGATGCAGAAATGGGATCTAACTACCATGTTCAAGAGATTCGTGAGTCTTTACAAGAAATTTCTGAAGAGTATAGAGAAAAAATGATGGAAACTCTTGCAGAAGTTGAAGGAAATGATGATTTCGCTGAAAAGTTCTTAGAAGGTGAATCTTTTTCTGAAGAGGAAGTAAAAGCAGCTATTAAAGCAGCAACTCTTGGTATGGCTGTTGTTCCAATGACTCCAGGTACTGCATTTAAAAACAAGGGTGTTCAGACTCTTCTTGATGCAGTTGTTGCTTACTTACCTTCTCCTGTTGAAGCTGAAGCAATCATGGGTACACTTATGGATGATGAAGAAGTTGAAGTAGCTGTTCCATCAACTGATGATGGTGATTTCGCTGCACTTGCATTTAAAATTATGACAGATCCATTTGTTGGGGTACTTACTTTTATCCGTGTTTACCGTGGTTCATTAGATTCAGGTTCATTTGTACATAACTCTACTAAAGACAAAAAAGAAAGAATTGGACGTATCGTTAAGATGCATGCAATCAAACGTGAAGAGATTAAAACAATTTATGCTGGTGAAATTGGTGCTGTTGTTGGTCTTAAATCTACAACTACTGGTGATACTTTATGTCAAGGTGAGGAGAAAGTTGTTCTTGAAAGAATGGACTTCCCAGCACCAGTTATCTCTGTTGCAGTTGAACCTAAAACTAAAGCTGATCAAGAAAAAATGGGTATCGCTTTATCTAAACTAGCTGCTGAAGATCCTTCTTTCCGTGTAAACACTGATGAAGAAACTGGTCAGACTATTATCTCTGGTATGGGTGAGTTACACCTTGAGATTCTTGTTGACCGTATGAAGCGTGAGTTCTCTGTTGAAGCTGAAGTTGGTGCTCCACAGGTTTCTTACCGCGAGTCAATTAGAAAAGAAGTAAATCAAGAGTACAAATATGCTAAGCAATCAGGTGGTCGTGGTCAATTTGGTCATGTTTACCTTACTGTTAAGCCAGGTGAAAAAGATACAGGTTATGTTTTCCATAATGCTATTAAGGGTGGATCTGTTCCTAAAGAATTTATTCCAGCTGTTAAGAAAGGTTGTGAGGAAGCTATGCACACTGGTGTACTTGCAGGATACCCAATGGAAGATATCGATGTAACACTTTATGATGGTTCTTACCATGATGTCGATTCAAATGAGATGGCATTTAAACTTGCTGCATCAATGGGTTTCAAAGCTGCTTGTCGTATCGCTAATCCTGCAATTCTTGAACCAATGATGAAAGTTGAAGTTGAAACTCCAGAAGAAAACATGGGTGATGTTATCGGTGACCTTAACCGTCGTCGTGGACAAATCAATGCAATGGGTGACCGTGCAGGTAGTAAAATTGTTGATGCATTTGTTCCTTTATCTGAAATGTTCGGTTACTCAACTGACCTTCGTTCAGCGACTCAAGGTCGTGCAACTTACTCTATGGAATTTGATCACTATGCTGAAGTTCCTAAAGCAGTATCTGAAGAAATTCAGAAAAAACGTAACGGATAGTACTTACTTTTATCCTTATCCCCTAGTTACTCTCTTTTGTGAGAGTAACTTCTTCATAAACCATTTAAAACTGCTATAATTATAAAAAACTTTTAGGCTCCTCATGTATAAACTTATATTGATTACTTTTTTGACTACACTTTTAGCTGCTCACAATCCAAAACCATATGCTGCCCTAGGCGATGTTATCTATGATAATGTACAAAATATTGAATCTTTGAAATCTATAGATACATATAAACTCTATGAAGATGATATAGATAAGTATGTAAGTGAAGTTTATAAAACTAAGCAAGAAGGCTACAAAATAGAAAAGTCTAGTACTTCTGTAGAAAAAAAAGAGTATCTAAATAAGCTACGTTCACTCTCTAAAACAAATGATTATTTTTTGAGAAGTCTTAAAACTCTATATAATGAAGCGATGAACAAAGAGAATTATAAACTTTTTTCACAGATTATAAATAGTGGACTTATAGATATTCAAAACAAAAAAAAAGAGATTATTGATTACTATTATAAACATAAAGAGGATATAGACCCAAAGGGTGTGATAGATACTTTTTTAGAAGAAGATAAAAGATTAAAAGCTATCAAAGAGGCACAAAAAAAACACTACAAAACAAAAAAACAGTTAGAAGTAGAAAAAATACAGCGTATTCGTCAAAACGATAAAGAAGAACAAAAGAGACTAGAAGAAGCTTTACAAAAAGACTTAAACTCTAAAAAAGCAGAAATTAGAAAGATACAAAAAAAAGAGCTATCTCGCTAAAACCATTGATAGCGTTCAAATTCACTTGGTCTACCTTCAAGTGTTATGTAGGGTTTATACTCTGACTTGTAAGAGAGAGAAGGGCAATCCTCAACATAGTATCCTAAATATATCCACTTTTTATTTGTATTTTTTGCGAATTTTATTTGGTTATAGAGTGAATATTTTCCCAAAGACAGGTGAGAATAATCGGGATCATAATAAAAGTATATGGATGATATACCATTATCTAAGATATCTATTAAATCAACTGCAACTAACCTATTTTCATCATAGTATAGTACCTCATAACCAAAGTCTTCATGACCTGATACAAATGAGCTATGGTAGTTCTCTGCTGAAGTTTCAGTGTACTCCCAATCCTTTCTTTCGCTCATATGTAAATGATACTTTTTAAATATTTTAAGATGTTCTTTTGTAAGTGTTGGTTTTTGTATATATGATTGTAAATGCGAAGCTTTTTTGAGTATGCGTCTAGCAGACCTAGAAAATGTATAGTTGCATACATCTATCTTTATACTTTGGCATTCATTACATTCAGCACATATCGGTCTAAAGTACATTTTTCCAAAACGCCGAAACCCTCTTTCTACAAGAGCTTCACAAGATTCTTTATCGCATTCATCTATCATTTTATAATGGGTAGTCTGCTCTTTGTTGTCTAAGTAAGAGCACTTGTCATCTATAAAAAATTCTTTAAGTAAATTCATAGTGGGATTTTGACATAATTTGTCTGATAAATAGCAAAAAGGAAAACAATGGAGTATTTTTTAAAGCACCAGCAAGTTATACTAAGAAGTTTAGGGGCATTGTTACTACTTGTAGGTTTTGTTATACATTTTTGGACTGTACCGCAAAAAGGAGTAAGTCCAAATGATAGAGCTACTGCAAATTTAGCTAGAATGCAAGCAAGTGTCAAAGGAACTCCAGCTACGCAAAAATCAAAAAGTAAGCCTGATAGCTCCAAGTTTTTAGATGAGTTAAAAAGTCAGCAAGAAAAACAGATAGAGTACTTCACAATTCTTATGATGCTTTTAGGTGCAGGCTCACTTGGATATAGTTTTTTAAAAAAGAAAGGGAGTGACTCTTAAAGAAAATACTACTACTTATTTTCTAAAGAAACATTTTACTTCCTAAAACCGCTATTGCTTGTTTTGAGCTATTAATACACCCTCTATTAGTTTATCTATATCACCATCTAAAATTGCAGAGATGTTTGAGAGTGCTTCATTTGAGCGAGTATCTTTTACTTGCTGATAGGGTTGCATAACGTAAGAACGAATCTGGTGTCCCCAGCCTATCTCACTCTTCGTAACACCATCTTTCTCTGCTTGTTGTGCCTCTAGTTCTAACTCATAAAGACGTGATTTAAGCATTTTCATAGCAGTTGCTTTATTTTTATGCTGACTTCTATCATTTTGACACTGTACAACAACACCTGTCTCAATATGTGTCAGTCTAATTGCAGACTCTGTTTTATTTACATGCTGTCCACCTGATCCACTTGAACGGTATGTGTCAATTCGTAAATCTTTGTCTTCTATAACGATGTTTATATCATCATCAACTTCAGGAGAGACCATAACAGAACTAAAAGATGTATGGCGTTTAGAGTTTGAGTCAAAAGGACTGATACGAACGAGTCTATGTATGCCATTTTCTACTTTTAGGTAACCGTAGGCATTCTCACCTTTGACTATAAATGAAACATCTTTAATCCCAGCCTCTTCACCATTTTGATAGTCAAGTATCTCTACACTAAAGCCTCGTCTCTCAGCCCAGCGTTTATACATACGAAGGAGCATCTCAGCCCAGTCTTGACTCTCAGTTCCACCTGCACCTGGATGAATAGAAACAATAGCATTATTAGCATCACTCTCACCACTCAGGAGGACTTCTATCTCCATGCTTCTTATCTGCTCTTCTAAGTTACTTGCATCTTCATATAAAGCATTTAAAGACTCTTCATCATTCTCCTCTTTAGCCATCTCATAGAGCTCGATTGCATCATTTACTGCATCATTTGCAAGTGAGTATTTATCTAGTTTTCGTCCAAGTTGTGTTTTCTCTTTTTGTACCTTTGCTGCATTAGCTGCATCGTTCCAAAAGTCTTGATTATTTTCAAGTTGTTCTATTTTGTCTAATTTTTCTTGTATGAGTTGGGGTTGCACTACACCTGTAATATTACCCATCTTTAAAGTTATGTTTTTTAAGAGTTCTGTATATTCGTAATTATCCATAAACTGTCCATATAATAGTCTCGTAAAAAGAACAAAGTTCCTTTTTCTGCACTTTCGTCGCCGAGGCGACTAAAGATTGAGATAAAATCTCAAATTAATTGTATAATTATGATTATATTATATGTGGACTTAAAATGAAGATTATCTCTGATGTTAATGAATTAAAAACATACCTCAAAACGCAAAATGAAACTAGAGGTTTTGTACCTACTATGGGTGCACTCCACGATGGACATCTCTCCTTAATCAAAGAAGCAAAAAAAGCTTGTGACTTTGTCGTAGTTTCGATTTTTGTCAATCCAACTCAGTTTTTAGCAGGTGAGGATTTGGACAAGTATCCCTCACGCAATGATGCGGATATAAAGATATGCGCTCTTGCAGGTGTAGATGTTGTCTTCTTACCACAAAAGCACAATATTTATGGTCATGATGAAGTGAGCCTCAAAGCTCCCAATGTCAGAGGGTTTGTCTTAGAAGGTGCTACAAGACCGGGACACTTTGATGGCGTTTTAACAGTGGTAAATAAACTTTTTAACATTGTCAATCCTGACTATGCTTATTTTGGCAAAAAAGATGCACAGCAGCTAAATCTCATCGCTTTGATGGTTAAACAGCTATTTTTAGATGTTAAAATTGTCGCAGTTGATACAGTGAGAGAGAGTGATGGACTTGCACTCAGTAGTAGAAATATATATCTCTCTAAAGAAGAGAGAAAAGAGGCACTTAAAATCTCTCTTTCTCTCTATGAAGCTTCAAAAATGCTACAAAAAAAGATTTATGATGCTAAAGAAATTAAAGTAGAGATGAGTAAGATACTAGAGCCACTTGAAATTGGTTACATAGAGATACTTAATCGTGATTTTGAGATGATAGAGCAGGTAGAAATTGGAAACACTATTATACTAGTGGAGGCCTTGGTAGGAACTACCAGGTTGCTTGATAATATCTGGCTCTAAGTAACCATCTTCTATGAGAATATCAACAGCTTTTTTAAAAATGGGAACTGCCGTTTGTGAAGCAAAATGACTCGTGGTGGGTTGTACTACTATAACCCCGATGGAGTAGTTCCTCTTCTCATCATTAGCAAAGCCCATAAAAGCAGTGTTATACTTACGGACATACTTCCCTTTTTCTACTATATGAGCAGTTCCTGTTTTACCACCTATGACTAAACCCGCAGTGCGAGCTTTTTTACCAGTACCTACATTTACAGTTTTAATGAGAATCTTTTTCATCCTCTGCGCTGTAGCACTCGATATAACTTGCACTTGCTCTTCATAAGGCATCTTTTCTAAAACACCGCGTTCATTTATAAAACCAGCAACAAGTTTAGGGTATACCATTCGGCCATTGTTATTAAAAACGCTATATGCACGCAGTACTTGCATAAGATTTGCTCTCATCCCGTAACCATATGAACAGGTTGCCTTGTATATCTCATTTTCAAGTCTTTTAGGACTTGGAACTGAACCAACTTTTTCATATATTAAATCAGGTGTAGATTTCTCTCCAAATCCAAAACTTTTGAGTCCCTCATAAAACTCATATCCTGAAAGTTTTTGTGCTAGTTGTGCTATACCTATATTTGAGGAGTAGACTATTACATTTTCAGCTGAGAGCCAGTCAAATTTATGCTCATCAGTTATAACCTTGCGACCTATTTTAAAGCGACCATTATGCCCATTTACTAAGTCGTAAGGATTTACAAGCCCATGTTCGAGTAGAAGTGAAAAAGTGATGGGTTTTATAACACTACCAGGCTCAAAACTGTACTCAATCATTCCTGCATTTAAAGAAGGGTAATCACTCCGTTTAATATCTTTAGGCAAAAACCGGTTAGAGCTAGCTAAGGTGTAGATATCACCACTATTTGAGTTCATGATAGCAATCATCAGCTGTTTCGCTTTGAGTTTTTCTTTCATCTTATCGAGCATTCTTTCTATTTTAATCTGTAAGGAGACAGGAATAGTAAGTTTTAAGTCCAGTCCATCTATCTCCGCTTTTGTAAAACTATCTTTATTTAAGATGATGTATGAGTTAACATCGCGTTTACCACGACTTGAACCGTTTTGAGAAGCACTTAACTCCCCATCAAAACGTTTCTCTAGCCCTTTGACGCCACTCACAGATGTATAACCATCATCTTCAATTTTATGAGGATAGCCTATTATAGGGGTAAGTAGTTTACCATAAGGGTACTCTCTACTTTCACCACTCTCAATTATACTAAGCCCATGAATAGAACGCAGACCTGTTTTAGGATTTTTAAGTTCTAAAAACAGTTTAAAACGTCGAAGTTCACGGGAGAGTTTTTTAAGATAATGTGCTTGAATTTGAGAGATTTTATAACTTAGTACCACTACACCCTTGCGTTTAGAGAGTTTCTCTCTTATGACTTTTTCTTCTATACCAGAGTAGATACTAAAGAGTGCGATAAAAAGTTCTTTTTTTTCTGGGTCTATGTAACGAGTGTTAACGACAGCTTTATAGAGTTTTTTTGTAGTTGCCAGATGAAAACCATCAGCACTTATGATACTCCCTCTAAGTGCACGTGAACTCTCTTTAGCATAGAGACTAGGAAGATGACGGGATTTTATAACAGTGAGAAACATTACAGATAAAAAGATTATAAACCCTAAGGATATTAGGGTATAAAGGAGAAGTATTTTTTTGCTTTTGTTACGATTAACCATTAAATTATTATAGCTGTGTACGACCAAGCTCTTTATATGCATTTAAAGCTTTGTTACGGATTTCAAGCATTAGTTTCATGTTTAACTCAGCTTTACCTATGGCAATAGCTGCTTGATGAAGGTCTTTTACCTGTCCTGTTGCTATATCTGCCACAGCTACTTCTTTTTCAATTTGCAGTTCATTGATTTCGTTAAGTGCTGATTTTAAGTGCTTGGCAAACTGTTCTCCACCAGGAGTTTGGACTTGTGACTTCTGTTTTAGTAAGTCAGCTGTGCCAAGAGTAGAAATATTTCCTATGTTACTCATAATGGTTTACTCTCCTTTTATTGCAATAGTGTTAAGGCACTATTTGCCATGTCTTTAGAACTTTGAAACGCAGCAACATTTGCCTGATAAGAACGTGTTGCTTCTACTAAATCGGCCATTTCTATAACAGGATTAATATTTGGATAGGCTACATAACCATTTGCATCGGCATCAGGATGATTTGGTTCAAACTTCATCTTTGGTTTAGAATCATCACGAGATATCTTATCAATTATTACACTCATTATAGCAGGATTTACTTTTTTTCCAAAACTTCCCTCGTTCAGTGGATCTTCATATGAGGCACTTTTTGTCATACCATTAAGAGCTTCGTTAAACTTATCGTTAAAGTTAACAGCCTTGAAAACTACCTCTTTACGACGATAGGGCCCACCCTCTGCTGTTCTAGTAGTTTGTGCATTTGCAATATTACTAGATATAGTGTTAACACGTACACGTTGTGCTGAGAGACCATAGCCTGAAATGTCAAAACTGTTTAAAAAATTACTCATTTATCTATCCTTAACGTACATTTCTTGAAGCATCTATGACACTTTGGTAAATCATTCCATCTTTTTTCATTGCAGCTATTACTGCATTAAACATAATGGAGTTTTTACTCATTTCAGTTGTTTCTATATCTATATCCACACTATTGCCATCATTACGAGCCATATGACCATCTCTAAAGTAAAGAGTTGGTTTAAATGAACTACTTTCTTCTTTTGGTTTAAGATGTGAGGCATCTGTTTGCGCCATCTTTAGTGTATCTTTATCACTTTTTAAAAGCATAGCTTTTTTTTGCATAAGAGCCTGCTCGAAATTTATGTCACGTGGTTTATAGCCGGGAGTATCTACATTGGCTATATTAGAGGCTATCATCTCTTGACGCATAGCACGATAATTAAGAGCGTCTTTTAAAAGTGTGCCTGTTCTTGAAATCGTTATTGACATCTGATACTCCTATCTATGTAAATTATTTATATATAACAAGCAATATGTATTCCATTATAGAGATTAAACTCATATCACAGCTATATCACATAAACAGACTATATTTAAGCAAAGTTTAATATAAATAGGCTCATAATGACTTTTAAGGTTACTAGTGTAATCCAAATTTTTTAATTAACAAAGGAGTTCTTATGAAAAGAGCTGGTTTTACAATGATCGAATTGATCTTCGTTATCGTTATTTTAGGTATTTTAGCAGCAGTTGCTATTCCAAAGCTTGCGGCTACTCGTGATGATGCTAAGTTAGCGGCAGAGCTTACAAGTGCAACACAAGCTATACAAAACTTAGGTGCAGAATGGACGGCACAAGGTGCATGGACTAATTATAATCCAACAACAGCTTCTTCTACAGTGAAGTGTTTTACTATTGCTGATGAAACATCTGGTTCTCCTGATGGTAATGTTACAGTAAGTGTAATATCTAGTGAGAGTACGGATTGTCCTTCTGCTCTCTTATCATCAGTTACAACTAAAGCAACTGAAAATGGTATTCTTAATGCATCTGGAGCATCTAAAACTTATCAGTTTGGTGGTTCAAGTGTTAAGTTTTAACTTTTAAGTTATTTTACCTCCCATACTTTTTAACTTTTTAGTATGGGATATACTTCATTTTATAATTTTCTTTAATTAACAATTCTTTAAATTTACATAAAATAATTAACTATAGGTATAGACCAATGCAAAAAGCTTTTACAATGATAGAACTAATTTTTGTTATAATTATTTTAGGGGTTTTGGCTGCTATTGCCATACCAAAGTTTTCTGCCACGAGAGATGATGCAAAAATGTCAGGCATGATGACATCTATTTCAAATGCAGCAAGTGAACTGGGAATGTATGCTGTTTCGAATGTTGGTGTAGATAGTAACTTGTCTATAATGTCAAACTCAATTGCAGTCCTTGTAAATAGTTCACAAGCAACATTAGGAAATAAAAGTGTGACAATTAAATTTGATAATGTTGATTGTATCAATATCTCAATTGTTAGTTCAGCTACAAATGAAGACTTAAATGTAAGTGTAATAACAAGTGGTACAACAAATAAGTCTTGTGCAGCCCTACAAAAGAATATAAATAAAACAACATATAATTTATTATTAAGAGGTGGTTCAATTGTATATTAAAAAAAATGCTTTTACAATGATAGAGTTAGTCTTTGTTATAGTAGTCTTAGGCATATTATCGGCAATAGCGATTCCAAAGTTTGCAGCGACAAGAACTGATGCTCAAATAACTAAGGCTATAGCAGATATTTCTTCTATACGTTCAGCTATAGTTACGGAGCGACAATCAAGACTAATTACAGGACAATCAAACTATATTAACAGTTTAAGTAGTTCAAGTACTACTCTTTTTGATGGAAATGGAACTGCTACATCTAAATTACTAATGTACGGTATAAAAGCAGGAACAACAGATGGACACTGGAGTACAGATAGTGCAAGTGCACCGTATGTAAGTTACATATATAAAATAGGTGGTAGTTCATGTAACTTTACTTATACTCCGGCAGATGGTATTTTTAAGTTAGATCCAAATCAAGATGCTATTTGTGATAATCTTGTAAATTAAGATTGTATTACTATCATTTAGCTATCATCGGCTCACCTTTAGGTGAGTTCTCTTATCATTCATCCAAAACTCTAAATAGTGGCACAAAAGTAATAGTCGAGTTTAATAAACACTCTAAAGAAGCTGTTCTTATCTCCGAGTCTGAAAAACCCTCCTTTGAAACAAATGAAATCTTAGAAGTGTGTGCGTCTGCTTACTCCTCTTTACAGATGCAGTTAGCAAAATTTATCTCTTTTTACTATGTCTGTTCTTTAGGGGATGCTTTTTCTTTGATGATGCCATTTACTTCACAAGATATTAACTCTTTAGATGCAGATACTAAAGTCTCTACTTTAAAGCTTTCCCCTAGACAAGAAGAAGCACTCAAATTTTTAAAACAGCATAAAATCTCTCTTCTTTTTGGTGATACAGGAAGTGGAAAAACTGAAGTTTATATGAAGTACTTTGAAGAGATACTACAAGAAGATAAACGGTGTATATTTTTAATGCCTGAGATTTCTCTAACACCGCAAATGAGTCTACGTCTACAAGAACACTTTGGTGAGGCAGTAGTTATGTGGCACTCAAAACTTACACCCAAACAGAAAAAAATTGCCTTAGAGAAGATATATAGTGGAGAGGCAAGGATTATCGCGGGACCGCGTTCATGCCTGTTTTTACCTATCAAAGATTTAGGACTTATAGTTGTTGATGAAGAGCATGATGACTCCTATAAGTCATCATCGCGTCCAAGATACAACGCACGAGATATTGCCATCTATATGGGTAAACTTTATGCTGTAAATGTCGTTTTAGGCTCTGCAACACCTTCTCTCACTTCGTATGTTAAATTTCCTTTTGTACGCTTAAAAGGGGGACATTTCTCTACGAGGCGTGAGTTTGTTTATGAGAGAAGCTTAGAAGAGTTGTCTCCTATGATAATGACAGCGCTACAAAAAACACTGCAAGCTAAAGAGCAGTCTATAGTTTTTTTACCAACGCGAGCAAACTTTAAGTATCTTATATGTGCAGATTGTGGACATACTTATGAATGTGTTTTTTGCTCAGTTGGACTGAGTATTCATCAAAAGAGCAGGGCGATGAAGTGTCACTATTGTAACTTCAGCCAAGCGATACCGCAAGTATGTTCTAAGTGTAAAAGCCCAAAGCTTACAAGTACTCGACTAGGAACAGCAGAGGCGGTGAAGAACATAAGTGAAGCACTTCCCGGTGCAAATGTAGAACAGTTTGATCGTGATGTTATAACAACTGCAAATAAACTCAAAAAAGCACTCAAGCGCTTTAATGATAAAGAGAGTGATATTTTAGTAGGAACACAGATGCTCTCTAAAGGACACGATTATCATGGAGTGACCTTAGCAGTTGTGATGGGGATGGATAACCTTTTACATATGGGAGATTATAGAGCAAGAGAAAAAGCACTCTCTGCTCTCATTCAAGTAGCAGGACGTAGTGGTAGAGCAAAAGATGCTACTGTTCTTGTCCAAAGTTTTAATGAGCCATTTTTTAAGGCATATTTAGAAAACTATGAGGGTTTCTTAGAAGAGGAAAAAGAGTATAGAAAAGAGCTCTATCCACCTTACAAAAAACTCTGTCGGATTCTCTTTTCACATAAAAATGGAGCCAAGGCTAGAGAGGCTATGCAGGAGATGGAGTCTAAACTTCAAAGTATAAATGAGATTGAAGTTGTGGGGGCAGGAAAGTGCTCTATAGAGAGAGTAGCGAACAAGTGGCGTTTTGAGATACTCCTGCGCTCAGATAAGGCAACTTCACTTATAAATGCAGTAAATGCTACAAAGGTCAAACTAGCAGAGATAGATATGGACCCTATTGACTTTGGATAAAACTATTTCTTTTTAGTATCAAAAAACCAGTAAAATGCCATGATAAGACCTGGGGTTTTTTGAAAGGACTCATCAAAGATAAAAGCTTTTGCCTCTTTAAGAGGAAGATAGATAACTTCTATATTTTCCTCCTCTAAACCTCCACCCTCATTGACTATCATTCTATCATCTATCTCAGCATAATAGAGTGTCTGGAGTGCTCCAGAGATTCCAACACTTGTGTAGTAGGAGGTGATTTTAGTGATACTCTCTAGGGGAATATCGTAGCCACACTCTTCAAGTACTTCTTCTCTTGCTATCTCTTTATCGCTGAGTTCTTTATCTATTATGCCTGCACAGAGTTCGTAGGTATAGCCATCTGTTTTATTGGCATTAAGAACAGGTGGACGGAACTGTTTTACTAAAACAAAAGAGTCTCTAGTCGCGTTGTAGAGCAGTATACTCACAGCGTCATGTGAGATAACGGCTTCCCAAAGTTTTGTGACTCCCTCATGCTCGTATGTAATAGCAATTGGTTTTATAAAATTTGGTTCTAAAAGTTTTGATATTTTTGTTATTTTAGCCATCTGTTTTGCATCCTAAAGAGTGTATGTAACATTTACTTCTAAAAGATTTTCGTTTTTTATAGGGTGTTTGCTTGTTAAGATGAAGAGCGATAGACTCATCATAATTTTTTTGGAGTCTTATAAAAGCCTTTTTCTCTTTGCCTTTGAGTTTTTTAGTCGTTACTTGAACTACACGAAGCGGGTTTATAGCACGGCCGCGTTTACGTAGCTCAAAGTGTAGGTGTGGACCAGTTGAGCGTCCTGTAGTTCCTACATAGCCTATAGTTTGCCCTTTTTTTACATACTTTCCTCGTCTAATACCACGACGAAAAGATTTCATATGTGCATATCTTGTCTCGTAACCATCGGCATGTTTTATCTTTACAAGATTTCCATAACTCCCAAGTCTTGCCGCATAACTGACACGACCACTTCCTGCTGCAACGATAGGAGTTCCCCGACGAGCGGCATAGTCTATACCTAAGTGCGCTTTCCATTTATGTAAAACAGGGTGCCATCTGCGTTTAGTAAAGTATGAAGAGATTCGAGCTCCACGAACAGGACGAGCAAGTAAAAACCCCTCGACTTCATGCCCCTTTTCATCGTAGTAGCGACCATCATCATTGAGGTAAATATAGTGCTTATAGTGACGCATCTCTATCATAGCAGTGTGTAAAATAGGCATAGAAAAGACTTCTCCTAAACGGTACTTTTGCTCATAAATCATCACAAGGTCATCACCCGGACGAATATCATTTTTAAAGTTAAGAGAGTTTCTAAAGTTTGCTGTAAAAATTTGAGCAAGTTTTTTACTTCCCGTATGTTTCATGATGGTGTAGTTTGGTGAACTGACTATTTTTGCTGTAAAAGCTTCAACTTTTGTTGTGCTAATGATAGGAATAGCTTCAAACTTATAAGAATCTTTATTTTTGTAGATATGAATTTGAAGCTCATCATTAAGAGGGAGTAAAACTTGCTCTATAGTCTGGTTCTCGTCGCGAAGTATCTGATAGTGCATACCTGAACGCATCTCTTCGGTGAGACGTTGATCATCTTTGTCGAGGTTATAATAGAGAGGTCTTATAGGAAGTGAATTTCTCTCTAAAAAGACTAGAAATGTCTCCCCCTTTGGCCAACGATAACGCTCAACTTCAGATGAAAAGAGATTTGTAATAAGGAATAAAAAAAAGAAAATACGTATCAAAAAACTAAGCCTATTATAAAAATTGTAAAACATTATCAAATTTTTGCTTAGTCTGAGGTTTGTTTGATATAATCGCATATAAATAAAATTAAAGAAGATACATGAAACATCTATTTTTACTACTTATATTGGCACTAGGTTTGAGTGCTTCAACCATTAAAACAACTCTTCTCTCTATAGATTATGATAAAAATCGAGCGACTGTAAAGCTTGATAAGATAGATATAGGGATAAGTGGCTTTTTAGTGCATACTCTTGCACAGAATCATACTTCTATTTTAAAAAATGTTCATGTTATCGCTTATGATAAAGATACAAAAATAGCTACCCTTGAGATGGATGATTTTAATGCTCTTAAAAATAATGCTCTTCCAACAGGAAAGTGGAAAGCTGTCGTGGGCGATAAGGTAGAACTTGCATTTGGATACTCGCGTTCTATGTTAATCGCTCCAAGTGAAGAGATTTATCACCGTATCACTAAAAGTGTTCAAACACAGTGGGTACACATAGATATATTTGCTACTGTTATCTCTTATCGTGGACATCCAACACCACTAAAAGAGGACTTTAATGCTATGAGTGTAGCGAGTAGCGTTGGACTTTTATTTATCTATCTTGATCAAAAACTCTATACTGTTGACATCAAAACATTCGTTATTTTAAGTATAAGCGATGCACCTTTGGTTCAAGATACACTACAACTTCCATTTTACTCTCGAGTTGTACATATTTCATCAAACTGGTGGGGAGAGGGGAGTAGTGAGTTAAAAGCATATGAGCCTTACTACTTTGGACTTTTAAAAGAGTATAACCCTAGAAATAAAGAACTACTAAAAAATATAGAAAAATTTGAAAAAGGACAAAATAATGATTGATGAAAAACATTTAAAACACTTTACATCTATAGTTGGTGATGAGAATATTTATAGTGATAAAGCACACCTTATAGCCTATTCATACGATGCAACTCGTACAAAGTTTGAGCCTGATGCAGTTATATTTCCTAGAAATGAAGATGATATATCTAAGATACTAAAATACTGTAATGAAAAAAGAATAGTAATTGTTCCTCGTGGCGCGGGTTCAGGTTTTACAGGTGGAGCACTTCCAAGTAGCGGCGGAATAGTTTTAGGTTTTGAGAAACATATGAACAAAATCCTAGAGATAGATATGAAAAACATGGTAGCTATTGTGCAACCGGGTTTAATTAACATGGACCTCCAACGTGCTGTAGAAGCAGTCGGTCTTTTTTATCCGCCAGATCCTGCATCACAAGACTACTCAACTATAGGTGGAAATGTGAGTGAAAACGCAGGTGGTATGCGTGCTGCAAAGTATGGAATCACAAAAGACTATGTGATGGCTACACGTGCGGTTTTACCAAATGGTGACATCATCAAAGCGGGTAAGCGAACGATTAAAGATGTGGCTGGTTATAACATTACTGGTATTCTTGTAGCGAGTGAGGGAACTCTTGCAGTTCTCTCAGAGATAACACTGCGTTTGATTCCTAAACCTAAGATGACAAAAACAGCTATAGGAATTTTTCCTACTGTAAATGAAGCGATGGAAGCAGTATATAAAACTATGGCAAGTGGTATCACACCTGTTGCGATGGAGTTTTTAGATAACCTCACTATTCGTGCAGTTGAGCAAGTACACTCTAAAGGTCTACCAGTTGATGCGGGTGCACTACTTGTAACTGATGTTGATGGAAACCTTGAAGATGATTTAGACTTTCAACTCGCTCAAATTGAAAAAGTGTTTAAAGAGAATGGTTGTAATGAGTTTAGAATTGCAAAAGATGATAAAGAAGCTGCTGATATCTGGTTTGCTAGAAGAAATGCCTCTCAAGCTATCACTGTTTATGGAAGTAAAAAACTTAACGAAGATGTAACAGTTCCTCGTGCTGCCTTACCAGAATTATTAGATAAGTTTAATGCTATTGCTAAAAAGTATGATATAAATATTCCATGTTTTGGTCATACTGGTGATGGAAATGTACATACAAATGTAATGGTAGATGGTAAAGATCCTGAACAAGTTAAAATCGCCTATCTTGCTATAGAAGAGGTTTTTCAAGCAACAGTTGACCTTGGCGGAACACTCTCAGGTGAACACGGTATAGGTCTTGCAAAAGCACCTTATATGCGTATGGCGTTTAGTGAAGAGGAGATGAATCTCTTTAAGTCTATCAAAAAAGCATTTGACCCTAACAATATTTTAAACCCTGCAAAAATGGGTCTTGATTAAAAATGAGTGAAAAAAGCACCCAAATTCTTAAAGAACTTAAGTTTTGGGTGAGTACATTTATAGATAAAGAGCTGACTCTCTTTGCTGCTAGTTTGAGTTTTTATACTATCTTTACCATCATTCCTCTCCTTTTAATTATGCTAACACTTTTAACTTCTCTTCCTAGTTTTACTGAACATTATGAGAGTATAAAAAGTTTTATATTCTCAAACCTTATGCCTGTAAATTCTGAGCTGGTGATGGGAAAATTAGATCTCTTTTTAGCAAACTCTTCAAAAATGGGTATGATAGGTTTTGCGATGATTCTAGTGGCGTCCTTACTATTTTTTAAAAACTTTGAGTACATAGCAAACAAGATATTTCATGCAAAACCACGAACACTCTGGGAGTCTATCACAACTTACTGGACTATGCTTACACTCACACCTATAGCCTTAGGAGTCTCTTTTTATATTACAGGCTACATAGCAACACTTATGGCTTCAAACTCTCTGACCTCAGGCTTTAACATCTTACCTCTCGTCCCCTATGCAATCATCTGGGCACTCTTCTTTTTAATTTTTCAGATAGGTCCAAACGCGAAGATTAACCCTCGTGCTTCATTTATAAGCTCCTTTATCATCTCTATAGTTTTTAGTCTGAGTAAAAATGCTTTTATCTATTATGTTTTTATGAACAAGTCTTATACTACGATGTATGGCTCTTTTGCTATTGTTATGTTTCTGTTTTTATGGATTTATGTCTCGTGGATTATTTTTATTTATGGGCTGAAGTTATGTTACATTATTGATAGTATATATAAAAAATCCGAACAGGTAAAGTATGAGAGCATAGAGAAATAACTTAGAGTATATGCTCATTAGTGAGAGTCCAATCTCTATAAGTAAAAACTTAAAATCTATCTCTATTGTAACCATATGAGTCTTTAAATTCATTAATAGACTTAAGAGTGGATCAAACAAATTTCCGTTTCCAATAAGATGTAAAAATATAGCTATAGGATAAAAGAGTGTAAAAAGTGCTGTCCAAATAATGGATAGAGGATGATAGATACTAAAGTTAGCAAAGATAACAATAGAGTAGGGAAGCATAGTAAAATAGAGCCACAAAGGCAGCATTAAAAGCTTCCAAAGTTTAGAGCGACCTTCAGATGAAAGTAAAAATAAAAAGATATAAAATACACCTGCAACACTTAGCCAAAACCCGATGTTAAAACAGAGTCTTGGAAAGATTACTAAGATAAGGATTATAGTTAAAAAGAGTGTCTGCATGGAGATAATTTTAACTCCTCTATCATAGAGTGTAAAACCTACTATAAGCATCACAAAAGCTCTTAAAAGCGAAGGTGGCATATCTAAAAAGAGCATATAAACTAGCAGTGAGATAGCTATAAAAATAAAACTATCTACTGTAAAACTTCTATAGGGAAAAAATCTTTTTTGTAAAAATTTATAAGGAAACTTGATAAGAAAAAAGAGTATACCACTCAGTACACTCAGATGAAACCCACTAATAGCAATAAGATGAGAGATACCAAGCGTTGAAAAAACTTGTTGGAGTTTTATGGGAAGTGGTTTTGCAGTAAAGAGTGCTTGATATACAAGTGTGATATCTTGACTTTTATGTTGTTTACTTATAAGAGTGTTGAGTTTACTTTTATATGTAGGGTTCTCATGAATTTTTAAAATTTTACTAAAGGCATAAAAACTTCGCATATACTCATAAAAGCTGATTTTTCCTGCCCAAATTTCCATGGTGACATCTCTAAATTTGATATCTTTGAGTGTTTTACTTGCTGTTGTATAAAAAGTAAAACCACTGTGGCTCTTTAACTTTAAAACCTGATAAGTTTTGAGTTTCCCTTTTTTAACTTTTGTTTTAGAGTACTGCTTTAAAACTGTAGCATCTACGAGTTGTGAGTCAAATTTTGTAAGTTGTGTGAAGTTATAGTACTCTATACTTAATGAGATACTTAAGAGAAAGCAGGCAAGGAGAAAAAAGTTAAAAAAGTCCCTCTTTGTTTGAAATAGGGAGACTTTTTCTAGCATTTAGAGTTGAGGTATATCTATAGAGGGAACATTCATCTCAGCTGATGAGGTATCTATGTTTTCATAGATAGTCTCTACTCCTGCACTAAAGCTAGGAGCATCAACAAAGCGTGTAAGCTTTTTCTGAAAGATAAGTTTTACATGACCCGTTGGACCATTACGCTGTTTACCGATGATGATTTCAGCCTCTTCTTCTTCTTTTTCTACATACTCCGAGACAAACTCTTTTCCCTCAGCTTTAGCAGCTTTTTCGCGTTCTTTTTCCTCTTTGTAAAGATAAACATCATCACGATAGACAAAAAGAATGATGTCGGCATCTTGCTCAATAGAACCAGACTCACGAATATCACTCAGCATTGGGCGTTTGTCATTACGAGACTCGACGCCACGGTTAAGCTGAGAGAGTGCGACTATAGGCATCTCAAGTTCACGTGCAAGCATCTTGAGTCCACGAGATATTTCAGACACTTGTAAATGTCTGTCTTGTTTGCCGACACCTTGCATAATCTGTAAGTAGTCGATTACGGCTATCTCTATCTCAGGGTGTTGGTTTTTTAGCTTTCTGAGTTTACTTCTAAGCTGGTTAATGTTGAGGCTACCTTGATCATCGACATAGAGTTTCGCACTATTCATCCTGTCTATGGCACCGTTAAGAGCACTCCACTGGTTATCATTCATATCACCAACGCGAAGTTTTTGTAGGGGAATAGACGTTTGAATAGAGAGCAAGCGCAGCATTAATTGTTCAGCTGGCATTTCAAGAGAGAAAAAGGCGACACCTTTTCCATTCATAATGAGACTGTTGACTGTGTTTAGGATAAATGATGTTTTCCCCATAGCAGGACGAGCAGCGATGATGACAAGGTCACCCTTACCAAAGCCTGTAGTCATTTTATTGAGTTCCCCAAAACCTGTGTCGACACCTACGAGGACACTATTTCCACGAGCTTTCATCTCTTTGATGTACTCCATCGTGTCAAAAGTCATCTTTGGTGCGTCTTTAAAGTCAGAAGTTTGGTTGTCTTGAGTAATGTCGTAGAGCTTTTTTTCTACTATATCTATGACTTCAGCAGCAGGAAGTTCCTCTTCAACAGTTACTCTTTTTATCTCAGTTGTAAGTGTTAATAGGTGGCGTTTGAGTGACTTGTCTTTTACTTCATCAACATAGGCTTTTGTGTTTGAGATAGGGTTAGCCGAAAGTATCTCAAGCATAACCTGCTCATCAAATTTTTTGACTTTGATAAGTTCTTTTTTGATAAACTCTTCATCAATAGGCTGATCTTTTTGAAGTAAAAGCATCATAGCATTAAATATCTCTTGATGTGCAGGAAGATAAAAGTCATCCACTTTAAGTGCAGTAGAGAGCTCATCAAACTGCGATGGTTCAAAGACTATAGAGCTTAAAATACTGCGTTCAAATGCGAGGTTGTAAAGGTTATCTTGCATTATTTAACTTCCGCTGCCATCTTCTCAACTTCATAAACAAACTTATCAACTAACTCATGCTCATCAAGGTTGGCGATAACTTCGCCTTTAACCATAACAAGACCTTTACCCTTACCATAAGCAATAGCAACATCAGCATGTGCAGCTTCACCGATGGCGTTTACAACGCAACCCATCACAGAAACATTTAGAGGTGTTTTTATGTGTGCTGTTCTTCGTTCTATCTCAGCTACTGCTGTTACTAGGTCAGCTTCTATCCGCCCGCAAGTTGGACATGAGATGATGTTAAGCCCATCAGGCATAGCACCACTATCTTTAAGAATTGCACGAGCAACATTTATCTCTTCTTCAAGTTCACCTGTGATACTTACACGCATAGTATCACCAATTCCCTCCATGAGAAGAGTTCCAAGACCAATAGAACTTTTTACTGTTGCATGAAAGAGTGTTCCCGCTTCTGTAACGCCAAGGTGAAAAGGGTAGTTGTTTTTTGGACGAAGTTGTCTGTATGCGGCTACAGTTCTCTCAACATCACTCGCTTTAAGGCTTATTTTTATATCTGTAAAGCCAAGATCTTCAAGATACTTGATATTGTACTCAGCAGAGGCTACCATTCCCTCAGCCGTTTGCCCATACTTGTTCTCGAACTCTTTTTCCAAACTACCTGCGTTTACACCGATACGAATAGGAATTTCTCTTTGCTGACACGCCTTGACTATCTCTTTTATACGCGATTTTTCACCGATGTTTCCAGGGTTAAAACGGATGCAGTCAACGGATTCGGCTGCTATGAGTGCTAGTTTATAGTTGTAGTGTATGTCTGCCACAAGAGGGAGGTCTATTTGTTCTTTTATGGATTTGAGTGCGAGTGCATCTTCCATGTCAGGAACAGCAACGCGAACGATGTCACAACCTGCAAAGTGTAGGCGTTTTATCTGCTCAACTGTAGCATCTACATCATAAGTGTTTGAGTAAGTCATGGACTGTGTAGAGATTGGAGCATCTCCACCAACAGCTACATCACCGACATATATTTTTTTAGTTGGGTATCTTTTTATCATAAGGAGATTCTAGCCTCTTTTATGTAAAAAGAGGCTTTAGTTTGTTTTGTATTATTGCGCTATGCGATTCGTTTGAGGATACTCAGGATGACAGTACTCAGTTCCAAGTGAACAGCAACCCTCAGTAACTCCCATGTTTATAAGCCCTCTATCAAAAGCTCCATAGTGAGAGTAGCTACCATCTCTTAAAAACTCAAAGCTAGTAACTACATCACTAGCATTTGAATCTTTAGCAATCTCTATATCGCGAAGTAAATCATCAATATCAATTACTTCAATCATGCAACCAACTTCAAGAGCATCTTGTGGTGACTGTTCTCCTTTTGCTATAAGCTCTGTGTGGAGTGTTTGGATGGCATCTATGTTGTATTGTCCTGCTGGAAGCTCTGTCGTACTATAGTTAGTGTAGTCCATAGTTAAACCAAGATTAGCATCTACAGTTTTGTTTGTGTCTGTAAACTCAGATAAGTCAGAGATATACTTTTGTACTAAAAGCTGTACCGTTTTTATATGTATAGCCTCAGATTTTGTTGCTATATTTGTAAGTTGTTTTAACTCGGTTCCTGTATTTAAGTGGTAGTTATATAGAGCAGTGTAGACATCATAAGCAAGACGCTCCTCATTTCCCATATAAGCTAAAGTCTCTTTAACTTCTGGTGTTAAAGTACTTAAAGGAGTTAGAATTGCTTGTGTAATTGTTACCGGAAGATTAAGTGCATCATCTACAGTAGAGACTAAATCAAGAGTTTGTGTTAGGTGCTCAAGTGCAGTTGTATCATCAACAAGTGTAATATTGGCATCGCTTGCATATGTATCTAGTGCTGTCTCATCAAAACTCTCTTGATTTGTGAACTTCGCTTTGAGTATATCGCTAATGTGAATACCATTTTGTGTATTGTTATCATCATCGCAAGATTGTAGTAGTTTTGCCATTGCAAGTACACTACTATTGTTGACATCAGTTCTTGCTAAACCTAATAACTCTTGAGGAAAAACATGCTTGTCCGCTGCTAACTCACTAACAGATCCAAGTTGTAAGCCTCCGAGTTTAAAGACTACTGGAAGTGAGTCACAAGTAAATGTACCGTTAATATCTGTAGTTGCACTCTCTCCACTCTCACAAGTGTAGTCTATATTTTGCAGGTAGGTATCGACAAGTTGTCCTGTTAGGGCTGTTGATGTAGCAGTTGAGTCCGAAGATCCACAGGCTGTAAATGTTGTTGTAATGGCTAGAAGTGATAATAAAATTATAGAAGTTGAAGTTTTCATGAATTAATCGTTTGTTTTTTTAGTGAGCGAAGTATATAGAAAAAGTGTTAGTGAAGTGTTAGCACCTCAAAAGGTGCTACTAATATTAAAATTTAAAGTCTAAATTTGTGTAAATGTAGCGACCTACTTCATTCATAAGCATAACATCACCGCCTCCACTTACAAGTACAAGGTCTGCATAGGTGTTACTTTGTGCATATGTTTCATCAAAAAGGTTATTTACACCGAGTGTAAAGTCAAATTTTTTGTTAACTGCATGTTTAACTTTTAGATTTAAAACACTCCATGCTGCTAACTCTTGTTCACCATTATCTGCATCATACACATTCCATGTATCACTCGCTTGTACTTCTGCTGTTGCTATTGAGTTGTTTGCATACTCATAGTTTAGTGCTAAATTCCCACGAAGTGGAGCAATATCTGCTAAGTCAGTATCACTTTGACCTGCAAGAGCAGACTCCTTTTGACCAACCTTGTATGAGGCACCCATATCGAGTGTTATGTCATCGTTGAGATATACAGAAGCTGAAAGTTCTGCACCATAAATAGTTGCATCTATGTTCTCAAAAGCATTTTGTGCTACAGTATTTCCCATAATAACAGTTGTATTTGCCTTGGAGTAGTAGATATAGTCTTTAAGCATAGAGTAAAAGCCTTTGACTTTTAACTTAAAGTATTCATTATCTGTTTCATATCCTAAGTCTATCTCTGTGTTTGTCGTTTTTTTCAAGTCAGTTGTTCCAACAAGGTTACCCATAGAACCATAAAAGTATAACTCTCTTGCATCTGGTACACGAGAAGCTTGTCCTGCTCCAAAAAATAGTTTGTTCTCCTTGTTTAAATGATAGCTTGTAAAAACATTTAAACCAAGAGAGGAGTAGTCGTTATCTCTATAGCTGTCATTAGTGATAGAAGTATCATCATATCTTGCACCCATGCTTATATCAAAGGCACCATAAGTTTTCTCTAGTTTGGCAAATATCGCCATGTTTTTTGTAAGAGAGTTGTCTATACTTTTACGGTTGGCGATGAGTGCAGTAGAACCATCTTTCATATAAAAACCATCCCAAACTCTTTGGCTCGCATCAAGACCAACTAAAAGCTTATAGTCGTTTATATTAAAACTATTTTTGAGTTTCACACCATCCATAGCAGTTGTAAGCCAGTTGTTTATCACGGCACCCCCTGGATTAATTGATGAGAGTCTATAGTTTGTTCCCATTGGGTGATCTACATCAGAGTGGTAGTACTGTAAGTTGATGTTTTTATAAATATCATTTATAGAGTCAATGTTGTAAGCTACACTATAAATATTTGAGTCATCATAGAGGGCATCCATCTTAGAGTTACCATAAAGAACATTTGTACTTCTGTTCGCTGTTACACTCAGACGTAGCTCTTGGTTTTTAGCAGTAGTGATAAATGCTTTAGCAGCAACAGATTTTTTATCATAAGCTTGCATATCACGATACTCATCTTGAAGTCTAGGGTCTTTTGTTGTACCGGCTAAAGTAGTTCCAGCTACATAGTTGTCAATTTGCTCGGCAATAGTGTTTCCATCACCATCTCTATACTGGTCTGAGGACTCCATAGAAGCAGTAATACTCATACGAATAAAATCATTACCTCCGCTCGCACTCGCACCAAACTTTTTATAGTTAAATGAACCAAAACCAAGGTTAATGGAGCCTTTTAACTCTTTGCTTGGTTTTTTTGTTGTTATTTTGATACCCCCACTAAGTGTTCCAAATGTCTCAATATCATAAGGACCCTCTATAACTTCTATAGAGTCAATCTGATTTGCTAAGATATGTGAAACAGGTGGGTCCATTCTGTTTGGACAGGCTCCATAAACCTTTGTTCCATCTACTTCAACAGTGATATTGTCGCGTTTTTGACCACGAATGAGGATGTCATTTGCTATGCCACTACGTCTTGACATATCAATACTTGGTACAGAGTTGTTGAGTGCGACAGCAACATCTGCTGAGGTTTGTGCATTTTGTGCTACTTGCGTTATGAGTGTAGACTCTACATTGAGAGTTGCGAGGTTTATTTCATTTGCATGCAGAGAAGCATATGTTAATAGAGAAAGTATAAGAGTTCTTTTCATTTTTTGACCTTTATAATTTTAATACTCCAATAATAATAAAGTAGTGTTACAAAAGTGTTAAGTAATAAGTGTTTGCATAATTTGTGATAGAATTTCATCATGAGTACACAAGAGAAAATAAAAAAAACAGTTGTAATTGCCTTAGGGTTTGCATTAGCTACCTACCTTATAATGAGTGGAACGGCTATTTTAAACCAAGATAATCAAGACACTAATGCAACACAAAAGATAGAGAAAAATGACTAGAATCACTTTAAGTAAGGCAAATTTCTTTCATAATCTTGATATTATCAAAGAGAAGACAAAAAGCATACAAAAGATAGCACTTGTTTTAAAAGATAATGCCTATGGACATGGTCTGATAGAGATGGCTGCACTAGCTAAAGAGTATGGTATTAGCAGAGCAGTTGTCCGCTCACACAGTGAAGCACAGAAGATAGAAGAGTTTTTTGAGTACATACTTGTTTTAGCAGATACTCCAAAGGTTCCAAGTAAAAAGATACGCTATACGATTAATGATATGCAAAAAATCAAAGAGTTCCCAAAAGGCACTTTAGTTGAGTTAAAAGTAGATACCGGTATGAGTAGAAATGGTATCTCTCCTAAAGAACTAAAGGAGGCACTTAGTAGTATAAAAGAGCAGGGTTTAGTTGTAGAGTCTATTTTTACACACCATGCCTGTGCAGATGAACTTGATGGTAAGTATGAGTTACAAAAAGAGCAGTTTTATAAACTCAAAGAGAGAGTATCACAAACACTAAAACTCTCTTTTCATTCCTCTAATTCTGCGGCTCTTTTTCGGGATGATACTTGTGATGAAGAGATGGTTCGTGTGGGTATTGCTGCCTATGGCTGTTTAGAACTTCCCTTTGCTTCAAGTGCAGAGGAGTTAAAACCTGTTTTATCACTCTATGCAGATAAAAACTCTTCACGAGTGCTCGAAGAGGGAGAGAGTGTTGGGTATGGTGCCGTGTTTAGTACGAGAGAAAAAACAGTTGTAAGTAACTACGACTTCGGGTATGCAGATGGTTTTTTACGAGCATGTTCTCAAAACTATACAACGCCAGAGGGGATAGAAATAGCAGGAAGAATCTCTATGGATAATAGTTCATTTGTAAGTGATAAAGATACCTTACTTATCTTTACTGATGCAAGAGATGTTGCAAAGTTTGCAGATACTATAAGTTATGAGGTTTTAACAGCCTTAAAACCTCACCTCAAACGCGAAGTGGTTTAAGAGTTTATCTTGATGATGGCGTTTGAAAAGATAACACCATCAACTCCAAGTAAGGCAAACTCTTCTATCTCTTCATCACTCGCTATACTTACTAAAATCTTTGCATCAAAAAGATAAGACTCTGCTATGTTTTGAGCACTTTTTGCCAACTCTTTATCGACTATGATATAGTTTGCATTTAAAGCAGAGGCGTACATTAGCTCTGTAATAGTAGAAACACTCAGCGCAAAGCTAATCTCATTTGCATTGAAGTGGTGAATGATATCTAAGTTCTCTTGTGCAAACTCTAGATACAAAGAAGAAGAGGGTGGAGTGTTTGTGATAGCGTCTATAGAGTTTATATGGTAAAAACTCTCTGATTCTAAAAATCTATGACCAAAAAATAACATCTAAACTACCTTTTGTAGACACTCTTGTGAGCAGTAGTACTTTGCATTACTTAAAATCGCTTCACTTACTTGTACATAAACACTACAAGAGGAGCACTCAACCATATCGTCAGCTTTTATATCATCTTCTTTATTTGTAGTTTTTTGAGATAAAGGTGGGCTTTTTTTGATAAACATAAAGTAGACTATGCCTATAACCCCTATAACAAGTAATACTTTTAGTATCATAACGCCTCTCCTAAGAGTAAATAGTGTCTATTTTTTCTTTCAATTATTTTATGTTGCATATTTTGTACTCCATCTTGGACTTCATCAAATACCTTTTCACCCTTGTAAAAAAGAAACTTTGTATCTTTATTACAAAAGGCTTTGGAAAGTTCTAGTAGCATTTTCGTCTCTGTAACTGCTCGTGATGTTATCATATCAAATATTTGAGGTTCCATCTGTTCTACTCTTTTTTTTACAACTTTTACATTTTTGAGCCCTAAGTCCGCTTTTATGAACTGTAAAAAAGAGGCACGCTTAGAGAGTGGCTCTACTAAAGTAACCTCTGTATCAGGAAGTCCAAACGCGAGTATCATACCTGGAAAACCCGCACCCGTTCCTATATCCATAAGAGAAGAGACAGGAGGTAAAAACGATAGTGGAAAAACCGCATCGTAGATAAATGCATCAAGAGTAGCATTATCTCTTGCACCTGTTAGGTTATGGATTTTATTCCATTTATGTAAATGCTCTTTATATTTTTGAACATTATAAAAAAAATCATCGGGTAAGGCGATGTTATCATTGAGTAGGCTAGTCTTTAAGTCCAATAAAATATCCTTTTAAAAAGATATTTTATCTAAAAAAAGCTTTTTTATGAAAAGAGTTTTTTCATCATGCTAAAAAACATTTTAAAAATACCCTTGTTCCCTACTAATTTATCTATGAAATCATCGTAAGTAGTGTTGTTATCTTCAAGAAAACCACGCAGTGATAAAAGATATTTTAGGAATGCAATTTTTTGAGCATTTAGATAAACAACATGAGGCATGGCATAAAAGTTATTCAAGTATATATAAAATATTTTTAGAAGATAAGAAGAGAGGTGTCTTTGGTAAGTTACTAGATTTTGGCGAGTCTAAAAGTATGAAAATGGATAAGGCAAAACTCTATTATAGTGAATTACAAGAAGAGACAAAAGAACTACTTAAAACTGCTGATGCTGCTATTCGCAGAGTTTCAGCACTACAAGAGAGTAAGTTTAACTAATTTACTAAAAGTTTTTGCATCTCTTGTGCTGGTATTGGAGGTGAATAGAGATATCCTTGTATAAGCTCACAACCATGTTCAAGTAAAAAGTCTTTTTGTTCCTCCGTCTCTACTCCTTCAGCAATAATCTTAAAGTTCAAACTTTTTGCTAAAGCAATAATAGCTTTGGTAATAGCCATATCATCCTCATCTTCGGGTATATCTTTTACAAAAGTACGGTCAATTTTGAGCTTATCTAGTGGTAATTTTTTAAGATATGCAAGTGAAGAGTATCCTGTACCAAAATCATCTATAGCAATCTCAATCCCTAAATCATGAATTATATTTAAGGTGATGATAGAGGATTGTGGATTTTTCATAACTTGTCCCTCTGTCACTTCTAACTCTAACCACTCTGTTTTAAAACCTATAGTTTGCATAATTTCGAGTAAGTGAGTCAAAAAATCAACTTCATTTAGCTGTTTCATCGCTAGATTGAGTGATAATATTCCAGGATTAAAACCTTGGGCATACCAGAGTGCAAACTGTTTCATAGCGATACTCATAACAAGTCTATCTATTGGTATAATCAAACCTGTCTCTTCTGCAAATGCAATAAACTTTACTGGTGGTACTAATCCTAAACTAGGGTGTTGCCATCTTATAAGTGCTTCCATTCCAACAAGGGTATCTGTAGATGCATCGTATTGTGGCTGATAGTAAACGATAAACTGCTCCTCTTTTATAGCTAGACGTAAACTTGACTCTAAAACAACACGCTCAAATGCTTGTGAAGTCATATCAGAAGAGTAAAATTGAAAATTATCTCGTCCTGCATCCTTCGCTTTATACATAGCAACATCAGAAAACTTTATAAGATTAGATGCATTTGTAGCATCTTCAGGATAGATACTTATACCTACACTTGCTGTAACATAGAGGTTATGGTTATTAATAACAATGGGCTCTTTCATAATATCAACAATTTTGTTTGCCACTACCGAGGTGTCTTGTATCATCTGTAAATCTTTTAAAATAATAGTAAACTCATCACCACCAAGTCTTGCAAGAGTATCTTCTTCACGAATAACAGAGGTGAGACGTTTTGCTGCTTCTACGAGTACTTCATCACCTATATGATGACCCAGAGAATCATTAATCTGTTTAAACTGATCAAGGTCTATAAAAAATAGGGCAAACTTAGTGTGGTTGCGTTTTGAAAAGATAATAGCTTGCGAAAGTCTATCTTTAAATAGGGTTCTATTTGGTAAACTCGTTAAAGTGTCGTAGTGGGCTTGTTTTTTTAAAAGTTGTGTCTGTTTCTTGAGTAACTCTTTTGTCTTTTTTTGTGCTGTTATATCTTGGATATAACCTATGTATCCATCTACCTCACCATTTTCATCTCTAGATACACTTAGAGAAAGGTTACAAGTGATTTTATGCGAGCTTTTTTTAAGCATATAGGCTTCTATGTCTAAATTACCTTGGTTGTTTAGAATAATGAAAAGTTCTTTAAAAGTATACTCATTATCCATATGGTATATCTCTGCAATACTTTTTCCAACTATCTCTTCGGATGAATATCCAAAAAGAGTTGTACTTCCCTTATTCCAGTTTGTGATATGTCCATACTTGTCAGTTGATATCACTGAATCATGAATATACTCTAATACTTTTGCCTGTTTTTTGTATTGAAATTCGAGTTCTACTATTTCGGAGATATCTGTATCAAATATTACACAGGCAGGTTTATTGTGATAGTTGATAGTGTGTAGATAAGATTGTACATAGTAAGTTGATTTATCTTTACGTTGATGCATAGTTCTATTGAGCATATAGTTCTTTGTCTCCAAAAGAGAACGCTGTTGTATGATTTCTTCATCTTTTATATTGGGGTTTATATCTTTGATATTCATACAGAGTAACTCTTCCTCTGTATAGCCTAGAGCATGACAAGCACCTTGGTTAACATAGAGGTACTCTAATGTATCAAGTGCAATTATATAAATTTCATTTGATGAGTACTGCATAACTTTTGACAACTCTTGAGCCTGTGCCTTATTCGCTTCTTGCTCAGTGATATCTTGAGTTGTTCCTAAAATTTTGCTTGGGTTTAACTCTTCATCGTAAATGACCTGTCCATTGAGTAAAATATCAATATGTTTACCACTTGAGTGTACTATCTGACATTGATAACTAACAGGATCACCACTCTTTATGGCATTTTGTAGTTGTCTTTGTGTCTCTTGTAAGTATCGTGGTACGAGAAGAGAGAAGAATAGTTCAAGGCTGACAGTGGTCTTTTTATCTACTCCGTAAATTTCGTAGCTCATATCAGACCAAGTTGACTTATGTGTTTTTAAGTCAACCTCCCAACTTCCTAGGCGAGATATAGACTCTAGTTTACGAAGAGTATTCTCTCTTGCTTGGAGCTTTTTAAGAGCTATTTGTATGTCGTCCTTTTCTATATCTATTGGCATAAATCGCTCCTCTTAGCTTAAAACAGGTGTCCCATCTCATCGCGTTTAGTATCCAAGTAATCTTCGTTAAACTTATTTGATTGCATTATAATCGGCATACGTTCTAAAATCTCAACTCCGGTAATCGATTTTACCTTATCTGGATTGTTCGTGAGTAGTTTTATCTTTTTTATCTTGAAATAATCGAGGATAAATGTGACTACTTCATACGTTCTCTCATCTGAGGCAAAGCCTAACTGATGATTTGCTTCTATGGTGTTGAGTCCTTTATCTTGCAAGGCATAGGCATTTATCTTGTTTAAAAGACCAATGTTACGACCCTCTTGACGAAGGTAGATAACCATGCCTCCTTCTTTATTTATAAGGTCAAGAGCGAATTCAAGTTGGTCACGACAGTCGCACTTAAGGCTACCTAAGGCATCTCCCGTTAAACATTCTGAATGGACTCTTACTATAGGGTTCTCATCTAAATTTTTTGCATAGATAACTAAGTGTTCTTTTTCACCCTCTTTAAAGGCTTTGACATGGAACTCACCAAAACGCGAGGGTAAGTTTGCTACGTGGGATATTTCTATATTCATTAATTTAATCTTTAAAAGGGTAAAATATTGTTCTTAAAAATAATTATAGCTAAAAAAAGGTTTAACAATGTTCCAAAGATTTCGCCGCACTCGTTTAAACAAGCATCTTCGTTCACTCGTTAGAGAGACACAAGTAAATGTAGAAGACTTTATCTATCCACTATTTATTAGAAGTGGAGAGGGGATAAAGACAGAGGTGGCATCAATGCCGGGTGTTTTTCAGATGAGCATAGATGAGATTTTAAAAGAGTGTGAAGAGTTAAAATCACTTGGAATTTACTCTATTATCCTTTTTGGTATTCCTGATACGAAAGACTCTATAGGAAGTGATGCCCTTTGCGAACATGGCATCATCGCTTCATCTATCCGTGCTATAAAAGCAGCTCATCCTGATATGTTTGTAGTAACTGACTTATGCTTTTGTGAGTATACAGACCACGGGCATTGTGGGATTATTGATGAAGTTAGAGAAACAGTAAATAATGATGCAACCTTAGAGATTTCAGGTGAGCAAGCACTTATCCATGCAAGGGCAGGGGCTGATATGATAGCACCGAGTGGAATGATGGATGGTATCATTGAAACCTTGAGAGAGGCACTTGATAATGGTGGATATGAAAATCTTCCTATCATGGCATACTCTACGAAATTTTCTTCGGGTTATTATGGACCATTTCGTGATGTTGCCGAATCTAGTCCAAGTTTTGGAGACAGAGCTAGCTATCAAATGGATCCAGCAAATCGCCGTGAAGCGATAGCTGAGTCTGTAAGTGATGAAATGCAAGGAGCTGATATACTGATGGTAAAACCAGCTCTGGCTTACCTTGACTTAGTGCGAGAGATAAAAGATGCGACATCACTTCCTATGGCAGTATATAATGTAAGTGGTGAGTATGCGATGTTAAAACATGCAGGAGATGCTAATCTTATAGACTACGAGAGAGTTGTGATGGAGACTATGATAGCGTTTAAACGGGCAGGAGCAAACATAATCATCTCTTACCATGCTAAAGAAGTAGCAAAGATGTTAAATAGTGCTAAATAACAGATAGATTAAAGAAAACTATTATAGAATATAAATTAAACAAAAATATTAGGAAGAAAAATTGAGACATTTTTTAACACTAAAAGATTTTACAAAAGAAGAGATTTTAGAAATTATTGATATCGCTGTTGATATAAAGAAAGATTTAAAAGCAGGTGTTTACAAAAAACAGCTTGAAAACCAGACTTTAGCGATGATTTTTGAGAAGAGTTCTACACGAACTCGTGTAAGTTTTGAGACAGGTATGTTTCAGCTTGGTGGACATGCACTTTTTTTAAGTAATCGTGATATACATTTAGGTCGTGGTGAACCTATTGCTGATACTGCAAAAGTTATCAGTAGTATGTGTGATATGGTAATGATACGAACATTTGAACATAGTATGATAGAAGAGTTTGCAGCAAACTCAAGAGTACCCGTTATAAATGGTCTGACAGACTCTTATCACCCCGTACAACTCTTAGCAGACTACTTAACCATGCTTGAGTATGGCATTAACGAAAAAGCAGTAATTGCTTATGTTGGTGATGGAAATAACATGACAAACTCATGGATGTTCTTGGCTGCTAAAATGGGGTTTTCTTTAAGAATAGCTACTCCAAAGGGTTATGAAGTAGATGGCACTATTTTGGAAGAAGCCCTTAAAATGGCAAAAGAAAGTGGTGCAAAAATCACTGTGATGAATGATCCTAAAGAGGCTATTAAAAATGCAACTATTGTTACGACGGATACTTGGGCTTCTATGGGTCAAGAGGATGAAAAAGAAGAAAGAATTAAAGCATTTAAAGGTTTTATGGTAGATAGTTTACAGATGTGTCTTGCACGAAAAACTGCTAAATTTCTTCACTGTCTTCCTGCTTATAGAGGACAAGAAGTCTCTGCAGAGCTCATGGAACTTCACTCTGACATCATTTTTGATGAAGCTGAAAATCGCCTCCATGCTCAAAAAGGGCTTATGGTTTGGTTGGATAGACAGAGAAAAAAATAGCCTTTAGGGTCTTGCAGGGGCTTAGTATATGCAACTATAATGAGCTCTTTACTCATTATGGTTTAGTATTTAATACCTGTAACTTCTCGAATCTTCTCCATCATAGGTAGAGCAGTAGCTCTTGCCTTATCTGCACCCATGGCTAAAATCTCTCTTACTTCAAGTTGATTATTAGCATAGTACTCGCGTTTTTCACGAAACTCTCTAAAATATTCCCACATTACTTCTGCAAGATACAGTTTAAAGTGTCCATGACCCTCACCACCTTTTTTATATCTATTTTGAAGCTCTATAAGTTCATCACCCTCTAAAAAAAGTTTTGCCATATTGTAAACATTACAGCCCTCAAACTCTTTTGGCTCTTCTAAGGCTACTTGCTCAGTAACTATTTTTTTGATGGTTTTGAGCTGTTTTTTCTCTTCACCAAAAATATTTACAGTATTTTTATAGCTTTTTGACATCTTCTGTCCATCAGTTCCGGGAACTGTTTGCACATTTTCTTCTATTCTAAAATTTGGAATTGTAAAAATATCACCGTACTGGTTGTTAAACTTTATAGCGATATCTCTGGCAATCTCAACATGCTGGATCTGATCTTTTCCAACAGGAATAATCTCAGGAGAGTATAGAAGAATATCTGCTGCCATTAAAACAGGGTATGAGAACAAAGAGTGATTTGCTTTAATCCCTTTAGCCGTTTTATCTTTATAGCTATGTGCACGTTCAAGTAGACCCATCGGAGTATATGAAGATAAAAACCAGTAAAGTTCAAGTACTTCTTTAACATCTGACTGTACCCAAAAAGTATTTTTCTGTGGGTCTATTCCTAGTGCTAAAAAATCTGTAGCAGATTGCATTGTAAGCTCGGCTAATCTCGCTCCATCATTTACACTTGTCATTGCGTGATAGTTAGCGATAAAAGTAAAAGTGTCCTCTTTTTTTTGTGCATCAACCATCTGTTTTATAGAACCAAAGTAGTTCCCAATATGTAAGTCGCCTGATGATTGGATTCCCGTTAATACTCTCATAAAATATTATTCCTATATTTTTTCTGACATTATACCTATTTCAGCTTTATTTAGTTACTATATATGTACTACAAGAAGTTAGAACTTCTTTATAAAGGATTTATCATGAACTTACAAATTAGATCAAAAGATATCACATTAACGGATGCTACTAAAGCACATATTGAAGGTGCTGTTGAAGCATTTAGAAAGTATTCATTAGATATTACTAGTATTAACTGTGTCGTAGCAGCTGAGAAAAAAGGTGTAATGGTAGAGTTTGATATTAAAATTGCTCATGCACAGCCAGTTATTATTACACAACATGATGATGTTCTTGATGCTGCAATTGATTTAGCAATTGAAAAAGGGAACAAAGCACTTCGTCGTTTACATGATAAGGTTGTAGATCATAAAAATAGTTCTATCAGAGACCTAGAAACACTTGATGCCTAAGTTAATTATACATGCCCATTTTGTGGCATGTATCCCTCTCTCATAAAAGGAAATCCACTTGAAATTTATCGTTACAATTTTTTTACTCTTCTCTAGTATTGTACATGCAGAGAATATAAAAGAGAATGATTATTCTGTTCGTATATTTGGTGGTGCTTCATCTGCTAGTGATTTTGACCAACTCTACACTTTTACAGGTTTTAACACTAGTCCTTATGGTACAAATGTATATGGCACGGATATTGGTTATAAACTTATAGAAAACCTATTTGACTTGCCTTTTGATATTTATGCAAAATCAGGACTGAGTTACTTTGATGAAAATGGACATCAAGCTGATTTTTTAGAATTGACACTTTACATTAAACTTATTTATAAACTTAATGCTTTTGGAAATCAGTTTCGTTTTGGTATTGCTGAGGGTATTTCATATGCAGGATTAGTTCCATATGTTGAGGCACAAGAAGCGATAGCAGAAAATGATAATCAGTCAAATTTACTAAACTATATGGAAATTACTTTTGACTTTGATATGGGAAAACTTATCCATGTTAAGAGTATGCAAAACTACTACTTAGGTTATCTTATAAAACATCGCTCTGGTGTGAAGGGCGCATATGGTGGAGTCTATGATGGTGGCTCAAACTATAACTGTATCTATATAGAAAAAAACTTTTAAGGATTATGATGAAATATATACTATTTTTACTAATAACTATCACTTTAAGTGCTCAAAATGATTTTTCTGCACGTCTCCTTTATGGAACAGCAAGTAACAAGGCCTTGGGTGAGATACTTGTCGGAGATATAGGCTCTTATCCTGAAAACTTAAATGTTATGGCATTGGATGTAGGTTACTTACTTCAAGATAATAGCTTTGATTTACCCATAGATATCTATGCTAAAGTAGGTCTCTCACAGTTTAATGAGGATGCATTCTCAGATATTTATGAACTGCTTGTATATGTAAAGTTACTCTATAATATTGACTTTTTAGATAATCGTATTAGATTTGGATTTGGAGAGGGTTTCTCATACACTAGTGACATTATTCGACTAGAGCATTTAGAAGCACAGACTATAGCAGATGGTAAAACATCACAGTTTTTAAACTATTTAGATATCACAGTTGATTTTGACTTTGGAAAACTCATAGGCTATAAACCTTTAGATGAGACATATATGGGAATAGCCCTTAAACATCGTTCAGGTATTTTTGGACTTATTAATGGAGTCTCAAAAGGTGGTTCAAATTATAACTCTATCTATATAGAGAAAAACTTTTAAGGATTTAGTATATGTATGAATGGGTTTTATGGTTTCATGTCGTCTCTTTTATCTCTTGGTTTGCAGTGCTTTTTTATCTTCCACGGCTTTTTATCTACCATACAGAGCACAAAGATAATGAGGGTTTTGTAAGGGTTGTGAAAATTCAAGAGTATAAACTCTTTAAGTATATTGGTGTACCTGCAATGTGGGCAACTCTGCTCAGTGGTTCATATCTTGTCTATGAGATAGGTTTTGCAGGCAACAGATGGTTACATGCAAAGCTTCTTTTTGTAGCTATTTTGATAGCTTACTTTTTCTCAATGAATTTTTATAGAAAACAGTTAGAAAAAGATGAGTGTGAAAAAAGTGGAAAGTTTTTTAGAATGTATAATGAGGTACCAACTCTTTTAATGATGCTTATTGTAGGAATGGTAGTTCTAAAACCTTTTTAGAAGTCTCCTCAATAGAGTCAATAAAAGGAACAGAGTTCCTTTTACTTTTCACCGCGTTTTTTGGCTTTAAAGAGTAGAGGTGTTCCTGTAAAGTTAAAAGCCTCTCTCATCTTGTTAGTCAAGTATCGTCTGTATGTAAAGTGAAGTCCACTTGGTTTATTCATAACAATAGCTATCTTTGGTGGTCGCGTTTCATACTGTGTTGCATAGTAGATACGGATAACTTGTCCACTAACACTTGGAAGCGTATGGCGACGAAGTGCTCTCTCTATTACCTCATTTACCTTACTCGTAGAAATTCTTTGTGAGTAATTCTCATTTATCTCTAAAATCATATCGTGAAGTTTATCTACACGCTGATGTGTCAGTGCCGAAAGAGTTAAGATAGGAGCATACGAGAGGAACTTAAATCTATCACGAATTTCTACAATAATTTTGTCGTGATCTTCGCGTTTAGAGATATCCCATTTATTAAGCACGATGATACAAGCTAAACGGTTAGAATCAACAAGTCCTGCTATCTTCTCATCAAGGTCTAAAAACGGTTGACTTGCATCTAAAACAACCAGTGCCATGTTTGAGTTTTCTAGCATCTCAGTTGTACGCATTAATGCATACTTCTCAATCCCTAAAATTCTACCACGACGACGCAGACCAGCTGTATCTACAAAAGTAAGTTGCTTTCCACCATACTCTACTGTCTCATCAATAGGGTCAATAGTTGTCCCAGCAACACTACTCACAACGCAGCGTTCTTCACCAAGAAGAGCATTTAAAAGTGAAGATTTACCAACATTTGTACGACCAATTATGGCAATTTTTATGTGATTTATATCTTCTTCATTAAACTCTTTGATTCGGTCGTTATTTCCAAAGATAGAGTCATCAGTGATAACGCCATCCATCTCATCTTCATCCCAGTATGTAAAACCATCATCATCTTCATCACGAGAGTTAGCAAAGAACTCTTCATCATCGATTGAGTCTACTTCCTCACGGATTACTTCAACTACTTCTTCCTCTTCTTTTACCGTATCTTCTTCAGGGATTTTGTCTGCTATCCAGTCAAGTAGTTCAACTGTGTTACGGTTATGTGCAACAGAGATACCAAAAATATCACCTGTACCAAACTCGTAAAAATCCCAGAGGTTCTCTTTCATTTTATCATTGTCAATTTTATTTACAACTAACGCCATGTCTTTTCCCATAGCTTGAAGCTCATAAAAAAACTTTTTATCTTCATCTTCTGGTATGCTTTTTCCATCTACCATATAAAGAATTATATCAGCTGCATAGGCCGCCTTAAGAGACATCTCTTTAATCTTGTCAAAAAGTTCACACCCTTTATCAAGCCCACCAGTATCAAGAAGGAGAGCTTCTTTGTTGTTAACAACAAAGTGACGGCGTTTAACATCACGAGTTGTTCCTGCTTGTTCTGAAGTAATCGCATCACGATTCTTTACTAAACGATTAAAAAGAGAACTTTTTCCAACATTTGGACGACCAACGATGGCGATTTTTTTCATGGGAGAACCTTGTAAAACTTATGAAGAGTTGTTTATACCCTAAGAGGATATTTATATTTTCGTAATTATAGCTAAATAATAGTTAGGAGAAGTTGTAAGAGGAGTATACTCCCTAGATATGGGAGTATAAGTATGCTCAAATAAGATTAATTACTTGGGAATTGTTCATTTAATGCATCAAATGCTTGAGTGGCTTTAAACTCTTGCCATCTTGCATTGTCATTATTGAAACTTGATTTAACTGCATTTTTAATTGCACCATTTACTTCAGACTCAGGAATAGTCATAAGTATATAAAGTGCACCTGATGGAGCATTCCACATATCAATTGCCTTTGAGTTTGTTAGTTTAACATTAGCCGCTTGGTCAGTTACTGCTTTTGTAACTGCATCGACTGTTTCGCTCTTCCCATTTCCAGTTGTTTGTGTAAAACCTTGCATTTTATCTTTGACCTGTGTTGCGATTTGCTGTGTTAAATCAGAACGCCCATTCATCATAGCTACTTTTCTCATGTGTGCCATACCTGCAGCACTTTTGTCAGCTATACCTACACCTGCATAAAAACCATCTACTTGAGGTATACATGTCCATCTTGGAGCTAAAACATTTTCTTGTTTACATTCAAATGTTGCTACATAAGGTTTAGGTTCTATATTATCTTCTTTATTTGCACATGCACTAAAAGCTAGAGCTAAACCTACTAGGGTAATTTTGGAAAGGGTTTTGATCATTGGTGGTGTCCTTGTTAAATGTTTGAAAGTCAAGTATACTAATATAAATCTTTAGATTTTATTAGTATACAACATTAAATCTAACAATAAGGAATATTTTGAAGCAATACTACTCATATGAAGCATTTAGGGTTGATACAAAAAAACTGATAGACCAAAGTAAAGCTTTTAAGCCAGAGTCCATTGTAGCTATTGCGAGAGGTGGTTTAACTTTAGCACACTGTATGGCTGAGGGTTTGGATATCAGGGATTTACAAAGTATAAGAACAGAACTATATGACAAAGAGAGACAGCGCGAAGAGATTACACTTTATGGAACTTGTGTTTTTGAAAATAATAGAAGAGTCTTAATAGTTGATGATATAGCTGATAGCGGAAAAACACTTCAAACTGTAGTAAGTTACTTAAAAAAGGCTTTCCCAAATGTAGAGTTTATGTCAGCAACACTTTTTTATAAAAAAACTTCTTTATATGAACCCGACTTTTGGATTAATGAGGCTAGTGAGTGGATAGAGTTCTTTTGGGAGAAAGATTTTTAGTATGTGCTACTCAGCTATTACCCTGTCTCTACCTGTTTTCTTTGCTTTATAAAGAAGAGTGTCTACTCTTTTTACGAGTGAATTTAGTTCTTCATTGAGTCTATATTCTGTGACTCCAAAACTAGCAGTTATAGAGAGATTTTTATCTGAATGATGAGTACTTTTTATAAGTGCATGTAACTTCTGTGCAATATTTGTAGCAATACTAAGATCTGAATTAGCTATAAAAATAAAAAACTCTTCACCTCCAAATCGAATGAAAGCATCATTATCTCGTATGGATTTTTGCATTAACTTTGAGATAGAGATTAAAACAGCATCTCCGACATCATGTCCATATGTATCATTTACTTTTTTGAAGTGGTCGATATCAAGCATTATTAATGAAAAAGGTTCTTGATAAGCTTTGACTCGGGATGTTAGTTGATAAAACTTATCTTCAGCTCCATAACGATTATAAGCACCTGTAAGTGGGTCAATGATATTACGTAACTCACTCTGTGTGAGTTCATTTGTTAGAGTTTTTTGTACAGTATCAATACTTTGTAAGTAAACAAGAAGATTTTTTAGTTGATGGAGGTAGCTCTTATAGGTAAACAGAGAGATTATATTATGCTCTTTAAGAGTACTTGAAAGATGGTCATAATCTTCAAGATGTGAAATAAGAATGATAGGAGTATCCTTATTCTCTATATCGTTATGAATATTTTCTAAAAGTTCTAGTATCTCAATGCTATCGAGGCTGATGTAGATGAGAATTAAGTTAGCCTTGTTATCCATAAGATACTCTAGCGCTTCTTCTTTACTAGTTGTATATATTATATTTATATCTAAACTTTCCAATTGAGATGATAGCTCATCATGATAGTGTTGAGAGTTATCAAATGTAAGTAAGTTATATTCTTTCATAAAGAGACTCTACAAAGAGTTAGCTGTTAGTATCTTTAAGTTTATGCTCTTGAATCATTTCATAAGCTTGGTTTATCTCTTGTGTTTTCTTTGTTGCCTCTTGCATATATGCCTCATCTTTGCCTTGTGATGCGATAATATCGGGGTGGTACTGTCTCACTAGTTTTCTATAGGCTTTTTTAATAACTTTCATATCATCATCTTTACTCACACCTAAAACTTTATAAGCATCTTCAATATTTGCCTTAGGTGTAACATTTTTCATCATCTGCTCAAACTGATCAAAGATAGCATGGTAAGCATTTGGATCAAACTCTAATGCCTCGGCTATAGTTTGTAAAACATCTTCTTCTTCACTTGAACACTCACCATCAATAAAGGCGAGCTGAATTAAAAACCCCATAAACTGTTGTGTCTTTGCTCTATCACGTTTGATAACAGAGGCTAATTGATGTGCAATATCCTCTGTATCACCACTTCGGTCTTTCTCTTCTTTAAAGATATCTTTTAAAATCTGTTTTGTCTTTTGAGGTTCTGGAAAAACAGCAGAAATATCATCAAACATAATGCCTATAAGTTGTGCTTCGAGAGCATCAACTTTACCATCAGCCTTGGCAACCTTCGCAACTAGTGCTACAAATAAACCTAGCTCACTACGCTTGAGAGAGTCGTGAGAAACAGAGAAGTTTTCAAATGCCTTTTTAGAGTAAGTTTCATATTTAGAGTAACTTTTGAATACAGAGTATAAGATATAGCCTGCAACAGCTAATATAATGAGATTTAACATAAATTTCCTTTTGATTTTTTTAATTATAAAGGAGAGAAGTTAATAGATGGGTATAATTCCAAGATGAATTACATTAAGAACTTAAATAAGGGTGTTAAGTATATGCTTATCGCCTCTTTTACCTTTGCCATAATGGGTGCTTTTGCAAAACTCTCAAGTGAGAGTATAAGCTCTTTAGAAGTTGTCTTTTTTAGAAATATTGCAGGGGTTTTGATAGTCGGTTTTGCTATTTTAAAAAAGCCTATGAGTCATAAAGGTGGTAAGCCATTACTACTCTTTTTTCGTGGTTTTATGGGTTTTGTAGCACTCCTTGCTTTCTTTTATAACATCGCACATATTTCTCTCGGAGATGCTATGACTTACTCAAAAACTTCACCTATTTTTACAGCTATATTTGCATGGCTTTTTTTATCTGAAAAGCTTCCTCCAAAGGCTTGGATAGCTATTTTTGTTGGTTTTATAGGTATTGTGTTTATAACAGAGCCTAGTGGTATTGGCTTTTCAAAGTATGACCTTTTAGGGATATTTTCAGGTATCGGTGCAGCTTTGGCATACACCTCTGTCAGAGAGTTGAAATCTTACTATGATACAAGAGCTATCGTGCTCTCTTTTATGCTTGTAGGTACTATTGGACCTATTATTTTGTTTTTAATATCACCCTATTTTAATGAACCCGAATTAGACTTTCTTTTGAGTGAATTTATTATGCCTAAGGGAGTAGTGTGGTTTTATCTCCTAGCAATGGGAATTTTTGCAACAATCTCACAACTGCTAATGACAAAGGCTTATGGAGAGACAAAAGCAGGGATAGTGGGAGCTGTTTCGTATACAAATATTTTATTTTCGATTATGGTTGGTGTTATGCTTGGAGATGCATTACCATCTCTAACGAGTACATTCGGTATAATTTTAATCGTTTTAGCTGGCATAATGGTAGCAAAAGCAAAATAAGATATAATATCTTCAATAAAATTTTAACGAAGAAGAAAATATGAAACTTTTATCAGGACCTTGTGTTATAGAGAGCGAGAAAAATATTTTTAAAATAGCAAAAGAGTTAGAAAAATATCATAATGATAATACTATCGACTTCTATTTTAAGGCAAGTTTTGACAAAGCCAACCGTACATCACTAGAGTCATTTCGGGGGCTAGGAATAGATGAGGGACTTCGCATACTGCAAAAAGTAAAAGATGACTTTGGCTATAAAATAGTAACAGATGTTCATGAATCAATTCAGGTAAATCAAGTCGCAGAGGTTGTAGATATGCTACAAATTCCTGCATTTTTGTGTCGTCAAACAGATTTACTAGTAGCATGTGCAAAGACTTCTTGTGAAGTAAATATCAAAAAGGGACAGTTTTTATCTGCTGACGCGATGCAATATCCACTTTTAAAAATACTGCAAACTCGAGGCTGCACTGAGCCAACTTATGAAAATGCAAAAAAACATGGCGTTTACCTCTGTGAACGTGGCAATAGCTTTGGATACGGAAATATGGTAGTAGATATGAGAAATCTTGTCATCATGCGAGAGTTTGCACCGGTTATCTTTGATGCCACACACTCAGTTCAGATGCCAACCGCAGAGAATGGTAAAACAGGTGGAGATAGTTCGATGGTTCCATACTTGGCTAAGGCAGCTGCGGCTATCGGTGTTGATGGTTTCTTTTTTGAGACACATTTTGATCCAAGTGTAGCTTTGAGTGATGGACCAAATATGCTAAAATTACAAGACTTAGAAAAATTAATACAAAAAATACAACAAATTCAAGAGATATAAGGAAAAATAGATGAAGTTAATTGAAGGTAAATTAAAAGTACTTAATGGTAAAAAAATCGCAATTGTAAGTACAAGATGGAACCATTTTATAGTTGATAGACTAGTTGAGGGTGCTACTGATGCATTTGATCGTCATGGTGGAAATGAAGAAGATATAACTCAGGTTATCGTTCCCGGTGCATTTGAACTTCCGATGATAGTTGATCAACTACTTTCATCTGGAAAGTACGATGCTGTTTGTGCTTTGGGTGCTGTTATCCGTGGGGCAACTCCTCACTTTGACTATATCTCAGCTGAAGCAACGAAGGGTATCGCTGGTATGAGTTTAAAGTATCAAAAACCAGTGAGTTTTGGACTTCTTACGACTGACACAATCGAGCAAGCTATAGAGCGTGCAGGTACGAAAGCTGGTAACAAAGGTTTTGAAGCAATGACTACAGTTATTGAGATGATTAACCTATATGAGGAACTATAATGGCAACTAGACATCATGCTCGTATGGCTGTTGTAAGCCTTTTATATGCTTTTGATTTAGGCAATGGTAATACAGCTGAACATACAGATGAAATTCTTGAAGAGAAAAAGATTCGTAATAAACAAAAAGATTTTGCACTAGATTTATATAGTGGTGTTATGAGTCATCTTGATGCTTGTGATCAGGCAATTATTACACATCTAAAAGATTGGGATTTTGAGAGACTAGGAAGTATCGAGCGTGCAACCTTGCGTTTAGCTGCTTATGAGATACTTTTTGGTGAACTTGACTCTGCTGTTGTTATCAATGAAGCAGTAGAGATTACGAAAGCATTTGGAACAGAACAGTCTCCTAAATTTATTAATGGTGTTTTAGATGCTATAAGTAAAGCCAAGTAGATATAAATGAGTAAACTACTATTTTTAGTACTTTTCTTCTCTATCTCACTTTTTGCAAAAATTGATTATACGAAGAAAAATAACTGTCTAAATTGTCATAGCGGTATAGAGCACATTCGCGAAGAGAGCTCAGAGATGAGTAAGGCGATTGCCGCTAGAGCAAAAAAGGCTGGGTATGCTGAAAATAGTTGTATCATTTGTCATGGAGGAAACCCTGCGACAAAACATAAGAGTAAGGCACATAAGGGAACTATAGAGTATTTTCTCAAGCATAAAGGTCCAAAAGAGTACTATCCTGCCCCTGCAAGTTCATGGATAAATGAAAACACTTGTGGAGTCTGTCACCCAGTTCAAGTAGCAAATCAAATGAACTCACTTATGATGACAGAACAGGGAAAAATCCAAGGAGCGATGTGGTCTTTTGGTGCTAAAGAGGGTTACAAACATATAAATGGTAACTATAAAACTCATAATCCTCGTGACCCAATGTCTCGCTCAGGTACTAAAACCTATAGAGAGTACATGGAAAAACTCTCAAAAATGGAACCGCAAGCTTTTCCCCAGAAGATGCAAGAACTCCCCGCTGCACCAACTCTAAAAGAAGTAACTAAAGACCCATCTTTAGCAGTTTTTACCTATCTTCGTCAAGAGTGCCTGCGTTGTCATACAGGAAGTAAGGGTCGTTCAAAACGTGGTGACTTTAGGGGAATAGGCTGTGCATCATGTCATGTTCCTTACTCAAATGAGGGTTTTTATGAGGGTAATGATCAAGCGATAGATAAAAAGTCTCCAGGTCATATGCTCTCCCATCAGATACAGTCCTCTCGTAAGGTAAAAGTAAATATCCATGATGTTAAGTACTCTGGGGTTCCAGTTGAGACATGTTCTACTTGTCATAATCGTGGAAAACGTATAGGTGTTTCGTATCAAGGACTTATGGAGACTGCATATAATGCAACCTTTGATGAAGATGGAAATGGACAACCAAAACTTCATACAAAACGCTATCTACATATGCAAGAGGATATTCACTATCAAAAAGGGATGTTGTGTCAAGATTGCCACACCTCAAATGATCTACATGGTGATGGTTTCTTAGGTGGCGCTAATTTAGCAGCTGTTGAGATAGAGTGTCAAGATTGTCATGGAACGACTAAGGCCTATCCGTGGGAACTGCCTATTGGTTACTCTGATGAGTTTTCTAAAGAGAGAAGTAAAGGCAAAGCTCGTGGCGTTACACAAGACTTAGCTGAGTATCTCAAACAAGGTTTTGTACCGGCTGATAAGGGTGATGGTTATATTTTAACGGCACGTGGAAATCCACTCCCTAAAGCTATTAAAAAAGGCAACAAAATCATCATGCACCTGGCCTCAGGAAAAGACATAGAACTTAAACCCTTGAAGCTTTTAAAAGAGGAAAAAAGACTCTCAAAAAAAGCACTGATTGCAATGGATGTTGTTACTGCACATACAGACGAGTTAGAGTGTTATACCTGTCATGCAACTTGGGCACCACAGTGTTATGGTTGTCATGTGAAGATAGACTATAGTGGCGGAAAATCTAATGTTGACTATGTGAAAGCTTCACATGATCAAGATATTCATGGAACTACTGGTGGGATGCGTGATTTAAAGCAGTATCTCGTACCAGGAAAGGTTACTGAAACACGCTCATTTCTTCGTTGGGAAGATCCTGCTTTAGCACAAAATGGTGAGGGTCGTATTACTCCTGTTATACCAGGATGTCAGACGACTATCACGGTTATTGGTGAAGATGGAAAAGCACTACTTCAAAACCATATATTTAAGGTTAAAAATGTGGAGGGTGCTGGGGAAGAAGGACAAAATGCAATAGATATGTCTCCTGTTCAGCCTCATACAATTCAAAAAGAAGCACGTAACTGTGAATCATGTCATGTTTCAGATAAGGCATTAGGACTTGGTATTGGGAGTAGTGCTGATTGGTCTAAAACAACTATTGTTGATCTTATGAGTGCAGATAGAAAAGTGCTACCAAGAAAAACAGATGAGCAGATACCAGGGATTCCAAATTTAAAATATGACTATTCTCAGTTTGTAGATGAAAATGGTACTCAGCTTATGACAGTTGGGCATCACTTTAAACTATCACAAGCACTAGATAAAGAACAAAGAGCAAAACTTGATCGTCGTGGCGTTTGTATGTCGTGTCATATAGACATACCAGAGGGTAGTTTAGGTGTGAGTGCTATGACACATATAGCAGAGATGGCAGAAATTGAGATTGACAATAAAGAGCATCAAAATATTTTAAATAATATTTTAAATATTGGTGCAGGAACAGAGTTACTCGGTGGAATATTTGTTTTACTTGTGTTTCTATATCTTATATATACTCTTTTTATCAAAAAGAAATTTGTCAATCCGAAAAATAGAGGATGGAAATAATTATGAAGAAGATTACACTTATACTCGTTATGGCGTTAAGCCTTGTAGCAAATGATATTATAGTTGAAGAGTCATGTACAGATGTTAGCACAACTGCCAATAATATCAAAAATATTGTAAGATCAAAAGGATTAACTGTTTTTGCACTCATTAACCATAGTGCTAATGCAAAAATGGTTGACATGAAACTCAATGAATCCAAGATGGTTATTTTTGGGAATCCAAAAATTGGTACTGCACTTATGCAACAAGATATGACTGTTGGACTGGACCTACCTCTTAGAATATTAGTTTTTAAAGACACAGATGGCAAAGTAAAAATGGCTTATAGAGATGGCTCATGGTTAGCATCTAAACATGTACTTAATGCACCAAAAAAAGAAAAAAAAATAAATAAGGCAATGGCAATGTTTGTGAAAAAAGCGGGACAATGTTTAAAAGACTAAGCAAAGAAGAGGCATTAGATTTAATCAAAAATGCTGACTTAAAAGAACTCGGAAGGTTAGCATCAGCTCGTAAACTAGAACTACACCCCAAGGGTATAACAACTTTTGTTATAGACAGAAACATAAACTATACAAATATCTGTTGGGTTGATTGTAAATTTTGTGCTTTTTATAGACATGAAAAAGATGCAGATGCTTATGTCTTAACATTTGATGAGATAGATAAAAAGATAGATGAACTTTTAGAAATTGGTGGTACACAGATACTTTTTCAAGGTGGTGTACATCCTAAGCTAAAGATAGAGTGGTATGAGGATTTAGTAGAACATATTCATACAAAATATCCAAGTATTACTATTCATGGATTTAGCTCAATTGAGCTTGATTTTATCGCTAAGGTTTCTCGTATAACCATACAAGAAGTTCTCTCGCGTTTAAAAGTAAAAGGTTTAGCTTCTATACCTGGTGCTGGAGCTGAGATACTTTCAGATAAAGTTCGTGATATCATCGCACCTAAAAAGATAGATGCTAAAGTTTGGGTTGGTGTACACCGTGAGGCACACAAGCTTGACATCATGAGTACAGCTACTATGATGTATGGTACAGTTGAGTCTGATGAAGAGATAATCGAGCACTTTGATATGATCCGTTCTCTTCAAGATGAGACAGGTGGTTTTCGTGCATTTATCATGTGGAGTTTTCAGGGTAAAAACACTGAACTTTTAAAACTGATTCCTGATATGGAAAAACCATCGTCAAACCGTTACTTGCGCCTACTTGCAGTTGCACGACTTTACCTTGACAATGTAGCAAATATTCAAAGCTCATGGGTAACACAAGGTCCATATATAGGTCAAATGGCACTACGCTTTGGTGCAAATGACTTAGGCTCAACGATGATGGAAGAAAATGTTGTAAGTTCAGCAGGTGCGGCTTATTCAATGGCAAAAGAGGAGATGGTACAGCTTATCCGTGATATAGATGAGATACCAGCAGTGAGAAATACTGCATATGAAACTTTAAAAATATTTGAAGCATCTTAGATGAAAATATTTTTAACACTTTTACTACTAGGACAAATTTTAATGGCAACAACAATAGACTCAATTGAGATAAACGGTGTAAGTGTACCTCTAATATATGAAGAGGATAGTAGACTTCCAATAGTAACAACTCAAGTAGTTTTTACAAACAGTGGAAGTGTCACAGATACAAAAAAAGCAGGTGTCGCAAAGTTTAGTGCAAAAATACTAAACGAGGGAACAGCAACTCTTGGCTCAAATGCTTTTGCTGAGGCACTAGAATCAAAGGCCATACATATCTCAGCTACAGCTGGGAGTGAAACTTTTGTAGTAGAAGTGAGCTCACTTAAAGATGAGTATGAAAACTCTTTAAAGTATTTAGATTCACTCTTAAGAGACCCTAACTACTCTAAAGAGGCGATGAGTAAAGTAAAAACTATGACACTTGGAAATTTGAGTCGTAAAGAGAATGATTTTGATTATATAGCAAGGAGTGAGCTCAAACGTCTTATGTTTGAGGGAACTGTTTTAGCTACACCTGCTACAGGAACACAAGAGAGTGTAAAGTCAATCCGTGTAACAGATGTAAAAAAGTTTGTAAAAGAGCATATAGTACTCTCTCGTGCTATAGTTGTTGTGGGTGGTGATATCTCTTTAGAAGAAGTGAAAAAAAATATAAAAGAAGTTTTATCATCACTTGAAGTTGGAAAGGCAGAAGATTTAGCACACTACAGTGTAAGTAAAGAAGTGAAAAAATCTATACTCAAACGCGAGACTGAACAGGCATATATCTATTTTGGAACACCTTACAATATGAGAGTAGATGATGAAGAGTATTTTAAAGCTCGAGTTGCTACTTTTATCTTAGGTACAGGTGGTTTTGGAAGCCGTTTAATGGAAGAAATCCGTGTAAAACGTGGTCTTGCATACTCTGCATATGCTCGTATACATATGAGTAAGTCAAGTGGATATATGTCAGGATACCTACAGACAAAACTTGATTCTATGGATGAAGCGAAAAAAACAGTGAGTGAAGTTATAAACGATTTTGTAAAAAATGGTGTAACAAAAGAGGAGCTAGAGCAGACTAAAAAGTTTTTACTTGGAAGTGAACCCCTGAGAGTTGAGACTATGAGTCAGCGTTTAAGTAGAACTTTTATGGATTATTATAAAGGTTTTGAGTTAGGTCATTCTAAAGCAGAGTTAGAGAAAATTAAGAACTTAAAACTAAAAGACCTAAACAAGTTTATCAAAAGTCATAAAGAGATACTTAACATCACTTATGCGATTGTTACGAAATAATATTTCATTTTGTCATAAAAATATTAAAATGTTCTTTTATTGAATATAATCTAAAAATTAATGCTAAGGAATCACTATGACTCAAATTATGAAGTTGAATAATGTAATTGATGTAACAGATAAAAAATATAGAATTATTGATTTATTTGCAGGTATTGGTGGTATTCGTACAGGATTTGAAAAGGTATTTAAGTCAGAATGTAGTGTCGTTTTCTCTTCTGAGATAGATAAAAATGCTCAAAAAACATATTATTTAAATTATAAAGAAGTTCCATATGGGGATATCACTACTATTAAAGAAGAAGATGTTCCAGAGCATGATATAGTACTAGCTGGATTTCCTTGTCAAGCATTTAGTATAGCAGGTTATAGAAAGGGTTTTGATGATACAAGAGGTACACTGTTTTTTGATGTAGCAAGAATAGTAAGGTATCATAAACCAAAAGTCTTATTTTTAGAGAATGTAAAAGGTTTTGTTGGACATGATAAAGGAAATACATTTAAAGTAGTGATAAATACGTTAGAAGAATTAGGCTATAAAGTCTATTCAGAAGTTCTCAATACAAAAGATTATGGAATACCACAAAATAGGGAAAGGATTTACATTGTAGCTTTTTTAGATAATAGTATAGATTTTGAGTTCCCAAAAAAAGTAAAATTAAAAACTACTATTCATAAATATTTTGAGAAAGAAGTAGATGATGTATTTTATTATAATAATAAACCCTTATATGAAAAAATCAAAGATGATGTAGTGAGTAAAGATACTGTTTATCAATGGAGACGTCAGTATGTTAGGGAAAATAAAAATAATGTTTGTCCAACATTAACCGCTAATATGGGTACTGGAGGACATAATGTACCAATTATCAAAGATAATAATGGAATACGAAAATTAACACCCACAGAATGTATTCGGTTTCAAGGATTTGATGATACATTCAAATTCCCAAAAGAGTTAGCAATGTCGCATAGATATAAACAAGCTGGAAACTCTGTTACAGTCACGGTTATTTCTGCAATTGCAAAAGAGATTAAGAAGGCACTTAATGGATGACTTATTAAGTGCACTACAAGCTCAAAACTATAGAAAAAATAGTATTAAAGAAATTGCAAATTCGTTTAACCTTAAAGAATCTGTATTAAAGAAAAAATATCAAACAAAGTTTTTTAATGATATTGCAGAAGTAATAGACTTGTCACATCTCTCTCATAAAAGTCTAGAAGAAATAGAATCTCAACTAGATAGTGAAGAACTGAAAAAAGAGTTTAAATTTATCAAGACAGATTTAAAGAAAATTATAGAAAAATCTTTTTATATAGCAATGACAAATGGTTTTACAACAAATATTACAGAAGTAAATAGTGGTGTCATGACTGCAAATGCAGGTGATAGTGCAGAGTTTATTTTTGTAGCACGTGCAATTTTAGCTGGCTTTAATTGCAGTAGTGTTGATGTTAGAAGTAGTCGTTATGATGCTATAATTGATTATAATAATAAACTATTACGTGTTCAGGTAAAAGGTATAAGTAATGGTAATACTATCTCTTTTAAAGATAGAGATAGAGGTGGTGTAGGAATTGATCATCATCATGAAAATAACTTAGGTAAAAGAATTACTAGTGCTGATTGTGATATATATGTTGCAGTAGATAAGCAAGTTGGGCTTTGTTATATCATTCCAATGAGTTGGGTAGATACCTTGAGTAGTGACACATGTAAAAGTATAAATCTTAATCTTGTTTTAGAATATAAAGAGAATTGGGATATTGTAAAAGAGCTTGTTAATACAAACTTATGAAAACTACACTAATCGGTCAAATAGACAGAATCCTTTATGAGAGTGAGGGCTTTTTTATAGCAGCTCTTAAGTCTGGTGAGAAGGTGAGTGGGACTTACTATGAGAGTGATATAGAGAGCATAAAAGGCTCTGCTATTACTCTCACAGGGTTTTGGGAAGAGCATAAAAAATATGGAAAAACTTTTAAGTTTGAGACTCTTAAAGTGAACCAAAACGAACTATTTTTCTTTTTAAACAAAATCATCAAAGGCTTTACAAAAAAACTCACAGCTGAACTTATAGAGAAGTTTGGACAAGAGGGCTTAGTAGATATACTTGATAATAACATAGAGAGACTTTTAGAGTTTAAAGGCATAAAAGAGAAACGACTCAAAAAGATTCAAGCCTCTTGGAAACAGTTTCGTTCTATGCGCCGACTTGGAGAGTTCCTCTCTCCTTTTGATGTCTCTGCTACACTTCTTACAACAATAGCAACCGCGATGAAAGATGTAGATGAGCCCTGCACAAAGATAAAAGATAATCCTTACATACTTACACATATAAACTCCATAGGCTTTAAACGTGCAGATGAACTTGCACTAAAAATGGGAATAGATAAGGAGGATGAGGGTCGAATAAGTTCGGCTATGGATTATGTTCTTTTAAACTACTGCGAGGCACAAGGGAACTCTTGCATTGCTAAAGAGATACTCTTTAGTGGTTTAGATGAACTGCTTATGTTCTCACAAAAACATTACCTATATGAGGCAGCTTTGATTGAGAGAGTGGGTGAGGGAAGTATAGTCATTATGAAAAATGATAGAGTCTCTCCTGCTCGTCTGTATGATGCTGAAAAGTATTTGTATGAAGAGTTTAAGATGCGGACTAAACTCAGTAGTGGTGGATTTGTTACAAATATAGATGAGTTTTTAAAAGACTCTTCACTCAAACTCGGAGAACAACAAAAAGAGGCAGTTGTCAAGATAAATGAGGGAGTGATGCTACTTTTTTTAGTAGGATATGCTGGAACTGGTAAAAGTACTACAAGTAAAACTATACTCGAACTTATAAATACAAAATATGATAAAAAAGAGATTATGACATGTGCTTTAAGTGGCATAGCCTCTCAGCGAATCAGTGATACAACGGGGTATGAGTCAGCTACGATTCAGTCACTACTTATAAAACATGAAAAGAGTGATAAATTTCCTTATAGTGTAGTGCTCATAGATGAAGCATCTATGATAAACTCCGCACTTTTTGCAAGACTCATGGGAAAGATTTCTCGTAAGGCTATCATCATTATAGTTGGAGATGATGCACAACTTCCTCCTATTGGGGCTGGAAATGTGCTTAGTGATGTTCTTACTCTTGAACTTGCACCTACAGTAAAACTTACTCAGATATACAGACAGAGTGAAGATCAAGCGATAACTCTTATAGCCAATGACATTCGTAAGGGTATCGTTCCCCCGTACAGAGAAAAGTATGAAGATTTCGAGTTTGTTGACATCACTATAGCTAACTACTATGCCTTAAAGAATCAACTCTCAGCAGATGAGTTAAAAAATCTTAGAGATGATAACTCTCAACAGATTGTTATAGAGATAGTGCATCGCGTTTTGGACTCACTTAAAAAAGCACGCTATAGACTGGGCAACAAACAGATAAAAGAGTATCTCAACTACTTTCAAGTGATAACGCCTATGAAAGGTGGCATACTTGGAAGTACAAATCTCAACAAAGTTTTACAAGAGTACTTTAACCCAAATCCTAAAAAATGTGTCAAACGCGGTGGTTTAGAGTTCCGATTGATGGATAAAGTTGTTCATACAAAAAACGAGAACATGACTAGCTGGAGTGGAGATGGTTTTAAGATAGGTGAGGATTCAAATCAGCGTCGTATTTTTAACGGTATGAGTGGACTGCTTTTTAAGATAGAAGAGGAGGATGAACAGTTGTTCGTTTTCTATCCAAATGAAGATGTAGTCGTTATTTATGAGTATGAAGAGTTGAAATCTCATCTTATGCTTTCGTATGCTTTAACTATCCATAAAGTGCAAGGAATGGAGTACGATATAGTGGTTATACCTATGAGTTTCACACACTTCATCATGCACAATACAAAACTTATCTATACAGCTATAACTCGTGCAAAACATAAGTGTATACTTGTGGGTGAGGGTGGGGCATTTGAGAGTGGATGTAGAAAGTTTGAGTCTACACGGCGAGATACTGTTCTTTTAGAGTTATAAAGAGAAAGATGATATGCCTGGAAGATTATGTATGTTTGAGGACTCCTCTTTTAAAGAAGATGTTTTTAAAAAGTTTGGTTCATTTAGAGATACTATCGGTGTTTTAGAGAAACAGTACAACATCGCACCCACATTAAACATAGCTATTTATACAAACACAAAAGTTTATACCTATTCCCATTTTGGACTTATCCCCTCTTGGGCAAGTGCTGGTTCAAGTATGCAGATAAATGCACGAAGTGAAAGTGTATATGAGAAAAGTAGTTTTAAAGAAGCCTACAGACAAAGAAGATGTTTAGTACCTTTAAATGGTTACTTTGAGTGGGTAAAAGATCCCGTGAGTAAAAAAAGTCAAGCTCATTTTATAGTTTCTACTAGTGGAGATTATTTTGTATTTGCAGGTATTTATGAGTCTTGGTATGACAACAAGCTTAAAAAAACTATACTAACATGTGCTGTACTCACAACAGAGCCAAATAACACAATAGCAGAGTTACATAATCGTATGCCTGTGATACTAGAGTCCGATAAATGGGACTTGTGGTTAAATAATAGAAGTGATTTTAGGGAATTAAATACACTTTTCATCCCCATAAATAGTGATAAAATAAGATACTTTAGAGTAGGTGAAGCAGTTAATAGTGTAAAAAATAGAGGGGAAGAGTGTATAAAAGAGGTGACAGAAACTGTACCTAGACAAGGAACACTCTTTTAAATCATGACTCTTAAATAATCCATTCTTTGAATGCTATCTTCCTCCTTAGTCTATATCTCACCAGTGGAAAAACAATTAAAAATGATCCAAAGGTCATGTAAACTGGTAGTAACATACTTTCTAAACTATGGTCACTTATAGCAAATACAGCAATAAAAGAACCTACAAAGAAAAATATCCAAGCTAGAGGTTTCTCTTGCTCTGGAGTGCTAAATACAAAACGCAGCGTTGGAAAGAGTGCACAAAAGTCAGCTAGTATCGCGATACTTATGGGCAGTATGCCTGAGTAATCTTTGAAAAAGTACCAGATAACTATAGAAGATAAACCAATTATGAGAGAAAACTTTTCCAAATTATCCACTTTTTGATTTTCCCCTTTAAAAAGAGTGAGAATAAAAATAATACTTGGGTTTATCATAAAAATGAGAGTGAGCATCTTGGTAACTTCATCAGCAGTATCGGGAGTTATCAACCAAAATGCAAAACCAATGATACTCCAAATGAACCAAGAGATTCGATTTGGTTTAACAGTACCTCTAAAGATACTTATGGAGTAGGGGAGTATAGATATAGCAAGAATAAACTGTGCAACAAGACCTAGTATGTATGGTTCTATCATCGGTTTCCTTATCTATATAAATAGCTAATAGATTATTAAAAAGTATTATACTATAGCTTGCTGATTATAATTTATACTAAGAAGGATTATGTTAGTAAATGTTTACTAATATTTAAGTAACTTAAAGGTAATATTCATAAAATTAAAAAAGGAATTTAAGTGAATATATTTAAAGTGTTTGTATTTTCGATATTGTTAATAATATCAGTAGTTGGCTGTGGAGGAGAAGGTAATAGCGATTCTAATCCAAGTGCATCTGCACCTCCACAGAGTGGTGATATAATAAAAGGTTCTGCTACAGTAATTTTAGAGGAAGTATCAAAAGAATTAACACTAAATCAGCAAAGTGTATTTATAGATATGAAAGTTGTAAACTCTGAAAATGCTAGCCCCTATAATGGTGGTAATGTTAAAATAATTTATCCAAAAGAGGAAGTCTTTGCTGGTAGGGATATAGGAAGTTTTGTTTCTTCTTCAGTTCTTATTGAAAATGGGAGTGTTAGATTCTCTTATACTGGTCCGACTCAGTTGTCAAAAGATACTTCAGATATAGTTTTTTATTTTTACTATGAAAGTAATCCGAGTGTATTAAGTAAATTCACTTTTACACTTAATCCAAATCCAAATCAAATAATCTTAAAAGACTACAAAATACTAAGTGATATTACTACTTTAGGTGCAAAAATAGGATTAGAAACAGCTAAAAAAATATCTTTTTTTATAGCAGAAGACAATGAAAATAGTACACTTGTATCAGATGCCAAAATTAACTTTATAAATGTAAAGACCTTAAACTCTGGACTTGCTGTACTTTCTAATACACAAGCTGAGACAAATGCTACATCGTTAATACTCACTACAGAGAATAATAGTTTTTCAATTATTTTAAAGTCATCCACACTTTCAGGTATAGTTCCATTAAAGGTCAATACAAGTTTTACAGATGCTAATGGTAATACACGAGTTTTGTCTAAGGTCTTTAATATACTGATAATCTCAGGTCCACCCAATGCAATGAGTCTAAACTATGCAGCTTCAATACGTGGTCCCGAAGCTGGTTTTATTGAACGCTGGACACTCCGTGTTACTGACAAGTACAACAACCTTGTAAACACAAACCCTAGTATTTCAATGGGTTTGATTGTTGGTTTTGCAAAAGATGCTTCTTTAAGTGGCGTAGGTGGAACGAATAATAATTATCTTTACTTTGATGAAGAAAGTAGTAGTAGTGGAACACTATCAAAAGTTAATAATACATTTACATCTTTAGCGAATGTTTTTCCACTTGAAGTGGATAAAATGAATATAGGAATAGATACTTTAGTCTTATTTGGAAAAGGATATACATATAATGCTTCTGGAAAATGGGATATAACAGAGGTAATTAATAGTTCAAGCTTACATTTAACAGATATTTATGATGGAAATGATACTTCACCTTTAGGTTTTGCAGTCGGACATAATTTTCGGCAAATTCCAAGTGCAGGAGAAGGTGAGGCAATTGCGAATGTTTATCCAGTAGATAGAAACTATACATTGGGAGATAATGGTACGATGGGTTTAGAAATAGCTGGTGATCCTTATCTTGTAGGAAAAACTCTTATGTTATGGACAAACTTTATTGGAAATAATGGTCCGGCAGAAGAGATTGTACGAGTTGGAGAAGCTAGAAAAATTACTATTAGATATTTTGGTTTAAAAGCTGATGCTGCAAGTGTTTCAAGAGGTTCAACTGCTGTTGTAAAAAGAATTCCTATCTTCGTTGAGGATATAGGTGACCGTTACCACAATGGAAATTTTGCATATGAAATAAAAGTAAGCGATAACCTAGTTATTAATAGTTATATAACTTCAAGTATATCTGATTATCAAGCATATGTTGATGTAAATGTTACTGATGTTGATGGGAACAGTACCGGAACAATTGAAATAACTAATCTTAAAATTGTCGAAGAATTTTAAAGGATGAAAATGAGAAATATTTTTTTAAAAACAGTAACTACTGTTCTTGTAATGCTGACTCCTTTAGAGGCAGATATAGCGTATACAAATGCTCTATTTGGTGTAGAAGCTAGCTATAGTGAACTTGCCAATGAGTATAGACCAGATAGTGGTATAAAAACTAGGGGTACTAATGACTTTTTAGGTATTGGTATAAAAGCTGGAGCAGAAACTAAAACTCTTAGAACTTTTTTTAGTTTAAACTATTATAATGATTCTTCATCACTTTATGAGTATCTTATTACTTATGGTGGGGAAGTGCAGTATAAGTTTTTAAGAAGTAATGCTTATGATATTTATGCAGGGCTTAATGCTGGGTATTGCCAACTTAAAGTAAACATTGATGGGGAGTCATTTTATAGAACTATAAATAATCCATACTTCGGAGTTTCATTAGGAACAAATGTTCATCTTAGTAATTCAATTGATTTAGAATTGGGAGCAAGAATCAACACTATTAATACAGAAAATATTAAATCGCAAACAACTTTTAAGGTTGATAGTCTTGTTAGTGGGTATGTGAGCTTTATATATAAATGGAAGATGAACTAAAGGAATCTTTACAATTTTACCAGCATCAAGCATAAGAAGAATGATTTTTCAACATCCATATTTTTTCTAAAAGGAGCAGCAAATTCTTTTTCATTTAAAAGTAAAACAGTATGTTTAAAATCTTTTAAACCAGGAAGGATAACAAGGCTTTTAATGATTGAGGGTGTAGCACTTATCTCGATGATTAACTCCGCACTTTTTGCTAGACTAATGGGAAAAGTATCTCGTAAGGCTATCATCATTATAGTTGGAGGTGATGCACAACTACCTCCTATTGGTGCAGGAAATGTGCTTAGTGATGTTCTTACTCTTGAACTTGCACCTACATAAAACTTTACAGATTTTATAGTGCATAATACTAAACTTATTTACACAATAATAACAAGAGCAAAACATAAGTGTATCTTAGTAGGTGAGGGTGGAGCATTTGAGCGTGGATGTAGAAAGTTTGAGTCTACACATCGTGATACCGTACTTTTAGAGTTGTAATCCTTTTACTACTACCAATTAGTAGTATTTTACTATATAATAAGAAAATAATTATTTAATCCTTACGGAGTTGGAATGAAACATAAATTTTCTATACTCATAATAGACGATTCAAAACTAATAAATAACTCTTTAACACAATCTCTTAGCAGTAGAGGTTTTGAAGTTATTCAAGCCTTTGATGTCCAGAGTGCTAAAAATATTTTGCGAGATAGAAGTTTTGATTATGCACTTCTTGATTTAGAACTTCCTGATGGTGCGGGTGAAGATGTTCTGCCATATTTACAGATTCATGAAGAGATTAGAGTTATAGTTATGACTTCGGATAGGGATAAACAGAGACGTGAACATCTGTTTACTTATGGGGTTGTTATAGACTATATAACGAAAGAGCGCTATTTCGCAGATATGGAACTCTCAATAGTACAACTTATTGAACGTGTTTCAACAAATCATAACTTAAGTATACTTGTTGTCGACGATTCTAAGTTTATGCGAACACAATTAAGAATACTTCTCTCTAAACGTGGCTTTAATGTTTACGATGCGATTAATGGTAAAGATGCCCTTTTAGTTCTTAAAAAACAGCAAATAGATGGTGCTATAATTGACCTTGAAATGCCTGTTATGGATGGAAATAAACTCTTAGGAGCAATAAAACGAGATAAAAAAAATCTTCTTATGCCGGTCATGGTCGTCTCCGGAACAACTGACCCTGATAAGATAGCAAGAGTTATTAAAAATGGTGCGAGTGATTTTATTAACAAACCATACTCTACTGAAGAATTGATTTTAAGAATTGATAAAATGATGGAAGAGTTAAAGCAACAGCGAAAAATTAAACAGCATGAAGCTAGGTTTGAGATGTATAATCAGGCTATTGATAAGGCTGCAATATTTTTTAAGATTGATAATGATTTTACAATTACCTATGCAAATGATACCTTATGCAAATTACTCTGTGATAGTGGTGGTTTGATAGAAGGAATGAACTTTGAAGAGTATCTTAATGGAGAGAACAGCGTTACACTTGATGGCTTAAAAGATGCGATGCAAGAGAAAAAATCATTTAAAGATGTTTTCTCTTTTAAAAATAGTAGCTCACATCATGTCTCTTTAAATTTAACATTTACACCTCTTTTAAATGAAAAAAATGAGATTGATGAAATTCTAGTTATCGGTTTTGATGTGACACTTTTAGAGCAAAAAGAGAGTGATTTAAAAGAAAAGATTGAGTACGAGGTTCATAAAAACTGGGAGCAAAATAAGATGCTTATTCAACAGTCTAAAATGGCTTCAATGGGTGAAATGATAGGACATATTGGGCATCAGTGGAGACAACCGTTAAGCTCTTTGGGAATAATGTTTCAAAAATTAGACTTGGCATATAGAAAAGAGAAACTTAATGAACAACTTATGACAAGTTCTACACAAAAAGCTATACGCATTATAGAGCAGATGTCTAAGACTATAGATGACTTTAGGGATTTCTTTAAGAGTGATAAAAAGCTATACTTAACCACGATAACGGATGTCCTTGATCAAGCAAACAGTGTTATAGAAGCTACCTTACTCAAGCATAACATCACTCTTAACAGACATATAAAAAACAATATAGAGTTTAAATGTTATAAAAATGAACTCTCACAAGTCATCTTAAATATTATAGTAAATGCAAAAGATGCAATCCTTCTTAATGAAGTTCAAAATGGTGAGATAAGCATAACTGTTCAAAGCGACACTAAGTATATAAACATTATCATTGATGATAATGCAGGGGGAATACCTGAAGATATACTAGAAAAGGTTTTTGAACCATATTTCACAACGAAAGAAAAAAGCAACGGAACAGGGATAGGGCTTTATATGTCTAAGACAATTATAGAAGAGCATATGCAAGGAAAGTTAGAGCTTAGTAACACTCTTTCTGGAGCATCATTTAAAATCAAATTACCATTAAGATAGTATTTTGTTGTATAATTATAAGAAATTTCTCATTGGATTAAAAATTGAGCTATAAAATTGACTTACAAGTAATTGCAGACGAATTAGAATTTGATTTAGAAGATGTTGAGATGATAATGGATTCTTTTTTAGAAAATGCAAAAATAAATTTACTCTCTTTACATAAAGCAGTAGAGTCAAACAGTTATGAAGAGATTCTAACAAGTGCACATGCTATTAAAGGGAGTGCTTTAAACTTGCTCCTTGATGATATAGGAAGTCTCGCAAAAGAGCTAGAACTGAGTGCTATGGATAAAAAGAGTATAGATTATCTAAAACTCTATGAAGAGTTAACACTTTTAATTAATGGTTTAAAAGATGAAGAGTAGTACTAGTATACTTTATGTTGAGGATGACTCTTCGGTTCGCGATTTTGTAAAAGTTATCTTTGAAAAAAATGATATCAAAAATGTTGTTTTCGCCTCCAATGGTGAAGAAGCATTAGATACTTATACCCAAAGTACTTTTGATCTTGTTATTACTGATATGATTATGCCGGTTATGGATGGTTTTACATTAATCGAGCATATCAAAAAAATTAATGATAAACAGATTTTTATAATGGTGACAGGCTTAGAAAATAGAGATGATTTAATCCGTGCCATAGAACTTCACATAAGTTATTTCATCTCCAAACCTATACGTCCTAAAAAGTTTATGAAGATTTTAAATGAGAGTTTTGAACTTGTAAGAGAACAAAAAGAGGCTGCTTTAAATCATACCTTATTAAGTCAATACAAGAGTACGATTGATGAAACAGCAATTGTTTCTAAGAGTGATAGAGATGGAAATATCACTTATGTAAATCCAAAATTTTGTAAAATATCACAATACACTAAAGAAGAGTTACTAGGTCAAAATCATAGAATCCTTCGTTCTCAAAAAACACCCCAGTCAGTTTTCGTAGATATGTGGAAAACTATAAGTTCTAAAAAGAGATGGGAAGGAATCGTTACAAATAGAGCAAAAGATGGCTCAATATATGTTGTCAATAGTGTTATTATTCCTTTGTTAGATATTAATAATGACATTATTGAGTACATAAGTATACGACACGATATTACAGAGTTAGAACTCTATAAAGAAGACTTAAAAGCACAGTTAGACCTAGCAGTCTCTGAGATAGTTGACACTCAAAAAGAGATAGTTTATACTATGGGTGCTATCGGTGAGACTAGAAGTAAAGAGACTGGAAATCATGTAAAACGTGTAGCAAACTACTCGTACACATTAGCTATGTTATCTGGTCTAGGGGAAGAAGAGTCAGAGTTACTTAGATTAGCATCTCCTATGCATGACATAGGAAAAGTTGGTATTCCTGATCATATATTAAATAAACCAGGTAAGTTAGATTTTGACGAGTTTAAAATTATGAAAACACATGCTGAACTCGGTTATGATATGTTAAAAAATTCACAAAGAGAGATACTTAAAACATCAGCAATTGTAGCATATGAACATCATGAAAAATGGGATGGAACTGGATACCCAAGAGCCTTAAAAGGTGAAGAGATTCATATATATGGTCGTATTACAGCTATTTGTGATGTTTTTGATGCTCTTGGTGCAGATAGGTGTTATAAAAAAGCATGGCCCTTAGAGAAGATACTTAAGCTATTAAAAGAGGGACGAGGAACACATTTTGATGCTTCTTTAGTAAATCTTTTTCTTGAGAATATAGATAAGTTTTTAGAAATACAACAGAGATATAAGGATTAGTAGTAAATATATGGAAACATTAGATGCAGTAGTTAAAAAACTCACCCCTTTAGTTAAGTCTTATGCACGAGATATGAAGATACTTTTAGTGGATGACCAATCATCGAATATAGACTTCTATAAGGTTGCATTTGGAAAATACTTTAATGTTTGTGATGTAGCATTGAATGGGCAGATAGCATTAGATATGTACAATGAAGAGAGTAATTATTATGACTTAATTATTACTGATGTTAATATGCCTGTTATGGATGGTTTAGAGTTTGTAAAAAATATTAGAGAAC
>NZ_JAEMVB010000030.1 GCF_029215995.1 Sulfurimonas sp. SAG-AH-194-L11
TGATAAGTGCATCATTTAAGAACTTATCTAAAACATCGCAGGCTTCATCAGCACGAAGTCCATGTAGGTCACACTTTAGACCAGCTCTTTTTTCTACATTGAGGTGAACATTTGTTTGAGGTTTTACTTTTAGGGCTTTAGTATGGCGAAGGTGTTTTGTTTTAACACGAACTTTCATACCATCCATCTCTATAGTAGCCTCTTTTTCACCGCGCATTGAGATGATAGTCCCACGACTTGAGTGGTACTTCACAACATCTCCAACTTTAAAAGTCTCATTTCTTTGGATACTCTCTTCACCTTTTGGTGGGAGCTTTTTGTTAGCCTTATCCATCGCACGGTGGATTGACTTTGAGTCATTTGCTTTTGCCGCAGCTTTGGCTTCACTTATGGCAACATCATAGCTGCGTTTAAGTGCTGCTTTTTGCTCTTCTATCTCAAGGAGTTGTGCTTCGCGTGTGTCTCCCAGTTGTAGCTCTTTCTTTTTAAGATCTGCTAGTTTATCATCTACTAGTTGGTGTTTACGTTTGAGCTCACGTTCAAGTTGGCTTCCTCGCTCTATAAGTAGTGAAAGCTTTTCTGAATTGTCTCCATAGACAGCTTTTGCCTCTTTTACTATGGCATTGTTTATTCCATACCTTGAAGCCGTCTCAAATGCATAAGACTTCCCGATGATACCCTGCATAAACTCATAGGTCGGTTTTCTAGCCTCTTCATCATAAATTGCCGCCATAAGCTCAACATCATCACGGTCAGCCATAAGAGCAGCAAGGCGCTTATGGTGCGTTGTTACTACTACTTTTTGTCTGCGTTTAATAAGGTCATCGAGTATAACTTTAAAAAGGGCTGCGGCCTCGTCTGAGTCAGTTCCGAGTTCTATCTCATCTACTCCAACAAGTGCTGAAGTCTCTTTAAAGATGTTTGCAAACTCCTGCATACGTCCTGCAAAAGTAGAGATGTCATTTTTAACATTTTGAGGGTCATCTATGATGGCTAAAACTGTTTTAAAACTTCCGATGTGAGACTTATGTTCATCGAGTTTCATAGGGATGATGTACTTTGCCATAAACGCTGAGGCGAGTAAGGATTTAAGGAGCATAGTTTTACCACCTGCGTTTACCCCTGTAATCATCAAGATGTTTTTGGAGAAGTCAACACTTATAGGTTTTGCATTATGAAGAGCAGGGTGGATAAAACTAGAGAGAACAATTTTAGAATCTTTTTGACTTTTAAGTATTTGCATATTTTTACTTTGAGCAAAAAGTACACGTGCTTGGTAGTTGTCAAACTTTGTAAACTCTTTATCTATGAAGTTTATAAAAGGCTGAATCTCTGCTAGTTTACTTGAAAACTCTTTTGTGTACTCGTAAAGAATAGCTTCTCTTTCTTGTTCTATAAAACGAATTTTCTCTTTTGATTTTAAGATACTGTCAGGAGAGACAAAGAAAAACCCACTAGATGAGCGACCGACAACGGCACCTTTTAAAACATGGTTAAAACCACCACGGACTAAAAGACAATCTTCATTATTTACAAAGTGTACTTGGGTATCTACTAGGTATCCAGCAAGTTTAGAGCTTCCCATCATGCGTTTAAGTGAGCTAGACATAGTTGCACGATGCTCTTTTATACGAGCGGAGAGTCCAAAAAGATTCTCATCGAGATTTTCTTCAAACTTACCATCATGTGTAAAGTATTTTTCTACTTCTGTAAACTTCTCCGGGATGTTGAATTTAGCCATAAATTCGCCAATTATACCATCGAGTCTACGGTTATTAAAGTATCTAAAATAACGAACAATTTTAACTATCTCAAAAATCTGCTCAAAGTTTAAAACACCATGTTTTTTAAGATGTTGCTTGATTATAGTAAAGTCGATGACCTTTGGAGGTGCTTTAAACTCTAACTTATCAAGTGCCTTGATATACTTAAAGTGAAGTTCTTGATCACCTTCAATATAGAGAGAACTCTCCCGTGAAAAAAAGCTTGAAAATTGTTCAATATGCTCACTTAAATCGAGCTGTTTTATGAGAGTATTTATTCTCTCTTGTTTACTGCTTACTGACATGTAGAGGCGCTAATCATCTCCGAATAGTTTGGAGTGTTTTTACGTCCAATAAAAGTATAAGTACCGATGCTAAGTGTATAGTGTGTACTATTTACATCTTTACCATCACACTTGATAGTTTGTCCTTGCTTATACTTTAAAACAGCATCAAGCATTTTTTGGTTCTCTTGTTTGTTGTATTCATTATACATAACAGCAACAGAAAGTATAGAGAGAACAATGATGACTATATAAATCTTTTGCATATGGTCAAACTCAGTAAAATAGTGTAGCGCTAAAAAAAATAGTCCTATAATAACAAGACCGAATATATATGTCATTAAGCAGTTCCTCGTATTTGGTAAGTAATATCACCTGCACCAAAGCCTATAATAAGGCCTTTATCTAGTGTTTGTAAATCCTGTGCATCTTTAACTACAGTTATGTGGTTGTTTGCACGCTTAATTGTGTCTGCCATTGTTAGGTTGTAAGCTTTAAACTCATGAACAAAGTCTATATGACGATGTGCCTCACTAGCAGCCCATACGGGAAGAATGATAAGCTCATCAGCTCCATCAAAGCACTTTGTAAATTCCTCAAGATTATCTATAGTACGAGAGTATTTATGTGGTTGCCAAATAGCGGTGATTTTACTAAAACCTTTGAGCTTTGCATACTCTTTTACAGACTCAAAAGTAGCTTTTATCTCAGTTGGATGATGACCATAGTCATCTATAATTACACTATCATCCTCTGCTCCAACTATGTCAAAGCGTTTTTTGATACCTTTAAAATTTAGAAGGTTTGTACGAATTTCTTCTATATTCATAGAATCATTTGCAGCTAAAATTGCTAAAGCAGCATCAAGTGCTATATGTTTTCCAAATCCCCAAACACTAAAGAGACCTAAGTCACGAAACTCAAACTGCGTATGAGGTTCATTGTTTATAAGAGTGTAATTTATGTTTGTGATGTCTTTAGAAGGGTAGAGCCATTTAGCCTCTACAGAGTCCACTAAAGTACTTAAAAATGGGTCCTCAGCATTAAGTACTCTACATGGAGCTGAGTTGATAAAAGTTTTATAACACTCATAAAATCTATCGTGATTATAGTCATAATATTCCATATGTTCAGGTTCTGCATTGATCACAATAGCACAATAAGGATTTGAGTTTATAAAGCTTCCATCAGATTCATCAGCTTCAAAAAGCATGACATCAGTTGAGGCATCATAACGAACATTTGAGCCAAAAGCTTTAGATTCAGCACCGATAATAGCTGAACCATTCATGATAGCTGTTAAAATTGCAGTTGTAGTGCTCTTTCCATGTGCTCCAGCAACAGAGTAAACTTTCCTGTCATCTAAAATTTTAAGTAAGGCTTCACGACGTGCGAGCACTTCTATACCTTTTTCTTTTGCTGCTACTATTTCTGGATTATTAGGGCTAATAATTGCTGAGTGTACAACTAAGTCTTGATCGTTTATAGCTTTGCTTGAGTGAGGAACTGTTATATCCATACCCATTTTACGGAGTTTTCTTGTGATGAGGCTATCTGCAATATCTGAACCACTTACACAATGACCTTTAAAGTGCATATACTGTGCGAGTCCTGAGATACCAATACCACCGATTCCAATAAAATGTATTTTCATATACTAAACCCCTTTTTTGTTATGCATTATCTAGCAAGTCCTGTGCCTCTTTGGAAAAGGCAGAGATATAAAAAGTTCCTTTAGTTTGAGTCATGTCCATATCTGCTATATTTGACATAAAATCATCTAGACTCATCTTTTCTGCGGCTGCAACCCAGTGAAACTTTAGTGCAAGAGAAAACTCTTCATCATTTGTTAAACCACTGAGAACTTCAAAAAGAGCTGCAGCATCTTTTGGCTCACCAGCAGAGTAGTGTTCCATCGCATACTCATAAAGTGCACGAGCTGTTGCGAAGTCTTGAACTTCACTCATGTCCATCTTTCTATGTGACTCTAAAGTGTCTGTAAGCTTTTCTAAGGCTAGGTCAAGAATATTTGCATAAAAACCTTGTATAGTAGCTTCATCAAAAATATCATGTGCTTGTGATTCTAAAACATATAAAGAGGCTATATCACTCTCTTGTTGTGCTTTGAGTACCTTTGTTTTTAACTCTTCTACCTTATCCATTGAGACACTCCTTTATTCTTTGTAATGCACTTCTTGTTTTTTCTTGATTTTCAACTAATGCTATACGAATATAACCAAGACCAGGGTTTTTCTCTTCTCTGCTTTGTCTTGCTAAAAATTCCCCTGGAAGTACTTTTACATTATACTTCTCATAGAGTTTTTTTGTAAATTCCAGTGCATCTTTTACTTCTATCCAGAGATAAAAAGTTGCGAACGGTATCTCTGTGCCAAGTATCTCTTTTGCAATGATAAAGTTCTCTTTGTATATCTCTCTTGAGGCAGATACATGTGCTTCATCACTCCATGCGGCAGCTGCTGCACTTTGAAGAGGAAGTGGAGAAGCACAACCTATATATGTTCTATACTTCATATACTCTCGCAGTATCTCTGCATCTCCTGCTATAAAACCTGAGCGTAGACCCGGTGCAGATGAGCGTTTAGAGATAGAATTAATAACAAGAACATTTTTAAAAGAGCTGTTACCAACATGAGTAGAAGCCTCAAGTAGAGATGGTGATGGAGTAGTTGCATATATCTCACTATAACACTCATCATTGAGTAGTACGAAGTTAAGCTTGAGTGCGAGTTTTACCCAAATGCCAAGTTCATCAAGTGTTAAAGTAGATGTCGTTGGGTTGTTTGGAAAGTTTAAAATCACAAGGTCACACTCTGCTAACTCTTCTTCATTTATCTCTGGTTTAAACTCATTCTCTTTTGTAAGGTTAAGATGGATGACACGAGAACGAGTAGCAAGTGCAGCACCTTCATATATCTGATAAAAAGGGTTTGTATAAGCCATGACAGGGTTTTCTACATCAAAAAGTAAAAACTGAGGAAAGTTAAATAAAACTTCTCTTGTTCCAAAACAAGGGATGATTTGAGCATCACTAAGGCTTGTATGAAAACGTTTTTTAATAAAAGCTCTTATGGCTTCTCTAAGATTGACTTCTCCAGTAGTTTTAGGATATTTCTTCAAAAGAGGGGCATTGTCTATCAAAGATTTTTGTATAAATGCAGGTGTCTCAAACTGTGGCTCACCTATAGTGAGGACTGATGGAGTCAAGTCCGGATTTGGTATAATGTTTTTAAGTAAATTGTTTAGTTTTTCAAATGGATAGGGTTCAAAATTCATATGTTATTGTATCTAAAATATATTTATATATACTTATCTGAGACTCCGATTTATGAATCTCAGTAGAAAGATACAGATGTGTTGTATTTACTCTCTTACTTATCTAGAATTTCCAAATTTAGTTGTATAATAGTTAAAAAAATAAAAAAGGTTTAATATGAAAATAGTTTTAGCATTGGTAGTGGGACTACTCCTTTTAGGTTGTAGTGATGAAAAATCAAATGAAGCAGAAGTTGAAATTACTCAGAGCATAGGTAAAATAGCTCAAGTTGTAAAAGAAGAGTCTGTAAATATTACAAAAAATATTGAAAAAGCGACTCAAGATAGTGTTCAAACTATCACAAAAGAAGTAACAGATAGAAGTAAAAAAGTTCTAATAGAGACAAAAAAAGTAGCAATGAAAACTGTAGAAAATATAGATAAAGCAGTAGATAAACCTAATGTACATGAGGTACTCATTGAAAAAGAAAAGAGTACTATTAATGGTGCTGCTCTATTTGCTAAGTGTAGTGGATGTCATGGTGTAAAGGCTGATAAAAAAGCACTTAACAAGTCTCAAAGTATTAAAGGTTGGAGTATAACAAAACTAACTTATGCGATAAATGGGTATAAAGATGGATCCTATGGTGGAAGTATGAAAGGTGTTATGAAACCACAAGTAAATAAACTCAGTAGTGATGAAATTAAAGCACTTGCAGAGTATATTTCTAAACTTTAAGAGTAGTTGTTTATAAGAGTAGCTAAAATTTAATAAATATGGCTACAATTATAAAAATAGAACACTTAGTGTAAAAAGAGAGAGCGTATGAAGATAATTGTAAACGGACAAGATAAAGATTTTGCTGAAAACATCACGATAGAAGAGTTACTAAAAGTTTTAGAACTTGAGGGAAAAGTTATGGCAGCAGCTGTAAACATGGACATAGTAAAACAAAACAGTTGGAACACACATCGTTTAAATGATGGAGATAAACTAGAACTGCTTGACTTTGTTGGAGGAGGATAATACCTCTACCCCAACAACACCAACCGCATACTCTCCATCATGTGTGATGGAGATACTCACATCAATAATTCCAAATTTATCAATAATTTTTTTACTAAGAGATAGTTTAGGTGCACCTGTAGCTGTTTTATAAATCCGCATATCATGAAACGAGCAACTTTTTCCTATGCCCGTACCTATTGCTTTAGAGAAGGCCTCTTTAATAGCCCAAAAGCCAGCTGCAGTTTTGTATGATTTTACAAGTGTGAGTTCCTCTGTAGAGAGAAACTTGAGAAGTCCTCTCTCACCAAAACGCTCCATAAAGCGTTCCATACGAGAAGTTTTTATGAGATCTATGCCTATCATTTAGTTAGTATTATGTTACTGAATAACAAATTCTGTAAAGTAAATACCACGAATATCACCATCAGAAATCATAGCATTTAAAGTATCCATAATCTGCTGAGATACTTTTTGTTTTCCTTTTTTAGAGGAAATTTCTTCAAGTGTTTTTGAAGTAAGGATTCTAATGATTCTATCACGAAGGACTGGTGACTTAGCATCAAGTTCTAAACTTAACTCTTCACCCTCAAGTTCTAAACTCATAGTTACTTTGAGGTATCGGCGTCCTGCATCACTTTTAAGGTTTACAGTAAATGTATCGAGTGGATATAAAATTCCAATTTCGTTTAACTGTCTAGTATTATCAAACTGAGTTGATGGTCCTCTTGAAACTTTTTTCTGTGGAGCACTTCTTTCTTGTGAGTGTCTATTATCAGCAGGCATCTCTTCATCATCACCCATTAGTAAAAAAGCAACGATACCACCTATTATGATTATTAAAAATAGTACAACGATGATTATTATCATCAGCATATTACTTGATTTTTTCTCTTGTGGTGCAGTTTCTTCTTCTTTTGTCTCTTCTTCAGCCATTATTCTTCCTTGAATGCAATTGTTTTCTTAGTATAGCGAATATTTATAATTTATTACAAATTTTAATACCATTCTAAAAGTTTTGTTACTTCATCGACTATAAAGGTCTTAATCGGTGACTTTTCAAGAGGTTTTTTAGCGACTAATGCTTTTGTGATGTTTTGCATATTCGCTTCTTTAAGTCTAACATCAAGTGCATATACTTCTCTGACATCACCAACTAAAGATACTTCACCGATAAATATAGTCTCTTTTGATATTGCTCTATCTCTAAAACTACTGATAATTGCTGCAAGTATTGCTAAGTCTGCTGCTGTTTCTGTTATTTTAATACCACCTGTTATATTTATAAAAACATCATATCCAGAAAGAGGAATTTCTAACTTTCTCTCTAGTAGTGCTAGAAGCATATTAAGTCTATTGTTATCAAAACCAGTGGCTTGGCGTTTAGAGTTTGGAGTGTGTGACTCTGAGACAAGGGCTTGTACTTCTAGTATGATTGGACGTGAGCCTTCCATAATAACGGTAAGTGCAGAACCACTTTGTGTAGAGTTACGGTTAAAAAAACGTGAAGCAATATTTGTTGCAGAAATAAGTCCTTCTGCACGCATCTCAAAAACACCTATCTCACTTGTTGGACCAAAACGGTTTTTAAAACCACGAAGTATTCGTAACTCCTGAGAAGAGTCTCCTTCAAAGTACAAAACTGTGTCAACCATATGCTCTAAAACACGAGGACCAGCGATTGAACCCTCTTTGGTGATATGCCCGATGATAAAGATAGCGATATCTCTCTCTTTGGCAATACGCATCAACTCAAAAGTGATTTGACGTACTTGAGTTACACTTCCTGGTGCTGATGTAATAGCCTCGGAGTAGATAGTTTGAATAGAATCTATAATGATAAACTCATAACTACGATGTTCTAACTCTAGTAAAATTTGATCAAGTCTTATTTCACTTAAAAGGTAGAGTTTATCTTGATTTGAGCCTAGACGATTTGCTCGAAGTTTTATCTGACTCGCTGACTCTTCACCTGTCACGTAAAGAACATTTTTTCCTAAACTTGCTATGTTTGAACCGACTTTAAGAAGTAGGGTAGATTTACCTACGCCAGGACTACCACCTATGAGTGTAAGTGAACCTGGAACTACGCCACCACCTAAAACATTGTCAAGTTCAGGGTCAAGAGAAGAGTATCTGTAAATCTCTTCTTCTACTATGTCATTTATACTTTGTGCTTTACTTGATTTACTGGTCGTACTTTTTGTCTTCTTGACTACTTCTTGTTGATGTTCGTTTAACTCAACGAAACTATCCCAAGCTCCACAGTTAGTACATTTTCCCATCCATTTTGGAGTAGTAAGTCCACAGTGTTGACACTCAAAGAGTATTTTTTGCTTCGCCATTAGTCTATCTTTTTGTTGGTTTTATAAATAGTATAGTAGTATAAAAGGAGTTGATTGTGATGAAATATGGCAATTTGCCATATTTATGATAAAAGTTTTACTCGTCTTCTACAAAGAGAGCATCTAAAAGTGAGTCTACAAACTCATACTTGTCAAATGGAGTTAAATCTTCAGGTTGCTCACCTGTTCCTACATAAATGATAGGAAGTTGTAATGCATAAGCGATGGAGAAGATGCTTCCACCTTTTGCAGTTCCATCAAGTTTTGTGATGATGATACCATCAATCCCTATCATCTCATTAAAAGCTTTTGCTTGAGCAATAGCTGAGTTTCCTTGTGTTCCATCAAGTACTAAAACCGTTCTATGTGGGGCACCTGCGTGAGATTTATTACAGATACGATTTATCTTTATAAGCTCATTTGCTAGGTTGGTTTGAGTGTGAAGTCTTCCTGCTGTATCGATGATAACATGATCCATACCCTTACTTTTTGCTGAATCTATAGTGTCATATGCTACAGCTGAGCTATCATGCCCCTGTTTTGAAGCAACTATGGGGATGTCTAGTCTTTTAGACCAGAGTGTAAGTTGTTCTATGGCAGCTGCACGAAATGTATCTCCAGCACCCAAAATAACACTTTTACCCTCTTGTTTGTATTTGTAAGCAAGTTTAGAGATAGTTGTCGTTTTACCTGCACCATTTACACCTACTACCAGTTCAACAAAGGGAGCTGTAAACTCTGGCTCTATGTATTTAGTATGTGCTAGAGTTGCTAAAAGTTTTGAGCGAAGTATCTCACGTGTCACTTTATCTTGATAAATCTCATTGATAATTATGTCAACTAAGTCGTATTCAACATCCGCTTCAAGTAAAATTTCTTCAAGTTCTTCTTTACTGAAGGTTACTTTTTTCTTTGGAACTACTGTTTTGAGTGCTTCAACAGTTTTTGCAAGTCCTTTTTTAATAAAACCGAACATTTAGAGTCCTAAAGCTTTCTTTATGTCGCTCTCAAGAAACTCTTCTTCAACAGCACCTTGATAAAAGTTGATAAGTACTCCATCTTTATACATAGCCATCAAAGGAATCCCAAAATTACTTCCTATTTTTAGTTTTTTTGCTAGGGCATCTATAAGACGAGCATTTTCATTAGAGTTTACAAGTGCATAATCAGCACTGTACTGAGTTTTAAAGTTTTGAAGTTTTGCATTTTCGATATCATTTTCAACTGTTATGCCAAGTACGAGTAAAGAGTCTTTATACTTTTTTTGTAATGAGCTTAAATGTGAAGCTTCTGCCTGACAAGGAGGGCACCAAGTTGCAAAGATATCTAAGATAATCACTTTTCCTTGAGCCTCTTTGATACTAAAACCAGTTGGACTTTTTTTCACTGTATAGAGTGTTTTATCTAAACCTGTAAGTA
>NZ_JAEMVB010000031.1 GCF_029215995.1 Sulfurimonas sp. SAG-AH-194-L11
TCATAACCCCTAGGATGTTTTTTTATAAACTCAGCCGCTCCACTAATTTTTGCAGCCCTTAACATCGCTCCATCACTAGCATGAGAGGCTCGAAAAGTAATGTTATCTTTTACTGTTCCTCGAAATAGCATTACATCTTGAGAAAGATATGAGAAGTTTTTACGCAAATCTGCTGGATCAATTTGACGAATATCAATACCATCAACAAGTACCTGCCCCTCATCTGGCTCATAAAGCCCTAAAAGTAACTTCTCAATAGTACTCTTTCCACTCCCTATACGGCCAATAATTGCAATATGTTCACCAGGCTCTACAACAAACGAGACATCTTTTATAGCTGGTATTTCTGAACCTGGATAGCTAAAGGTTACATTTGCAAACTCTATATGCCCCGTAAATTTTGGACTCTGGACAAACTTTTTACCCTCAGGTCTCTCACTTGGCTGTGAGATAATATCGTTTATAGACTCATAAGAAGTTTTTGTTGTTTCATAGTTAGTAAGTAGTGCTGTAACCTGTCCCATAGGTGCTAGAGTTCGACCAGTCAGTATCACAATAGCGATAAGAGCACCCATAGACAATTCAAAAGATTGAATTTTATAGACACCAACAATGATGATAGCAACTGTATTTAGTTGAATAAGTAGTTGTGTTACAGTTGGAATAGATGCAGATAAAAGTCTTGATTTGAGACTTTTATTTGCTATTTCCCCTGTTGATTCTTCCCATTTCCACTGTATTTGACTCAGAGTTCCTAAGGTTTTAAGTGTCTCTATATTACTCAATGCTTCTATAAGAATAGAACTTTTTTTTGCACTTGCCTCATGTGTGCTCTCTATACTTTTTTGTAAAGGTTTTTTGATGACAAAAGCATAAAGCATTATAAACATGATAGTAGCTAAAGGAATAAGAACAATATTTCCACCGATATATGCTATAACCATTAAAAATATTATCGCAAAAGGTAAATCAATAACGGCTGCCATCGTTGCATTGGTTAAAAATGAACGTACATTATCAAAGTCTCTAAGTTTACTAGCTAAAGAGCCTACTGAAGCTGGATGGTTTGCCATTTTTAGTGAAAGCACCTTCTCAAAAATGATAGAGGACATGATAATGTCACTTTTTTTAGCTGCAACTTCTAAAAGATAGGTTCTCGTAAATTTAGCAAAAGTATCTATAAAATAGATAATTATAACACCGATTGCAAAAACCCATAGTGTCTCTATGGCATTATTTGGGACTACTCTGTCATAAACATTCATGGTAAAGAGCGGTGAAGCCAATACAAACAAGTTGATCAAGAGTGAGGCATAGAGTACATCTTTATAGATACCTATTGAGAGTTTAAGTGTACTCCAAAACCAATGTTTTTGCTGTATGTGAAGTGTTCTAGCATTTTCATCTACATACTCAAAAGCTTTTTTCACCATAAATCCATAACCAATATACTCATCAGCTAAATCTTCTATATCAACCCACTGCTCAACAGCTTCTTCTGCTGGCATGATTATTTTTACTTGACTTGCATCTTCGCTAAAGGAGTCTAATATACAAGCACTTTGATTTGATAAAAGTAAAATAACTGGAAGTTGTAGAGGACTTATCTGTTGGAGAGGTCTTTGAATTATCGTTGACTTTAAACCTGCTTTAGCAGCAGCACGAGAAAAGAGTCCTTTTGCATTATTAATAGAAAAAAGTTCAGGTGCTTCAACACCTGGCTCTATTGGTAAGCCTGCAGTGAGTGCCTCTGCCGTATATGGCTTATGATATAGTTTTGTAAAGAGTACAAGAGTATCAAGAAGAGCATCCATCCTTACATTATCAACATTTTGTATAAACATATACATTATCCTTATTTATCTAGTGTAAGTGAAACACTCTCATATATTTTAGATGCATCATCTTCTAAAACAGATGAGACGAGTGTACCCATGGAGTCCATGATTCTAAACTTTGCATAGAGTATACTATACTCTGTAGATATTATCTGTACATCTGACTGTATGTAGTCATTTTGTGCTGCAAGTAAATCTAATAGAGAACGACGACCTAAATCGAACTCTTTTGAGTATAAGTCAAGGGTTTTTTTAGAGTAGTTTTTATAATTTATAAGATGTATTAACTGCTCATTAAGTTTTTCATGAGCATTCCAAGCAAGGTTTAAACTCTCTATAACCTGTCTTTGAATACTATTTTTCTTTTCCTGTTCTTGATAAAGAGTATATTTACTTTTTTGCAAGGCAGCACTATCTGCAAAGCCATTAAAAAAATTGTATGAGAGGTATGCCATAGCTCGAAATCTATCATCATCCCCTTCTATTGCACTCAAGTTTTTATTTGCTAGTTGTGCTATTTCTATATCTATCTTAGGATAAAATGGTGACTTCTTTTGATTATTTGTCGCCTCTGAGAACTTAACATTATACTTACTTGCTAAAAGTGAAGGGTTGTAGTGCAGTGCGACCTGTAGAGCATCCTCTCTTGTCTTTGGTAGTAGAGTTATAACAACTGGTCTCTGCATCTCTTTTGGGTCAAGTCTCCTGCCTAATACTCGTCCTAAATTATATGAAGCATCTAGTAGGGTGTTTTGCACAACAACATAGTTCGACATTGCTAAGGCTAATGAAGACTCGATTTTATGTACCTCTGAGAGTGTTGTTAGCCCTGATTCATAAAGTCTTTTTACCTTTCTAAGTATCTCTTCATTAATATCTATATTACGTTGTGCCGTAAGTAAAATCTCTTGATTTTTTATAAGTTCTAAGTAGGTATTTACCATATTTAATGTTGTTGTATTTACTTTTTCAACATAACTATATGCTGCCGCAATTGTTCCATACTCTTGAGCTTCTACACTGTGGTAAGTACTAAAACCCTCAAAAAGATTTTGTGTATATTTTAAAGAGTTTTGATACACACTGTACTCAAATGACTCTTTTCCTATAGAAGGTCTCTTTCTGTTTGTTTGCTCAATCCCAATACCTAAAGAGAGATCTAGTTTAGGGTAGTATCCTGATATAGCAGTATCTATCTCTGTTTGTGTTGCCTTGTAGTTCTTTGCTCTTTCAAGAATTATAGGATTTGTCTCTATAATCTCGTTGACACTTGTTCTTAAATCCTGCGCAGATAAGTCAATAAATAAAATCGTAAATAAAATAATAATATGTTTCAATTAGTCTAACCTTGTTTCTTTTTGATAATCTTCACGATAATACATTTATTAATCTTATACAGGTCTTAAACAGATACTAAAGCAAGCTCAATCACATGCAAGACAAGATAAATGATATAATATCAACATAATAATCATTTAGGAATTTAACACCATGACATTCACACTAGAAGCAAAAAGTGGCAAGGCTCGTGCAGCGACAATAATAACAGAGCACTCAACTATTAAAACACCGGTATTTATGCCTGTTGGGACTATTGGAAGTGTAAAGTCACTCGATGCAGATGATGTACTCAATATACTTGGGGCTGAGATAATTTTAGCAAACACTTACCATACTTACCTGCGTCCTGGTGATAAAACCATAAAAAAGATGGGAAAACTTCATGGATTTACACAGTACCCTAAAAGTTTTTTAACTGATAGTGGTGGTTTTCAAGCTTTTAGTCTCTCTGACATCTCAAAGCCTATGAAGGATGGTATAGAGTTTCGCTCTCATATAGATGGAAGTAAGCACTTTTTCACACCTAAGGGAGTTATAGATATTCAGACAAATCTTGGCTCAGACATCATGATGATTTTAGATGATCTTGTAGCCCTTCCAGCAACCCAAGAACGTATAAAAACTTCTATAGAGAGGACTACTGCTTGGGCACAAGAGTCTATAGACTACTTTAGAAGTCAGCAAAAAAAGGGAATCTGTACAGAACAAAACATCTTTGCTATCATTCAAGGTGGAACAGACAGAGCCTTTCGTACAAAAAGTGCTACTGAGTTATGTGCGATGGATTATGATGGTTTTGCCATCGGTGGGCTCAGTGTTGGTGAACTTAACAACGAAATGTACGATACAGTTGAGCACACTGTCCAGTATATGCCAGAAGATAAACCGCGTTACCTTATGGGTGTTGGAACTCCAGAGGACCTCATTGAAAATATAGAACGCGGTATAGATATGTTTGACTGTGTTATGCCTACAAGAAATGCGAGAAACGGTACACTTTTCACCTCTTTTGGTCGTATAAATATCAAAGGTGCCAAGTTTAAAGAAGATGCTGCACCTATTGACCCTGAGTGTAAGTGTTTAACATGTAAAACATACTCGCGTTCATACCTCAGCCATCTTTTTCGTGCACGTGAGATTACATACTTCCGACTTGCTACTATTCATAACCTTCATTATTATCTCAACCTTATGAGAGAGGTTCGTCGAGCTATCCTTGAAGATAAATTTAGTGAGTATAAAAAAGAGTTTTATGTTAAAAGAGCAATAAATATTTAAGAGTTATTAAATGTTTATTACTCTAAAATGACAGTAGTAATACAAAAGGAGCTTCTATGCTAACAGAATCATGTACTATTCTTGATGATTCAAATGTTAATGAAGTTCCTATCAGTAATGAAGAGTATCAAAAATTCTTAGAAATTCAACAAGAAGTACTCTCACTCACAGCACAAGAAGCACCAACACAAAATATTCTTGACCGTATTTGTACAATGCTTGAAAATATTTTACCCAATGCAGTCTCTTCACTTATGATAAAAAATCCTTAAGATGGTCTTATCTATGTTGTGGCAGCTCCTAGCGTTCCACAGGAAGGATGGGATGCACTTAATGGTATCAAACCCGGCCCTCATTCTGGGTCTTGTGGTAATGCAGTTATGAACGGTGAACCTCAATTTATATCTAATGCTTTTACCGATGAACGCGGTACAGAATTTTTACAAACTGCTACGGCGTTTAATCTCTGTTCTTGCTGGTCTATGCCTGTAAAAAATGAAGAAGATGATACAGTGGGGTCTATCGCACTTTCATCTTTTGAACACCGTTCTCCTGCACTGTTTCATAAAAAACTTTTAGAAACAGCATCTTCCCTTGTAACAATTGTACTAAAAAATGAGCAGAACAGACTACACATACAAGATATGATTTACAAAGACACCCTTACAGGTTTAAAGAACAAAACATCTTTACAAGAAGTTTTTGATGATAAGAACTATCAAACTCTCATCTTTTTAGACATAAATAATTTTGCTTATGTAAATACTGCATATGGGTTTGATATAGGAGATAAAATTCTTATCAATGTTGCAAATATGTTGAAAAACATCTCCTGTAAAGATATTTATAGAATTAATGCAGATCAATTTGCCCTGCGTTTTGAAGAAAAAATAGACATAGAAGTAATAGTGCTCAAAATCAAAGGTTATTTTGCACAGAGTATTATAAAAGTAGATGATGTGAAACTCAAAGTAACATTTACTTATGGTGCAATTTACTCAAATAAAAATCTTTTAAAACATGCTGCTCTTGCAATTAAAAAAGCAAAAGAGAGTGGAAAAAATAGACTATACATTTTTGATGAAAACCTCGATAGTTCTCTTAAACGCCAATCTTTCATTTCCATGAACACTCTTTTATACACTGCCTTTGATACAGATATGATTGTTCCTTTTTATCAAGGCATCTACGATAATAAGAAAAAAATGATTACAAAGTATGAAGCCCTTGCTCGTATAGTCACAAAAGATGGAGGAGTTATCACTCCTTACAAATTTTTAGATGTGGCTAAACTCTCAGGTTTACTTCCAACTCTCACAAAAACAATGATAGATAAAACTTTTGCATTTATGTCAAACAATACTTATGATTTTTCAATAAATATTACGGAAGATGACCTTCTTTCATACTATTTATTTGATTTTTTAACAAGTAAAGAAAAAGAGTATGCTATAGACTCATCACGTGTTACTTTAGAAATTTTAGAAGGTATTAGTTCAAGTGGACAAAAAAACAACATCGAGCAATTAAAACAACTCAAAGCGATAGGCTATAAACTAGCTATTGATGATTTTGGAGCTGAGTACTCTAATTTTGAGCGTGTTTTAGAACTTGATGTAGACTTTTTAAAGATAGATTCAAGATACATAAAAAATATAGATACAGATAAAAAAAGTTATGAAATAGTAAAAGCAATAGTAAATTTTGCATCAAATATGAATATTATTGTAATAGCAGAATTTGTGCATTCTAAAAATGTTCAACAAATCGTTCAAGAGTTAGGGATTGAGTATTCGCAAGGGTACTACTTTAGTGAACCAAATCGAGAGTTACTAAAATAATTCTTTAATTTGTAAACTTTTTATATCAAAAAGAAGAAAATCAGCCTCTACTCCAACTTCGATTTTTCCACGTTGGAGTCCTATGGATTTTGCAGGGTTTTGTACTGTATAGCATAACAATTCACTCATAGATACTAAACCACTCTGCACAAACTTCTCATAGTAATTAACAAAAGCATTTTCTAAACCCTCACAACCATATGCTGCATCAAAAAATGCTACTTCTTTATTTACCGGAGAGCTTGGTTGGTGTAGTGTTGTAAGGACATCTATATCACCACGTTGGAGTGCTTCTTGTAGTAGTAGCATATCATCTCGACTTGCTAGTGGTGGGTCTAGTTTTGCTAAGGTGTTAAAGCCCTCACAAGCCTCATCACAAGATGTAAGATGATGAATACTTACTTCACAACTCACTCCGACACCTTCCTCTTTTGCCTTTGCTATTAGTGCAACTGAACGAGGGCTTGCGATAGCTTTAAAAAGGATTTTGATTTTAAAGTGACGAGCTATCTCTATCATACGTGAGACATGAAGTACTTCACTCAGACTCGGAATCCCTGCAAGACCTAGTTTTGCACTTACATCGCCATCAAGCATAAGCCCTGCTTTTATCAAAGAGTTATCTTCTGCCTTACAAAAAAGTGTCACTCTATACATCTGAACATACTCAGCTATTTTTATAGCTATGTCATTTTTTGCAATTGTACTCATGTAGGGTGCTACTACACCTTTTTTTAAAAGTATCGCAATGTTGGAGAGTGTACTATCTTCTTTTAAGGTGTTAAGCATTAGGTCTACTTTAGCTCCCTTTGCAGAAGCCACTCCATGTTGTGCAAACTCTAAAACCACTTCTGTATCTATACTTGGTTGAGAGTCAGCATTTAAGACTATATGCCCTACTCCACCTCTTTTTGCCTCAGCAGATATGGCTTTAATGTTTTTTGCATTTAGAGCAGAGTCTATGAGTCTAATGTTTGTATCTACTAAAGAGGGTAGAAGATATGCTCCTTTTGCATCTAATGTCTCTTCATTAGTTTTAGCTTTTAAAGATGTACCTATCTCAGTTACAAAGCCATCTTCAATACAAACATCAACTTTTCTCTCACCATCTACGTCACAAACAAGTGCATTTTTTATAAGCATACTTAAGCCACCTTTGATATAATAGTAGCATTATAAATCAATAAGGCTTAGTTTGCGTTTTATACTACTACTATTTTTAACATTTACATCTATTTTTGCACTTACTTCTTATGAGAAAGGCAAACAGCTCTATATCTCTAGTGCTTGTTATGCCTGTCATGGTCATAAACTTGAGGGTATCCACCGCTATCCCTATTTAGCAAACCGAGCTAAGGGATATATGAGTTATAAACTCAAACACTTTCGTGCAAAAAAAGCAGATACACAGCAACAAGAGATGATGATAGACTTTGCAATAGGTCTGAGTGATGAGGATATAGATAATCTCACAACTTACTTTAGAGACTATGTGGATGAAGAAAATGGTGAGTCTTACGATGATAGTTATGAGAATTATGGAGATGGTGGCTCATGAAACTTTTAGTATCTGCGTTAGAGCACTCTGCAAATGTACACCTTACTTCACTTACAAAAGAGTTTAAAAGTGATGTTGAGCTTATAGGGATTTTTGATAAAAACTTAGGTGAGCCAATAGTCGATCTACAGAGCCTCGCCATCATGGGTATAGTCGATGCACTTAAAAAACTCCGCTATTTTTTTAAACTCGCTGATGAGATGGTTGACTTAGCCCAAAATGCTGATAAAGTTTTACTTATAGACTCTTCAGGGTTTAACCTACCACTTGCTAAAAAGATAAAAAAGAAATACCCAAATAAAGAGATAATCTACTATATTTTACCTCAAGCATGGGCATGGAAGAAAAAACGCATACCCGTTTTGGCTCGCACTATAGACAAACTCGCTTCCATACTTCCTTTTGAGCCGAGCTACTACCCTGATGATGCACCCATCGAGTATGTTGGACACCCTCTTCTTGACCAAATAAAAGAGTTTAAAACCTCTTTAAATACAGAGATAAAAGAAGTCGCATTTATGCCAGGGAGTCGCAAGGGTGAGATAAAAAAGCTTATGCCTATTTACTTAGAACTTATACAAGAGATAGGTGCCAAAGCGACTATCATCATCCCAAAACATTTTACTCAGCAAGAGATACAAGAGCTTTATGGAGACTTAGAGGGTATAAACATCTCATATGAAGCTCACTCTACACTTTTACACTCTGACTTTGCATTTATATGTAGTGGAACTGCTACACTTGAAGCCACTATCATAGGTGTGCCTTTTATCTTAACTTACATAGCAAAACCACTAGATTTTTTCATAGGAGCGAAGCTTTTTAAGATTAAAGATGTAGGATTAAGTAACATTATGTTTAAAAAGTTTAAGGGAAAAAGTATTCATCCTGAGTTTTTACAAGAAGCTGTTACTAAAGAAAATTTACTATGTGCTTATAAAGAGTTTGATAGGGAGTTATTTTTAAGACATGCAAAAGTACTCAGAGAGTATCTTGGGCATGGAAGTAGTACTAATGTTGCTAAACTTATAGAGGATTAATCCTCTTTAGGTTTTCTAGCTTTTATACTAATGCGTTTGCCACCAGCTTTTGGTGCAGAAGATCTAGCTCTTGGAGTTCCATCATGAGCATGATTTCTATCTCCACTTTTTCCTGAAAATCTCGCTTTACCATTTTCATCATCACCAAGGTATTTATTTTCTTCTTTTTTCTTTTTTGCCCACTGTTTTTCCATCTCTATAGTTTTATCAGATTTTGTTGCATCTTCGTGGCGTTGTTTTGCTATTTCAGTGATTTGACTTTTTGTGAGTTTTTTTCTTGCTTTAGGATCAAACTCTTTTACGGCAGGTGCTGC
>NZ_JAEMVB010000032.1 GCF_029215995.1 Sulfurimonas sp. SAG-AH-194-L11
CAATCTGAATAAGAATAACTATTTCGTAAAAAAATCTTTTTCTTACCTTATTCACTTTTGTCTTTTATTACAATTTTAGGATTTTTATGACTTTAAATAGCGATTGGTCTAATTTATTAGATACTGAATTTCAAAAAGATTACTATACTAACCTTATAAAATTCATTAAAAATGAGTATGTAGAAAAAACTATCTATCCAAAATATGAAGATATATTTAGAGCTTTTAATTTACTTTCCCTTAGTGAAGTAAAAGTTGTAATTATAGGTCAGGATCCTTATCATGCTCCTAATCAAGCAAATGGTTTAGCCTTTTCTGTTACTTCTCATGTGAAAGTACCACCTTCATTAAAAAATATATATAAAGAACTTGTTGATGATATGAACTGTGGGACACCAACAGACGGTGATTTAACTTCATGGGCAGAGCAGGGTGTGTTACTTATTAATAGTGTACTGACAGTTGAAAAAGCATCACCAAATTCTCATAAAAATAGAGGTTGGGAAGTTTTTACTGATAGTGTGATACAAATGTTATCGGATAATTTTTCAAATATAGTATTTATTTTATGGGGTGGATCTTCTCAAAAAAAAGAACTCTTAATTGACACTAGTAAACATTTAGTATTGAAGTCTCCTCATCCATCACCGCTCTCTTCTTATAGAGGCTTTTTTGGCTCAAAACCATTTTCTAAAACAAATGTTTATCTCAGAGCACACAAAAAAGAAGAGATAAACTGGTGCCTTAGTTCACAACAAACTCTGCTATAACAGCTAAGTGGTCTGAATATCCTTTACCTTTGTGTACTCTAGGCTTCTTACGACTCATTTTCCAGCGATTGATACTTTTACCACTCAATAGATATTTCTTCTTATATGTATGTATGCTATCTGTTTTATAATGTACTCCTTGAGTCTTTAAAAGAGATGGGGATACTAAAATATTATCTAAGGCTTCTTTTTTACCTCTATAGATATATGAGTACCTATCTTTAGTATTTATATCATACCAAAGATTGTAGTACTCCCCCTCATCTAAATCAGTTAATGTTGATTTATTTGTATGCTCTTTTGTCCCAAGTATGTGGTTTATACCTGTAACCCCATTAGTATCATTATGTTTTCTTTTTCTTTTAAATAGTATATCTTCTTCATAGTGAGAGTTGAAATCACCCAATACAATTATATTTTTATCCAAACCTAATTCTTCTGTACGTTTGAGAACTTTTTTTGCAGAGACTATACGCATACTCTCTGGTCCTGATTTTGATTTCCAATGATTTACTAAAATGAAAAGCTCTTGATTATTGATTTTAAACTTAGCCTCTAAGATATTTCTATATCTATATGAAGCTTTTACTGCTATCTCATGAGTATATACAAAAGGTATTTTACTCAGCAGGGCTACTTTTATCGTTGTTTGTTTATAGTTGGCTATTTTATAGTACTTATAGTATAGACCCTTGCGTTTGAGCTCATATCTTAAATCTTTTAGTGCTTGTTCTGACTCTATCTCTTGGAGTGCAATGATGTCAGCATTAATTTCATAAATAACTTTAGCAATATTACGAAGCTTAATAGTATAGTTCTTTTTATTCCATTGTGAGTATGAGTTTGGTATATATTCTGTATACTCATGCCCACTTTTTTGTAAATCAAATAAATTTTCTACATTATATGTTGCTATTTTCAATGTTTGTGCTCCTTGTAAGACAGATAATAGAAGTAAGAAAATAACAAATATTTTCACTAATTTATGCCATTTAAACGCAGTAGTTTTGTTGTATCAGGGTTTTTACCCATAAGTTTTTTAAATAGCTCTTGCATACTTTTAGCACCACCACCTTTTAAGATGACATCTAAGTACTTTTGTGCTGTTTTTGAGTTAAATATGCCCTCATCTATTACAGAGTAAAAAGCATCTGCACTTAAAACCTCTGCCCATTTATAGCTATAGTAACCAGCTGCATATCCACCAGCAAATATATGTGCAAATCCATTTTGAAACTTGTTATACTCAGGTGTTTTAATAAGTGAAGTCTCTTCTCTAATAGTATTAAGAATATTTTGAACTTCATCAGATGTGTAAACCCCATTATATACTTTAAGGTCAAAGATGGAAAATTCTAGTTGTCTAAGCATCCCCATAGCAGACAAGAAGTTTTTACTACGAACTAGTTTATCTATCATTAAATCTGAAATAATCTCACCTGTTTTGTAATGCGAAGCAAACATTTTTAGCACTTGTGGCTCATATGCAAAGTTTTCTAAAAACTGTGATGGAAATTCAACAGCATCCCACTCTACACCATTAACTCCACTTACTTCATTCTCTTCAACTGTTGAGAGTATATGGTGAATTGTATGCCCCATCTCATGAAAAAGAGTGACTACATCATCATGACGAAGCAGAGAAGGGCTAGTATCACTTGAAGATGGGAAGTTACACACTACAAAGGCTGATGCTAACTGCTCCTCACCTTTCTCATTTAAACAATGTGTCTGATAGTTATGCATCCAAGCACCACCGCGTTTAGACTCTCTTGCTTCTAAGTCAAGATAGATTCTAGCTCTAAGTTTATCCTCTACATAGACATCGTATGAGAATGCTTTTTCATGCCATAACTTCTCTTGTACTTTTACAAACTTCATACCAAACAGCTTATTTAAAAAATCAAACATTCCATGAACAACACTTTTTTGCTCAAAATAGGGTCTATACTCCTCTTCATCAATATCGTACTGCTCTTTTTTAAGAAGTTCACTATAAAAGGCAGTATCAAAACTACGAAGATCTTTTGGTGCACTGTTTTGTAACTCTCCTAACTCTTTTTTTGCTTGATTCTTAGAGTTTTTGAGAAGGTTTTGTAAAAAGTTTAAAACTTCTTCTTTATCGTTCGCCATTTTACTTGAGAGTGAATACTCTACATAGTTTTTAAAGCCTAAAAGCTTACTCATCTCATCTTTAAGTGAGAGAATTTCTTCTATTATTTTAGCATTTTGGGGAGCACGTGATACATAAGCCTTATAGAGTGCTTCACGGATATTTTCATTTTTTCCATAAGTCATATATGCTATATATGAAGGCATTTGAAGAGTAAATTTATATTTAATAACGCCATCTTCTTCAAACTTAGCATTCTCAACCTCACTACTAGGAAGACCATCAATATCTTGTGCATCTGTCATAATGTATTCATAATCATTTGTAGCATTTAAAAGATTTTGTGAAAAGTTATTTGTTAACTCACTTTTTCTAATATTTATCTCTTCAAGTCTTTGTTTAACATCATCATCCAAATGTGCACCACTAAGTTCAAAGTGTTGAATATTTAAGTCTAAAACTCTTTTTTGCTCATAATTTAGTGTAGTCTCTTCATCTTTTTGTATCTCTTTATATACCTTGTATATTTCTATGTTTTGAGAGAGTTTCGTTGAGTACTCCGTAATGATAGGAAGACTCTGTGTATATACTTTTTGAGTCTCTTCAGAATTATTCACTGCGTTTAAGTGAGAGAGTGGAGTGAAAAAATGTTCGAGTCTCTCCTCCATCATCTGCATAGGTTTTACAAAAGAGCTATATGTTTTATGCTCTTGCTTTAGTAGTTCTTCGACTCTGCTTGTGTTTGATTCTAAAATTGTTTGTAACTCTTGTATAAAAGTATCTAAATCGCATTTAAATTCTAAAAATTTTGACATAATTAATTATTCCTTTTTGTTTTGTTAATCTTCTTCATCGCGTTTTTGCACGATTGCCCCATACTCATTTATTAAAATATCATCATATTTATTTGAATACTTTATGAGTCTCTCAATAGCAGTTCTACCCTCATCAAATGTTAAAGAAGAATCGACAATAAGATATGAAAGATAGATGCTATTTTCATTGATGGAAAATTGTAAGTAAGAGAGCTCATCATTTTCTTTGAGAAGATAGTCATAGATTTTATCTATGTTTTGACTAGGAATTGCACAAAGCTTTGCATCGCCGATAATGACACCATTCTCATAGTAGTTTATATCTATTCGAGCTGTTCCCTCATCTATTCTCCATGAGGATTGGGAGCGACGTGCTAGCATAACATTTATATCTAAAGCAGTTAAAATATCTTCTATCATCTTAGTAGGACCAGTAGGATTATATCCTTTACGTCGCATTCTTGCAACTTCTAGTTTTACACCACATTTAGGGCAGTAATCATTACTAATGTTTTTTTCTTCAATAAGGTTTTTACACGAAGGACACTTAATGATATTTTCTTTATTTTGAGTAGTAAATGCAGTGAGTGCATCTTGTAGATAAAAGTATGGCAGGGCAAATCCGAGGTTGTTAGCATTTTGGATTATAAAAGTATTGACTCCTACCACTTCTCCTTTTATGTTAAGTAGAGGACCACCACTATTTCCAGGGTTAATTGCAGCATCAATTTGTATGTACTCTAAATCATCTTGAAGTCTTGATGCACGTGAGACGATACCCTCTGTCGCTGTATAGTTAAGACCATAAGGGTGTCCAATAGCCACAACAGTATCGCCATCACTTACATGTTCATCAGCTAAAATTAACGCGATACTCGGGTGCTCAAACTTACATTTAATAAAGGCAAGATCAAAAAAAGGGTCATCATAAATAACAGTAGCAATAGTACGTGAGAGTTTTTTCGCACTCACTACAACTTCTTTAAGTCCACCAACTACATGAGAGTTTGTGATAATAATATCACCGATAACAAAACCGGTACCACTTCCATAAGGGGTCATGATCTGCATAATATTTTCAATCTGTTTTTCGAGGATAATTTGTGTATTCATACTTTAGACCTCTTCAAAATCTAGATTTTTTAACATAATATAGTAAGAGTTAGAAAATTCATTCAGAGATGCAAAATTTAAACTATTAGTATCAAGACTCAAAGATGCATATATCTGTGATGATTGCTCAAGAACATTTTTTATTTTCTTGAGTATACTGCGTTTTGATAATTTTTGTGTTGCCTCATCGTACAGAGCACTACATCCTAAATCTTTAAAAAAAGAACTATTTTGGACCTCTACTAAAATATGAAAAAGATCTTTTAAAGTAGCATTCATACCATAGTTATATAGGGAATAAAAGGCGATATACTCATAAATAGTTGGAATCACTTGTGAATAGCGGTTGTGTTTATACCAGCGTATTTTATTTTGTGACTCGTTTATAAAAATAACTATATCATCATATGATGATTTATCAATAGGATTAAAAGTATATTTGGCCTTGTAAAAGCTTTTGTTAAATGTTTCATATGTAAGCTCTCTGAGTTCAAGTAGATACTTCTTGAGTTCTTCATTTTTTGACTCTATAGTAAAGTACTCATTGGAAAAATACTCCAGAACTTTTTTAGCTAATGAATGACGAATTTTACATTTAATAGAGAGGAGATAGTCAATTTTAAAGAGTATGTTAAGATATAAAAAAGATTGCATTCCTGTGTTGTCATTGGAGGGGAGGGTGAGAACTTTTTTTTCAAGCTCATCTATCCATAATATTAAGTATCTGTACTTTACTTTTAACTCCGATTCTTCCACTTTTTGTAAATATTTGGTATCTTCAAGCCTTATCTCTTTAAACTCACTAAGCCTTATCTCTTTAAACTCACTTTTTATATGTTCTTTATCGAAGTCACCGTTAAGTGCAAGTTCTCGCAAAGGAAAAAATATCTTCTGAGGTGATAGACTGATATTGTCTTGATGTAATTTAAGTTTAATAAACTCTGTATCACTAAAGTAATTGACATAAGTGAGTTGATAATTTCTCTCTAAAATATAGCGTTTAATTGCAACACTTGCATCTACTGTTTTTATGATATTTATCTCTGCATAGAGACTTTCTTGAGTCACTTTCCCATGAATTTTTGCTAAACCTTGATACATCTCAAAATGAAGTTCTGTCTGTGTCTTATTTAAAATGATGTTTTGATTTGATTTATTTTGGCTAAAGTTAATAAGGGACTGAAAAAATAGTTCATAAGCATTTAAAATATCTTTTTTTTCAAAGGCTTCAGATGAGAGTTCAAAGAGTTCTTCTTCATCTGGTGCAATCGAAGCATTTATACCTCTTCCAAAACTAACAGAACAGTTCTCTTGTGTCTCTTGTAAAAAATTAAACCAGCTCATAAACTCACTTTATAATATATCTTTTTTATATAGATATTATAGTAAAAGAGTCTTAAAAGGCATAGTCTATAGTCTATAGTTTATTTAAATAAAAAATATAAAAGTATAAAGTTAACAAATGTCATAGTACTAAAGGCAATTTTATAAAATAAAAGTGGAGATTTTTCTATGAGTGAAGCACTTTTAGTGAAGTATGGTTTTACTTTTTTGGGATTTAAAAGTTCATATTTCATCTCTGAGTAGTGAGCATATCGTTCCTCTTTGTCGAGTGCTATTGCCCTCATAATGACACTATCAAACCATTCTGGAATATTTGAGTTGTATGTACTAGGTCTTTTTGCCTCTTTAAAGCTTGGTGTTTGAAAAGGTTCTATCTCTCCATAGGGGTATTTTCCAGTGAGTGATAAGTAGAGTGTTACACCAATAGAAAAAATCTCAGTTGATTCACTAATAGAATCTCCTAAAAAACGTTCCGGTGGTAAAAAACTAGGTGTGCCACTTCGTGAATTAGTTGAAAAAACTTCAGTAATACTACCAAAATCAATAATCTTAAACTCTAAGTTCTCATCATCATCTTTAGCAATCATAATGTTAGGTGGTTTGATGTCTCCATGAACTAAGTCGTACTTGATGAGAAACTGAGACATATCTAAAAGAGTTGATGCTAACTCTACTGTGTCATCTATAGTTACATGTTTGTTTTTTAAGTAGCTATCTAAGTCTTCACCATGAAAAAGTTGCATAACATAGTAACGCATAGTCCTCGTTTTTGGAATTACAGCTTTTGGAAAAAAGTTTGCTTTTAAGCGTTTTGCATTCCAGGCTTCTTTAACAAAAAGGTCAAGAGTTGTTTCATCATCTAATGCCTCTAAAGGAGCAAATTTTAAGACATAATCTTTCGTCTTTTTATGAACAAGCCAAGTTCTTTCATTTTGTATAAGTGGCTTTGTTAAAGTGTAGCCATCAATTGTCTGCCCTTTTTTAAGTGTTGTTGGGATTTCAAGGTTTTGTTGTTTGAGTATTTGGAGTTCATCTGCTTGGAGAATATCAACAACAACAGCAGTAGTATCATCAGGGAGGTTATCATTTTCTAGTTGACTCGCTTTTTTTACTAAGGAGTGAGCACCTCTTTCTATATGTGCAATTAGATACTCTTCATCTAGGGTGTTGTAGAGTCCATCACTACAAAGTAAAATAGAGTCATCTTTTTGAAGAAGGTTCTCAAAATAATAAATCTCAACACTACTATCTATGCCTATAGCCTGTGTTAGAACATTTTCATAACCCTCTTCATCCATTGCATGGTCAGATGAGAGTTGTGTTAAAGTCTTATCTCTATGAAGGTATACTCGACTATCCCCAACATTTGCACCATAGAGTCTATTTCCTTGAATAACTACAATAGTTAAGGTAGTAACAAGTTCACTTGACTGATAATTAACTTGAGACTCTTGATAGAGTATGGCGTTTATAGCCTCTATAAAAGTTTTGATTGACTTTTCAATACTCCATGATTTTGGACGAATTTTAAAGTTGTTCATTAAATTTTTTGTTGTTCTTTGTGCTGCTTGTGCCCCCTCGGTAGCACTTCCAACACCATCACAAACAATAGCAATAGTTAAATCACCAATAGTTTTGACATCATAAAAGTCATCACCTCTAAGCTCTTTTCGTTTTGCTAAAGAAAAACCTGAAAATTTAATATTATCTGCTGACATAGTTAAAACCTTATAAAATATAGCACATTGTATCGGAAATAATTTGGTTTAAAAAGGGGAGTATGAGTGATTTTTAAGCAGTATCAAACATGCAGTTATAGCATGTTTGAAAAAGTGTAGATATTTAGAATTTATAAGAGAGTTGTGCCCAAGCGACTTGCTTGTCAAAAGTTGCATTGGAAAAACTTGTTGCATCACCTGCTGTGTAAGATGCAAACTTTAAAAGACCGCTGAGGTTACTCACACCTGGAATCTTATTTACATATACTACATCTATTTCTGAACCAAGATTAATAGTTGTCCCTGATACTGCATTCATAGCTGTTTGAGCTTGAAAGTCATGATATACTGCAAGAAGTTTTCCAAAACCTTTTGCTTTGTATCCTAAGCGAATATTACTATCTATAAGACCACCTGCAGCACCATTGTTTCCAACATAAAATACATCTGCCCAACCATTAAATTTATGGTTTGTTCCTAATGCAGGATTAAATTGTGTTTTTGTTGACGAAGCATCATTCTCATCTGTACCACTTAGTACTTCATAATTTAAACCAGCTATCAAGCCAGAAATGTTAGTAGCTAAATCAAGATTGAGATAGTTTGCATCAGCTTTGACATTTGTTTGATTTGCTGCACTTCCATACTCCATAGTAGCATCTATTTGGATTGCATATTCTGCACGATATGAAAGTTTCACATCCTTACTAGCATTAAATTTACCTGCAAGTGTAAGACCATATGTATCACTAAGAGATGCTAGAAGATATCCATAAGTAGTGATATTTAAAGCATCATTCACCTTGTATTTAGCATGAAGTATAACAGAATTTGTTTCAGTAGTTGTAACACCTGTTACACCTGCATAACCATAAACATAAGCAGCAAGTAAATCTAGGTTTTCTATGTCACTATTTGCAAGATATGCAGTGTCGTATGAACGTTCCTGCTGTCTCCATCCAACTGTACCGATAAAACGTTGGTTATCTAGGTTTAACTGTGAACGACCTAAATGTAGAGCACTATTTGCAAGCTTATAGTCTATAGAAGCTTCTGAAAGCATTGCTAGTTGAGCATCTGCAATAACATTATATGTATTACCATCGCCATCACTCACTGAATTTCCTGGAGAACTATAGTTTGTATAGCCAAAATTATTTACACTTTGGAGACCTATAGTTGCACTTAAGTTTTCTATGCCTAAAAGAGCAGCTGTTGCTGATAAATGCATGCGATTTGTAAATGCACTCCCCGCTATTGTATTAGGCTGATCTTGGTTTATTGCTTCAAACCGTGGACGTAACTCCCCTTTTAGTTTTA
>NZ_JAEMVB010000033.1 GCF_029215995.1 Sulfurimonas sp. SAG-AH-194-L11
GATTTAGTTTTATGTTTATTTAATTATAATATAAAATCAATAAATCATTAAGGTCCTTCACATGAATTACATCCCATTAATCGCGAGAATAGACTCTCTTCCTCCCCTTCCAGAATCTGTTTTAAAAATTGAGGCACTTTATATGGAAGAAGTGCCAGAAATCGATGATATTGTTAAAATTATACAAACAGACCCCTCTCTAACTGCTGATATATTAGCAAAGGTAAATGCCCCTTTTTATGGCTTTTCACAAAGTATTGTTTCTATACTCCAAGCAGTAACTCTTTTTGGCTCTAATCAAATTCGCTCAATTGTTCTCTCATCAAGTATAAATAGATGCTTTGACATCGACCTCTCACCATATGATATAACTACAATTGAATTTTCAAAAATAAGTACAATGCAAAGTGAACTCATTTTTCAATGGTATATGGGGATAGATATAGATACAGCTAGAAGCCTTACTCCTATAGCTTTTTTAATGGAAACAGGGAAAATTCTTATTGCTAAAGATATTTTACAAGATAACAAAAAAGAAGAGTTTTTATCTGATTTAATGCGTTATCGTGATATTGCATATGTAGAGAATATTCATACGATGATGACTACTGCTCAAATTAATGCCCTTATTTTTAAACAGCTTCATTTAAATACTACTTTTTGGGAATCTATGAAATATTTAGATGCCCAAAGAGAAGTACCCCAACATATGAAAGAGATTGTTTTTGCACTTCAGGTTGTACGGAGTGCTGTAAATATTCAAGAGCAATTTACCGAGAACTCTCTAAAAAAAGCATTAGACATGCTTAAGAGTCATAAACTACCAACAGATACCTTTACCCGTATAACAAAACGACTACAAAGAAAGTATCTTGACTAGTTTTGCTTTAGATACTTAGTGATATCCTCAAATAGTTTAGCTAAACTTGTGTCATAAAACCTAATAAATGCTTTGTAGTTACTTCTACTACCCTTTTCAAACTCATACTCCATAGTAGCTGCACTTTCACATAAGTTATATGCTCCAATATTTAAGGCAATATCTTTTATGTCCATAGCCATACTTCTTGCTTCTCTAAAATCATCTTTATTACATAAGTCTTGAAGGTGAGTTGCTGAAGTAAGGTACATGTGAGTAAAATCTTTAAGTATTGTTTTATAAAATTCGACATCTCCATGACATCTACCTAAACCAACACTTATAGAGAGTTCATTATAGCCATCTTCGTTCTCGATATTATTAATACTCATCAAAGTTTTATCCTTGACACCTCTTGTATCTCTTGACTCATGACTCAATATATCAAATATTTTTTTATAAAATATATCTATAACTATAGGTTTTGAGATATGTCCTTGCATTCCGCTTTGTATAGCTTTAGCAATAGCATCATCCATCACATCACCGGTAAGTGCTAAAATAGGAATATTGTTATACTTACTTGTTTTACGAATTTCTCTACTTGCTTCATACCCATTCATATTTGGCATATTAATATCCATTAAAAGTAAGTCAAAGGCTATACCTTTTTTGACTAAGTCTAAGGCTTCTTGCCCATCATCAACAAATGTTAACTCAATCCCTGTTTGCGCTAAAAGTCCCATAATAACTTTTTGGTTAACTTCATTATCCTCAGCAACTAAAATCTTTTTATTAGCCATATTTTTGAGTTTATCTTTCATGGTTGTTTTACGAGAACGTTTATCTAAATTTTTTGCAACATATAAATCTATAATCATATTTAATATACTTTGCTGAGAGCATGGCACTTGAATATACGAATCGACCTCAATATTTTCAATCAACTTAGAGTCTATATTACTATGAAGTTCACTTAAAATGACTAATTTTGTTTGAGAGACAACTCGCATCCTTTTAATTGCTTCAATAGCATCCACACTAAGATTGTACTGATTTACAATCACAATATCAAAACGCATAGCATCTTCAAGAACTGCATCTTCAAAAGAGGGAATACTGTTTATAACATAATTAAAATATCCTAAAGATTTAACAAGAGGAATCACATTTCTATTTGATGAGTCAACAATAAGAACTTTCTTTTGTAGCATTGAAGAGGATGGAAGTCTGTATTGGCGTTGGTTCTGTGCATCTTTAAGTGTAAAGTTCGCAGTAAAACTAAAAGTTGTTCCTAGATCTTTTTTACTGCTTACACGAATTTCTCCACCCATTAATTCTACTAACTCTTTGGAGATAGAAAGCCCTAAACCTGTTCCTCCAAACTCTCGACTTGTAGATTCATCTGCTTGATAGTAAGAGTTAAAAACACTTTGAACTTGCTCCTGTGTCATACCAATTCCAGAATCAGAGATAGAAAATTCAACTTTAATCCCATCAGCAAAACTTGAAACCTTTTTTGCACTTAATGTTACTTCACCATTAGTTGTAAACTTTACTGCATTTCCTATAAGATTAATGAGGACTTGACCTAAACGCAAAGAATCACCTATAACTTTTGATGGTACTTCATGCGAAATATCCATAGCTAAAACTACACCATTCTTTTTAGCCTTAGTAACATTTACACTCAAAACATACTCTAAAATATCATCTATATTAAACTCTTTTTTCTCTATTTTCAGTTCGCCTGCTTTAATTTTTGATACATCAAGAATATCATTGATTAAATTGAGTAAATGTTGCGATGAGCTCTCTATCTTTTGTATGTAATCACTCTGAATTTTTGTTAAGTCACTCTCTAGTACTAAGTGTGTTAAGCCCATTATAGCCGTCATTGGAGTACGAAGTTCATGACTTACATGTGAGAGTAATTTATCTTTTGCATAGTTATCAACTTTTAGCTGTTGTAAATGTTCATCTTGAATAAGTTCTTTATTTATATATGTCTCTTTCTCTTTTTTAATTCGTAATAGGTAATATATTAAGAGAGCTATACCCAAGAGTAAAATGACTAATATGATTTGATAAATATATGTGTTTGGAGCTGTCAATATGGGAGGAGTTATACTTTTTATTTCTTTTTCTATAGACTCAATCTGTACATCTAGACTCTCTTGAGGATAGACTTCTTCAACTATACTTTCTTTAAGTATCTCAATTTTTTGGACTACTTCGGCCTTTATTTCTGGATTCTTTTTTGGTCTATTTTTTAATTTCGTCACATATATATCTTTATATTCTAAACGCAAAGTATCGAGTACTTCTTGAAGGACAGTTCTATTCCTAAATGGTTCAACTAATGTTATATAAAAATCTCCAGAGGCTCTTGTCTTAAAGATAAATTCATGTTGCTCTTGAAGTCTTATGATATTTTCATGCTTTGATGTAAAAAGATTGATTTTGTCAAGTGAAATTTGAGCAGCTTCTTGTGAGGGGAAAGAACCTATTCTAATACTTCTTGCATACTCTGCATTTAAAGCAGTTGTAAAAAACATACATGCACAAAGTAACCAATAAATTCTCATAATATCCCTTAAATTCTATTCTTTTCATTATAACGAATTAATTAGTTTTAAACAACTTTGTATACTTGGTTCACTAGCAATAATCGGTTTAATATAAAGGGGAAGAGCTTTAGCAGTAGTCTTTCCAATCACAATAACCTTGTAGTTTTCTTTTAAAACATGATACTTTAAAAAACATTTTATACTTGATGGAGATGTAAAAATGAGTGTGGCATCTTGAACAACTCTAACAGTTTGTATCTCTGTAGAACATCTACTCTCATATACTATAACTTCATCTATCGAGTAGCCATTTTCTCTTGAGACTTGAGCAAAATTAGAAGCCACTTCTTTGGCTCGTAAAAAAAGCCATTTTGTCGACTTTGGATATTTACTAATTATCTCTGATAAATTATCCCCATAACCAGCACCGATTTCTAAGACTCTTCCACCTATATCTCTAAAACTTTGAGCAGTTGCTTGAGAGATACAGAGTGCCTGTTTATCTGCATATGTTTTATTATCATATTTTTTTAAGGCATTAACAGATTGCTTTGAAGTTAAAATTATATAGTCATACTGAGAAAAGTTTATTTTAGTTTCAAAAAAAAAGATTTCTAAAGGGTTTACATGAATCGTGTCCGAGTGTTTAGAGGTAGAAAAGAGGTAAGGTTTACTTTGCATAAGAGAAGAGAAAAATCTCTACTCCCACTCAATTGTTGCAGGTGGTTTACTTGAAATGTCATAAACAACTCTATTAATTCCATCTACTTCATTGATGATACGACGAGAAATTCTCTCTAATAAATCATGTGGAAGATGTGCAAATGTAGCAGTCATTCCATCAACTGCTTCAACAACTCTTACACATACAGTGTTGTCATATGTACGATTATCACCCATAACACCAACAGATTTTACATTTAAAAGTACCGCAAATGCTTGCCATGTTTTAGCATAGTATCCACTCGCTTTAAGCTCATCAAGTAAAATAACATCAGCCTCGCGAAGTATAGTTAAGTCAGGAACATTAACATCACCCATAATTCTAATAGCTAAACCAGGTCCAGGAAATGGGTGACGGTTAATCATATCAGCTGGCAGTCCTAACTCTAAACCAATTTTACGAACTTCATCTTTAAAAAGTTCTCTTAAAGGCTCTATTAATTCAAAATCCATCCAATCAGGAAGACCACCAACATTATGATGAGATTTAATAACCTCAGAAGGACCATTTACAGAGATAGACTCGATAACATCAGGATAGAGTGTACCTTGTGCTAAGAACTTAATACCATCATGCTTCTTAGCCTCTTTTTCAAACTCTTCTATAAAAGTATGCCCAATAATTTTACGTTTCTGCTCAGGGTCCGAGACACCCTTTAGTTTACCAAGAAAGTTATCTACTGCATCAACTGTAACAAGCGGTGCTTTTAGATTTATCTTAAAAACTTCTTGTACCTGTTCTCTTTCACCTTTTCTAAGTAATCCGTTATCAACAAAGACAGGAATCAACTGATCCCCTATAGCTTCATAAAGCATTGCAGCTACAACAGAGCTATCAACACCACCGCTTAGACCACAAAGAACTTTTCCTGTTCCTACTTTTTCACGAATCATTTTGATTTGTTCTTTTAAGAAATGCTCCATTTTCCACTTCTCTGTTACTCCACAAATATTTCTTGCAAAGTTACGAAGCATTAGGTAGCCCTCTTCTGAGTGCTGCACTTCTGGGTGAAACTGCATTGCATAGACACGCTTTTCTTCATTTGCAATCACTGCATATGGAGAGTTATCGCTCGTAGCTATTGGAGCAAAACCTTCAGGAAGTACATCCACTTTATCAGAGTGACTCATCCAAACAATTCTGTCATCATCACAATCAGCTAAAAGTGGAGAGGCAGTCTCGATCTTCAACTCTGCTTTACCGTACTCATGATGGTTAGAACGAATAACACTTCCACCAAAATCAACTGCAATACGCTGCATACCGTAACAGATACCAAGAACTGGGATACCCATAGAGTAAACACCTTGATCAACTGTATAAGCATCTTCGTTATAAACAGAAGATGGACCACCACTCAAAATAACACCTTGAGGGTTTCTTTTCTTAATATCTTCGACAGAAGTATGATAAGGAAGAATTTCACAGTAAACCTTGTCTTCACGGAGACGACGAGCTATAAGTTGTGTATATTGAGAACCGAAATCTAAAACAATGATGCTAACATTTGTCATGTAAATGCCTTTTGAGGAAATAAAATAATTTAGTTATGAAAGGATACTACAAAAAAGATTAATCTTTGGTTTAGCAGGGCAAGGAAAAAAAGAATATCTCCAACTAAAAGTGGAGTAAGTGCCAGAGTATAATATGTTATTGATTATGGTCTGGCACTTATTAAAACTTATGAGTGTGGAATATATAATCCTAGTACTTCAAACTGAAGATACCAAACGCCAACAGAAACGATATAACCAACTAAAATAGTCCATGAATGTTTCATATGTGAGCCAAATGTATAGATACCATGTAGTCTACCCATAACACCAACACCAGCCGCTGAACCAAAAGAGATTAGTGAGCCACCAACACCAGCAGTCATTGTAACAAGCATCCATTGTGCAAGTTCCATATCAGGAGATGATTTTAAAATTGCAGACATAACAGGAACATTATCAACGATTGCTGAGAGGAAACCTACTCCAATATTTGCCCACATTGGTCCTACTAGTGTATACATATCGTGAACATACTCTAAAAATCCAAGATAATGAAGGGCACCAACTGCGGAGAGGATACCAAAGAAGAAAAGAAGTGTATCATTTTCGACTTTTTGCATATTTATATAGATATTAAATGAGTTTGCACCTTTTTTTGTTAAAAACACAGAATAAAGCTTTAAGATTGCCATACCAAACATCATACCCCACATTGCTGGGAAATGAAAGAACTGATGACCTAAAACAGCAAGAACAATAGTAAAAACACCTAAGTATACTACACCCATTCCACCATCCGCTACTTCTGGTTTTTTCTCAGTTGCAGCATCAAATGCAGGTTGTCCCTTTGGAACTGACATGCTTAGTAATGTAGCTGTAACTAACCAACCAAGGACTGAAGCTGGAAAAAGGAATAAGAAGTCTATGAACTCACCCTTATTTGCTGTCCATGCCATAAGGGTAGTGATATCACCAAATGGAGACCAAGCACCACCAGCATTTGCAGCAACTACTATATTTATCGCACCAGGAACAAGAAACGCTAGATTTTTCTTATCAATTGTATAGAGTACAGTTGAGAGAATAAGTGCTGTTGTTAAGTTGTCTGCAACAGGAGAGATAAAGAAAGCTAAAATACCTGTTAACCAAAAAAGTTTTTTATATGTATAGCCTTTGGATACAAGTTTATACTTCATAAGGTCAAATACACCACGTTCAATGAGCGTTTCAATATATGTCATAGCAACAAGTAAGAAGAAGAAAATCTCAGCAATTTCTAAAATAAGATGCTCTAACTCATCATGCAGAGGATCAGGGTTTAAACCATTTATAGAATAAAAAATACCTATAAGCATAAACATAAATGTACCTGCAAACAGTGCTGGTTTAGCCTTATTTACTTCATATTTATCTTCTGTAGCAATAAAGTAATATGCGATTACAAAAACAGCTAGACTTAACCATCCAACCCAACTAGTCGCAAGATTTATTACTTGACCTTCTATTAATACATGACCTGCAGCTACTGCTGTGTCTACCATTGAACTATGTTCCATTATATCTCCTCTTGTATTGTGTGTACGCCTATTGATTTTTCTCTCGCGAGTGCCCCAAGAACTATCTCTCTAGCAGTTAATAAACGAAATTTCAACAGTGTACCTATTTTTTCATTCAAAAGAGTATTAATTGACTCCAGAGCATCATTTAATCCTCTTTTTGTACGAATTATAGATACATTTTCCCACATTATTCGTCGTAGTTGATTTTTTTTCGCCTTATCTTCTTTTAGACTCATTACATTTTTTGATACTTCAAACTCAATAAACTCTTTCTCTTTTGTATTTAAAAGGATATCTTCTACTGCTTGTGCAGCAAACACTAGTCCTTCTAAAAGAGAGTTTGACGCTAAACGGTTTGCACCATGCACACGAGTCGAAGCAACCTCTCCAATCGCATACAAATTTTTTACACTTGGTACCCGACCTTTTAAGTCAGTTCTAATTCCCCCTATCGCATAATGAAAGGCAGGAGATATAGGAACTCTTACATTTGGTACATCATAACCCATACCCTTTAAGTAATGCGAAATATTTGGAAAACGATGTTTGAAGTACTTTTCATCAAAGTTTTTAAAGACTAAATACGTATTCATACCTGTCTTCTTCTTGTGTAAGTATATAGACTTACTTACTATGTCTCGTGAAGCGAGTTCTCCGCGTTTATCGTAATCAAACAAAAATCGCTCACCACTCTCATCTTCTATAGTAGCACCCTCACCTCTTAAAGCTTCTGTTAAAAGCATCTTTTGTGCATTATTACTATTTACAAAAACAGTTGGGTGAAACTGTAACATCTCCATTCTATCTAGGGCTATCCCTTTTTGAACACATAAACCTTGAATATCAGCACTAATACAAGGAGCATTTGTATGGTACTCATAGAGTGAACCCACCCCTCCACTTGCAATAATTATATCTTTTGCATAGATATTTCTACTTGCTCTATGGTCAAGGACTGTAACGCCATAACAGATATCATCTTTTATGAGTAGATCAACCACTCTTGCATCGCCAAGCATTGCATGAGGATTATGAGAGAGTAAAAAGTAGTGCAGATATCTCCCAGTTGCATCACCACCTGCATGAAGGATTCTCTCACAAGAGTGTGCTGCTTCTTTGGTATAAAGTAGTTCTCCATTTTCATCAGTATCAAACTTAAAACCATTTTCAACTAAGTCATCAATCGCCTCGCGAGAAAACTGCGAGAGTACTTTTACCGCTTCTTCATCACATAAGCCGTCTCCTGCATCAAGTGTATCTTGCATATGTGCAGGAATATCTGCTGCATCTCTTGCTAATGCAACACCACCTTGTGCATAAAAGGTATTACATTTAAAAGTCTCGCGTTTGTTAATTATTAAAACTTTTTTATCTTTTGGTAACTTCATCGCAGCATAAAGTCCCGCAACACCTGCTC
>NZ_JAEMVB010000034.1 GCF_029215995.1 Sulfurimonas sp. SAG-AH-194-L11
GTAGAAGAGCCATAGCGTTTGATAACATTACCCTCTTTATCAACTAAAAACTTTGTAAAGTTCCACTTTATAGCATCCATCCACAAAAAACCGCCCTGCTCTTTTTTTAAAAACTTATAGAGTGGTGCTGTCTTTTCTCCATTAACATCAACTTTTGCGAACATATCAAACTTTACATCATATGTTTTTTGACAAAAGAATTTTATCTCTTTATTTGTCCCTGGTTCTTGAGACATAAACTGGTTGGAGGGAAAACCTAAAACCATAAAGCCATCATCTTTATACTTCTCGTAAAGTTTTTCCAAACCCTCATACTGAGGTGTAAATCCGCACTTACTTGCAACATTTACAATCAAAAGCACCTTATCTTTGTAGTGAGCCATAGAGATAGTATTACCATCTATATCTTTTACATCAAAGTCATATATACTCATCGTGTTTTCTCCTGCACTTAATGACAAAACCATCATTAAAATTAAAAAATACTTATAAAATCCATACACTAAATTTCTTTCCTTTGATTTTTCCATTTTTGAGTGCTTTCTCAGCCTCATCTATAAAACGTGTCTCTATAGCAACATAAGCCTGTCTATCGTAGATGTCGATTTTACCGATACTACTACCCTTTAAACCTGCATCACCCGTTAAAGCTCCAAGCAGGTCTCCTGCTCGAAGTTTATCTTTTTTTCCACCCTCAATTACAAGTGTTACAAACTTTGGTTTGAGTTGAAAATTTGTACTTCCTTTAAGGTCTGTATCTTCTAAAAATGCACGCTGTCCATCTTTATACTCATCTGCTTTTTCAGCCTCAAACGCAGTATAAAGTGTAATAGCTATGCCCTCAGCTCCAGCACGACCAGTTCGCCCTATGCGGTGAGTATACGTCTCACGACCAAAAGGTATATCGTAGTTTACAACCATAGAGAGCTCTTTTATATCAAGTCCACGGGCTGCTACATCTGTTGCTACTAAGATAGGGCATGACTTGTTTGCAAACTGCACTAAAACATCATTTCGCTCATACTGCTCTAGATCTCCATGAATCGCTAGTGCATCTATCTTTCTTTTTTGTAGATTCTCAGCTAAGTCTCGTGCCTCTGCTTTTGTGTTTGTAAAGACTATGACATTATCAGGTGTGAACTGTGAGAGGATTTTTACAAAAGTATCTTCTTTAGAAGTTGTCCCGTAGAACTCCTCTGTAATTTTATTTGCCACTTCTTCTTGTGTTGTTTTCACACTCACCGCATCATTTTGAATGCGATTAGAGATGTTTACAATCTCCCTATCATAAGTAGCAGAAAAAAGAAGTGTCTGCTTCTCTTTAGGAGTAAATGCCATTACAGCTTCAACCTCCTCTAAAAAACCCATATCTAACATTCTATCGGCTTCATCGAGTACTAATGTTTTAAGATTTGATAGCTCTAAGCTCTCTTTGTTTAGGTGTTTTAGTACACGCCCCGGAGTCCCAACTATGATATGAGCCTGATGTTCAAGAGAGCCAAGCTGTCTCCCAAAACTCTCACCACCAGTAAGCATTAAAATTTTGATGTTATGTTTAAACCTAGCGATACGGCGAAGCTCTTTTGCCACTTGATCTGCAAGCTCACGAGTAGGACAAAGAACAAGTGATTGCACACGAAATCTTTTCACATCAAGCTTCTCTAAGAGTCCTATCCCAAACGCAGCAGTCTTCCCACTACCAGTTTTTGCCTCAGCGATGACATCTTTACCATCTAGAATGAGAGGAAGTGTTTGTTCTTGTATAGCCGTAGCATCTTTATAGCCGAGTGAGTCAAGTGTTGTAAGCATCTCTTTTGAGAGAGAAAGGGAGGAGAAGTTCATAATATTTTCTTTATTGTAATTATATCTGACTTTACAGATTTTTTCTCAAAAACCTAAGTTTTTGTAGCTTTAGGGGGTTGTAGGGACATTCTGTCCCTGCCCTTATAATGGGCTTTGCTCATTATAAGGTATATGGTGGTTAGTTCATAAATTTGTACATCATTAATGAAGCGGCGACTCCAACATTAAAACTTTTTACACCCTCTTGCATCTCGATAGTGACTATTTCATCACAAAGAGAGAGTATATCCCCAGCTATCCCTCGTCCCTCATGTCCCATAACGAGCACCCACTTATCTGGTGTTTTCACCTCTCTTAGTGGTGTTGAGTCTAAGGCTACTTCTGCTGCAAAAACTCTATAGCCTTTTGATTTTAAACGCTTTATACTCGACTTTATATCTTTATGAACATGTGTTCTTATAAATGTAGAGTAGCCCATTGAGACTCGTAAGGCACGGCGATTAAAAGGGTGTGGCGTTTCATTTGCGATGACAAGTGAACCTACACCAAGGGCTGCACAACTTCTCACTATGGAGCCAACATTCTCAGCTGAAGTAATACCGTCAAGGAGTAAAACCTCATCACCTAATGCTTCAAGAGTGATGTCAGAGGGTCGGATACCGTGCATCATACAGTTATGGTGTATCTTATGTCCGACTATCTTTTTCATCTCCTCTTTTGTTGTGAGATACTTTTTAGGAATTTTTTTATCCTCTAAAAAATCGCAAAACTCATCATAGTACTCCTGTGTTGCAAGCATACTTTTTACTGTAACATCTGAGTCTAAAACAAGATTTACTACCTTTGGAGAGTCTGCTATGAAACTCCCATCTTCTCTAAATGCACTCTCTCGTAGTGAGGAGTAAATTTCTAAATCGGGTATATTTATATCATCTATCTTTATAAGCATCGTAGCTGTGGCCTTTCAAAATTATTTACATCATGCATAGATTGAAATACAATCTTTTCAATTGTTCCTATCTCTAAAGCATTTTTTTTCTCAAAGGCATATATAACATCATAATCAAACCTTTCTATAGCTCTTACAAGTTTAAAGATTTCCCCTAAGATACCACTATCCTCTAGTATAGCATCACGAACCTCTGAAGAGATACGTATTTGCGCTAAAATAGTCTCTAAATCCATACCAAACACAGTATCTATAAGAGAAAGAACTCCTACAAAATAGGCTTCTCCTAACATATTACTTCCTACTTTTGGTTCTAATACCTTTAAAACATTTTCCATAAGTTGTGTTCTATTTTTTACCATAAGCATTAGGGGTGTTTTTTTATCTTTTGTAACTGCTTTTGAGTATATCATCAACATTAACCATTGTCCTAAAGGTATCCGTCCAACAAGTGTTAAAACATGATGAATACTAGATATCTCATTTCTAAAACTAAATGTACCTGAGTTTATAAACTGTAAAAGTTGTACTGTTATCTCGTGGTTAATCTCAAACTCTTTTGCAATTTCATCTATGTTTACATCTTGCATTAAAAGATTGTAAAGTTTTAAAACTGCTATTTGAGATGGTTCGTATTTAGCATTCTCAAGAATTTTTGGTTTTGCAAAAAAGTAGCCTTGAAACCAGTCGCAACCTAAATCTTTCGCTTTTTCATATGCATCAAAATCGACCACTTCATCTGCTACAACTGTAATTCCATGAGTCTTAATTTTTTCTATCATCTCTTTTAGGTAAATAGGTGAACTCTCATTAATATTTACCTTTATAAAGGAGAGTTTTTCTAAAATTACATCATAAGTGTACATTGTGTCTGCATTAATAATAAAGTGCTCAACACTTAAAAGATAGCCTTTCTCATAGAGTTGTTCTATCCTCTCAACTACCCTTTCACTCATAGGAACTGTATCTAAAAGACTAAATATAAAGAACTCTCCAGGAATAGAAAAAATGATGTCATGCAGGAGAAATTTCTCATCTATTTTTACAAAAGCTCGTCTATCACCAAGCAGTCTATGTGTTCCAAACTTATTGAGAACATTATTTATGATTGAAGCACTGCTGTATCTACTCAAAACCTCAGAAGAACCTTTGTAGAGTATTTCATAAGAACAGAGCTCAGACTGAGCATCTATAATAGGCTGACGTCCGATAGAGATACTTTGCACAGAATGCTCCTTTTATATATTATATCTCAATACTAATACTTATCTCAAGTATTTTCTTGAAGCTCATCTAAGGGTATTGTGATTATCATTTGTATTCCCTGCCCTACTTTACTCTCGCATGTGATATTTCCTTTGAGTTTATGGACAATCAAATTATAAATAACACTTAAACCAAGTCCACTACCACCTTGTCCAAACTTCGTTGTAAAAAATGGATCAAATATTTTTCCAATTAGCTCTTCTTCTATCCCTTTACCATCATCCTTGTATATCATGACTAAATCATTTTGTACTATCTTCCCTTCTATGGTAATCTTACCCTCTTTATCTGAGTCCTTATCATATCCATGAATAATTGAGTTCATTATAAAGTTTGTAATAGCTTGAGAAAATATACCTGCATAGGAGTATACATTTATGCTCCTATCAATCAAGTTTTGAATATCAATATTTTCATACTTTGTCTTATTATGCAGACTCAGAAGTACTTCATCACAATACTCTTTAAGATTAAAATCTCTTTTTTCTTCTATATATTGATCGATGGCTACTTGTTTAAAAGAACGGACAAGAGAAGCTGCTGACATAAGACTTATATACATAGAATCAGATATAATTTTTACAGTATCTAGATACTCAATTAAGGCATTTTTACCAAGAGTCTCCTCTTGTAATGCTTGAATCAGTATATTAGTCTCATGCTGAAGTTGTGTTGTTCCTGTTATGGAGTTACCTATTGGTGTATTTATTTCGTGTGCTACACCTGCAACTAAACTACCTAAAGAAGACATTTTTTCAGTTTCTATTAACTTTTTTTGAGTCTCTTTTAAATCTGTGAGAATTGTCTCAAGTTCTTGAGTCCTCTCTTGCACTTTTTTATCTAGAGTCACATTAAGTTCATGCAGCGTATCATTCGCAAGTTTACGCTCCTTTAAGCTGTTATAAGCATGTTTTGAGAATGCTATAATTGTAAGCAAGCCTAAAATATATATGAGAGTATGAGATATCATCATATCGTTTATCCCTTGCTTATTTATCTTCTGATACGGTTCTAAGGGAATAGAAACACCAATAGCACCTCGAACATCCTTATCTTTAAAACCTAAATGCCCATGACAAGCTACACAACCAGGTTTCATATAAAAGGGTTTGATTAATCGAAGCTGCTCTTTTCCTTGATGCATCTGTATTTCAACAATTTCTGAAGCTTCCCCTTTTATAAATTTATCTATCGCGTTACTTTCAAATTCATCTGCTAAATTGTCTGGATTAAGTGCGACTTGACCAACTATACGACCGCTAATACCAAAGTTTTTAGCATAGTCATCCATAATAGTACGTATCATAAATGCTGGATTCATAAGGGTAAGTTTTTGTCCATCTTGAGTTACTACATCTCTGTGTTTAAGATGTGCTAAATAGGGATTTGGTTGAACATCTTTGTTTGGTGTGACATATACACCACCCATTTTAGTGGACCAAAGTCTTATAGATTCATCTTTATTGAAGTTGGCTTGAGCAGCATTCAGTGCTAAATTATATACTTGTTTCTTTCCATTATCCATATTCCAAGCCACTGATGTAGCAATAATAGCACTCCATACTACAAGAGCTAGTATAAAATAAGTAATAACAGTTTTTTTAATATTACCATACATAAAAAGTGTCCTTTTTTCTTCAAGCTATTCTATCATAAAAGGACAAAATAGCTTTTAGTATGTTAAAATTACCCAAAGGTGAATGGATGAATATACTTCTTATGGAAGATGATGCTGTTCTCTCAGATATCTTACTAGATTATCTCAGAGAGAGTTTTACTGTTGAGTATGCTTTTAACTCAGAAGAGGTGCATAGACTTCTCTCTTGTGGTAAGTATGACTTGTTTATATTTGACATAAATGTTACGGGTAAAAATGGTCTTGATTTACTAGAAGAGCTACGTTCTTATAGTGATACCACCCCTACCATCTTCATAACAGCTTACACAGATACTGCTTACCTCCAAAGGGCTTTTGAACTTGGGGCACATGACTACATCAAAAAACCTTTTGAACTCGAAGAGTTACATGCTCGTATACAAAATACTAAAAGACTCTTTAATATCGACACTAAAACAGAGATACAAATCTCTCAAACAATGTACTTTTGTACACTCAAAAATGAAATTATTAAAGATGGAGTTACACTATCTTTAGGTTCTAAAGACTCCAAACTCTTAGCCTACTTTTTAAACAATGCTGCAAGACTTATATCTACGGAGGAGTTAACTCAAAATGTATGGGATTATGACTCTATGCCAAGCGATGCGACGCTACGTTCACACATCAGAACTATACGAGACATCATAGGTAAAGATAAGATAATTACAGTTAGAGGAGAGGGTTACATTTATGAATAAAATTACCAAAAGATCCTTTTACTCCTTTTTAGCACTCTACCTCATCAGTTCTTTTATATTTTTAGTTTTTGCAGCTTACTGGTTTTTTACCTCACAAGTATCTATGGAGATGAACAATAACTTCTATCGTATGACTCAGATTGCGGATAAAGTAAGTTCACAGATAATTCAAGCACATATGATGAATAAATCCTATACTTTAGAATCTTTTCCTCATGCAAAAGTAGCTATGCTAGGAGATGACAAGCAGGTTTTACAAGGTCAACTTCAAGATAAAATTGACTTTTCTAAAGACTTCTATATGGATAAAGATAGCTTTACCTTAGTCTCAAACCGAGCAAAAGGTCACTTAAATGTAGAGTATGTAATTGTCCAAAGTAACCTGTGTAACAAAAATGTTGCTGCTCTTAAAAACAGAGTAGCCTATACTGTTATATTTACAGCACTTTTTATCATAGTTATTGCTGTATTTTTATCCTATATGTTTTTAAAACCTATTAAAGACAAGATGGAAGAGATAGAACAGTTTGTAAAAGACACTACACATGAGCTCAACACACCAATAACAGCCCTTATGATGTCAACTTCACGACTCAAAAGTAAAAAAACATATGATGAAGAGATAAATAAAAACATCTCCATTAGTACGAAACAGCTCTACGAAATTTACTCTTCACTCAGTTTTTTGAGCTTTGATAATCAAAAAGAGCAGGCCCAACTTCTTCGTTTTGATACTATTGTCAAGAGTTCAGTTGCATACTTTAGTGAACTGCTTGAGCGCAAAGGGATAGAGATAGTTGTAAACCTACAAGCTTGCAGTCTCACTATGGCACCTACAAAAGCGAAAATGCTAATAAATAATTTACTAAGCAATAGCATAAAATACTCCAAACCAAACACAAAAATCACACTCACTCTCGTCAATAATAGTTTTACCATAGAGGATGAGGGGATAGGGATAGCCCAAGACAAACTCGATGACATTTTTACTCGTTTTGTAAGAGCAAACTCGTATGCCGGTGGTTTTGGAATTGGTTTACATATTGTTGAGAGTATTATTAAAGAGTACAATTTTACTATAGTTATAGACTCAAAAGAGAATGTTGGAACTAAGATTAAAATTGATTGTAATACACAGGAGAAAAGATGAGTCATCAGTTTTTAGATATCTCTAAACACTTAGAACTTTGGGATGAGAGTATTGAAATCTATAGAGACTCTTTTCCTGAGTGGGAGAGAGAGGATGAAGCAGTTATACTGAAAAACATTAAGGCTAATAGCTATAAAATGTTTGCCTATAAAGAGGATGAAGAGATAGTAGGATTTTATATCTTAGATATAAATACTACTCTAGATTATACACTTTTTTCTTTTTTAGCCATTAAAGAGTCTCATCGAGGTCAAGGCTTAGGCTCCAAACTTGTGCTTCATGCAGTAGAGTACTTTCATTCAAGTATAAAATGTGATTGGTTATTTATAGAGGCAGAGGAACGCCAAGCAAAACTTTATGCAAGGCTAGGCTTTAAACCCTTAAACATAGACTACAGAGTCCCCGCTTTTAACTCGCAAAAGAGCATAAAAATGTCTCTTATGCTTATAGAAGAAAAAAGTATTGACTCTCTCTCTTTACACCCCATCATCAAAGATATTTTTATCCGTGGTTATGGACTCAAAGAGAATGACATACGACTTATAAATCAGCTCAAAAGTGTGGAAAATT
>NZ_JAEMVB010000035.1 GCF_029215995.1 Sulfurimonas sp. SAG-AH-194-L11
AATGGCTATTGTTTTTAGAGCTAAGGAAAATAAAACTGCTTTATTATGTTTTACACATATACACCAAGAAAAAGAGTTTAGATTTAGTTGTATTCCTTTAGGAAAAAGTGTATCAACTATTATATTTTAACACAAAGTGTTTGTATTTAAGTTTCATGTATATAAAGAGGTGTATAATAGTTATATAAGAAATAATAATTAGGCTGTAATGATGAATGATGAGCTGGTATTTGCTCCAGAAGTAGAAGAAAATAAGTCTAAGTTAGATCCAGCATTTAAAGTTATGATAATTGATGATGATGAAGAGGTCCATGCCTTTACAAAGTTAGCATTAAAATCTTTTAAATACAAAAATAGAAAAATAGATTTTATTTCTGCATATAGCGAAGAAGAAGCACGGAGAATACTTCCTTTACATAATGATATAGCTATTATTTTACTAGATGTTGTTATGGAGACAAGTAGCTCAGGTCTAGATGTAGCTAAATTTATAAGACAAGAGCTACATAACGATATGAGTAGGATTATTATTAGAACAGGACAACCAGGCGAAGCACCTGAACGGTATGTGATTGATAACTATGATATTAATGATTATAAAGAAAAAACAGAGCTTACGACAGATAAACTTTACACTACAATAAGAACAGCATTAGTACAATACACACAACTACTTGAGTTACTTAACAAGAAAGATGAAATTTACAATTTATTAGTAACAGACAAGCTCACTTCTTTAGCAAATAGAGTCCAACTCAATTATGACTTAGACTCTACGAAACCTCAAACTCTAATGCTTATAGATATTGATAACTTTTCACTTTTAAATAATGTTTATGGTTTTAGTTTTGGTGATAATATTTTGCTACATATGAGTGAAATACTACTGAATGTCTTAAGAGTTGATATGAAACTCTATAGATTAGAGTCTGATTTATTTGCTATTTTAGTCCAGTCTACAGATAAAGACCTACTTGAAGATGAAGTTGCTGCAGTAAAAGAACTACTTGACAAATCTCCTTTTGAGTTAGATGATTTATCCTTATATATTAAGGTAAGTATAGGAATTGTGAACTACCAACTTGGAAATATTATTCAAAAAGCGGAACTTGCACTTAGAAAAGCAAGAAAAATATCACACAACCGTGTGGAGTATTATGATGAATCAAGAGACTACCTCTCCTTTATAGAAGAAAATAATTCTTGGACAGCAAGAATTTCATATGCACTCAACAATGATGATATACTTGTATACTTTCAACCTATCATAGAATGTGCAACTGCTACAATAGTAAAGTATGAAGCACTTGTTCGTTTAAGATACAAAGGAGAAATATTCGCTCCTTTAGAATTTTTACACACTGTACGATATGCAGGTTATTTATATCAGATTACACAGAAAGTTTTTGAACTATCATGTCAAAAGTTTCAAGATAATGACCTTGTGTTCTTAGCATGGAAAAAGCAAGATGAGACATATGATAAAGTATTTTTATGGGTAACTATTTTAGCTATTCCTGTTACACTTTATACAGCAGCGTTGCTTGCACAGTGTACTGCACGTGAATTATGGCAAATGCCAGCAGAATCAGCACAAATGATTTTAGCAGCAACTCTTTCAGGTTCTGCAGCGATGATTCTTTTAGGTGGAAGTAAGTTAACTTATGAAGCCAAACAAACACTTGGTGTTGTTCTTGGACTAAGTGCATTAATGGCATTTATTATTTATATGTCAGAGTATGTATTTGGACCAATGAAAGCAGAAGAGATTGCATTTACTTTAGAGTATATCAAAGGTGACGGACCATATACAGTTATGTTCTGGTTAGGTCAATGGATGACTTTTATTTTACCAATGGTATTAATCGTATTAAGTAGAAGTTCAAAAAGCGAAGCTATTTTAAAATTAGCTGCGTTATTAGCACTTGTGGGTCTGTTCATGGTTAAACATGTATGGTTAATTATTCCACAATTATTACCAATGAGTTAGGGAGAAACTATTAATGTATTTACAAAGTAGAAGAACATTTTTAAAAGGTGCTGCATTCAGTGTTGCTGGTGCCGCTATTGCAAAAGGCGTATTTACTGCTGATGCGATGGCTGAATCAATCGCAGAGAGCAAGTTTACTGATACTCCAGATTCATTATCATTCTATCCACCTATGGAAGAGTGGTCTGACTTTAAAGAGTTAGATGGTGATGACTGGAAACGTGGTGGTATTTCACGCCACGGTGTTAGAAGCGAAGAGAATCCGGAAGGTATTGAAGTTAACGATTATATGATCGTTCCAACTGCATGTTCAAACTGTGAGGCATCTTGTGGTTTAACAGCTTGGATTGACAAAAAAACTTTCACTGTTAAAAAGTATATGGGTAATCCTTTACACCCAGGTTCTCGTGGTAGAAACTGTGCAAAAGGTTATGCGACTCAAAGTCAAATGTACGATCCAGATCGTATAGCATTCCCACTTAAACGTGCTCCGGGTTCTGCTCGTGGTGAAGGTAAGTGGATTCGTACTACTTGGGACGAAGCTATGACTACCATTGGTAAGAAGATGGGTGATACTCTTAGAGTTGGTGATGAGTTATCTAAAAAATCAGTAATGTTTCATGTTGGTCGTCCAAATGAGAATGGTTTTACTGGTAAAGTTTGGCATACTCTTGGGTCTGATGCATTCAACTCACATACAAACATCTGTTCGTCAGGTGGTCGTACACCAACTATTCAGTGGGCAAACGATGATAGAACATCTCCGGATTGGGCTAATGCGAAGTTAATCTTCCTTAACTCTTCTCATGCGGCAGATGCTGGTCACTACTTCCAACAGTCAGCTTCATTTATTGCTGATGCTAGAGCGAAGGGTGCTAAACTTGTAGTTATGGACCCTCGTATGTCTAACTCTGCTGGTATGGCTGACCTTTGGATTGCTGCATGGCCTGGTACTGAGCCACTTATCTACCTCTACTTAACACAGAGAATTCTTAACGAAGGTAAAGTTGATCGTGACTTTGTTAAGAAATGGATGAACTGGGAAGTATTCTTAGATAATAAGAAATATTTAAACTATATGGTAGAAAAGGGTTATATCTCTAAGGCTCCTACGAAAAATGACTTTGATGCATTCTTAGACACAATTCAAGAGCTTTATACACCATATACACTTGAGCATTGTGCAAAAGAGACTCATGTTCCTGCACATAAACTAGAAGAACTTTACGATATGTTCATCTGGGCTGGAACTTCAATTTCATCATACTTCTGGCGTGCAGCTGCAGCTGGAAATCGTGGTGGTTGGATGAGTGGTCGTACAGGTTATTTACCAATCGCTCTTCGTGGTGCTATTGGACCTGAGGGTGGAACATTCTTTCACCACTGGCATGTTGTTTCTGTTGCTGGTAAAGGTGGTAGTTCTACTGTTGGTCAAGGTAAACGTGGTGCTGATATTCCTAAGATTGATGTTTATAATGAACTTTCATGGCCACCTGAATGGCCTCTTTCTACATATGAAATGTCATTCTTACTTCCTCACTTACTTGCGGATACAGATTGGCAAGACAAATGGATTGCAAAAGGATTAAATGTTCCTAAAAAGCTTTCTGTTTGGATTCCTCGTATGTACAATCCAGTTTGGATTAATCCTGATGGTTTTAGATGGATTGAGACTATCAAAGATGAGACTAAAATGGAACTTACGTTTAATCTTTCTCCTACATGGAGTGAGACTAACTGGTATGTTGATTATATTCTTCCTGTTGGTCTAGCTGGTGAGCGTCATGATCAGCACTCTGAAGCTACAATGCCAGCAAGATGGACTTCTTTCCGTCAACCAGTTATGCGTGTTGCTTTAGAAAAATCTGGATGGAAACCTAAAAACCCTGCTCGTGCAACTCTTGAAGCACACATTAAAGCGGGTCTTGGTGAAGTTTGGGAAGAGAACGAGTTCTGGTTTGACATGTGTGTGAATTATATTGACCCTAAAGGTGATATATATTTGGATGCTGCTAAAACTAAGAGTATCAAATCTATGTGGGAATCTAAAAAGAACCCAGGTCAACCAGTTACTATTTCTGAGTGGTATGATGCTGCATTTGGTGATAACTTACCAAACCTTAAAGCTACAGCAACTGCAGATGATAGATACAAAGACAAAGAATACCCAGTTTATGAGTATATGAGAGATCACGGAGCTTGGTTAGAGGAGAATAAAATTTATTCTGCTCAAGAGCGTGAGATTAAAGATGATGGTAAAAACTACATCGCTCATGGTCACAAATATGCTAAAGATGAAGTTCATACTGATAAGCGCACAGGTGTTATGTCTGTTGAGCATCATGGTAAGAAAAAATCTATCGGTATTGAAATTGATGGTAAGAAGATGGAAGGTTTCGCAACACTTGATAAGAAACTTGACTTCTTCTGTGAGTGGTTTGCAGATGATTGGAAATGGCCAGAGTATGCTATTCCTTTCTATCCTAGAACTCCTGAAGAGAAAAAAGCTATGCCAGAGATTGTATCGCATGTAGATCACTCTTATATGACAGAAGAAAACTCGTATGCACTAAATACTGTTTTCCGTTTACCATATAATATCCATACACGTTCAGGTAACTCTAAACACCTTATGGAAATCTCGCAAAATCATGACCCTATTTGGATTTCAACTCCAGATGCAAAGAAACAAGGCTTCAAGCGTGGAGATTCTATCCGTGTTAGAATTGTAGATAGTGTAACAGGTCTTGAATCAGGTTATTTCGTAGCTATGGCTGTCCCAACTGAGGGTGTTCTTCCAGGAACTCTTGCTTGTTCACACCATGGTGGTAGATGGAAACTTGTTAATTCAATCACTATACCAAATGGTGTAACTGATGGTAAAGTTGATTCTCAACCAATAGCACGTAATATGAATGATCCTAAATTTATGGCTCACTCACCAGAAAATGTTGGTACAACAGCTGGTCAAATCAAAATCGAAGATTATGATGGAACTAGTGGTATGAATAGTTTCGGTGTTCCAGTTGCAGAGATGCAAATGGATGGTAAAGAGGGTAAACTTAAGTATGTCGAGGGATTAAAACCTTTTGAAACTGACAGATTTGCTGATTATAACCGTGATAGTGGAAATATTTGGTGGGATGGTCTTAGTGGTTCATGGCAAAATGCTGTTGCTGCAGCTCACCCAGATCCAATCTCTGGTATGCACTGTTGGCACCAGAAAGTTATCTTAGAACCTGCACAAGCTGGTGATAAGATTGGTGATATTCAAGTTAACTATGATAACAACTTTAAAATTTACCAAGGGTGGAGAGATCAACTTACTCGTCCTCTTGACTCTAGTGACAAACTACGTCGTCCTCAGCATATTAAGCGCCCATGGGTGCCTTTATCTGATAAAGCATACGCAGTTAATATCAAAGACTAATCTCTTTGATACTTTACTACTATACACAGAGTTCATCTCTGTGTATAACTTCTCTTTTATCTATCTTCTAAAATGAAACCCATAACATTCTTATAAAGAGCCCAAAACTACTTGTATAACCAACTTCGCTAAATACTAACTTCTGATTTTTATCATAGATAAGAGTAGTAGGAAACACTTTTATATTCAAGCTTTCTGAGAGACTATATTTATTATCATTTATAACTCTGTAGTGTAAGTCATGCTCTTTCATATACTTATCTATATCATAATCACTGCCAGAGTCTACTGCAATTGTGATAACTTCATAGTATTTTGATATTCTATTTATATTGTCAGCTTCAAGTTTACATGTAGGGCACCAAGTAGCCCATAGATGTACTATAAGAGGCTTATCTCTGTCTGGGGTATATAGAGTGTTGTTTATGAGTTTTGTTGTACTGAGGGTCAAATCACTTTTGTTAATTTCTTGTGCTTTATAAAGACTAAGTCCATTGGCAAAAATAGTAATGAATAGTGTAAAAAAGAGGAGTTCTTTGAAGTAGTGTTTTATTTTTTGTAACATAGAGATACCTTTATAAGTGTATCTCTATATTGTACTCTAAGTTAAGTTAAATTACTCAATCTCAGCGTCTATAACATCTTCATCTTCCTTTTTCTTCTTAGCATCAGCTTGTGCTTTTTCCGGATCTTGTTCTTTTTTGTACATCTCTTCTGCCATTTTATGAGCAGCTTCTGTAAGAGTTTTTACTTTCTCTTCGATCTGCTCTTTAGTTGAAGCTTCGTCTTTTAGAACATCTTTAAGCTCAACAATTGCAGCTTCAATTTTTGCTTTTTCTTCTGCTTCTAAAGAATCACCCATTTCAGTCATAGACTTTTCAGTTTGAACGATAAGTGCATCTGCTTGATTTTTAAGATCAACTAGAGCTTTACGTTCTTCATCTTCAGCCTTATGTGCTTCTGCATCTTGAACCATTCTCTCTATCTCTTCTTCACTTAATCCTGAACTTCCAGAGATTGTGATTGATTGAGATTTTCCAGTACCTTTATCAGTTGAACTAACAGTTAATATACCATTTGCATCGATATCAAAAGTTACTTCAATTTGAGGTACACCACGAGGTGCAGCTGGAATATCACCAAGTTCAAATAGACCAAGTGATTTATTATCTTTCATAAACTCACGCTCACCTTGACCAACAGAGATAGAAACAGCTGGTTGGTTGTCTTCAGCAGTTGAGAATACTTGAGATTTTTTAACAGGAATCGTAGTTCCTTTTTCAATAATCTTAGTCATAACACCACCTAAAGTCTCAATACCAAGGCTTAGAGGAGTAACATCAAGAAGAAGTACATCTTTAACATCTCCTCTTAAAACACCACCTTGAATAGCAGCACCTGCAGCAACAACTTCATCAGGGTTTACACCTTTGTTAAGGTCTTTTCCTCCAAAGTACTTACTTACAGCTTCTTGAGCCATTGGAACACGAGTTGATCCACCAACCATGATAATCTCTTTGATTTCATTGTTATCTAGGTCTGATTCACTCATTGCAGTTTTGATATGGTCAATTGTTTCATCTATAAGAGAAGCAATCATCCCCTCAAATTTAGCACGAGTAAGCTTTACAACTAAGTGTTGTGGTCCAGCTTCTGTCATTGTGATAAATGGTAAGTTAATCTCAGTTTCAGTTGCACTTGAAAGCTCTTTTTTAGCTGCTTCTGCAGAATCTTTAAGACGTTGCAGTGCCATTTTGTCATTTTTAAGCTCAATACCATGTGTTGATTTAAACTCATCATTTAAGAAGTCAACGATTTTATTATCAAAATCATCACCACCTAAGAATGCATTACCATCAGTACTTAGAACTTCAAATGTACCATCAGAGATTTCTAAAACAGTAACATCAAATGTACCACCACCAAGGTCATATACAAGTACATTCTCTTCAGATTTACTCTCTAAACCGTAAGCAAGTGCAGAAGCAGTTGGCTCGTTGATAATACGAAGAACATTGAGTCCTGCAATAGTACCAGCATCTTTTGTAGCCTTACGTTGTGCATCATTAAAGTATGCAGGAACTGTAATAACCGCGTCAGTTACAGTTGAACCAATGTAAGCCTCAGCATCTTCTTTTAGTTTTGTAAGAATCTTTGCAGAAATCTCTTGAGGTGTATACACTTTACCCGCTACATCAACACAAGCAGCACCATCTTTGTCTACTATGTTATATGTAACTTTATCGTGAGCCTGCTTTGCATTCTCTTCATTCATCATAAGACCCATAATTCTCTTAATAGAAGAGATAGTCTTCTCAGGATTTGTGATTGCTTGACGTTTTGCTGGATCTCCAACTAGTACA
>NZ_JAEMVB010000036.1 GCF_029215995.1 Sulfurimonas sp. SAG-AH-194-L11
TTTAATAACTATACATTTGATATAGTAGTAGAAGCTACAGATACAATGGCTACAGATAGTACAACTATACAGGTTCTAATTACTGATAGTATATTAACTCAACCTACATTAGACTTATTAAATTTCAATAGCGGTGATACTACTGATGATATTACTAGTTACCAAACACCACTTTTAGTTATGGGTGCATTAGATGATGATATTACAAGTCTTAAAATCAGTGAAAATGGTGTGAACTTAGCAATAATAACTAGAGCAGATATTAGTGTTACATCTGTTGGTGTGGATGTAATTGCAAGTCCTGTTGTTGTATTAATTACATTCTCTATATCTGCTACAGAACTAGCACTTAGTATATTAGAGACTAAGGTAGTTAGAGTAGTACTCGAACCAACTACACCACTTATAAGTGGTGATGTCATTATTTCTACCAATGCAGCTTTAAGCATAGTTAATGCATTTGCATCACCTCCACTTGCTGCTTGATACACTGCCATAAAGGTAGCATCACTTTGAACTAAAGATACTTGTAAACCTACTTCAGATTGTCCATAAGAACCAGCAAAGTTAGATTGAGACATTGTACTTATATCTGTTGTATCTAAGTCTGCTGCTACTAAGTCTGTTGTTGAGCTATAGACTAAGTTAGTATTAGCATCTGTAAATTCTGACTCAAAAATACCTGCTGCTACTACTACATCCCCTATCTCTGGTTGATCGTTTGTCCCTGTGACTGTTAGGGTTACTGTTTTAGCATCACTTGCTGAACCTTCTGAGTCAGTTGCTATATAGCTAAATGTTACTGTTTCTGTTTCACCTACTGCTAAGTAATCAAAATCACCCTCAACAGTATAAGCTCCTGTCTCTGCATCCGTAATTGTTACAGCTAAGTTTGCAACTGGATTTGTTGCAGCTATTGGTGTTGATACTGTAAAAGTATGTGCATCATTTGTATCTACATCAGTAACTTCTAGGTCTCCTGTATGGATTATTTGAGAACCTACTGTCTCAGCAGCTTCTTCAGATACAGCATTAACTACTATGTCTGTCACTGTAGGTTGATCATTAGTTCCCTCAATAGTGATAGTGACTGCTTGCCAATCTGATGTATTTGATTCACCATTATTAGCACCTGTAGTTCCATCATTTGCAGAAACATAAAAAGTAAATGTTCCTGTTTCACCTGCACCTAGTTTATTTAAACCATCACCATAAATTAGGAAGTCACCTATGTTTGTACTATCTATATTCAACTCTGTTGCTAAGTCATCTACATGTTGCTGAGTAATCGTTAATACTCCCCCATATAGCTTATTATCAAATGGGTTCGCAGGTCTATTTGCTGTGTTTGTATTAAATTCTAATATGTATGTAGTATTATATAACTCTACACTATGAGTATCATTACTATCTGCATCAGTAATATTTGCCGCTGCTAATACTTCTGCTTGACTTACTACATAACTGAAGTCTGCTAAAGAACTATTGAAATCATTCATATCAGACTCTGAAATTTGTGCTAAAGATACTGCTTCAGTTATCACTGGTTTATCATTTATTCCTGTGATATTAAGAGTTACATTTTTTACATCACTTACTGCGTTTGCAGCTCCTGAATCATCAGTCGCTACATATCCAAAGGTAATATTTACTACTTCACCTTCAGCTAAAGAGTTAACAAGAGGACTTGTTAGTGTATAACTTCCTGAAGCATCTACATCGATAACTAATATTCCTAAGTCTTCAAGAATAGTTGTTTGTGTTGGAGTTGCTTCAGCCATTAGTGTTACATCTGTTGGTGTGGATGTAATTGCAAGTCCTGTTGTTGTATTAATTACATTCTCTATATCTGCTACAGAACTAGCACTTAGTATATTAGAGACTAAGGTAGTTAGAGTAGTACTCGAACCAACTACACCACTTATAAGTGGTGATGTCATTATTTCTACCAATGCAGCTTTAAGCATAGTTAATGCATTTGCATCACCTCCACTTGCTGCTTGATACACTGCCATAAAGGTAGCATCACTTTGAACTAAAGATACTTGTAAACCTACTTCAGATTGTCCATAAGAACCAGCAAAGTTAGATTGAGACATTGTACTTATATCTGTTGTATCTAAGTCTGCTGCTACTAAGTCTGTTGTTGAGCTATAGACTAAGTTAGTATTAGCATCTGTAAATTCTGACTCAAAAATACCTGCTGCTACTACTACATCCCCTATCTCTGGTTGATCGTTTGTCCCTGTGACTGTTAGGGTTACTGTTTTAGCATCACTTGCTGAACCTTCTGAGTCAGTTGCTATATAGCTAAATGTTACTGTTTCTGTTTCACCTACTGCTAAGTAATCAAAATCACCCTCAACAGTATAAGCTCCTGTCTCTGCATCCGTAATTGTTACAGCTAAGTTTGCAACTGGATTTGTTGCAGCTATTGGTGTTGATACTGTAAAAGTATGTGCATCATTTGTATCTACATCAGTAACTTCTAGGTCTCCTGTATGGATTATTTGAGAACCTACTGTCTCAGCAGCTTCTTCAGATACAGCATTAACTACTATGTCTGTCACTGTAGGTTGATCATTAGTTCCCTCAATAGTGATAGTGACTGCTTGCCAATCTGATGTATTTGATTCACCATTATTAGCACCTGTAGTTCCATCATTTGCAGAAACATAAAAAGTAAATGTTCCTGTTTCACCTGCACCTAGTTTATTTAAACCATCACCATAAATTAGGAAGTCACCTATGTTTGTACTATCTATATTCAACTCTGTTGCTAAGTCATCTACATGTTGCTGAGTAATCGTTAATACTCCCCCATATAGCTTATTATCAAATGGGTTCGCAGGTCTATTTGCTGTGTTTGTATTAAATTCTAATATGTATGTAGTATTATATAACTCTACACTATGAGTATCATTACTATCTGCATCAGTAATATTTGCCGCTGCTAATACTTCTGCTTGACTTACTACATAACTGAAGTCTGCTAAAGAACTATTGAAATCATTCATATCAGACTCTGAAATTTGTGCTAAAGATACTGCTTCAGTTATCACTGGTTTATCATTTATTCCTGTGATATTAAGAGAAATTTGAGCACTATCTGCATTACCATCTAAATCTAGAGTATCATATGTAAATACATCTGTTACCACTTCACCTTCACCAAGTGCTTGTACATTTACATCTGTATTATTAAGAGTATATGTATAGTCGCCATTTACATCTAGACTTAATGTTCCATAAGTTCCTGCAAATGTTTGCGCCGTAACTGAATCAATATTTGAATCATTTGTTACTACATTACCTGTTGTACTACCTTGAGCATCTTCTATAACACTATTTGTACCATCTATTGCATCACCAATATTATTTACTGATGTGTTAAGAGTATTTGCATCTACTAATTCTGCATCTGCTACTACTTTAGCTGCTCCTGCATCTGTAACTGATGTAGTAGCTACTATTTGTGCTGCTTGAGCATTTGATAGTGCTATAGTTTGAGCAGTGTTATCTTCATTTGCTGCATTTGCTGAGTTAAGTGCATCTTGCACTTGAACTACTGCATTATCAGCTGCTGTAAGAACTGCATCAGCTGCGATAACTGAAGCATCTGCATTCGCTACTAATGTAGTTGCATCTGCAACATACTGAGTTGTTGCATCTTTTGCAATAACTAATAAGTCTTCTGCAGTTAAGTCACTTGCACTATCATCAGTTCCGGCTGCATTAATTGTGGCTACTCTTGCACTATTGGCTATAGCTTGTGCTGAATCTGCTGTTGTTTGAGCTGAAGTAGTTGCACTTGCTGCTGTATTTGCCATATTTTGTGCTGTTGTTGTAGCTGTTGTTGCATCTGTTGATGTTGTATTATCATCAGTAACTATAGCATCTGTTGCTGTCTCAATTTCTGTACTTAATGTAGTTGCATCAAAGAGTTGCTGTTGTGCATCAACTAACTCAGTTTCTGCACTAGCAAGAACTGTTGTAGCTGTAGCTACTGAAGCTTGTGCAACTGTTAGTGCTGCATTTACTGTTGTTATATCAGAAGTTTGTGCTTGTGCTTGTGTAACTGCTGCATTTGCTGCTGCTAATGCTGTTGTAGCATCACCTACAGCTGTTGTTGCATCTGTTAATGCTATATTTGTAGCATCTATTGCTACTTGTCCGGCTGATTCTGCATCTGTAAGTGTTTGATTTGCAATTTGAGTATCTGTTGCATCTATTGCAGTTTGTGCTGCTTGTGCTATGCTAAAAACTGTATCAGCTGTTGCATTTGCTAAGTTTGCATCTGCCCCTGAAGTAATTGATGTTGCTATTAAAGCATCTACTGCTGCTTGAGTATCATTAAGTAAGTCAACTACTTCTTGATCTGTTGTACCATTTATTGTTAATGTGATTGTTTTAATATCACTTGTATCTGTACTTGCACCACTATCATCTATTGCAACATAATCAAATGTAACTGTAGCACTTTCACCTTCGCTCAATGCATTAAAGTCACCAACTACATTATAACTCCATACACCACTCTCATCTTGGACTATCTCTACTGTTTGTACATCTACTCCAACATTTGAAATAATAAAAAGTGTTCCATCTACTACTTCAAATGAATGTGTATCTGTTACATCCAAGTCAGTTACATCTAAAGTATCTGTAAATGTATTGAGTTCGTATGCTGCATTTACATCATCTACTTCTGTTTGTGTTGCACTTATATCTAGAACTATTGGTTGATCATTTGTTCCTGTAATTGTGAGAGTTACAGTCTTAAGCTCACTTTGTGCATTTAATGCACCTGAGTCATCTGTTGCAGTATAGTCAAATGTTACTGTTGCTGTTTCTCCATTTGCCAATGCATCAAAGTTAGCAGTGATTGTATATATTCCATCTGCTGCTACTAATACACTTAAGTCTGTTACTTCTGCTGTACTCGTTCCATTTGTAACTACTGCTGCTATTCCTGCTTGTGCAAATGTATGTGTATCTGTTGAGTCTAAGTCGCTTGCAAGTGTTAGTTGACCAGAAGCTATTGTCTCAATTGCATTTGTTTCTGAAACTAATGTTTCGGTATTTGAACTGTCATAAATAGTAATATCATTATCTGAAGTAAAGTTTAGTGTTACATCACCAGTAAGGCCATTATTGTTAAAACCACTTACTGCTTCAGCTGAACTAAAACTATAGTCACTGAATGCTGCTATATAATCTCCTGGTTCTAATGTAATAGTAATTGTAGAATTACTAAATGATCCTGCTGATGTACCACTATCATCATCAAATGCTATCTCGTTGCCAGAAGTAAAGTTATTTTCCTCAAATAGATAAAGTACAGGATCAATTGTTGGACCATCTGTTCTAAGAGTTACTATTGTTGTTTGATATACTGTAAACCTTGTATATGCAACCGAACCTTCTCCATTAGTTGTAATTGTATCTGTATCACTAAGTATTGTTCCTGTCACTGTTCCTAATAGATTTGATGATCCATTTAAGTCAATAGCATTAACTACTGGTTGATCATTTGTTCCAGTAACCGTTACTGTAACACTTTGAGTATCACTAGCACCATTATTATCAGTTACTGTTACATTGAAAGTTACATCTTGTGTTTCACCTAATGCTAAGCCTTGGAAGTCTGAATCTATTGCATAAGTATAAACCCCATCTTGTGCTATTGAAACACTACCTTCACCTACAGTCATTGTTGAAACAGAGTAAGTATGAGTATTTGCTATATCTAAGTCTGTAAAACTTGCAGTTCCTGTTACTTCTGTTCCATCTTCTGTTGCTGCTATATCTACAACACTAAGAACTGGTACATCGTTTGTACCAGTTACGGTTAAAGTAACTGTTGCATTTGAAGTTAATCCACCTTCATCACTTATAGTATAAGAAATTTCTACAGTAGTTACATCTCCAAGACTTAAATCGTCAAAATCTGTTCCTGGATTAAATTCAAGTTGGTTGTTAACAATAGTAATACTACCCTGACCTTCAGCTAGTGTAGCATTGGTAATCGTCATAGTATCAGGTGTATCTACATCTGTATCGTTTGACAATACATCAATAATAATTGTTTCATTTTCACTAGATGCTGCTATGTCATCATTTGCAATTGGTGCTTCATTTAGATTGTTAATATTAATTGAGAGTGATTGTGTAGTAAAATTGCCCAGTGAGTCTGTCGCTGTAACATAAATATTGTACTCATTGTCTACTCCAACATCTAAAGGGTTTTCATAGTCAGGAGAACTTAAAAATGAGATGACACCTGTTACTGCATCTATAGAGAAGAGTGCACTATCAAAATCAGCTTCAAGACTATAAGTTACACTATTTTCATCACCTGATAAAACTTGGATAACAATATCTTCACTATTTTCATCAAAAACGACAACATTAGAGGATGATATAACGGGAGGTGTACTATCTGTTGGATTTGTCTGAACTGTTCCATCAATTGCTGTAAATGTACTTGCAGTAGCTTCAATGATTCCTAATCCAAATTCGCCATCTTCACCTCTGTTAAGATCAAGGACTGTTGGAGTTGTTACAAAATCTGATGATTCATCTATAACAGAAGAGCTGCTTTGCAGAGAATCACCAGCTGCTGTTTCAATGTTATCTAAATCAAGTTCATTATTTTGTTTTAGTGCTTTTGTTGTTACGGATGAGTCTGAAAGAACTGTAAACACACCTTCATACACTATTGCTGTTTTAAGCGCTAAGTATTTAACTTGAAAGAGTACTTCTGCATCATCACTAACAATTTGCTCACCTTCATAGATAAGCCCATTATATGTTGCTAGTCGCACACTACCATCAAGTCCGACAATTTTTACATTTGCTATATCTGAGTTTGTTTCACCATTTATTGAGACTTGAATGATTCCCACAACTTTTGCATTTGACATTTTATATCCTTACAGAATTCTAAATTGTTTAATGATACAGGATATAAGATGTCAAAGTAAATAGTACTTTAGTTTGAATCTATAGAATTTTTTTATAACATAAAGAAACAATTTTTATTTCTAATTTTATTATACAATATTATTGTATAATTTTAAAAAAGGAAATAGTATAAAACTATTTATAATTTTACTAATCATCACAAACTTGTTTTCTGATGTATATCCTATATTTACAAAAGAAGAATTATTAATTATTGGTAAAAAAAACTATATAACAAAAAATAGAATTATCGATTACAAGAAATCTCTCAAGCGGATGCAAAACAAGTCAGATAATTACAAACTCCAAAGAACAAATTTTTACTTTAACCAGTTCTTACCTGAATACGACCAAGTAATGCAACAAGAAGAAGATTTTTGGTCTACACCTAAAGAGTTTCTTACAAATGGGTATGGGGACTGTGAAGACTATGTAATTATTAAGTACTTTTCTTTACTTAGTTTAGGATTTGATGAGCATAAACTATTTTTAACTGTTGTTAAAGAAAAGTTTCAAGGTTCTAGCCATATGGTTTTAAGCTATTTTGAAAAAGAAAATCAATCACCTAAAATTTTAGATAATCTTAGTATTAAAGTTTTATCTTTAGAAAGAAGAGTAGATTTGGAGGCT
>NZ_JAEMVB010000037.1 GCF_029215995.1 Sulfurimonas sp. SAG-AH-194-L11
TTTAGATATTGTCCATATCCATTTTTACTTAATGGTTTTGCAATCTCTAAAACTTTTTCTTTGTTGATCCAACCGTTATTATAAGCTATCTCTTCAAGACATGCTATTTTATAACCTTGTCTATGCTCTATAGTTTGTACAAACAATCCAGCTTCAAGTAGGCTATCATGTGTTCCTGTATCTAGCCAAGCAAATCCACGACCTAACAGTTCTACTTGAAGCTTATCTCTTTTTAGGTACTCTTCATTTATAGATGTTATTTCAAGTTCACCTCTATGAGATGGTTTTACATTTTTTGCTATTCCTATTACAGAATTATCATAAAAATAAAGTCCTGTCACTGCAAAATTTGATTTAGGGCTAGTTGGCTTTTCTTCTATACTTATAGCTTTTTTATTTTCATCAAATTCCACTACACCAAATCTCTCTGGATCTTTTACTTGATATCCAAACACTACCGCACCATCTTTAATAGTTGCTGCATTTTTAAGTAGTGGAGTAAAACCATGACCATAGAAAATATTATCTCCGAGTACTAGTGCAACACTATCATCATCTATAAATTCTTCACCGAGTATAAAGGCTTGTGCTAATCCATCTGGAGAGGGTTGAATTTTATATTCTAATTGTATTCCCCAGTCACTACCATCACCTAAAAGTTCTTCAAATTTTCCAATGTCTTGTGGTGTAGAAATAATGAGAACTTCTATAATACCTGCTAACATTAAAACCGATAATGGATAATATATCATTGGCTTATCATATATTGGTAGTAGTTGTTTACTTATACTTCGGGTAACAGGATAGAGTCTTGTTCCACTCCCCCCTGCTAGAATTATGCCTTTCATTTGTTACAACCTACCATCAGAATATTTCAACACTGATTTGATATCAAAAACTACATTATTTTCATTTGAAATGTTTAAATCCTTATATTTATCATGCCCTACGGCTACTATTATGGCTTGATACTCATCACTATTAAACTCACCTTTTAAATTTATATTATATTCATGCTTAACTTCCTTTTTATCAGCCCAATAGTCACTGACATCAACTTCACAGCCATAATCTTTCATTTCTTTAATGATATCTATAACCTTAGTATTTCTTATATCAGGACAATTTTCTTTAAATGTTAAGCCAAGTACTAATACTTTAGCACATTTGATATTAATAGCTTTTTTAATCATTAGTTTTATTGTTTTTTCAGCTACAAACTTACCCATACTATTATTTATTTGTCTTGCGCCTAAAATAAGATTTGGCATATATCCTACAGATTGAGCTTTATGTGTAAGATAATATGGATCAACACCTATACAATGTCCTCCAACAAGACCAGGAAATAGTTTTATAAAGTTCCACTTTGTTCCGGCAGCTTCTATAACATCTCTAGTATTTATATCCATAAGATTAAATATCATTGATAATTCGTTTATAAGTGCAATATTTACATCTCTTTGGGTGTTTTCTATAACTTTTGCAGCTTCTGCTACTTTTATAGTTGGAGCCATGTGTGTTCCAGCTGTTATGATAGTCTTATAAAGATTATCAACTTTTATAGCTATCTCTGGAGTTGAACCAGCTGTGATTTTAAGTATTTTTGTAACTGTATGCTCTTTATCACCTGGATTTATTCTCTCCGGAGAGTATCCACAAAAGAAGTCTTTATTAAACTTCATTCCACTTTGCTTTTCTAAGATAGGTACACATATCTCTTCTGTCACACCCGGATAAACTGTTGACTCATAGATAACTATATCATCTTTTTTAAGAATTTTTCCAATTGACTCTGTTGACTTTACTATTGGAGTTAAGTCTGGTTCATTGTTTTCATCTATAGGAGTTGGAACTGTAACTATATAAATATTACAATCTTTTGTATCATCTAAATTACTAGTAAATTTCATACCATGTTTAATAGACTCTTTTACTTGTTCACTTGTTAGTTCTAATGTTCTATCAAAACCACTATTTAGCTCATCTATTCTTGGCTGATTTATATCTAAACCAACTACTTTAAACTTTTCACTAAATGCATGAGCAAGTGGTAGTCCAACATAACCTAAACCTATTATACATATTTTATTATTCATTATCTTATTCACCTATTTATATTTTGATTTCTTTGAAAATCATCACTGATTCTAACTATGTCATCTTCACCAGTATACTCACCTACTTGTGCTTCTATGAGCACAACAGGGATTTTTCCCTCATTTGCAAGTCGGTGAACTTCGCCCATCTTTATGTATGTAGACTCGTTTGGACGTATAAGTTTAGTCTCTGTTCCTACTGTTACCGTAGCAGTCCCACTCACTACTATCCAATGTTCATTTCGATGAAAATGTTTTTGAAGGCTAAGACGTTTACCAGGTTTTACTTCTATACGTTTTATCTTGTAGCCGGGTGTATCTTCTAGTACTGTATAAGAACCCCAAGGTCTATGTCCTGTTAAGTGTATGTTATGCAGTTGTGTTGTTTTTTTAAGCTCTGCTACAACTTGTTTTACTTTTTGGCTGCTACCTTTTTTACTCACAAGTAGTGCATCACCAGTATCTACGATTATTAGGTCTTCTACATCTATGGTAGCTATGTATTTATCTACTCCATAGATAAGGTTGTTTTTAGAGTCTATTGCTATATGCTTATCGTTTTTAGTATTGTTATTTTCATCTTTTGGGAGTTCTTCATAAAGAGCATCAAAGCTTCCTACATCTGACCAGTTTATATTTGATGGGACTACTTTTACTCTATCAGATTTTTCCATTACGGCATAATCGATAGAGTCTTCTGGGATTACTATCATATCCTCATGTTTTATTCGTATAAGCTCACTAGTTTCAGCTGACACTACTGCTAATGCACCCTTACAAGCCTCAAAAACTTTAGGAGAGTGTTTTTCTAACTCTTCTAAAAATACTCCTGCTTTAAACATAAACATACCGCTATTCCAGTAGTAATTTTCTTCTTTTAGATAAGAAGTAGCAGTAGTAAAATCAGGTTTTTCATGAAAAGCTCTGACACTATTTTCTTCTCCAGATTCAATATATCCAAATCCAGTTTCAGCAAATGTCGGAGTAATACCAAAAGTTACAAGGTTGTTTTTTTCTGCTAACTCTTTTGCTTGCAGTAATACTTTTGCATACTCATTTTCATCTTTTATTAAGTGATCTGATGGCGTTACTAAAACCATCTCTTCTTTTTCTAAAGCCAAACATGCTAAAGCTATCGCTGGAGCAGTGTTTCTTCCAATTGGTTCTAGTAAGTACTTGTTATTAGTTTGTTTTAGTTCTTCTAGTTGGTCAAGTGCTAAGAAATACTGTTCAGTATTTGAGACTATAAACTGAGAGTCACATACTTTTGAATTTCGCTCTACTGTAAGTTGAAAAAGAGACCTATCATCAAAGAGTTTCACAAACTGTTTAGGCATAAGTGTTCGGCTAATTGGCCAAAGTCTTGTGCCATTTCCACCACATAAGATTATATTTGTCACTTATTTTCCTCACAACTTAAATAGTTTTGTCTGTCTTGTTCTAGTTCTTTTTGTAACTCTTCATACTCAGCTTTCTTTCTATCTATAAACTTCTGTGTAAGTTTCATTTTTTCTTTGACACCTTTATCTGTTAGTAAGTATGCATACTTCATACGGTTGTTTGAAGATAAAAACCTTTCACTCTTTACTAAGCCTTTTTCTATGAGAGCTTTGAGTATGAAGTTTACCTTTCCTACACTAAAGCCTATCTCTTTTGCTATAGAGGGTTGTGATACATCTGCTTTGATCGCTCTTAATATTTCTAAGTCGTTGTATTCTGTTGTCAATGTAATTACTTTTGTTTAGTTTCAATTTTTGAAAGTGTATATGAATGTTACTTAAGGGCTAATAAAACTATTACCTTTTTTTTAGTATAATCTCTCTATGATAAATTACTCAGCAATTAAACCCTTACTTTTCAAACTTCAACCAGAGACCGCTCATCATTTAGCAGAGTATACCCTGCGTTTACCTAACATCTGTCAGATTCCTTTTAACGCCTTTTTAGAATCACACTTCATCAATGACCCTATTTTAAACCAAGAGATTTTTGGTCGTACTTTTTTAAATCCTATCGGCCTTGGTGCTGGTTTTGATAAAAATGCGACTATGATTCGTGGTATGCAGGTTTTAGGATTTGGTTTTACTGAGATTGGGACTGTTACTCCTAAACCTCAAGCTGGAAATCCTAAACCTCGTATGTTTAGACACATCGAAGAAGAGACTATCCAAAACGCGATGGGATTTAATAATGATGGTGCACTTAAAGTCATCAAAAAGCTCAAACAGCGCTTTCCTTTTACAACTCCTATCGGTATAAACATCGGGAAAAATAAAGTAACTCCTGAGAGTGAAGCCATAAACGACTACACTCACCTTATAAAAGCTTTTGATGGTTTAGGTGATTATTTCGTTATAAACATCTCTTCACCAAACACTCCCGGACTTCGTGACTTACAAAACGAAGAGTTTATCGGTGCTCTGTTTAAAGAAGCTAAAGCTCTTACAGATATGCCAATACTGCTCAAAATTGCTCCTGACATGGAGATAGAAGATGCTGTAGCACTTACTAAGATGGCCGTTGACAAAGGGGCTGATGGTATCATCGCTACAAACACTACCATAGACTACTCACTTGTGAAAAACCCTAAAACCATAGGTGGACTTAGTGGTGCAGTACTTAAAGAGAAAAGTTTTAAAATCTTTGAAGCAATTGCTAAAGAGTTGTATGGTAAAACTATCTTAATAAGTGTTGGTGGGATTGACTCAGCTCCTGAAGCTTACAAACGTATCAAAGCGGGTGCTAATCTTGTTCAGATTTTAAGTGGGCTTATCTTTCATGGTCCAGATATGATTATGAACATCAACAAAGAACTTATTGAACTTCTTAAAGCTGATGGGTATGCTAATATAACTGAAGCTATCGGTGCAGATAGAAAATAATATGACAAAAATTATAAGCACCCTACTTTTAAGCAGTTCAGTTATGTTCGCGTCACCATTTATAGACTATAAGAATATGCCAAATAAAAATAAAAAAATAAGCGAGAACACAAAAATGCCTTCACCACTTCCTAGTTTTGAGACAAAAACACTTAAAAATGGACTTCAAATCGTTGTAATCCCTCTTCATAATGAAACAAATGTAATCAGTACTGACATTTTCTATAAAGTAGGAAGTCGTAACGAAGTTATGGGAAAAACTGGAATCGCTCATATGTTAGAGCATATGAACTTTAAATCTACAAAAAACTTGCCTGCTGGAGAGTTTGACAAACAAGTTAAAAGCATCGGTGGCGTTAACAATGCAAGTACGAGTTTTGACTATACACACTACTATATAAAGTCAAGCAGTGATAATCTTAAAAAGTCTATAAACCTTTATGCTGAACTTATGCAAAACCTTAGACTCAAAGATGAAGAGTTTCAACCTGAACGCGATGTTGTAACTGAAGAGCGTCGTTGGAGAACTGATAACAATCCTTTAGGTTTTCTTTACTTTAGACTCTTTAATAATGCCTTTTTGTATCACCCATACCATTGGACTCCGATAGGTTTTATGAATGACATCAGAACATGGACTATTGATGACATCAAAGAGTTTCACCGTACTTACTACCAACCTAACAATGCCATTCTTATAGTAACTGGTGATGTAGAGCCTAAAGAGGTCTTTAAACGTGCTAAAAAAGCTTTTGGTGACATCAAGAACAGTGGTGAGATTCCTAAGGTTAAGTTTATCGAACCAGAGCAAAATGGTGCTAAACGAGTTATGCTTAAAAAAGATACCGAAGTTGAAATGATTGCTATTACTTTTCATATCCCTGACTTTAAAGACAAAGATCAAATTACACTCAGTGTGATAAGTGAGATACTCTTTTCAGGAAAAAGTTCACGTCTTTATAAAGAGCTTGTAGATAAAAAAAGAATGGTAAATAGTGTCTATGCTTACAACATGGAAAACATCGACCCGAGTCTCTTTATCTTTATGGCTACATGTAACCCTGGGGTAAGTGCTGAGGCTGTAGAAAAAGAGTTAATAGCACAGATAGAACTTATGAAAACCACTAAGGTAACAAAGCAGGAGTTAGATAAGGTAAAAGTAAATACTAAGTCGGACTTTATCTACTCTTTAGAGAGTTCAACATCTGTTGCTAACCTTTATGGTTCTTATCTTGTTCGTGGAGACATAAGCCCACTTATGACTTATGAAGAGGATATTTTAAAAGTAACTGCTAAGAAAGTTCAAGATGTTGCAAACAAGTACTTTAACTTTGACAAATCAACTACTGTTATTCTTAAAAAAGGGCAATAGCCCTTATAAGATACAGACCTTATTGCGACCCTCTTCTTTAGCCTTATCTAAGGCTCTGTCACTTCGCTTAAATATTTCAGTGAAGTGTGTATCTTCAGGCTCACTCATTGAGACACCTATACTTGTGTTGACTTGAATACTGTTACCTGTTACATAAATCTCTCGTCTTGCAAGCTCTTGACAAATCTTCTGAGCAACTCGTATTGCATCTTTTTTACTCGTATCTTCTAGTACTACTACAAATTCTGCACCAGAGATACGAGCAAAAACATCTTCTTTTTTCAGTATTAACTTTACTACATATGTAAATGAGACAAGAATTTCATCACCTACTACATGTCCATACTGAGTATTTATCTCTTTAAAATAATCTAACTCTAGGATAATAAGTGCAAAAATTTCTCTTTTTTTATTAGACTTCACAAAAATATTATGTATAGTCTGCTCAAAAATTCGTTTATTCATAATACCAGTAAGAAAATCTGTTGAGGAAAGTTTCTCAAGTTCTTTGTTTTTATTATAAAGTATTTCGTGGTACTGTGTGATTTTATTTGTATATATAAAAGATAAAAAACTTCCTATTACAAGACCTAAGATAGCCGAGTTAATTGCAAGCTCAGAGAGTCCTAAATCAAAAAAATAATTTTCTAAAAGGATGACAACTATGGAGACAATAGTATATGCTATTCCATACATACTACCAGCTAAAATATATGCAGCATATACCAGAAGATAAAACCAGATGATTCTAAACTCATCTTGTATAACAAAAACAAGGGCTGAAGCGAATGTAAGAAGTGAAGCTACTAGTATTATATGTGTTGAAACCATAAGGTTTTCTTTTGAAAGTCTTAAGTAAGCAGTACTAAGCAGAGCTATCAGGGCATAAGCATAATTTACATTTGTATGAATTACTCCAAGTTCGTTAATACCTAAGTTGCTTAATATTGCGAATATCAAACTAAATATTGTTACGATGAGAGCTATTGAGTTGACAATTTTAAATTTAAATTTTAAAAAATCATCATTTTCTTCAAACTCAAAACCACTTAGTAAAAAATTATT
>NZ_JAEMVB010000038.1 GCF_029215995.1 Sulfurimonas sp. SAG-AH-194-L11
TTTAAGCATAGTATAAGCTTAAGAGGTAGATAATAGAGATAAATATGTAATAAAATGCTACTGAGCCCCGTTTTTGTGTGTAGTTATTTTATTGTATTGAGGAGTCTATTATGCCAACTTTAATTCTTAAATTTTTAACTATTTTCGGTCTATTCTTTTTCTTTCAATCTAATGCACTTGCAGCAAGTTATCAATGTCCTGGAGAAGATGTTCTAGAAGTAAATGGTGCAATTTCCAGTGCAAATAAATCTTATAGTGAAAATACAACTAATGAAAATAAACGTTACTTTAAATTTTCAACTGCAACTGCTGGAAGTATAACTATATCATTTAATGGTACCAATCAAGACCAAAGAATGAGAATAGCTACTATCTGCGATCAAAAAAATATTTATGATCCATCTGACAGTACAAAAAAGTCTGACAGCTATACATTTAATGTAGATAGTGGCGAAACTTACTATGTTTATATGGAGGAAAAAAACCATAATAATAGATTAAAATTCACCATAACTTTTGATTTCATTGTTCTTGTAGACTCTCCTCCAGTAATAGACACGATTCCAGACCAACAAACACCACCAGATACTAGCTATAGTTTAGACTTATCTACTTATGTAACACTCACAAATGCCGACCCGATACTCTCCTATACTTTAATAGGTACACTTCCGACAGGCTTAAGTTTTAATACCTCAACTGGTGTCATTTCTGGAATACCAACAGTATTAGAGTCACAAACACTAACACTTTCAGCTACCGATAAAGATGGTGAATCAAATATAAAAAGTTTTCTTATTAGGGTTAGTCAAGAAACAAATTATACATTAGGTATTAGACCTTTTGAACTTATAAATCCTCTAGAGACTCAAAATATTATTGGGAATACTCAAATTATTGGGAATACTGTTCAGTGTGTAACGACAACAACTGTTTGGGATCAAACTACAACTGATTATAGTAATCTCTCCTGTACGACAAATATAGATGCTACTAATAATAGTTATATTGTAAAACACCTTGATATTGATAGTAATACATCAACTTTCAACTCTACAAGTGCTACATTACAATTTCCTTCTACTTATAAAGAAATCGTATGGGCTGGACTTTTTTGGCAAGGAAATTTAAATAATGGTTCTCTTACATCTTATGTAGATAACTATAACTATACTTTTGCCAATGACCTACCTACCCAAGATATTAAAGATACTAAGGCAAATGAAGTACAACTTCAAATAGGAAACTCACCTTATCAACTAGTTTCTGCTCAACAACTTGACTATAGAGCTGAAGTAGCTGATATAGCAAACTATTCCTCTTTTGCTAATATAACAAAATACTTTGGAACATACTCTCCAGGCACAACATTAGAAATAACCCTTGCTAACCTTTTAACTTCAGAAGGTCAGCTATATGTTAATGGTTCAGGAACATATGGAGCTTGGTCATTAGTCATAATTTATGCAGAAGACAGTAGTAATACTAATTCTAAATTACGGAATAATTCAATATACAGTGGATATCTATATCTAAGTTCTTCAACTAGTGGTGACAACCCTATTGATATTACTGGTTTACTACTACCAAAACGAGGCACAATCAATTCAGAGATGTCTGTTTTTTCAGCTGAGGGTGAACATCTCTATACAACAGACTCCATTTCACTCGATGGTAATAAACTAGGTGGAGCACAACAAGACAATATTTTTGATGGTCAGGTAAGTAGTAATTTAATTCGAAATCCTAACTTTGACAATACTAATGGTATCGATATTGATGTATTCGATACAAGTGCAATATTAACAGACAAACGAGATGCCGACCCTACTGCCTTAACCTATGCTGTACAAATAACCCTTCAGACTAACAACGATGTATACTACCCAAGTATGGTATCCTTTACAACAGAACTTTACAAGCCAAGAGTCTGTTACTATATAGATACAATTGTCAACTCAGCAGGAAATGATATTTTTGCAAATGGTGCATTTGTATCAGGTCAATCTATCAATAATAATGAAGAGTATACATTTAATTTTTGGATTTCTAATATGAAGAAAAATCTTCTAGATACAGATGTTGAGATAGCCAATAAAGTACAAATTTATTTAAATCAAACTAACTTTAACTATACAGCAGCATCAACAAATATATTAAATATTGGAACAACTTCATATGTTAATATATCTGACAGGTATAATGCTGATAATAATCTTTCTAATGATCCTGATGACCTTGGAGACTATACTAACAACATAAGCACATGGAGAGTAGGTTCTGGTGCATCTAATCTTGCAGGTGGACAACTAGATGTAGCTAATGGCTTTAGCGATACAGATAAAATTGTTAAAGTTAATCTTAAAGGGTCAATCTCTATAAGCGATAGTACTCAAGAGATAGACTTATTAAATTACTTAGAATTTAAAGCCTCATTTCAAACGGATTCTATCACTATTGGAGCAGACAATGCACAGTTAATTGTACAGTGTCAAGATTTAAATACTTCAGGAAGTGTTGGTGGAGCACTTGGAGCTTTTAATGTTGTGAATGAAAATGGTGGTACTGCAGATTTTTCTGATCAAACTAGTGCTCAAACATACTTAGTAACTCAAGTAGCAGGTCGTCAATTTACTGTCAAACTTATTTCCCTTAATAACACAAAAGATGCTTTAAGCTTATATAATGGAGATATAAATGTTACTCTAATTCAAACACCAAATTATGATAGTTGTGTAGATGATACATGTAAACAAACACTATGTAATGAAGCAGTTGATTTGTCTTTACCCCAAATAATTACCCTAGATAATAACTCATCAACAAACTTTCCAGTTACACATAATCAAGCGATGCAAAATGTATCTTTTAGAATGAGTTATGATAATGGAGCTGGAGAACAAAAGACTTGTTCTGTAGATAGTTTTGCTATTCGTCCTGATAAGTTTACACTATCTCTTGCTGGAACTGATATAGAGTTGCTTCATTCTGCTATCCCATATAACTTCACACTAATAGGAGAAGATTTTTTAAATACTCCTACTGTTGGATATACTATTTTAAATGCTAGAAGTATGCTTAATTCTACACTCGATACAAACAAAACTATATATAATCCTGATGGAACAGATGGGACAGCAACACTCAATGGAACTTTGACACTTGGAGCTACTGACTTTGACATTATCGATGGTCGATCTATCTCTAAAACTAGTACAGACACTGATGTTGTATCAGTCTCTTTTGATGATGTTGGAAGAGTAAACCTACTTTTTCAAGATATAAATTGGTCCAAAGTAGATATTGATAATGGGGATACTGTAGCTGATTGTAGTGCTACAGGTGCTTACATCTGTGGTGATATAAATGTTACCTTTATACCTGACCATTTTGCACTCAGTGGAGCACAACTTTTAAATTATAATAGTGCTACCTATACCTACCTTTCAAATGATTTAAATGTATCTGCTGGTATGGATTTAACTATAACTGCTCAAAATGATAATAATGACACTACCTTAAACTTTACATCCACATCATGGGAAAATCCTGTCAACATTACCTATACTCTTCCAAATGTAACAGACACATCTTTAAGCGAAAATATAAGTGATGCGAACAATAGTCTCCTTCTTAATTTTACTAACGGTGTCAAGACTATAAACAGTACAGATACTAATGCTTCTATTAATCTTATTTTTAATTATAGTCGAAGTGTTAGTAATGCTGTTAATCCATTTAGTATTGATGGAGCTAATATCAATATAATTGCTTCATCTATCTATATCTCGGGGACTGGAACACTAGATACTATTAATGGAGCTACTACCGCAGCACAAACTGCAACTTTTATCTACGGTAGAACTCATGCTCCAAGACAAAGGTTCAAAGGTAATAGCGGTGATGCCTTGATTTATTATGAAGCCTATTGTAGTGGTACTATAAATGGTAATGTATGTGATAAAACACTCTTACCCGGCGGTGTTAACTCTAACTCTACAGATGATCCACGATGGTTTATCAATCCAGTTCATATCGTATCATCTGGAACAGTAGGCACTATAACTCAAAAATCAGGAGCAGGTGATATTACTGTAGGAGTAGCCACAGGTGTTAGTGCAGTAACTGTGCCACTTACATACACTGAGACAAAAGGCTATCCATTTAAAACAACTATGGAAAACAATGCCTCATTATGGTTACTCTATGATAAGTATGACGCCGGTGCTAATACTAATGAGTTTGAAGTAGAATTTATAAATAGTAATGACACATGGGCAGGAAAAAAAGAGACAGATAAAACAACTATAAAAAGAGCTACGGATATCACTAACAGGAGAAGTATGTGGTAAAAAGAAGAGCATTTACTTTTATTGAGCTTATCTTTGCTATTGTTATTATTGCAATTACAGTTGTTTCCCTTCCTATGATGAATCAGGTCATTGCTAAAGGTGTTGATGCAAACTTAATACAAGAGGCAATATTTGCTTCTGCAACAGGGTTAAATGAAGGTATAACAGGAAACTGGGACGAGGCTTCAACAGATGCTTCTGCTCCTAACTCTTATGCAAGAGTTATAGACCATACAGGAAACTGCAATAACGACAATAATTCACCTACATATAGACAGATGCCTGGACATATAAATCAACCACTCCATAGAAAATGTTTAGCAGATAGTACTGTATCTCCCATTGATGCTAGTAATGATGCAGATATCGATGCCCTTGATGATATGGTCGGAACTACAAATATTTTTACTCTTGATACAGGAGGTGCAACAGGTTATAAACGAGAGTATACTTCCACAATTACAGTAGATAGGAATGTAACTTTTAATACTCCTGCTAACCTTAATATGAAACGCATTACCATCACAATAACAGATAGTGATGGAAAAACACTAACAAAATTAACTACATATAGTGCAAACATAGGTGAAGTTGATTACCTAAAGCAGGAGTACTAATGAAGTCTCGTTTTGCATTTACCATGATAGAGCTTATCTTTGTTATAGTCATCATGGGTATCATTGGAAAGTTTGGTGTTGAATTTTTAGCCCAAGCATACAAAAGTTTTATTTTTACAAGTATAAACCATACTCTTCAGTCAAACAGTGCAAGTGCGGTTGAGTTTATCTCATCTAGATTACAGTACAGAATTAAAGACTCTGTAATTGCAAGAACAGGTGAAGTAGTTACATTCGACTCAATTGCAAACTTAGATGACACACTAAGCTATACAGTACTCGAGTGGATAAGTAGTGATGTTGAAGGATTCCGTTCTACCACTTTACCAAACTGGAGTGGTATAATAGACTTAAACAACACAAATGCTAGTCCTACAGTTCTTGTCTCACCTCAAACTAACACAACAGCAATTACTAACCTAATAGGTATACTCTCTCATGGTAATAGTGATATAAGTAATGCAGCTCTATACTTCATCGGTTCAAACACTAACAAAGATGGATATGGATGGGATGGAAATGCACTTACAGACCAGACAGGTGTTATGCACCCTATAAATTCTATAGCAGGTGCGGGGAATATTGATAAATTTTCTCCTAGAACAGGGGTAAATACTTTTACCGGAATTGATGTCTATGAGTACTATAAACTTGCTTGGACAGCAAATGCTGTTGTAATTGAGAATATTGATGCAACGGACAATACCTTTGATTTAGTCTATTACTTTGACTATCAACCATGGGATGGCGAGAAGTTTTATGATTCTTCAAAAAATATAAAACACTTTACTATCATGAAAAATATTAGTACATTTAGATTTACATCTATTGGTTCTATTTTGAAAATACAAGTCTGTGCAAAAAGTACAATTGGAGAATATTCTTTATGCAAAGAAAAAACAATATTTTAAGGACTTCACGTTCAGGAATAGCTATGATTATGGCTATCGTTGTTATTGTAACTATTGCTACAATTATGGCTCTGGGTTTATCTCTTACTTCCCAAACAAGTAAACAAACAGCAGATCTTTATCTTTATGAGCAGTCAGTTCTTCTTTCAAAAAGTGCTACTGAGTATGCCCTCTTACGAATAGCCCAAGATAACAACAGTACAAATCCTTGTAACTATACAGGTGATAACTTTACACAAGACACTTTTTATGACATAAACATTACAGTGCGCTATATCTATACTAATTTTCCTGCAACTTGTAATGCAGCACAAAGATATGCTACCGTTGAAACAGCAGAACAAAATGGTTCTATACTTATAGATGTAGCAGTAGGTGTTAATAATCCGACTATAAGTACTGAACAGATACGATATTTTAGAAGAACTATACAAAAACTTTAATTCTTTAATATTTGTAAACAGTTTAATGCTATAATTTATCCATGTCACATACAAAGGATTAAATTATGAATATTTCTCTAACTGGAAGACACTTAGAACTCACAGATGCTATTAAAGCACATATGACGACATCTATTGAAACACTTAACAAGTTTAACTTAGAAATCATCTCTGTTAATGTTGTTGCCTCTGCGCAAACAAAAAAAGGTAAAGAACACTCTGTTGTAGAGTTTGTTATAAACCTAGCACACAAAAATTCTATAGTAATTAAACAGAGTGATGATGACCTCTATACCGCTATTGACATTGCAATTTCACGTGCTCAAAAAGCGATGCGCCGTATCCATGATAGAGAGAGTGACCACCATAAAGTAGGTCTCAATGAAATTAAAGCTGATAATGTAGACATAAAAGCAACTATTGAAGCAATGGAAGATGAGATAGTACCTGTTGAACTAGATCTGTATAAACCTCGTGAAGTAGAAGATGTTTTAAACGATCTCAAAGAGAGTGGTAAAATGTTTGAAATTTTCATCGACCACGATGGGAAAACTCGTGTTTTATACAAGCGAAACGATAGTAAGTTTGGGCTCTACTAAACACTCTTGCAAAAGGAGTTGTCTCCTTTTGCTAAGTCCTCTTTTACTATCTTTACAATTCCTTCATCCTCTGAAAAATCAAACCATTTAAATTGATTTCCACTCTGAGAAGTTCCTTTAAGTAAATCCCCACTTTTTCTAAACTTTAAATCTAAGTTTGCGATATCAAACCCACTTTTAGTATCAACAAACTGTTCTAAACGCGATGACTTTGCCTTATTTGTATAAAGGTAACAGTAGCCTTTTAGACCCGTTCTACTTACTCTTCCACGTAACTGATGGAGTGTTGATAGACCTAACCTTTCTGCTCCCACTATAACTACAGTTGTAAGTTTAGGAAGAGAGATACCTACTTCAACAACTGTTGTAGAGATTAAAAGACTTCCCTTATCTCTAAAGTCCATTAAGACCTGTTCTTTGTCTTTATCTTTACCATGAGTAACATATACATCCCTAAAGTTTCTCTCCC
>NZ_JAEMVB010000039.1 GCF_029215995.1 Sulfurimonas sp. SAG-AH-194-L11
TTTACTTCTTAAAATATATAAAGATCAAAACATTACTGATTGGGTTATGAGTGAAAAACTTGATGGGATTCGTGCTTACTGGGATGGAAAACAGTTACTAAGTCGTGGTGGTAAGATCATCCATGCACCTGAATGGTTTTTAAAAGAGTATCCTCCTTTTGCCATAGATGGCGAGCTTTGGAGTAAACACAGAGATTTTGAAAATATATCTAGTATAGTAAGAGATAAAGTTCCGGGTGTAGAGTGGACTGAGATAAAACACTATATATTTGAGGTTCCAAATGCTAAGGGTGATTTGTTTACACGCTTAGAAAAAGTAAAAACCTATGAATCTTTATATATAAAAATCATCCCGCAAATAAAGATAAAAAACAGACAAGCTATGATGGAGTTTTTAAAAAAAGTACAAAGTAGAGGTGGCGAAGGTATAGTCGTTCGTGACCCACTACAGCCTTACATAAACAAGAGAACATCAAAAGCACTCAAAGTAAAAAGTTTCTTAGATACAGAGTGTGAAGTTGTTGGACATAAAAAAGGAAAAGGTAAGTATAGTAAAGTGCTTGGTTCTTTGCAATGTAAATTACCAAATGGCATACTCTTTTTTATAGGCTCAGGTTTTAGTGATAAAGAGAGAAAAAATCCACCTAAAATCGGAAGTATAGTAACTTTTAAATATAAAGAATTAACAAAATACAAAAAACCAAGGTTCCCCATCTTTTTAAGAGTCAGGTAAGTATGATATAATTATGTTACTAAAGCTTAAGGAATAATTTTTGATTGTAATGATAGATAACTATGATAGTTTTACTTACAACATTGTACAGTATTGTCGTGAACTTGGTGCAGACTTGAAGATAATACGAAATGATGAGATGAGTGTTAAAGAGATAGAAGCACTGCACCCAGCAAAAATTATTATCTCTCCTGGTCCAGCTTCCCCTGATGAAGCGGGTATAACACTTGAAGCTATCAAATATTTTGCAGATAGACTACCTATTTTAGGGATTTGTTTAGGACATCAGAGTATCGCTCAAGTCTTTGGCGGGAATGTTGTACGAGCAAAAAATATGATGCATGGAAAAACATCTACGATGAAACAGATATCAAGTTGCGATATTTTCAAGGGTTTGCCTAAGGAGTTTATAGCTACACGTTATCACTCTCTTATAGTAGAAAAAAATTCACTTCCCTCTATACTTGAAGCGACCGCTATAAGTACAGATGATGAAGAGATAATGGCATTAAAAGTAAAAGACAAAAAGATATATGGCGTTCAGTTTCATCCTGAGTCTATCATGAGTGAGTATGGACATGAGATAATTGGAAACTTCTTAAAGTTATGATGTTAAAATATGTCTTCTTCCTTATTTTAGGAGTAGACACACTTATCCTTTTTTTACAGACTTCTCATATCTCTATTTCGTATGAGGAGGCATCTCTCCTCTATGGAAACTTTTCTGTATTGTCATTTTTAAGCTCTCTTTGTCTAAAACTTTTTGGACACAATGACTTTTCTCTACGTTTAGTGATGATACTTTTTCATCTTTTAAGTGCTATTTTAATGTATGAAATATCCAAACGCTACATAAAAATAGAGAGAAATAGACTTTGGTTACTCTTAGTATTTATTCTTTTACCTGGTGTTGTAAGTTCTGCAATGATTGTAAACTCCGCTGGAATGATTATCTTTGGCTTACTACTATTCGTTTATTTAAGTGAAAAAGTTTCACAAAGATATTTAAATATTTTGTTATTTATATACTCTATTTTAGATATTGGATTTGTATATCTATTTTTAGGTTTAGCTGTATATTACAGTATGAACAAACAAAAGTATAATGTTGTCTATGTGCTTGTTTTGTATCTGCTGACAAGTTATCTATATGGTTTTGAAGTGAAGGGCTCTCCTAGTGGTCATTTTTTAGATACCATAGGTGTATATAGTGCAATATTCACACCGATTATATTTATATATCTTTTTTATGCACTTTATAGAAGATATATTAGTTCTAAGGTAGATATGCTTTGGTATATCTCATCTACCGCTTTAATTCTTTCACTTGTTCTATCATTTAGACAAAGAATACCGCTAGAACATTTTGCCCCTTACCTTATAATAGCACTACCATTAGCAGCAAACTCTTTTATAAGTTCTTATAGAGTTCGACTAAAGATATATAGAAAACCCTACAAACTTGCATTTATACTCTCTTTTGTATTTTTGATTTCTAACACTTTGTTGGTATTTTTTAATAAAGAACTCTATGCATTTATCTCAAATCCAAAACAACACTTTGCTTATGAAATGCATGTAGCAAAAGAACTGGCAAAGAGTCTTAAAGAGAGAAATATAGAGTGCCTAACAACTAATGAAAGAATGCAAAAGCGTTTAAAGTTTTATGGTCTTACAAAGTGTAATAATACTTTATTAATAGAAAAAAATATCATGACAGAGAAGCCCACTAATGTTACAATTCGTTACAAGGACACTGTTCTATATAAAGGAGATGTTACTATACTAAACAATATCTAAGCTACTTTTAAACTTAGTATAACCACAGCATATTAAATTAATAACTTTATGATAAAATACCGAACAAATATTAAAATAGGGAATTTCACATGGCTCAAAAAGCGATACGCGAATATGATGCTAAGTCAATCTTAGCAAAACATTGGGATAAATACTTTCCAGACTTTACTTATGCATATGAGACTGTAATGGTTCAAAATGGATCAGAACTAAAAGAGGCTGCGAAAACTGCACCTTGGATTAAAGAGAAAAACTTAGTTGCAAAACCAGATATGTTATTTGGTAAACGTGGTATGAATGATTTAGTTCTTTTTAAAGACAAAAAGCCAGGTGATGTTACACTAGAGAAAGCTGCTTCTTGGATAGATGAAAAATCTACTGGAAATCAGAGTGTTTATTTCTCATTTGATGGTGACAAACCTACTGGTGAGCCATCTGTAGATAAACTAACTAACTTTATTGTTGAGCCGTTTACTCCACATGAGCAATCAGAAGAGTATTATGTTTCTGCAACATGTGTAGGTGATGATGATGTTATCTATATGTCTGCAGAAGGTGGTATCGCAATTGAAGAGAATTGGGATGAAAAAGTTATAGAAGTAGCATTCCCAATTACTGCAACTGAAGAAGAGATAGCTGAAGGTATCCGTGCAAATGTACCTAAAGATGTAGCTGATAAAGATAAGGCAAACTTTGCAGAGTTTTGTATTGGTTTTTTTAGAGCTTATCGTGAACTAAACTTTGCATACCTTGAAATTAATCCTTTCGTTCTTCAAGGTAATAAAGTAGAACTACTTGATATGGTTGCAAAACTTGATGATACTGCTGGATTTATGATGGTAGAAGAGTGGGGTGATGTTGAGTATCCTACAGCATTTGGTATGGAAGCTAAGTCACCTGAAGTTGAAGCTATTGAAGAAGCTGATTCTAAAACTGGTGCTTCATTAAAACTTACTCTACTTAAGCCAGAAGCTAGAATCTGGACTATGGTTGCCGGTGGTGGTGCTTCAGTTGTTTATGCTGATACTATTGCAGATATGGCAGGAATAGATGACCTTGCTAATTACGGTGAGTACTCAGGTGGACCAACTACTGGTGAGACCAAGTTTTATGCAGAGACATTACTTGATTTAATGACTAGAGAAAAAGATGCATCTGGACGTGGCAAAGTTATGATTATCGGTGGAGCTATTGCTAACTTTACTGATGTTGCTAAAACATTTACAGGTATTATTCAAGCATTTGAAATTTATGCTGAAAAAATGAAAGCTATTGATCTTAAAATTTACGTTCGTCGTGGAGGACCTAACTATGAAAAAGGTCTTAAAGATATCAAAGAGGCTGCAGATAGATTAGGTTTATACATCGAAGTTTATGGACCAGAAACACACGTAACTGACATCGTTCGTATGGCATTAGAGAAGTAAGGAGAAATAATGGAAAAATTATACACAAAAGACACACAAGCTATTTTTTGGAATAACAATAAAACTGCTATCCAAAGAATGTTAGACTACGATTATACTATTCAAAGAAAAACTCCTTCAGTAGCTGCAATTGTTGCACCTACAAGTGGAAATAAATTTGAGAAATTCTTCTTCGGACCTGATGAAGTTATGATTCCTCTTTTTAAGACGACTGCAGCAGCGAAAAAAGCACAGCCACAAGCTGATGTTCTTTTAAACTTTGCATCTTTTAGAACTGCTTACGATGTAACTATGGAAGCACTTGAAATTGGTGGTTTTTCATCTATGATGATTACTGCTGAAGGTATCCCTGAGCGTTTAGCTCGTGCTATGAATCAAACAGCTAGAGAGAAAAATGTTACTATCATCGGTCCTGCGACTGTTGGTGCAATCACTCCAGGTGCATTTAAAGTTGCAAATATTGGTGGAACTATCTCTAACATCATTAACTCTAAACTTCACCGTACAGGTTCATGTGGACTAGTTACTCGTTCAGGTGGACTTTTCAACGAACTTTCAAACATAATCTCTATCAATGCTGATGGTCTTGCTGAGGGTGTTGCTATCGGTGGTGACCGTTTTGTTGGTTCAGTATTTATTGACAATCTTCTTCGTATGGAGAAAAACCCAGATGTAAAGTATATGATTTTACTAGGTGAAGTTGGTGGTACTGAAGAGTATAAAGTGATAGAAGCTGTTAAAAATGGTACTATCAAAAAACCAATCATCGCATGGTGTATCGGTACAATTGCTAAGTATTATGATTCAGGTGTTCAGTTTGGTCATGCAGGTGCTTCTGCAAATGGCGAAATGGAAACTGCTGAGTATAAAAACAATGCAATGAGAGATGCAGGAATCCATGTTCCAACTTCATTTAATGATTTACCAGAGATCATTTCTGCTGTTTATCATGAACTTCATGCTGAAGGTATTATCAAAGATATTCCTGAGCCAGCTATGAATAAGCTTCCAAATGTTAGAAGAAGTAAAGAGTTTATCTGTACTATTTCTGATGATCGTGGTGAAGAGTGTACTTATGCAGGTTTCCCAATCTCTAGTGTTGCTACTCCTGATACGGGTAAAGGTATCGGTGATGTTATATCACTTCTATGGTTCAAAAAACAGTATCCAAAATGGGCTACAGACTTTATTGAGACTGTAATTAAAACTGTTGCTGATCATGGTCCAGCTGTTTCTGGTGCTCACAATGCTAAAGTAACTGCTCGTGCAGGTAAATCAGTTGTTGAGTCTCTTGTAACTGGTCTTTTAACTATCGGTCCACGTTTTGGTGGTGCTATTGATGGTGCTGCTAAGTACTTCAAACATGCAGATGACAACAACCTTGACCCTAAAGCTTTCTTAAAGTATATGAAAGGTGAGGGTGTGCCAATTCCAGGTATTGGTCACCGTATTAAGTCTCTTAAGAATCCAGATTTACGTGTAACTGGTCTTATGAACTTTGCTGCAGAGCATTTTCCAAAAACTCCACTGCTTGACTATGCAAGAACAGTTGAAGCATTAACTACATCTAAGAAAGAGAACCTTATCTTAAATGTTGATGGTACTATCGGTATCTTAATGGTAGATATGTGGAGAGCACTCGGTTACTCTGAGAATGAAATCGATGAATTCATCGAATCAGGTACTCTTAATGCTTTCTTTATCGTTGGTCGTTCTATAGGCTTCATCGGTCATGTACTTGATGAAAAACGCCTTGCAATGCCAATGTATAGACATCCTATGGATGATATCCTTTATGATGTTCCAGAAGCTCAAAAGATATAGTTTTACACTTTCTACATAATAATCAAAGAGTTTAGGCTCTTTGATTACTTTTTTCTCCCCTTAAACAATATAAATACTTCTAAATAAAACACTTTTTAGCTATACTTAAAGCATGAAAAAAGCATTTACAATGATAGAATTGGTATTTGTGATTGTTGTTATTGGTATTTTAGCAGCAGTTATAATGCCAAATACAAGAACAAATCCTGTAAGAGAAGCCGCTATACAATTAGTCTCACATATAAGATATACACAGCATTTAGCTATGCTTGATGATAAGTTTGATGCTAGTGATACTAACTGGTATAAAAAAAGGTGGCAGATAGCCTTTGTATCAGTATCTGGAACAACGACTATTGCCTCAAATCATAAAATTGCATATACTATATATTCAGACTCTAGTGGTAGTAGTAGCGGTGATGCAAATTTTGATGAAATAGCAAAGAATCCAGAAAATATTAATCAAGTAATGACAGGTGGGTATAGTGGTACAGACAAGAGATTGCAGATAAATGAGGAGGAGTTTCAAGGAATGAAAAAATTAAATATAGGTATGAGTTATGGAATTACATCCTTAAGTTTTAGTGCTGAGTGCAAAGTCTCAGGAAGTCACAGAATAGCTTTTGATTATCTTGGCCGTCCTATTAAAGGGAAACTAGGTGGAGCAAGTGGTAGTGGGAATGCAGAAGCATATGAAGATGATAATCTAATCCAGACTAATTGTGATATTACATTATCAGATGGAACTACTCCTGTGGTTATTAGAGTAGCTCCT